>NZ_BJDW01000045.1 GCF_005405345.1 Enterococcus viikkiensis | reverse complement strand
GGTAGCGTCAAGAATTATGTGTAAATGGAAAATCCATTCCGTTAATTACAGTTAAATCATTGACTCTAATGTATCCTGAATTTCTTTAAATCCTTTGTGAATCCTGCCTAAAAATTTTTGGTTATATTGATTAAATTGCGACACTAAAAATCTTTCTAAAGAGTCTTCATTTGGAAATTGTTCTTTTCTTCGAGTATACCGTTTTAATTGTTTATTAAATCCTTCGATTAAGTTCGTTGAATAGATGGTTCGTCTGATAGTGGGAGGAAAATTATAAAATGTGACTATGGCAGGATTCAAGAGCAGATTGACAACTCTTGGATACTGCTTTCCCCATTTTTTGACCATAAAGTCCACTTGAGCCAATGCCTCTTCTTTAGACGTTGCTTGGTAAACCGCTTTGAACTCCTCACAAATTTCTTTTCGATCTCGAATACGCACTTTATGTGCGATATTTCTAGATACATGTACACAGCATTGTTGAAATTGTGCATTCGGATACACACTATGGATACTTTCTTCGATACCACTTAAACCATCGGTTACCACTAATAAAACCTCTTCTAACCCACGGTTTTTAAGATCTTGAAGAACCTCTTTCCAAATATACGCGGATTCCGTTGGGGCGATAGTGAACCCAAGAACTTCTTTGGTTCCATCCAATCGGATACCAATCGTAATGTACACGGCTTCTTTTGAAACGGTTTGTCTCTTCAAAGGAATATGTGTCGCATCCATAAAGATAACGGAATAACTGGCTTCTAACGTTCTTTCTTTAAATGCTAAAACGTCTTCAGACACGAGTTTACTCATGTTGGAGATCGTTTGTGGCGTATAGTGATGCCCATACATTTTTTCAATTAATTCGGAAATTTCAGCCATCGTAATGCCTTTTTGAAATAATTGGATAACGGTCGTTTCTAACGAATCATTGGTTCTCTTATATGCTGGGAGTGTTTGTTGAGAAAATTCGCCATTCCGATCTCTAGGAATAGTTAAATTTAGCTCTCCATATTCTGTTTTAAATGTACGTGAATAATTCCCGTTACGGGAATTTCCTGAATTGAATCCATTTCGATCATATTTTTCGTAGTCTAAAAAAGCAGTTAGCTCTGCTTGTAGAAGTGAATTAATCGCTCGTTCTAA
>NZ_BJDW01000044.1 GCF_005405345.1 Enterococcus viikkiensis | reverse complement strand
AAAAACCGCTATATATCAAGCGTTACAGCGGTTTTTCGAGTGATTATCGTTACACAATTCGGGAATGCAGGTTAAAATGATACGTTAATATCATTTTGGCTTGACTATTTTTTTCTGTATTAGTCTCCCGATTTGCATCTACAATTACTACTGGATTATTAGAATAGTGAAAAATTTCTTCTTTTTCTGTTTGTTCTTGTAGACTAGATGTAGATACTGAACTATCCATTTCATAAAAGGCATAATGCCCGCCATCTTTTAAAACTAGGTTTGGAACACTGACCTTCCCTGAATCGTCAGAACTTAATTTAGCTTTATCCATTGCTTTATCTGTTTCATCTAAAGTAAAATCATTGGTTTCTGTACTATAGATTTTCTTGTTATCTGTATCTTCTAAATAAAACATTGCCCCTGATAAAGGTTTAGAAGAACTTAATTTTGTTATTTTATTAAGATATACCCCATACTTAGTGAATTCCAAAGTAGAGGTACGGTATTCATTTTTAGGATATACTTTAATGGGTGATAAAAGATTTTCAGTGTCCGTATAGACTGGCAATCCAACAACAAATGGGATAGCTTTTTGGTTGTTAGCCCCATTAGGTGTGGTAGTTTCAAAAATAATATAAACAGCATTTTGTCCAGCTTTCGTTGTAGGAAGAACAAGATCTGCTACACCCTCTGCACCATCTTTAGTTGCTGTTTTCACTTCTGGAATATTTTTCCCAGAAGCATCCTTCGCTTGATCTGACTTGTTAGGCTCCTTTATTTTATCTAAGAGATCCTTCACCGCCTGCTCACTATTACCTTTGTTAGTTTTGTATAAATCCCAGTATTTGTCGGTAACATCATAAGCTGTAAATCCGGCACCGTTTAATGGTTTTCCATCTTGAAACGGGTTATCACTACCATTATTTGTCTGTTTTTCAGGAATTTTATCAAAAATCAATTTATGAATTTCAATTGTTTGTGTTGGATTACTACTTTCATCTGCAGCCTGTGCTTTGCTTCCCAACCCTAATCCTACTGGCAACGCAAGGGCTACCGTTGCTAGTGCTGCGAAAATTCTTTGTTTTGTTTTCTTTTTCATGTGCTTAAACTCCTAACTTTAATTTTGTTTCTTGTTTCTTTTCCAAAATACGATCAATAAAACAATAACTATTAGTAAACCACCTAACCAAATGAACGACGTGTTAAAGCGATCATTGGTCTGTGGGAAACGCTTTTCGCCGGGACCATTAGGATATTTGGGACTCTTATTTCCTGGTACCCGAGGCTTATTTTTTTTAGGTGATGACTGTTTATTAACAATCTTCAAAACATCCTCAGGTAGCGTCAAGAATTATGTGTAAATGGAAAATCCATTCCGTTAATTACAGTTAAATCATTGACTCTAATGTATCC
>NZ_BJDW01000043.1 GCF_005405345.1 Enterococcus viikkiensis | reverse complement strand
TATCGAACACCTTTGGAAGTATTTTTGAGTTACGTAAGTATTGATGATTTGTCTAACTTAATTTGACAATTAAGATATAATAATAAAGTGTTGTTATAATCTAACGAAATAAAAAAGGTTAGTTACTTTGAAGCATTGTGACGATTATTTTAGGAGGGTTGTTTGTGCGACGATTACTTAAAAATACTACACAACGTCGGTTAGCAATCATTGGGATTTTGCGAGATTTATTAGATTGGCAAAACCCAGAATTGGTTGCTGAGTTATTAGATTGTTCTTTGAAAACGATTTCATACGATGTTGAAGCAATCAATAATGACTGGAGTGAACATGTTGGCATTGAGTATTCACGCACGAAAGGCATCCGTTTAAACGATGCGTTACATAATAAGACGCGACAGTTGGCGCGAAATTTGATGGAAGAATCAGAGGCTTTCCTTTTTTTGGAACAGATTTTTTTTAATCCAAATGAAGATGTAGAATATTGGATCAGCAAACTATACATCAGTGAAGCAACTTTTTATCGAATGGTGCGACAAATTGACCGCGTTTTAGGCGAACGTGGTCTAGTCTTGGAGCGCCGGCCCTTTCGTTTAGTGGCACAGAATGAACGCTGGGTACGTTTTTTTTATGTTCAGTTATTCTTAGAAAAATATGGGTTGAATGAGTGGCCCTTCGATTTGGAAAGAAATAAAATTATTGAATTTATTCGGGTAGCGAATGATTCTTTCGGCATCGCCTACAATGATCGAGAAGTCCTAGAAAGCAGCTACTTATTAGCAGTGGTCATTTTACGGAGTTCCCAAGGCTTTGTTTTGACAGACGAAGAAAAGGTGGCTGTGGATCAAGTACTGATCGAAAATATTTTAGAGTTGCGTACTGTGGCAGATCAAACAATCAAAGATTCCCCTTATGAGGTAACGGAACACTGGTATTATGAGGTGGCTAATAGTTTGTTTTGTACCTGTTTCATTAGTCGGCATGAGGGTCATTATCAGAAGACTTTAGTCGAGCTGGAACATTTTTTAGAGGAGCTTATAAGCGTCTATGAATTGTCTTTATCCGCAGAAAATCGCAAGAGCCTTTTACAAAAATTATTGCAGATTCATGTATCTTATCAAGTCTGTCCATTTCCGCAAGCGATGTTATTTGATTCTGCGGCCTATTTTGCACGAAACGCCAAAATTCAGTATCCTCACTTCACGAAATACATTCAGCAGCTGCTTTTACAGATGGAGCGGACGGGTGGGAATCCTTGGTTCAGCCAATTTTATTCTGCTGTACTGACAGTTTTATTTAAAGAATGGGCGGGACTGGTTCACGCCTTAGATGCACAGTCTTCTAAAGTTAAGGTATTGGTGTTAAGTGACTCTGGTGAAAATCATGCTAAGATGCTGATGGAATTGATTCAAAATCGTTTTTATTATCGGGTGGTAGTAACGGCCTATCGAGGATCGGCTCTCGACTTTCAACAAGATGAGAGTTTCAAGGATTATGATCTAGTAGTAGCAAATTATCAAATAAAAAATTATTCTTATAGTAATCTAAAAATAGTCGATGATTTTTTGACAGAGAGTGATTTTTCATATATTAGTTCGATCGTTAAAAGTATTCGCTAAAGACAAAATAGAAAAAGGAAGGAAACAGAAAAAAGTCTGTGGCCTCCTTTTTTTTTATCTTAATTGTCAAATTAAGTTAGACAAATCATCAATACTTACGTAACTCAAAAATACTTCCAAAGGTGTTCGAT
>NZ_BJDW01000042.1 GCF_005405345.1 Enterococcus viikkiensis | reverse complement strand
ATTCTTTGGTCAGAACTATTTTGAGTGTAGCACAAATGGCTTTTTTAGTTGTCTAGCTTAATTTTACAATCGGCGTTCTAAAAAAATAAAAAAAGAATACGGCGGAAAAAAATAGGAAAAAGAGAGTTAACAGTTGCCTTTCTCAGCAATAACGAATAGAATTGTGGATGGAATCAATTAAAAAGACAGTGGAGGCTATACATTATGATTAATAAACAAAGTTTAGTTGAACAAGTAGCAGAAAAGACAGGTCTTACAAAAAAAGATGCAACATCTGCCGTAGATGCTTTATTTGAAGGAATCCAATCATCATTAAAAGCTGGAGAAAAAGTTCAAGTCATTGGCTTTGGTAACTTTGAAGTACGAGAACGTGCAGCACGTAAAGGCCGCAACCCTCAAACAGGTGAAGAAATCACTATCGCAGCTAGCAAATCACCAGCTTTCAAAGCCGGCAAACAATTAAAAGATGCAGTGAAGTAAAAAAATGAGTCCCGCTACTTTATGTAGCGGGCTTTTTTTGTGCTCAAATCCGCCATAAATCTAAAAAAAATTTAAAAAAAAGTTTGTGAATCAAAGTTTTCTTGTTTCTTTGGTTAAAAAAGCGTATATCTTAGAATAGTGAAAATTCTGGAGGAACGTTATGTTTAATTTTCTGCCCCATTCTGTTTTACAAATGAGTACGATCTTTCTTTCAATTGTCATCGAGGCGATTCCTTTTGTGTTATTAGGTTGTATTATTTCTGGCGCTTTGCAGGTTTTTTTAACGCCTGAGCGGGTTCAAAAGATTTTGCCTAAAAATAAATTACTAGCGATTCTCGTGGGTTCCTGTTTAGGATTTTTCTTTCCTTCTTGTGAATGTGGCATCGTACCAATCATTACTCAATTCATTAAGAAAGGTGTGCCGGAACATACGGCGTTTGCCTTTATGGTGACTGCACCAATCATTAATCCAATCGTTTTATTTTCCACTTTTATTGCCTTTGGTAATAGCTGGAAGTTTGCTTTTTTACGAGCGCTAGGCAGCTTTATCGTTGCATTGATCATCGGGTCATGGATCGCGTATATCAATCGTACACCGATTTTAAAAACTGATATCCCCCCTCATACAGAGGAGCTTCATGAACACGGAGACACACACAAACATTCTGTCAGACAAAACCTTTGGTCAGTCTTGGTTCATGGGATTGATGAATTCTTTGACACCGGTCGCTATTTGATCATTGGTGCTTTGATCGCCAGCAGCATGCAAGTCTATTTACCAACGCAATTTATGCTGCAATTAACTTCTTCAAAAATTGTTGGCATCTTAGTGATGCTCGTTCTGGCCTTTACAATGTCGCTTTGTTCCGAGGCCGATGCTTTTGTTGGTTCATCCTTACTGAGCCTCTTCGGAACTAATGCGATCGTGGCTTTTTTAGTTTTTGGTCCAATGGTGGACATCAAAAATCTAATGATGATGAAACGCAGCTTCCACGGAAAATTTATCGTTCAGCTAATTGCTTTGATCAGCGTGATCGTAACGGTCTATGCCTTAGTAATTTAGCGGGCCGAATAAGAGAGAATACATAAAAATGGAGGAGACCAATGATTCGTTTCTTGATTTTGTCGGGTTATTTTGAATTGATGATGTATCTGCAGGTTTCTGGCAGATTGGATCAATATATTAATGTCCATTATCGTTATCTAGTTTTTCTAACGATGGGTCTATCGCTAATTTTGGCGTTAGTCCAATTAAAGATTTGGGCGGGTAGTGATAAGTCAGCAAAACAGTCCCATCATGATCACAATCATGGACTGAATACACCGTATCAACGAGGGATCGCTTATTTACTGCTAGTAATTCCTTTGGTAGTGGGCCTGTTATTTCCCACTATTAATCTGGATACAACGATTGTTGAAGCAAAAGGGTTTAGTTTTCCAGTCAGCAAGGAATCCGTGGGTGATCCAGAGATGAATACCCAATATTTAAAACCGGATACCAGCATTTACTACAATAAAAGTGATTACAATGATCAAATGACCAAGTTGATGAAAAAGTATGAGACGGATCAAAAATTGGAAGTCACGGATGAGAACTATTTAGAGGTGATGGAACTGATCTATAATTATCCTAATTCTTTTGTAGGTAAGAATATCTCTTTTAATGGGTTTATCTATGAGACTCAAAAGAATCAGCAAAAATATGATTTTATGTTCCGCTTTGGGATTATTCATTGTGTCGCGGATTCGGGGGTGTTCGGTCTAATGACGAAACTACCAGCGAATTTGGCTGTTAAGAACAACGAGTGGCTTCATGTTGAAGGAACGATTACGTTGGACTTTTTCGAACCTTTCCAACGCCAGCTTCCTGCGGTGAATGTTACTAAGGTCCAGACCGTGACGGCACCAAAAAATCAATACGTTTATCGTGCTTTTTAGACAGAAAAAAGCCGCCTTGGCTTGCTACCCAGGGCGGCTTTCCTATTACAGTAAATAGGTTCGATCGAAGGTGATATGAAGTTTTGCCGGTTCGTTTTGAGTAATAAAATGTTGACTGATAATGTCTTGTAAGTAAGCATTTTCCGTCTTTTTTAATTCCTCCGGTACGACTAAATCAAAATAAATCGTTTCAGGTATGGTCGTTTTATCTACCCGCAAATCATGAAAACGTAAGTGAGGATGGATATCCTTTAACGTTTTTTTCAGTTCTGGGGCGATCCGTTTGAAATCGGGATCATTAATCGGATAAGGATCTACATGACAGACTAGATCCACTCCGACATCCTCTTTTACTTCGTATTCGATGGCATCGATTACTTCATGGGCATGAGACAAACTCCAATCTTGATTGACTTCAATGTGTACGGAGGCAAAAACACTATTAGGCCCATAACTATGAATCAGCAAATCGTGATAACCAATAATATCGGGATAATTATCGAGATGCTTACGAATCGCTAATACCTCAGCTTCCGGGGGTCTCACCCCCATTAAATCATTAATGAAGCCTAATAACATTTTTATCCCAGAATAAATAATGTATAGTGCGATTAAAAAACCGATATAGCCATCGATTCGCCAACCACTAAGCCATTCGATAATAGCAGAAATCAAAACGGCAATGGTCGTGTAGACATCATTAATACTATCTTGGGCGGTAGCTTTCAATGTATTTGAATCAATTTCGCGACTCAATTTGCGATACATAAAGCCTTGCCAGAATTTCATTAGAATTGAAAGCACCAGTACGATATAGACAATCGGTGTAAGTAAGACGCTGCTGGGATGAATGATTTTGATAAAAGAGCTATCTAAGAAGCGCACGCCGACATATGTGACTAAGATAGAAATAACAAAACCACTGATATACTCAAAACGTTCATGTCCATAAGGGTGCCCTTCGTCCGCTGGTTTGCCCGCGATCTTGAAACCAGCTAATGTGATGACCGATGAGGCTGTATCCGATAAATTATTGATAGCATCGGCCATGATAGATACACTGCCAGAAAGCGAGCCGATAAAAAATTTGGCGATAAATAGGGCCAGATTAGAGAACAGGCCCAATAAGCCAGCTAAAATACCGACCCCCGTCCGCTTATTTATTTTAGAGCGTTTTGTAATTTTGTCTATGAGAAAATTTAGCATAAGAATCATCCTTAAAAATTAATCAATTGTGCCCATTATACCTGATTGAAATGGGAATAAGAAGTTATAACTATACTCTAATAAAAGTAAACTTTATTTATTTGAAGTTTACTTTTAAAATAGGAGCTTGATTTTTGATCAATTTTAATAAAAAATTCGCACATATCTCAGGCGTTTAAAAGGAAATTGTTTTATAATCATTGAAAAGGAATTCACCCATTGGAGGGGAAGCGTATGGACACTCAAACAGATATATCATTATGGGATATTCAGACAAGCAATGTCGTTACCGCATTAGAAGATTTTATCGAAGACTGGAAAGCCTCAAAAAATAGTGATCTTCATGAATATTTGCGTAGCTATCCCGGTTACTTCAAAAGTGATGAACCAACTCGTGAGGCGATTCAACTTGTTTTGGAATATGCCAAAGAACTAATGGACGGAAAAAGGGAAAACGTTGGCTTTTACGAAAATAAAATTTGGTATACAGCCGCTGGGGAAAGTGTCCGGATGACACATTTTCATGAGCGAACGATTTCTAATTTGATGCAAAAAATTATTGCAGCACGATAGATTAAAAATCTGAATGGGATCTTTCAGATTTTTGCTAAATTGGCTTTGGCTGTCGGGCAAGAGTGTGAGCGGATAATCCAACAGAATAAAAAAACTAGGAATGTAAATAAAAATTTGTATTCCTAGTTTTTTTTTGTTGTTTTGCGTATGTTAATATGAAACTAAATATTTTTTATTGTTATTATTTATTGTTCAAACCTTAAAATAAGTTTTAATTGATAGCGTAAAATATTTTGTGTAAATAGAAATTTAGGGTAGAAAAAGAGAAAGTCCATTCTGTAAAATTAAAGTTA
>NZ_BJDW01000041.1 GCF_005405345.1 Enterococcus viikkiensis | reverse complement strand
GTAGACCTTTGAAAACTGAACGAATAAAACAAACCAAATGTGTAGGGCGCTTCTTTTATAGAAGCAAACAACATAGCAAGCAATATGCTAGCAAGTCAATTATTACAATTGAGCTTAACAATCGCAAGATTGTTTCAAACACTTTTTATGAGAGTTTGATCCTGGCTCAGGACGAACGCTGGCGGCGTGCCTAATACATGCAAGTCGAACGCTTTTTCTTTCACCGGAGCTTGCTCCACCGAAAGAAAAAGAGTGGCGAACGGGTGAGTAACACGTGGGTAACCTGCCCATCAGAAGGGGATAACACTTGGAAACAGGTGCTAATACCGTATAACAAGTAAAACCGCATGGTTTTACTTTGAAAGGCGCTTTTGCGTCACTGATGGATGGACCCGCGGTGCATTAGCTAGTTGGTGAGGTAACGGCTCACCAAGGCAACGATGCATAGCCGACCTGAGAGGGTGATCGGCCACATTGGGACTGAGACACGGCCCAAACTCCTACGGGAGGCAGCAGTAGGGAATCTTCGGCAATGGACGAAAGTCTGACCGAGCAACGCCGCGTGAGTGAAGAAGGTTTTCGGATCGTAAAACTCTGTTGTTAGAGAAGAACAAGGATGAGAGTAAAATGTTCATCCCTTGACGGTATCTAACCAGAAAGCCACGGCTAACTACGTGCCAGCAGCCGCGGTAATACGTAGGTGGCAAGCGTTGTCCGGATTTATTGGGCGTAAAGCGAGCGCAGGCGGTTTCTTAAGTCTGATGTGAAAGCCCCCGGCTCAACCGGGGAGGGTCATTGGAAACTGGGAAACTTGAGTGCAGAAGAGGAGAGTGGAATTCCATGTGTAGCGGTGAAATGCGTAGATATATGGAGGAACACCAGTGGCGAAGGCGGCTCTCTGGTCTGTAACTGACGCTGAGGCTCGAAAGCGTGGGGAGCAAACAGGATTAGATACCCTGGTAGTCCACGCCGTAAACGATGAGTGCTAAGTGTTGGAGGGTTTCCGCCCTTCAGTGCTGCAGCTAACGCATTAAGCACTCCGCCTGGGGAGTACGACCGCAAGGTTGAAACTCAAAGGAATTGACGGGGGCCCGCACAAGCGGTGGAGCATGTGGTTTAATTCGAAGCAACGCGAAGAACCTTACCAGGTCTTGACATCCTTTGACCACTCTAGAGATAGAGCTTCCCCTTCGGGGGCAAAGTGACAGGTGGTGCATGGTTGTCGTCAGCTCGTGTCGTGAGATGTTGGGTTAAGTCCCGCAACGAGCGCAACCCTTATTGTTAGTTGCCATCATTTAGTTGGGCACTCTAGCGAGACTGCCGGTGACAAACCGGAGGAAGGTGGGGATGACGTCAAATCATCATGCCCCTTATGACCTGGGCTACACACGTGCTACAATGGGAAGTACAACGAGTCGCGAAGTCGCGAGGCTAAGCTAATCTCTTAAAGCTTCTCTCAGTTCGGATTGTAGGCTGCAACTCGCCTACATGAAGCCGGAATCGCTAGTAATCGCGGATCAGCACGCCGCGGTGAATACGTTCCCGGGCCTTGTACACACCGCCCGTCACACCACGAGAGTTTGTAACACCCGAAGTCGGTGAGGTAACCTTTTGGAGCCAGCCGCCTAAGGTGGGATAGATGATTGGGGTGAAGTCGTAACAAGGTAGCCGTATCGGAAGGTGCGGCTGGATCACCTCCTTTCTAAGGATATAGTTCATCTAAGATGAACGTTACGGAAACTACACAGGCTTGCTTTTATTCGTTCAGTTTTGAGAGGTCTACTCTCAAAAATCGTTCATTGAAAACTGGATACAGAAACACATTTTTTTAAACAAACCGAGAACACCGCGTTGAATGAGTTTTTTAATAAGTTCAATTGCTTATTTATTACTAAGGAACATGATCGCTCATGGGAATTAGTAAGACCCTTGACGAAAGTCAAGATAAGGTTAAGTGAATAAGGGCGCACGGTGGATGCCTTGGCACTAGGAGCCGATGAAGGACGGGACTAACACCGATATGCTTCGGGGAGCTGTAAGTAAGCTTTGATCCGGAGATTTCCGAATGGGGGAACCCAGCATCTTTTATAGGATGTTACTTTTCAGTGAATACATAGCTGATTAGAGGTAGACGCAGAGAACTGAAACATCTAAGTACCTGCAGGAAGAGAAAGAAAATTCGATTCCCTGAGTAGCGGCGAGCGAAACGGGAAAAGCCCAAACCAAGAGGCTTGCCTCTTGGGGTTGTAGGACTCCGATATGGTAGTCCAGTGAAATAGTCGAAGGACCTGGAAAGGTCTGCTAGAAAGGGTAAAAGCCCCGTAGACAAAATTTGACTGGCACCTAGGAGGATCCTGAGTACGGCGGAACACGAGGAATTCCGTCGGAATCCGGGAGGACCATCTCCCAAGGCTAAATACTCCCTAGTGACCGATAGTGAACCAGTACCGTGAGGGAAAGGTGAAAAGCACCCCGGAAGGGGAGTGAAATAGATCCTGAAACCGTGTGCCTACAACAAGTTAGAGCCCGTTAATGGGTGATAGCGTGCCTTTTGTAGAATGAACCGGCGAGTTACGATTACTTGCGAGGTTAAGTTGAAAAGACGGAGCCGTAGCGAAAGCGAGTCTGAATAGGGCGAATGAGTAAGTGGTCGTAGACCCGAAACCATGTGATCTACCCATGTCCAGGTTGAAGGTGCGGTAAAACGCACTGGAGGACCGAACCCACGTACGTTGAAAAGTGCGGGGATGAGGTGTGGGTAGCGGAGAAATTCCAAACGAACTTGGAGATAGCTGGTTCTCTCCGAAATAGCTTTAGGGCTAGCCTCAGAGTAAGAATGATGGAGGTAGAGCACTGTTTGGACTAGGGGCCCATCTCGGGTTACCGAATTCAGATAAACTCCGAATGCCATCCATTCATCTCTGGGAGTCAGACTGTGAGTGATAAGATCCATAGTCGAAAGGGAAACAGCCCAGACCACCAGCTAAGGTCCCAAAATAACTATTAAGTGGAAAAGGATGTGGGGTTGCACAGACAACTAGGATGTTGGCTCAGAAGCAGCCACCATTTAAAGAGTGCGTAATAGCTCACTAGTCGAGTGACCCTGCGCCGAAAATGTACCGGGGCTAAATAGTTTACCGAAGCTGTGGAACACACCATTAGGTGTGTTGGTAGGAGAGCGTTCTAAGGGCGTTGAAGGTAGATCGTGAGGACTGCTGGAGCGCTTAGAAGTGAGAATGCCGGTATGAGTAGCGAAAGACAGGTGAGAATCCTGTCCACCGAATGACTAAGGTTTCCTGGGGAAGGCTCGTCCGCCCAGGGTTAGTCGGGACCTAAGCCGAGGCCGAAAGGCGTAGGCGATGGATAACAGGTTGATATTCCTGTACCCGTTGTTTTTGTTTGAGCAATGGAGGGACGCAGGAGGCTAAGGAATCAGACGATTGGAAATGTCTGTCCAAGCAATGAGTCTTGAGGCGAGTCAAATGCTTGCTTCTCTAAGGACAAGTTGTGATGGGGAGGGAAATAATAGTACCGAAGTTCCTGATGTCACACTGCCGAGAAAAGCTTCTAGTGAGAAAACAACGGCCCGTACCGCAAACCGACACAGGTAGTCGAGGAGAGAATCCTAAGGTGAGCGAGAGAACTCTCGTTAAGGAACTCGGCAAAATGACCCCGTAACTTCGGGAGAAGGGGTGCTGATCGAAAGATCAGCCGCAGTGAATAGGCCCAAGCGACTGTTTATCAAAAACACAGGTCTCTGCAAAATCGAAAGATGACGTATAGGGGCTGACGCCTGCCCGGTGCTGGAAGGTTAAGAGGAGTGCTTAGCGTAAGCGAAGGTACGAATTGAAGCCCCAGTAAACGGCGGCCGTAACTATAACGGTCCTAAGGTAGCGAAATTCCTTGTCGGGTAAGTTCCGACCCGCACGAAAGGCGTAACGATTTGGGCACTGTCTCAACGAGAGACTCGGTGAAATTTTAGTACCTGTGAAGATGCAGGTTACCCGCGACAGGACGGAAAGACCCCATGGAGCTTTACTGCAGTTTGATATTGAGTGTTTGTACCACATGTACAGGATAGGTAGGAGCCGTAGAAGTCGGGACGCTAGTTTCGACAGAGGCGCTGGTGGGATACTACCCCTGTGTTATGACCACTCTAACCCGCACCACTAATCGTGGTGGGAGACAGTGTCAGATGGGCAGTTTGACTGGGGCGGTCGCCTCCTAAAGAGTAACGGAGGCGCCCAAAGGTTCCCTCAGAATGGTTGGAAATCATTCGCAGAGTGTAAAGGCACAAGGGAGCTTGACTGCGAGACCTACAAGTCGAGCAGGGACGAAAGTCGGGCTTAGTGATCCGGTGGTTCCGCATGGAAGGGCCATCGCTCAACGGATAAAAGCTACCCTGGGGATAACAGGCTTATCTCCCCCAAGAGTCCACATCGACGGGGAGGTTTGGCACCTCGATGTCGGCTCGTCGCATCCTGGGGCTGTAGTCGGTCCCAAGGGTTGGGCTGTTCGCCCATTAAAGCGGCACGCGAGCTGGGTTCAGAACGTCGTGAGACAGTTCGGTCCCTATCCGTCGCGGGCGTTGGAAATTTGAGAGGATCTGTCCTTAGTACGAGAGGACCGGGATGGACTTACCGCTGGTGTACCAGTTGTCTCGCCAGAGGCATCGCTGGGTAGCTATGTAGGGAAGGGATAAACGCTGAAAGCATCTAAGTGTGAAGCCCACCTCAAGATGAGATTTCCCATTTCTTTAAGAAAGTAAGATCCCTGAGAGATGATCAGGTAGATAGGTCAGAAGTGGAAGTGCAGTGATGTACGGAGCGGACTGATACTAATCGATCGAGGACTTAACCAAAAATTGATTCAAGGTTGTTTAAGAAAGTTTCTGATCCAGTTTTGAGTGAACGAAGTTTACTCAACTCAAACAAATAGTGTGGTGGCGATAGCGGGAAGGATACACCTGTTCCCATGTCGAACACAGAAGTTAAGCTTCTTAGCGCCGATTGTAGTGAGGGGTTGCCCCTTGTGAGATTAGGACGTCGCCACGC
>NZ_BJDW01000040.1 GCF_005405345.1 Enterococcus viikkiensis | reverse complement strand
TTACGACGAAGCAGAAGGAATTATATGAGGCGTTAGGGGTTGCCCCTCCCTCGTTATAAATTCCGGGAATTCAGGATAGAAATGGTCACAAATATCGAAGAATTATATGAAGCCTTTAGTCAGGTTATGGAACACCGTCGCTGGTGGGATACTGATAATAAATGGGAGATTTTACTTGGTGCGGTGCTCGTCCAAAATACCAACTGGCGCAATGTTGATTACGCGCTAACAAATCTAGCGGTTGCGACCCAGTTTTTACCAGAGAAAATAGTGGCGTTAGAAAAAACAGAATTACAAGACTTGATTCGGCCTAGCGGCTTTTATAAAGGCAAGTCTGAAACGATCCAGCGCTTATTTACATGGCTGGCTGAAGCACAATTTGATTTGGAATTAATTGCGCAACAAGAGTTTTCAAAGCTACGGAAAGAATTGTTGACAATCAAAGGAATTGGTGAAGAAACGGCGGATGTTTTGCTAGTCTATGTCTTTGACCATTCGACGTTTATCGCGGACAAATATGCGCAACGAATTTTTGAAAATCTTGGTTTTTTATCCTCAGGATATAAAGATTTGAAGAAGCAGATCCTTTGGCCGGAGACGCTGGATACCATCAAAGCGCAGAATCTTCACGGCTGGATCATTGAGTATGGACAGATTTATCTAAAAAATAAAGACCTTTGGCGAAGGGGACCGTTGAATCAATTTAAGCTGGAGTTAAACTCTTGATTGTTTTTAATCATTTGCCTTTCCTTTAAAAGTGATTCGTGTTATAACGTTCAAGTATCAATGAAGGAGCGAATAAATGATCACTTTAAAATCAACAAGAGAAATTGAACAGATGAAAGAATCTGGTGCTATTTTAGCGGGTATCCACAAACAATTGCGGGAATTTATTGTTCCCGGTGTTACCACCAAAGAAATCAATCAATTCGTCCAGAAAAAAATCGAAACTGCTGGAGCGACAGCGGCTCAGATTGGTTTCGAAGGCTACGAATTTGCGACGTGTACGAGCGTGAATGATGAGATTTGTCACGGCTTTCCGTCAAAATATCGTTTGAAAACAGGCGATGTTCTGAAGGTCGATTTTTGTGTTGATTATCATGGCGCAATTTCGGATAGTTGCTGGACGTATGCGGTCGGCGAAATCACGCCGGAGCATCAAGCACTGATGGATGTAACCAAAGAAGCATTGATGTTAGGAATCGAACAAGCCCAAGTCGGCAATCGTGTTGGGGATATCGGCCACGCCATCCAAACATATGCAGAAGGCAAAGGCTATGGCGTTGTTCAAGATTTCCTAGCTCATGGAATCGGTCCGACGATACATGAAGAACCATTCTTCCCTCACTTTGGTGTTGCCGGTAAAGGAACTCGGTTGAAGGAAGGCATGACGATTACGATCGAGCCCATGATCACCACAGGAACTTGGGAAGCGGGAATCGATGGCAATGGTTGGACTGCTCGGACATTGGACGGCAGTTTTTGCGCTCAATATGAACATTCCATCGTGATAACCAAAGAAGGTCCAGTAATTATGACCGAACAAGAGGCATAATACTAGAGGTCGCGACAGAAGTATTCAGCTTCAAGAAATAAGAAGGAATTGCCGGAAATGACTTTTTAAATTTTTGTGGAATTTCGACTTATTTCCGAAGAAGCGACGTCTATCGTACCGTTTAATCGAAAAGAGGACCTGTGACAAGGTTTTTGTCACAGGTTCTCTTTTTTTAGACAAATACTTCGATTAGTCTAGTTTTCCAGATTGTTCAACGCGTCTTATTTCTATTATTATTTTCTGACTGGTATGCTAAATAAAGAAAGTCAATGATTTTACTACCATTGGCGAAGTACTTGAAAAAATAAAATAGGAGGGAACAACATGAGATACACGAATGGAAACTATGAGGCATTTGCTAGACCGAGAAAACCGGAAGGCATCGACGACAAGAGCGCGTATATCGTAGGAGCAGGCTTAGCGGGCTTAGCCGCTGCAGTCTTTTTAATTAGAGATGGTCAAATGAAAGGTGAACATATTCATATCTTTGAGGAACTGTCATTGTCTGGTGGTTCGTTAGATGGAAAATTTATTCCCCATGATGGTTTTGTCACGCGGGGTGGTCGTGAAATGGAAAATCACTTTGAATGTTTGTGGGATCTCTTTCGTTCAGTGCCATCACTGGAAGTGGAAGATGCTTCTGTTTTAGATGAATTCTATTGGTTGGATCATGACGATCCTAACTCATCGAATTGCCGGATCATTCATAATCGTGGTGAACGGGCAGCTGACGATGGGGACTTTACTTTATCAAAAAAGGCGCAAAAAGAATTAGTCGATTTGTTTATGACGTCAGAAGATCAATTAATCGGCAAAAAGATCGAAGACGTTTTTGGTGAAGAATTCTTTGAATCAAACTTTTGGTTGTATTGGTGTTCAATGTTTGCCTTTGAAAAATGGCATTCCGCTATTGAGATGCGCCGTTATGTGATGCGCTTCATTCATCACATCAAAGGATTGCCTGACTTCACCGCATTGAAATTCACTCGCTACAATCAATATGAATCTTTAGTGAAGCCATTGTTATCTTTCTTGAATGACCATGGCGTGGACTTCCAATATGAAACGAAGATCACTAATATTCAAGTTGAAGCGACATCGAATAAAAAAGTAGCACAGAAAATTTTGCTGACGCATTCAGGTAAAGCCGAAGAAATCGCATTGACGGAAAATGATTTAGTTTTCGTCACCAATGGTTCGATTACAGAAAGCTCAACCGAAGGGGACCATCATACCCCTGCACCAATTACTCATGAATTGGGCGGCAGCTGGAATCTTTGGAAAAACTTGGCGAAACAGTCGAATGAATTCGGTCATCCAGAAGTTTTTTGCGACAATTTGCCGGATGAAAGCTGGTTTGTCTCCGCAACTGTGACATGGGAAAATTTTGATATTGAACCTTATATTTCACGTTTGACCAAACGAAAATTACGGACGGGTAAAGTGGTTACCGGTGGGATTATTACGATCAAAGATTCCAATTGGTTAATGAGTTTCGCCACTCACCGTCAACCGCATTTTAAAGAACAAAACGATCAACAAACAGTAACCTGGGTCTACGGGCTCCTTTCCAACACTCCAGGAAATTATATAAAGAAGCCGATTGAACAATGCAGTGGCCAAGAAATCGTACAAGAATTGATGTATCACTTAGGTGTGCCAGAAGCGGACATCAAAAAATTCTCTGAGGAATCTTGTGTGGTGGTTCCCGTCTATATGCCATTTATCACATCGTACTTTATGTTGCGCGAACCTGGCGATCGTCCGTTAGTCATTCCGAATGGCTCAGAAAATCTAGCCTTCATTGGAAACTTTGCTGAAACCGAGCGAGACACTGTCTTTACCACCGAATATTCTGTTCGGACCGCGATGGAAGCTGTCTATTCCTTCTTGGACATCGAACGAGGCGTGCCGGAAGTTTATGCCTCAGCTTATGACATCCGTACATTAGCTAATTCGGTGTATTATTTAAGTGATCGGAAGAAGCTTTCGGAAATGGATCTGCCTTACGTTGAGAAAAAAGTGTTGGAACACTTTGTGAAGAAAGTCGAAGATACGTATATTGGTGATGTATTAAAAGATAATCATTTGTTGTAATAGCTTTTGATAAGAGCGGATCAATTAAGTTTGGTTCGTTCTTTTTTATCAAACCTCTTGCCCTAAACCATAGTTTAGGGTTTAAAGTAAAGAAAACTTGATGGAGGTTTTCACTATGGCAGAAAAAGTATTGGTAACAGGCGGAACAGGTTTTTTAGGCATGCAAATGCTCTTACAACTATTAAATAAAGGCTATGATGTTCGAACAACGGTCCGCTCATTGAAAAGCAAGGACAAGGTAATCAGTACCTTACGCAAAAACGGTGTCACAAATTTTGAACAGCTTTCATTTATCGAAGCAGACCTTTCAAAGGACGACAATTGGACTGAGGCGATGGCGGATCGCGATTACGTATTGAGTGTCGCTTCACCCGTGTTCTTTGAAATTCCTAAGGATGAAGCAGAAGTGATTCGTCCCGTAGTCGAAGGAATCCTTCGCATTTTGAAAGCGGCTAGTCGTACGAAAGTTAAACGAGTCGTTATGACATCAAACTTTGGTGCAGTAGGATTTACTAATCAGGATTGGCATTCGGTAACGACTGAAAAAGATTGGACTGATGAAAATGCCAAGGGTCTTTCAGCCTATGAAAAATCTAAACTGCTGGCCGAAAAAGCTGCATGGAAGTTTATTGAAACTGAAGGCAAAGGCTTGGAATTTGCGACGATCAATCCAGTAGCTATTTTTGGACCTTCCTTGGATAGTCATGTTTCCGGCAGTTTTGATTTATTGAAGGGGATTGCTAGCGGTTCGATGAAAGTAATACCGAATATTCAGTTGAATGTGGTGGATGTGCGAGATGTCGCTGATCTGCATATTAGAGCAATGAGCACACCAGAAGCTGCGGGCCAGCGTTTTATTGCCTCAACGGATGGAATGATCTCAATGCCGGAAATCGCGGAGCTGTTGCATAGAGAACGTCCTCAATTAGCAGCTACTTTGTCGAAAAGAGTCATGCCCAATTGGATGTTAAAAGCGGCATCTTATGTAAATGCAATGGCCAAAGAGGGACAGTTCATGGCTGAGATGAACCGTAACGTCAGCAACGCCAAAGCGAGAGAAGTCTTAGGATGGAAACCGATTGGAACCAAAGAAGAGGCTATATTGGCAGCCGTTGACAGTTTGATTGAATACAACTTAATTTAAAAGGCGGACCAAGAAACAAAGAGTTTCTTGGTCTTTTTTATTGTCGGTTCTAAGTGATCAAGCTACAAAAATATTAGATTGAGATTTTCTTAATATTTGCTATTTTTTGTAGTTCAATCTTAATAAATAGTATTAGGAGGAATTGTGGATGATCAAAATTGTGATTGTAGGTTATGGAAATTTTGGACGTAATGTTGAACGAGCATTGAAACAAAACGCGGATATGGAATTGGGATTGATATGAAGACCGGTTACTATACAAATGAATTAGAAGCATTAGTTGTTGATGGTGCGATTGATTTAGCCTTAGTAAACGATGCAATGTGGTGTATTTTAAAATTAAAAAATGATTTGGAACTGTTTGAAGAACCTTATCGTGGTACCAATGTCGATCAGGAGCAAACTACCTTTATTGACTGAAGGAAATCGAAACTTGGCGCGATAAAGTGACCCAAGAATCGATCGTGTTATTACAAAATAAAAACGAGGTACTTCCATAGAAGAAAAAAAGGTAACATTCACGATTAAGCGAAATGATTTATTTTACTATATGAAGGATATGCAGTTTGGAACTGAAGCGGGGGAATTTATTGTTTTTGTTGGAAAAAATGTAAATGATACACAGCAAGCTCAATTTGAATTGCTTTAATTTCAATGAACGACTACAACTTTTGTGGTCGTTCTTTTTTGGTCACAATTCAACCATTCGATAATTCCCTCAATTTGTGGTAAATTGCAATTGAATTTTAGCGGACAGACTGTCTCAAAGGGAGTGAGTATGATGGCTTTAGATCAAGAAAAAATTTTAGAAAAAATCTATAATCTGATTTTAAATCCCAACACGCGAGACTGGGAACGTTACTTGCTGACGAATGCAAAAAATGCTTTAGCAGCGAGTGAAAATTTTAATGAGCAGACAGCCAAGTTGGAAGCGGAGCTGCGACCACTGGCTACTCGGAATAATTTGACACCGGATGTTGCTGATTTTTATCAGGAACTGACTGGAAATGAATCGCGTAGGGAAGAATCGGTCCAAGAAAAACATCAGATCAGTGATCCAACCCATCAAGAGCGGGCAATTTTTGCAGGTGGCTGTTTTTGGTGTATGGTAGAACCTTTCGAGACGCATCCTGGGATTGATTCAGTGTTGTCAGGGTATACGGGTGGCATAGAGGATCGACCGAATTATGATCAGGTCAGCGGCGGTTTTACCGGACATGTGGAGGCGGTAGAAATTATCTTTGATACGCGGGTCGTTAGTTATCAAGAATTAATGACGCTTTATTGGCAGATCATTGATCCGACAGATGCTTCTGGCCAATTCCAAGATCGTGGCGATCAATACCGGCCAATCATTTTTGTGTTAAATGACCAACAGCGTCGAATCGCTGAAAAAGAAAAGCAAGCGGTGATTGAGTCCCATCGTTATAAAAAACCGATCATCGTGGAGATTAGAAGAGCGGAGACGTTTTGGCCAGCGGAAAATTATCATCAGGAATTTTATAAAAAGCAGCCAAAAAGGTATAAAGCCATTAAGCGGACTCGGCAGCAATTTTTGACGTATCAGCATTTAAAAGGAAAATTGCTAGCAAGAAAGTAGCTATTTGCTACTCTTTAATAGCTCTTAAAGACTAGCCAGAATCTTTTTTAATTCTAGCTAGTTTTTTTGCGAATAATTAACGTGATTCGAAGCATAAAGGTAGAGCGATAGTTTATATAACTCATACCATAAAAATAGCATAGACTGCGGCAAACCTTTGTTTAGGTTTTTTATAAATTCTTAATTGTCAAATTAAGTTAGACAAATCATCAATACTTACGTAACTCAAAAATACTTCCAAAGGTGTTCGATA
>NZ_BJDW01000039.1 GCF_005405345.1 Enterococcus viikkiensis | reverse complement strand
TTACGACGAAGCAGAAGGAATTATATGAGGCGTTAGGGGTTGCCCCTCCCTCGTTATAAATTCCGGGAATTCAGGTTGCATGTCTCAATAGATTTAAATGTCCTACATGGAATAAATCAAATGTCCCACTTAAATATCCAATTTTCAGTTGTGGTAAAACATTTATTCTACCAGATTCAACTTTGTACTCATAACTATCAATTCCAAATTTATGCGAATCAGATTTATAACGTTTTAATACATCTGTATAAACGTCAATATCTGGTATGAATAATTCTTTCCTTTTATACATATTAGTTATAATGGATTCAGCCAAATCATCAATCACTGATAAATCTGTGCTTTCTCCATTAAAACTTGTTCCTTTAATTGATCCTGGAGAAACATTCAAAATTCTATTTTTTGATTCTTTCTTTTCAATTTCTATATTAACATTCTCGATAAATTGGCAAATAGCTGATTTCCCAGCTCCGTATACAGAAAATAATGGGGAACTTATAAACCCAGCTATACTCCCCATAACAGCGCAATAGAAGTTTTCTCTATTTAATAATCTTTTATAAAATTTACTTATGACTCTAATTGGGGCCACTGCATTCACAAGTAAATTATTTTTTATTTCTGCATCTTGAAATGTTTCAAAAGGCGCCACCCTTCCATATCCTGCTGTGATAAGTAGTGTATCTATTTGGTCTACATATTTATCAAATATGTCGTAACTATCAATAACCGCATCAAAATGCTTATATGTAACCTGTTTTATATCTATTTGAGGCTTTTGTTTGTCGAATACATAAATGTTAGAGTAACCTTTATCAACTAAATTTTTTACCATAGCTAAACCTATCCCACTACTTCCACCCAAAACTACTGCTTTTTTCATGTTTACCTCCTCATTTAGTAAAAAAAGTCTCTTCCATCAGTAACATACTCATTTAAAAAAAGTGTATTCTTATTATTAACAATTAATATCGGTATATAATTCCATTGAAATTCTCCAATAGGATTGATAAATGGAAGCTTCATTTGTAATTTTTCAATTTTATTGAAACATACTGTAAAATCTTTCTAGATATACTTGATTTGAAAATAATTGTCATAGTAATATAACTAATTATCCCAACAAAAATCTGAATGAGAGTCAATGCTACTCCGACTATTTCGGTATTATATGTTATCATAATGATTATTCCACCCATTAAAATAGCACAAAAAACATCTTTAATTATTTCTAAAAATGGAATAGCTCGAATTATTTCCTGAGTACTTAGTACAAGTACAAAAAATGTAACAAATTCGACAAGAACATATGATATCGATGTTCCAATTCCTCCAACCACATTTGATAATATTGAATTTAACATAATCCCAAAAGTCATCCCGATAAGCACAGCATTTGAGTACTTTCTATTTTCCTTTGTAGGAATTAAGTATAGAATACCAATAGTCTCATTTAAAGAAACTAAAATAATTTTTAATGCTAAAATACTTATCATCATCCCAGAAGGAAAAAAATCTTTTCCTAAAAACCACTGAACTAGATTTTCTGAAATTACCATTAATCCAATAGACAATGGGGCAGCTAAATATATCATAAAAGTCATTGTCTTTTTAATAGACGGAAGAACTGATACTTTATCATTTTTTTTTAAATCACTTGATATTTTTGGGAACATGACAAGAGTAAGGCTTGTTATTAAGTACATGGGAATAGTCACTATTTTTACTGCATTTACATAGTACCCGACTTGAACATTATTAGTAAAAAATTTGAGAACAATAACGTCTAAAATTGTATTTAGCTGAGCTCCCCACAATGGAATAAATATAAAAAAACTAGCTATTAGCGTATTTCTAATCATCTTAAAGCTTATATATTTAGTAATCTTTATCGATCCTAAATCAAAATATTTGGGAATAATCGTCCATAAGGATAGAGAACCCATAAAATTAGTGACCGCTAGAATTAAGACATAACTAAATAAATCCGTTTCATTTTTTACAAACATAAAAATAAGTATCAAACTACTTAATTTAATTAAAATGCCTCTAGTAGCAGTCACTTTAAAATTTTGTATACCATGAAAAAACCATGAAACGTCAAATATTGAAGCTAATATATATATCCCTTGTATCAATAAAATAACTTTATTGGATCCAAAAAAACCAATTATTGCTAACGAACAATACAAAAGAAAAATTATTACTCCTAAACAAGAATGACTAATGAATACTGAAATAAAGTTTTCTTTTATACTCTCTTCATTTTCACTACTTGCAATTTCTCTAGCCCCATATTTGATAATTCCAAGTTTGGATATACTCATAAAAAACTGTGAAACTGATAGCGTAGCTGCCGCAACTCCCATTCCTCTTACTCCAACAGTTCTTGCAATATAGGGAGTTGTGACTAATGGAATAATAATTGTAAAAATTTGATAAAATGACGTATAGAAGTAATTTTTTAATACTTTCATAATCAACTCAACCCGAGCCTTTTCCATAAATAAAATTTTGAAGAAAATCAACTGTCTTGACAGTAGCATTACCGTACCATTCTACAAACTGTTTTTGAAATATTTTTGTTTTTTCTATATAACTTGACGAATCCTCCTGATAATTAATTATTAAATCAATTAATTCCTTCATATTTTTAGCGCTTGGTAAAAACTCTCTAATATCAAAATAAAGTCCTCTTTTTAATCTATATTCATCAAAATCATATACATAAGCTATCATAGGCTTAGACAATAATGAATAGTCAAAGAAAATACTTGAATAATCGCTAATCAATAGATCTGTAATTATTAATAAATCATTTAAATTGGTGTAATCTGTGACATTTAAGAACTTATCTTCATAAGCATCACTAAAATTGGGTACGTAAGTCTCATAATGTGCTCGTAATAATATAATAAAATCTTCTCCTAATGTTTCTACCATCTTATGGATATCAAATTTTAAATCCATAACAATTCGCCCCTCACTATCAGTCACTTCTGGTCTAAAAGTGGGAGCATAAAGTATAACTTTTTTATTATTATTTATGTTCAGTCTCTTCTTTATATCAGAAACCTCAGTACAATCAAAATTTAACAATCTATCATTTCTTGGGTATCCAACATTTAAAAATTGCTTTTCAGACATAGAAAAAGCATTTTCAAATATTTCCTTTTCATAACTACTTTGGACTAAAAATAGATCAACATCTTTTTTATCTTCACGAATTTGAAAACTTTGTTCTTTTTTAACAATATCTATTCCCATATTTTTCATTGGCGTTCCATGCCAAGTATTCAAATAGATAGTATCAGAGTTTTTTAAAATTAATCCTCTTTGCATACTACTATTAGTAATCCATACTTTTGACTGTATTGCCATTTTAAAAAATTTAATTGAATTTATTGAAATAATATTTTCAACTGGCGGTGTTACTTGATCAATATCTTCAACCGCCCATATTAATTTGCAATTTTTGAATATATCTCTTTTTTTTATTTCTTGATATAATTCGAAAGGGCTATCATCTATTTTCTTTCCTCCGAAACTGTTAAACAAAATAATATCTTTTTTATTTTTGTAAAATATTTTCATAATAAACAGAAAAAAATTCCCAAAAGCAAAATATATCCGATATATAAATATATTTTTTTTTAATTTTGATCCAATTTTCAACTTCATTTTTCACCAATCTTTCAAAAAAATTGATACATTCTTTGTAATATAAGAATGATAATGATATAGATTACCACTATCAAATTGATAACCAAATTTATACATTCCTGCAAAACACCAGAGACATGCGATAACGATGCACACATATTTATAGATATCTTTATAGGTTGATATTATTAAATAAAAGATAATAGGATAAGATAAAATAAAATAATATTTCATGCGGATAAAAATCTCTTCATTTGCAAAGATAGTATATATTGGAAGGGCACAAATAAATATCCATATAATCGTATTGTTTTTTTCAGAATATTCAATTTTATCAATAGATTTTATTAACATGAAATCTAACACAAGAAACTCTAATAAGTGTAATGGACTCGTTATAGTGGAAGCATATAGATCATTTAAACCTGCTGCTGAATCAACTTTCATTGTTGCGCTTCCCCCAAGAAATGAAAATAGACCTGCTATATAGGTAAAAATTTTTATATCTAAAAATACTACAACATACGATAGGCACAACAATAAGGTTATTATAATTATCCTTTTTTTTGTAAGCTTTATTTTTTTTAAGGGAATTAACACTAATAATATTATCGCCGTAAAGTGCATAGTAGATGCTAAAAATATTAGTGCTGCGTACGTTAAATAACGTGACTTTGATAAATAGTTAAAAGCAATTAATGCGATAGCGACAGCAATACATTGTCTCATATAAATAAATGTCAGATCTAGGAATGCTTTATAAAAAAAGAAAATCAGGCAAACTAATACATTTACATTGTACCGCCTAAAAAATAAATACAACGAAGCATAAAAAAAAGTAGAGATTAACAATGTCGCTCCAAAAAAACTGAATCCTAATGTTTTTATTAAAGAATTAACTGCTAAATATCCCACATCGCTCCCAAAAATCCCATTATTTTTCACTATGCCAAACAAATTTAACTGACTTAAAACGGGAGTTCTTTCAAAAAAGTAAAAATAGTTATATATATCGTATCCACCTAAAAAATACCTAGTTCCAGTAATAATAGCACTGGTTACTATTATAACTAGGTAGATCATTCCTTGTAATGTTCTATTTTTAAATTTTTCTGTAATCAGCGCGAAATAAGATGTAATAAAAAATAGTAATGAATAAACTGGCATTCGTTGCCCCCTCCCTTTTTACAGAAATTTTTTATTCCAATAATATGATAACACCCACGAAATTGGTTTTGTAATTCCTCTTATAAGCCGGTAATCATTTTGTTTAATAATTTTTTTCCTATCAGATTCTCTTACTCTAGATTTATACACATTATATAAAATTCCTTGTTTTAATCTGTATTTCATTTTTATCTTTTTATTCATTTGAACATAACTATTGAGCATTCCTGCCTTTGGGGACTTCAGTCGTAAAGCTCTTCCCGCTCTAGTCAACCCATCGTCTCTATATTCAGTTAAATAAATAATTTTATTTACATAAACCGTTTTATATCCAATCCCTATATTGGTCCATAACCAACCCTCAGAAAAAAATTTTTCTTCTGGAAAAACTGGAAATCGAAATTTTTTAAATGTATTTACTCTAATAGTTTCACAAAAATCACCTTTGATACCTTGATTAATTCGGTAATCAATATGATTGCTTACTATTTTTGTACCCTCAGAGATATGTGAAATGGCATTTTCTGGATCAAATCCTCTTAAAAAGCATACGACTCCTATAGTTTGATCTTTAAAATAGGACAACCATTCATTATTAATTTCTGCTATTGCTTCTGGAAGAAAAATATCATCACTATCTAATATGCAACAAACATCTCCATTAATTTTATCCATAGCAAAATTTAGAGCAGTATGTTTCCCACCATTATTCTTTTTATAATATAAAATCGGAAAAGTAGTTTCCATATTCAAGAAATCATTTACGACATTTTCAGTTTGATCCGAACTTCCATCATCAACTATTATCCACTCAAAATTAGTAACTGATTGTTCAGTAAGAGATTTAAAACAATTTTTAAGGAGTTCACTTCTATTGAATGTTGGGGTAATTATTGAAATTAACATTATTTATCTCCTACACTAAAAATTTCGTAATATTTTTGTAACATTTGTACTACATCATTAATATCATATCCTAATTTTTTTACTTGATAAAAATCTTGTTCTCTATCAATAGGCCTTTTAAGAACTTCATCTATCGCTTTCCTCCACTCCACATCATCTTCGGATAAAGAACATACTTTCATAGATTCTCTGTTTAAGAGTGCTTCTTGTGGAATTACATCTGAAATCACACAAGGTAACCCAGTTGTCTGAGCTTCAACTAGTGCTATGCCTAAACCTTCATTGAGTGATGGAAAAATAAATAAGTCTGATGCCATCAACAATTGCGAAATATCTTGCCTTAGTCCTAGCATATGTACACTACTGTCTAAATCATTCTCAGAAATATAATTTATTATCTCATTCTCCAATTTTCCAGCTCCAATTAGAAGCAATTTCGCATTTGAGTTATAGGTAACATATTCTTTAAAAACACTTAATATTTTTTTATGATTTTTTTGCTTTGAAAACCGTCCAATATGGATAAAAACTTTTGTGTCTTTTTCAATTTTTAATATTTCTCTTGTTTTTTGACGAATATTCAGATCAAATAAGTATCTATCTATAAAAAAGCCATTTTTTAATATGAAAAAGTTTCTCCCATTTGCTATCTTTTTTCCATATCTATCTTCACCTGCCAAACGTGTAGGAGCAAAAAAATATTCTGAAATATATCTTGTTGGAAAAGTAAATAATTTATGAAAAATAGTGTGTAGTGAAAAAGAATATACGTTATGGGAATGTGCAATTGTTGTCATTTTGTATCTTTTAGCTATCCCTAAATAAATACTTGCAGAACTGCTCAAGTGACCATGTACGATATCATATCTATTTTTCTTAAAAAAAGTATTCACATTTTTTATATACGCCGATTGTAAAATTAAGCTAGACAACTAAAAAAGCCATTTGTGCTACACTCAAAATAGTTCTGACCAAAGAAT
>NZ_BJDW01000038.1 GCF_005405345.1 Enterococcus viikkiensis | reverse complement strand
TATTCGTTCAGTTTTCAAAGGTCTACGTTGTTTGTCGCTTTGTTTCAGCAACTTTTATATCATAACAGGTTACTGAGTGAATGTCAACAACTTTTTTTCAATTAATTTTTGAAAAAGTTTTGAAACTCATTTGAAACTCAAATGACAACTTTGAAATCATAACATCCAGCAAAAAGTTTGTCAAACATTATTTTTCGTTGTCATAGCAACTTGTCTTAACAACGTTATTGATAATATCATACTGAAATATAATGTCAAACACTTTTCATCATTTTTTCAAAATAATTTCAGTATAATGAAAAACGGACTAGCAAATCGCTAGTCCATCGTTACTTCTATTCCAAAATGGTCACTAATCTTAATATCGTTGACGTCATCAAAAACAACCTTGTAGCTGGCTATTTCAAATTTTTTACTAGCGAACACATAATCAATCCTTAAACCTGATCGATTCTGAGCCCAGCCATCAATCGCTTCTTCAACTGTACATTCTCCGGTTGTCTTTTTTGCCGCTACGAAGGCGTCTTGCAAATCTAAAGAACTTTTTGTCACCAAGTCATATCCTTCATTGATCTTTTTAGCATCGTTGTTAAAATCTCCAACAACTAATAAAGAACCGCTTTTTGCTTTCAACTTTTCTTCTAACGTTTGCCATTCGGGTGCAAAAGAATCATCAAAGCCCCGCCACCAAGAAAGATGTACATTCGCGATTACTATTTGTTCTTGATTCACGGTCGTTTCGCCAATCACTACTTTCCTTGTATGGTAATCAGCCGGATTAGAACTTTTTGAAACAAAATGGCTTTCTACTATTAAGGGCGTTTTAGATAGCAAACCAATTCCTTCATGAAAACGATCATAGCCGATATGGTTATAACTCCAATTCCAATAGTAGTAACAGCCCAGTTCTTTTAAATGCTCGGTCAAGCAAAACAGAAAATTATTTTGACGAATCGCTTGCTGTTTTTCCGTTGGTTGAAAATAGCTATCGACAGTTACCAATGGGCTTGCAATTCCTTGATTTACCTCTTGCAAACCCACAAGGTCATACTTTTCTTTAGCGATTCGTTGTGCCAATACGTGAATTTGTCGTTGATCATCCGCTTCCATCCAGCTATGCGTGTTTAGAGTTAATACTTTGATCCTTCTCGCCTCACTTTAATAATCAAACTTTCCAATCGTTTCCCCACGAGAAACAAGTCCAGTTTTATCATAATGGTAATCTTCAATCTTGTCACCATTTGTGAACACAACGATCATCGTCGTCTTTTTACCGCTTGCTTGAATCTTAGCCAAATCGGCAGTTGCTACGATTTTCCCTGCTTTTACTTTCTCACCTTCACGGACCTTAATCTCAAATGCTTCACCACCAAGATCAACAGTGTCGATCCCCATATGCAGCAACACTTCGATTTCATCATCAGTCTTGATCCCGATTGCGTGTTTAGTTGGGAAAATTGAAACAATCGTACCGGCGACCGGACTTGCTATCTCACCATTTTCTGGAATGACAGCAAACCCTTCGCCCATCATTTTTTGTGAAAAGACTTCATCTTGAACACGATCAATGAGAATCAGTTCCCCGTTGGCAGGAGCTACAAATTCTTGATGCGCCCCTTTAAAGACAACTGCTGATTTTTCAGGCTCAGCTGTTACCGGCTGCGTGTCACTAGTTGGAATGGTCGCTCCCGAGTCCAAGAGGTCCTGAATATCTGATTTCAAAATATCCGCTTTTGGACCATACACTGCTTGAACTCCGTTATCTTTTACTAATAACCCCATTGCTCCAGCCTTTTTCCAAGCCTCTTCATTGCCTACCACCCCATTATCAGCAACCGTCACTCGTAAACGGGTCATACACGCATCAACATCGGTAATGTTTTGCGGACCACCTAATAAGTTAATAATTTTTACGATCTGAGAATCTGCTGAGGCTGTTCCATTACTTCCATCACTAACACTGTCGTCGTTGTCTACTTCATAATTCCCATTTCTTCCTGGAGTCGCATAATTGAATTTCTTAATCATAAAGTTTGCGAAGAAATAAGTGAATACACCAAAGGCAATACTTGTTAAGACGAAATTCAATAAATCATTTCCTAACCCTGCCCGAATTGCCATCGGCACGCGGGTCAACAATTCAATATTTCCAAATGAATGAACCCGTAAATGAATCAAGTCTGCCATCGCAAAGGCGGCCCCTTGAATCACGGCATAGCAGGCATAGAGCGGGACTGCTACAAACATGAACATGAATTCCAAAGGTTCTGTAACACCGGTCAAGAACACCGCAACCGCGGCAGAAAGGAACATCGATTTGTATTTTTTCTTCTTATCAGGGTCAACATTGCGATACATCGCTAACGTCATTCCCATTAAGATACCAGTAGAACCGATCATTTGACCAACTTTGAAACGAGCGGGTGTCCATTGCGTCAATACATGTTGATACTGTGACATATCGCCATTGTTTTTCAAGTTGACTAAGTCGGTTGCCCACGCTAACCACAACGGATCTTGACCAAACACTTGGCTGCCCGCTTGTGCACCAGTCAAAATTTCATAGGTTCCACCTAGTTGCGTATAGTTCATCGGAATCGTCAACATATGGTGCAAGCCAAACGGGAGAAGCAGCCGTTCAAGCGTTCCATATAAGAAAGGAGCCAAAATCGGTGCCGTATCTTGAGAATTGGCAATCCACTTACCAAAGTCATTGATCCCTGTTTGAATCACTGGCCAAATGAACGCCAAAACCAGAGCAACGATCACAGAGCGAAGAATGACAACAAACGGGACAAACCGTTTTCCATTGAAGAAAGTCAAAACTTCTGGTAATTTACGGAAGTTATAATATTTATTGTAGGCAGTCGCTCCAACAAACCCAGCAATAATCCCGACGAAAACCCCCATATTCAACGCTGGAGCTTCTAAAACACTAGTGAAATACCCATCCACCATAATTTTTTGTCCGAATAAGGTATGGGTTATCGCATTAGGATCCGCTAACATCTCAGCAGTCACGCCGAAAATCGCACCGGTAATTCGATTAATTAAAATGAATGATAGCCCCGCTGCAAATGCACCACCCGCACGTTCTTTCGCCCAACTACCGCCTATCGCTAACGCAAATAGTAAATGAAGATTGCCGATGATCGCCCAACCAATGTTTTCAATCACACCACCGGTTGTCACCAACCATCCTAGGTTTGCATCAATCAATGGTAGTGATTTTCCAATACTGATCATCAAACCAGCTGCTGGCATAACCGCAATTACCACCATCAAGGCCTTCCCAAATTTTTGCCAAAACTCAAAACTAAAAATCTTTTTGATCCCCTTCATGCTTGTTCCTCCTATTTTCGATGACGAAATTTAACGCAATCGGTTTCGTTACATTGCATTATATACTCATTACTCTACTTTGTAAACTCTTCCAATTAAATAATTATATTTTGAAATTTATTGTTTGCCTACTGAATATTTTACAATTCATAGTCGAACACTTGACTTGCGCAACCGATTGCGTTTATGATAAGGCTAAGAAAACTTAAGGAGGACTATCATGAATAAAGTTCAACGTCTTTTTGAAATCGATCCTTGGAAAATCAGCACTACACACTTAGATAGAGAAAACCGCTGCTTGCAGGAGTCGCTAACCAGCATCGGTAACGGTTACATGGGGATGCGTGGAAATTTTGAAGAAAGCTACAGCGGTACCCATCATCAAGGAACCTATCTAGCTGGTATTTGGTTCCCTGATAAAACACGAGTAGGTTGGTGGAAAAATGGGTACCCGGAGTACTTTGGTAAAGTCATCAACGCGATGGATTTCTTACAAATGAAATTATACGTGAATGATCATGAAATCGATCTTGCTGTAGACGAGTTAGCAGACTTTTATTTGGAATTAAATATGAAAAATGGTGTTCTGACTCGCAGCTTTGTCGTTACAATTGATGACGCTAAAGTTCGTTTTACTTTCCAACGTTTCTTAAGTATCGTCAAAAAGGAATTAGCGGTTATTCGTCTGACTGCTGAAAGTCTATCAGGAGCCGCCCATCTAAAAGTGGTCTCTAAACTGGATAATAATGTGCAAAATGTGGACAGCAATTATGAGGAGATGTTCTGGCTCGAAAAAAAACGTGGACAACAAGAAGATATCAGCTTCTTAACCACTCAAACTGTACCAAATAATTTCGAGATTGAACAATTTTCCGTGACAGGTGCCATGAAGCATTTAACTTCATCAACCGGACTACAACAAGATGCCAAATTAGAAGTCGCTGAAAGTTTCAATTATGACCTAAAAGCAAACCAACCCATCCAATTGGAAAAACGTGTCGTGATTCTAACGAGTCGTGATGTGCCAGAAGCAGAGCAAAAAGAAACAGCGATGGCTTTGCTTAAAGAATACAACGCTTCTTATGAAGACCTATTAGCAGAGCAAAACAATGCTTGGACCGATCGTTGGACCTTAGCCGATGTCTTGATCAATGGTGATGATGAAGCTCAACAAGGCATTCGTTTTAATATTTTCCAACTCTTCTCTACTTATTACGGCGAAGATCCCCGTTTGAATATCGGACCAAAAGGCTTTACTGGCGAAAAGTATGGCGGAGCGACTTATTGGGATACGGAGGCCTATGCCGTACCAATGTATCTGGGCATTGCTGATCCTAATGTTACGAAAAACCTATTAAAATATCGCCACAATCAATTGCCAGAAGCACAGCACAACGCGCGGCAACAAGGCTTAAAAGGTGCCTTGTATCCAATGGTGACCTTCACTGGGGTCGAATGTCACAATGAATGGGAAATCACCTTTGAAGAAATTCATCGAAACGGAACGATCGCTTACGCCATTTATAATTACACTACTTACACCGGTGATGAAGAATACATTCAAAAAGAAGGTTTGGAAGTATTGACGGAGATCGCTCGTTTTTGGGCCGATCGTGTCCATTTTTCTAAACGTCAGCAAAAATACATGATCCACGGTGTTACAGGCCCCAACGAATATGAAAACAATATCAATAACAACTGGTACACAAACTATATCGCTTCTTGGGTATTGTCTTATACGCTAGAAAATTATAAAAAATACCAAGCTCAAACAACGGTCACGATTACACCAGAGGAACAAGCGAAATGGCAGGATATTGTCGCTCGAATGTATTACCCAACGGATGAAGAACTGGGAATTTTCGTACAGCATGATACCTTCTTAGACAAGGATCTAATGCCTACTTCTGAACTTGATCCGGCAGAACGTCCGCTGAATCAACATTGGTCATGGGATAAAATTCTACGTTCTTGCTTCATTAAGCAAGCCGATGTTTTACAAGGAATCTATTATTTTGGCGATCAATTCACAATGGAAGAGAAACGGAAGAACTTTGAATTCTACGAGCCGATGGCAGTTCATGAATCGTCTCTTTCTGCTTCGATTCATGCCATTTTAGCCGCAGAATTAGGTTTGACGGACAAATCAATGGAGATGTACCAACGAACAGCTCGTTTAGACCTTGACAATTACAACAACGATACTGACGATGGTCTTCACATCACTTCAATGACAGGCAGCTGGTTAGCGATCGCTCAAGGCTTCGCTCAAATGAAGACCAGCACCGGAGAACTTAGCTTTGCTCCAATCCTGCCGAAGGAATGGAAAGACTACTCTTTCCATGTAAACTATCGTGGTCGCTTGTTAGCCGTATCAGTTAATCAAAAAGAAGTGACAATCGACTTGAAAGATGGATCGGCATTGGCTATGATGCTTTATGGGAAAGAAATTACGTTAGAGAATACGCTAACTGTTTCTCTTAAACAGGAGGAATCACATGTTTAAAGGAGTCTTATTCGATTTGGATGGCGTCATTACAGATACCGCCGAATATCATTACTTGGCATGGAAAAAACTGGCAGATGAATTAGGGATCACTATCGATCGTGCATTTAATGAAAAACTAAAAGGTGTCAGCCGCGAAGATTCATTACGTTTGATCCTAACCCACGGAAAACGAGAAAATGACTTTTCTCAGAAAGAATTTGATCAATTAGCGAAACGTAAAAACGATAACTATGTAGAAATGATTCAGGCGGTCTCCCCTAAGGATGTCTACCCTGGGATCTTAGACTTATTGACGGATTTAAAACAGGCAGGAATCAAAATTTCTTTGGCTTCCGCTAGTAAAAACGGGCCATTTCTATTAAAGCAAATGAAACTGACTAAGTATTTCGACGGCATCGCCGATCCTGCTACGATCAAAGCTGGAAAGCCTGCACCGGATATTTTTATTTTGGCTGCAGAAGTTGTAAACTTACGGCCAGAAGATTGCATCGGAATCGAAGACGCTCAAGCTGGAATCACTGCGATCAAAGCCAGTGGTGCACTGCCAATTGGTGTCGGCAAGGCCCAACAGCTTGGCGATGATATTGCTCTAGTTACCTCGACCAACGCGTTAACAATTGATTTTCTAAAAAAACATTGGCAGAACTAATATTAAGAAAGGAGAGCAGAAAATGACAGCAACCGTAAAAGACGTGGCAAAAAAAGCGAAAGTCTCTCCTTCGACTGTCTCGCGTGTAATCAATGATCATCCTAGTATCTCGTCTGAAACGAAACAACGCGTCCGTAAGATTATGGATGACATGGGCTATTTTCCAAATATTACGGCTCGCAACCTAGGTAAACAACGGGCGAATTCCTTAGGGGTAATTTTACCGCCATTGGATTCGCGGGAGCGTTTAGGCAATCCCCTTTATTTAGAATTGCTCAATGCAGTCAATGCAACGGCAGCGGAGTTTCAAGTGACAACTGCTGTTGCTTCGGCAGAAAACAGTGCTACTTTACTGGAAAATGTCATTCGTATGCATCGACAAAAACAAGTCGATGGGTTTATTTTAGCTTATTCAGAAAAAGATGATCCAGTTTCAGACTATCTTTTTCAAAACCAAGTACCATTTACGTTGATTGGGCGACCCGCCAAACGTGAGGCTGATATCGTTTACGTAGATAACGATAATCAACTATTAGGCAAACAAGCTACGGAACATTTGATTGAGAAAGGTCATAAAAATATTTTATTCGCCTCTAATGTCAATCAAGAAGTAATCTTTTTCGAACGTTATTTTGGCTATCAGGAAGCCATGATGCTTCAAGGCCTTCCAACACATCAACCATTAACAATGTTGCACCCAGAAGATTACACACAATTTCCGGAAGTAATCAAGGCCACTGGCGCCACGGCACTTGTCGTTATTGATGATATCTTTGCCTTACGAATGATCCAATTGGCAACACTACATGGCTATAAGGTTCCCGACGATTTGTCTGTTATTAGTTTCAATAATTCGATTTTCGCAACACTAGTTCATCCCTATTTAACGACGATCGATATTGATATTTCGGATCTAGGACGTTTAGGAACACAAAAACTCATGGAGCAGATTGAACAAAAACAATCTAGCGGCGTACAACTCGTTGTACCACATCACTTAGTTCAACGAGAAACAGTTCGTTCAATTTAAATAATCATTAAAAGCGACTTGCCCAGCTTGAGGCAAGTCGTTATTTTGTTTATACTAGCAAAAAATGTGGAAAGGTGCTGTCGCGGATGTTGGTCTTGATTCTTATGATCCTAGCTTTACTCTATTGTCATTATCAAACCTACCGTTTAGTGGAAAAACATTTTAAAGTCACGAAGAACGCAGCTGCATTACATGTTGAAGCAGGAAAGAAAAAGGGCCTGACGATCGCTCAAATCAGCGATAGTCACTTCTCTTCTTTTTATTCGCCTAAGCGGTTTGATAAAATCGTGAAAAAGCTTAATCAAGCAGAACCAGATATCGTTTTATTCACGGGCGATTTAATTGAAAATTATAAGTATTGGCAAAGCCGGGATACCCAAGAAATCATCCAACAATTAGCCAACATTCAAGCACCAAAAGGAAAATTCGCTATTCTTGGAAATCACGACTATCGTTCGGATGGCAGTAATGCCGTCAGTCAATTGCTTGAAGCAGGCGGCTTTACTTTGCTTACGAACCAAAGCACACTAGTGGACCAGCTGAGCCTAACGGGAATTGATGATAGCCAAGAAGGCACCCCCGATTATTCGGTCACTCCATTTAAAACTTATTTCTCAATCCTGATGGTTCATGAGCCGGATCAAGTGAAACAGTTGCCAGAGCTTTCACCCTTTGATTTGATCTTAGCAGGACATAGTCATGGTGGGCAAATCCGCTTCCCGCTATTCACTTACAAAAATTTTGGCTCAAAAACCTACGATCAAGGAGTTTACAAATTGACGGCCACCACTAGCCTCGTTGTGAATACCGGGTTAGGCACAACGGGTCCGCCCTTGCGTTTTCGCGTGATTCCCGAAATTTTATATTTCCATATTTAAAAAGAGTTTGAAAGCGATCCTTCACAGGAAAACTTCCAAACTCTTTTTATGCCCGTATTTTTTGCTTAATGTAACCTGAATTCCCGGAATTTATAACGAGGGAGGGGCAACCCCTAACGCCTCATATAATTCCTTCTGCTTCGTCG
>NZ_BJDW01000037.1 GCF_005405345.1 Enterococcus viikkiensis | reverse complement strand
ACAAAAACGTTGATTTGACAGTATTTTAGAACATTTGTTTCGTAGTAATCCAACTAAGTGGGATCCGGCATGTGTCTGATTTAAATAGCATGGACCAACAGGCGAGAGCCTGTTTTTTTTGTGCCCTAATTTTGAACAAACAGTGAGGGACGGTGGCTGAAACCGTTGCTTCACTATTGGGGCTAACTATATAGAAAGAGGTTTTCATAATCAAGGCATCAGATTAAGACGCTTAGTGGAAGATTTACAAAAACTCAGAACGGGAGGAGTTGTTTGCACATTGACTTAGTAAAGGCCTGTTTTGATTGCCATGAACGAGTCTTTCCGACAACTGGTGAGAACTTAGCTAATCGTAAAGAAGTTCTTCAATCGGTAGAGTAAGCAAAATGAAACAAAGAAAGAGCAAGGTACTCCCACCTTTCTTTGTTTTTTTCAATTTCTATCAATCGATTGAAGCTGCTTGTGATTAGGAGTAAACTGAATGTATTCTATTCGGAGGTGGCAGGATGAAGGAAAAACAAGCATTTCATATAAATGGCTATATTGGTTTGGTGGGGCTGATCGCCCTTCTTTTGGCGGGAACAGGCCTGATTTTAGCAGGAAGCGGGACAGGAAGCGCCGTGTTTTTTGTCTTAGGAATTATCTTATGGGTGATCGCGCTCTTATTTCTTAGCTCATTAACAATCGTAGCGCCAAACAAAGCGATGGCCGTACTGTTTTTTGGGAAATATTTGGGAACTATCAAAGCAAATGGTCTATTTATCACAACACCGCTGACACGAAAAATTCCGATCTCGTTGAAGGTTCGTAATTTCAACAGCTCTTTGTTGAAGGTCAACGATTCGGATGGCAATCCGATTGAGATTTCTGCCGTCATTGTTTACCGAGTGGTGGATACGGCAAAGGCGCTATTCGATGTGGATTACTATTTGGATTTCGTTGAGATTCAAAGTGAAACGGCGATTCGACACATCGCGACGCAATACCCATACGACACTTTTAATGATGATGACCTGACCTTGCGTGGGAATACGGCCGAGGTTTCAGAAGAATTAGCCAAAGAACTGCAAGAACGTTTGGCTATGGCAGGTGTGGAAGTGATTGAGACACGGCTAAATCATTTGGCCTATGCAACAGAGATTGCTAACGCGATGTTACAGCGGCAACAGGCCAAAGCGATTCTGTCTGCGCGACAAACCATTGTTGAAGGGGCAGTTACCATGACACAAATGGCCTTGGAGCAAATCGAAAATGGGCAAGAAATTCATTTTACCGATGATCGTAAAGTCCAACTGATCAATAATTTATTGGTTTCTATCATTACCGACAAAGGAACTCAACCAGTTATCAACACTGGCGATCTGTCAGATAAGTAGGAGGAAGTCCAATGGAAAAATTATATATTAAGCAAAAAGTTTTTAGTATCGGTGAAAAATATACGGTGATGAATGAGAATCAAGAGCCTCGTTATTACGTAAAGGGAAGTTTTTTAAAGATTCCTAAGACCTTCACCATTGAGGATGAACAAAGTCGTGAGATCAGCAAAATTACGAAGAAGGTCATCAGTTTACTACCGAAATTCTTCGTTGAGATGAATGGGAAAGAAGCAATTGAGATCAGTAAGCATCTGACCTTTTTGAAGGCGAAATACGCTATTTCGGCTGAAGGCTTAACCGTTGATGGCAACTGGTGGGACATGGATTTTGAAGTTTCACAGCACGGACAGAAAGTAGCGGAAATCAACAAACGCTGGATTTCTTGGGGGGATACGTATGAAATCTCGATTTTTGATGAAGCATTGGAAGAGTTGATCATTTCATTAGTGATCGCGATTGATTGTGTCAAAGCCGATGAAGCGGCGTCATCTTCTTCAAGTTAAAACAAGACCGCAGTTGCGTAAGCAGCAGCGGTCTTGTTGCTTTATACAAACAGTTTAGTAGTATTCAAAAAATGAGTGTCTTGTTTGAAGAAGCGATCCGCTTAAAAAAGCGTCAGCTCCTGTAGCGTAGAGTTTTCAATTGTAAGTAATTGTTCTTTGATCTGTAGCCCTGCTTCACTAGAACCGGAATAACCCACTAGTTTGCCACTTTTTCCAATGACCCGATGGCAAGGAACAAGGATCGGCAGCGGATTGTTGCGGTTTGCTTGGCCAATGGCACGAACGGCTTTCGGTCGCTGGATTTTTTCGGCGACAGCTTGATAGCTGCAAGTCTCGCCGTAAGGAATCTCGGTTAGAGCCTGCCAAACTTCTCGTTGAAAGGGAGTGCCGGATTCAAACTGATAAGGGAGATCAAACGTTGTGCGATTACCAGAAAAAAATTCTTCTAACTGACTTTGGGACAGTGCTAGGATTGTTTGATTGGCCAAAGGGGTTTCGGCGAGTGGTGCATAAGAGACCCGGGTTAGAGCCTCTGAATTGGCGTCTAGCCAAATCGTTCCAACAATAGATTCAAATTGCATTGTTTCACCTGCTTTTTCTTTTGAAATAAAAAGGATTTTTTCCGTATGTAAGTTTTTTTATACTGCTGACGAAGGTGTTCTTTCAGCCTTTTTTCAGCTATATGTTACTATAGATGCAACTAAAAGAGTTGAAAAGAGGTAGAATAATGGAAAAAATTATTCTTTTACATACCAACGATCTCCATTCTCACTTGGAAAACTGGCCGAAGATTCGGCGTTTTCTTTTGAATCGTAAACAAGAGGAAACGGCTGAGAAAAAGATCATTACTGTCGATCTGGGAGATTTTGTGGATCGGTGGCATCCATTGACCGAAGCGACCAATGGGCAAGCGAATGTAGAATTAATGAATCAAATCAACTATGACGCGGCTACTATTGGCAACAACGAAGGGGTCGGCAATTCTAAAGTAGAACTGAATCAGTTATATGATCAAGCGAATTTTGATGTTTTGTTAGACAATCTATTCGATAAAACAACGCTTCAGCCTCCCGCTTGGTCACAAACATGCAAGGTCATTACGACTGAGCGAGGAACGAAGGTCGGTTTACTAGCGTTTACTGCACCATTTCCATTGACGTATAGCCCCAACGGTTGGGATATCCGTCAAGTGATGGACATATTACCAGACTTGGTTGCAGAACTACGGCCGAAAGTCGATGTGCTGGTTCTAATGAGTCATTTAGGAATCAGTGCGGATCGTCGGATTGCTCGTGAACTTCCTGCTATCGATGTGATTCTCGGTTCCCATACCCATCATTTATTTGAACAGGGGGAAATGGTGAATGGGGTTCAATTGGCGGCGGCTGGCAAGTATGGGTATTATGTTGGTGAAGTTCACGTGACTGTCGATGATGCGCATCATATCCAGAAAACGTCGGCCCGCACCTTTGCCACGGAAAAAATGTTGGAATTACCAGAGGATCAAGAAGAAATCGAAGGCTATCTGGAGACTGGGCATAAGCTGCTAGCAGCTAAGACTGTTGCAACGGTTCCTTTTACAATGTCAACGGAAATTCATGACGAGCATCCTATGATTGAGATTGGATTAGCAGCAGTGAAGGAAGCGGCCCAGACCGATGTCGCGATTTTAAATTCAGGTTTATTTTTAACTGATATTCCAGCAGGGATGGTGAATCAAGATCAGCTGCACACAGCCTTGCCGCACCCCATGCATTTAATCAGAGTCACGCTAGATGGTAATAATTTGATTCGCTTGATTTTAGAAATGGAAAAAAATCGTCATTTTCTGATTAATTTTCCTGTTATGGGAATGGGCTTTCGAGGCAAAGTCTTTGGTCATTTGGTTTATGACGGAATCGAATACGATGCGGTCAATCATCAAGTTCGCTGGCTGGGAGAATTGGTAGATCCTGAGTCGGAATATACGTTGGCAACTGTAGATCATTTTATGTTTGTGCCGTTTTTCCCGACGATCGAGATTGCAGGGCAGTACGAATTTTTATTCCCGGCATTTATCCGCAGTGTTTTGGGAGACTATCTCCACACTCACTACCCAACCAAATAAAAACAAGGTATAATAACAATCAGGTGGTGAAACGATGACAAATGAAAAACGCGACAAAAAAGAAAATACAAAAACGGCTGAAAAGTCAGTTACACAAGAACTGACAGAAGTCTTAGATGAAATCGTTGAGACGCCCGCTGAAGAAAAGAAAAAAGGCGAGTCCGTCGTTTTTGTAGATGAGAGCAACCTTTTAATTGGTGAACGCCAATATCGCTTAGTTAGAAATTATCGTGAAGGCTTTGATGCCGATCGTTTAGGTGAACGCTTTAGTGAGGTCTTAACGCGTTATGATTATATTGTTGGTGATTGGGGCTATGAGCAATTACGGTTGAAGGGCTTTTTCAGCGGGGACAACCGCAAAAGTCTGCCGGAACAACGCATTGACACGTTAGAAGATTATCTCTATGAGTATTGCAATTTCGGTTGTGCTTATTTTGTGTTGGAACGAACTGGCGGAAAAAGCCAGCAGCCCCGCAAAAAGCGCAAGCGTAAACGTAAAGATAAGCCGCAAGCATTTGTAGAAGAAAAAAAGGTCCCGATAACTGAGAAGAAACGGAAGAAACCTGTGATCAAAAACCGTGAGCCGAAAAAAGAAACACCAACAAAAACTAAAGAAAAAGACGAACGCTTCGTGATTCGTCAAAGAGAAGAGTAGTGGGATGTACAAAGGATATTTGATCGATTTAGATGGAACGATTTATCGCGGCAGCGAACCGATTCCTGCGGGACGCCGCTTTGTCGAACAATTACAGGCGCGTCAGATTCCGTTTTTATTTTTAACCAACAATACAACCAAGACGCCGGCAGCTGTTGCGGCCCGTTTAGCAAATGAGTTTTCGATCCATGTGAGTCCGGAGACCGTTTATACGGCGACATTAGCGACGATTGATTACATGGATGCGCTGGCTAAAGGCAAAAAAGTATTCGTGATTGGTGAGCCAGGACTGATCGATCCGATCTTAGCTGCGGGTTACGTTTGGGAAGAAGAAAATCCTGATTATGTGGTAGTAGGCTTGGATACACAGGTGACCTACGAGAAATTTGTGACGGCAACCTTAGCGATTCAAAAAGGCGCGACCTTCATCGGCACGAATCCCGATAAAAATATTCCAACTGAACGGGGGTTGCTACCAGGAGCTGGTTCAGTGATTGCTTTAGTTGAAGCGTCAACCCAGCAAAAGGCGCTCTACATTGGTAAGCCAGAAGCAACCATTATGGATAAAGCCGTGGAAATTCTAAATCTAGAAAAATCAGAGGTGATTATGGTAGGGGACAACTATACCACCGATATTATGGCGGGAATCAATAATCACATTGATTCACTGCTGGTCTTGTCGGGCTTTACTCAAAAAGCGGATGTTCCAACGTTACCGATTGCGCCGACCTACGTAGTAGATTCATTAGATGAGTGGGGCTTCGATGAATAAGAAGCGGCTGGAAGTTCTCGGGCTGATTTGTTTATTCGTGACCTTGCTGACTTTAGCTATCACCCTGACGATCAATGCTCGTTGGCTTTATCAATGGGACATTGGCCGCTTGAATTTGCTGGATATGACGATTCTATCAGAAAAGGAATTGTTACATAATTTCGGTCAGTTGATGCGATATTTGAACACACCTTGGGTCACGGAATTAAAAATGACGGATTTTCCGGTGTCAGCTAGTGGTGCCTTGCATTTTTATGAAGTGAAGAAGCTCTTTTTACTGAATTATGGCTTGTTGATCGTGACCGTTGGACCTAGCGTTTGGTATCTACGCCGTTTGGTGAAACAGCACCGCTTGTGGGAACTAATCCAACCATTTCGAATTGCGGTGGTTGTTCCGATCGTGGTGGCTTTTTTAATGGCAGTAAACTTTGACCGTTTTTTTATTATGTTTCATGGTGTCTTTTTCAATAATGACGCATGGATCTTTAATCCAGCAACTGACCCAATCATCGATGTCTTGCCGGAGACTTTTTTTCTCCATTGTTTTATTCTGTTTTTCATTTTATTAGAAATATTTTTGTTTTTACCGATTATCATTGGCAAAAGAGCATTAAAAAAAGAGCGCTAGGCTCTTTTTTTAATGCTCTTTAATGCACGATCGAATCTAATTTTCGAGGATGCTCATGAGCTAGACGACTAGCGGCCGACGCCGCAATCGCTCCTACAAGATCATCTAAAAAAGTATGGACATGTACACCGTCGTGAGCGTTTAATTTTTCTAAGATTCCCGGTTTAACCTTATCAATATAGCCATAATTGGTAAAGCCGATGGAGCCGTAAACATTTACGATAGAAAGGGCCATGATCTCATCGATCCCGTAAAGACCTTCATCCTCTTCCAAAATATCTTGTAAAGGCGAGTCCAGTTTCTTTTCTTCCGCTAATTTATCCAGTTGGATGCCGGTAATGATTGCGTTGTGAACCTCTCTTTTAGTCAATACACGATTGACACTATGAATACATAATTCGATATCCAATTTATCAATATAATCCTTTTGTAAAAAGTACACCAAATCAGCGATGTCGCGAATCGTCACGCCGCGCTCTTCTAATAGTTCCCGCGCTTTTTGCTCCAGCGCTGTCGTTTCAAAAACCATAAGCTGCCTCCTTTTTCGTATTAAAGTATTTATCTTTCTTGCAGAAAAAATTTGATCGTCATCCGTATGGTTTCTTTCTTGTATCGGTACTCGCTAAAAAGGATCAGCCTTGGTTTTGTGGAAAGAGACTTGAGCTATGACCTGGCTGTGTCCGATTTTTAGGGTTGATGTAATGCAAGGCATTATTAACAGCCGTAGGGGCTTCGCCCATACCAGTTGCAATCAATTTAACCTTCCCATCATACGTAGTGATGTCCCCGCAAGCGTAAACGCCGGGAATCGAGGTCCGCATATCTGACTCGACTAAGATTGCTTGCCGAGTACTTTCTAAGCCCCAAGATTTTAAATGGTCCAACGAAGAAGAAAAACCATAATTGACGATCAAGTAATCGATGTTCAAGTTAATTGTCTCATCACTTTTCGCTTTTTGTAAAGTCAGAACCTCCAAGTTTTGTTCCCCGTGGAGTTCTTTTAAAATATACGGTGTGTAAATATTCACCGAGGATTCTTTTAATTGCTGGACGCTGTGTTCGTGACCGCGGAAAGTATCACGCCGATGAATGATAGAGACCTCTGCAGCGATTGGCTCTAGCATCAATGCCCAATCGATCGCTGAGTCGCCGCCGCCGGCAATCGCGACTTTTTTCCCGGCATATTTCATCAAGTCGGTAATGTAGTAGTCGATGCCGTGGTATTCATAGGCTTCAGCACCGTCAATCATTAATTTTCGCGGTTGAAAAGAACCATTGCCAATCGCTAATACCACAGCTTTTGTGTAGTGGCTATCTTTTGTGGTAACTAATTCTAAATAGTCTTCGTGTTGTTTTAATTCCAAGACTTCCTCGTCTAAACAATAAGTGTGAGCGAAAGTCCGTAGTTGTTTTTCTAAGTTGCCAACTAAATCCGCGGCTTTGACTGATGGAAAGCCGGGGATGTCATAGATATTTTTTTCAGGATAAAGGGTCGTCAACTGGCCGCCGAGTTGCGGCAAACTATCGATCAGTTTCGTTTTTGCTTGACGAATTCCAGCGTAAAAAGCAGCAAACATTCCAATTGGACCTGCACCAACGATTGTAATATCATAAATTTCCATATCAACACCCTTTCTTTCCGATTAATTGTAACAAATAAATCAATGAGAAAGAACCGCTTAGCTCCAAGAGGTGGCAAATCAAGAAAAGTTTGTTATGATAGATACAGTAAAAATAAAGGAGGACATTGAAGTGACTCAATTTCCACAATTAAACTTAGCAGAAGAAAAAGGTCCGAAAGCGACGATTAAAACAAATATGGGGGATATAACAGTTCAATTATTTCCAGAAGAAGCACCGAAAACAGTGAAAAACTTCGTTGAGTTAGCCCAAAAAGGCTACTATGATGGCGTGATTTTCCACCGCGTGATTCCTGATTTCATGATTCAAGGTGGCGACCCAACCGGTACTGGTATGGGTGGGGAAAGTATCTACGGTGAAAAATTCGAAGATGAATTCTCCCGTAACTTATTTAACTTACGGGGTGCCTTATCAATGGCTAATGCGGGTCCAAACACAAACGGCAGCCAATTCTTTATTGTAAACAATCAAAATGTGCCTGCCAACATGATGACTCAATTAGAAGAAGCAGGCTTCCCTGGTGAAATCGTTGAAACATACAAACAAGGTGGAACTCCTTGGTTAGACTTCCGTCATACAGTCTTTGGACATGTAGTAGAAGGTATGGATGTCGTCGATACTATTGGTGCTGCTAAACGTGGACCGCAAGATAAACCAGTCAATGATATCGTCATTGAATCAATCGAAATTACTGAATAAAAAAATACGGCCAATTGGCCGTATTTTTTAATTTAAAGCAGTAACGATACATTGTAGTCCTTCTTCAAGGATCTTTCTCGGACAAGCAACATTCAAACGCATGTGCTGTTTGCCACTAGGACCGTAGCTTACTCCCGTGTTTAACACAACTTTTCCTTTATGAACCAATAAATTCTCCAATTCCTCATCAGAAAAACCATAGCTAGAAAAATCCACCCACAATAGATAGGTTCCTTCCGGTTTCATAATCGTGGCTCTTGGCAAATGTTTTTGGAAAAAGTCCAGCGTATAAGCAACATTGCCTTGAAGATAGTCTAATAGTTCCTTCAACCAAGTATCTCCTGTTCGATAAGCGGCTTCCATTCCCACTAAACCAAAGGTATTGATTTCTTGTTGGAAATTTTCTTCTTGCTTATGAGTCAATTGTTTTTTCAATCGCTCGTTTTTTACGAAGGCGATGGAATTTTTGATTCCAGCCAAATTAAACGTTTTAGTCATGGAAGTAAATTGAACACTAAAGTCACTGAAAGAATCCCCAGCATCAACAAAAGAAGTCATTTCGTGAGGCACAAATACCAAGTCTTGATGAATTTCATCACTCAAGACGAGGACACTATATTTTTTACAAAGCTCGCCTAATTGATGTAACTCATCTCTCGTCCAGACGCGTCCGCCAGGATTGTGAGGGTTACATAAAATCATCAGCCTGATCTTTTCATGTTTGAATTTTTCCTCGATGTCAGCAAGGTCCGTTATGAAACGGCCATTTTCTTCAATTAAACGACTACGAATCAATTTGCGGCGATTTGTTGTGATGATGTGGGCAAATGGCGGATAGACGGGATCATGGATTAAGATGGCATCGTTTGGCTCTGTAAATGCTTGAAGGGCGGTTGTGATCCCGGCTAACACACCAGAGAAAAACAGTATTTCGCTTTTTTTAACAGTAAGTTGGTGATGTCGCTGTTCCCAAGCAATAATGCTTTCGTACAAACTCTCTGGAGTATCTGTATAGCCGATCACTCCATGGTTTATGACGTCTTGGTATGCCTCTAAGACACCGTGAGGCGCTTTGAAATCCATATCGGCGATCCACAGAGGTAGGAGCGCCTCTTCATTATATGTTTTTAAAATCGTGTCCCACTTTATGCTGTTGGTTCCGATGCGATTAATCGGTTCATTAAAATTAGTCAATTTCTTTCCTCCCTGTTGATTAACTTCTATTTATTCCCTAAATACAGTATAATGATTCTTGCGAAAAGAGGGAAATGAATGGGATATAAAATTGGAAATATTATTGAAGGTCGCGTGACTGGAATTCAACCTTATGGGGCGTTTATTTCATTGGACGATCAAACACAAGGGCTGATTCATGTATCAGAAGTACAATCAGGTTATACGAAAAACATTCACAATTTTTTAGAAGTTGGTCAGAAGGTCAAGGTTCAGATTATTGATATCGATGAGTATACCCAAAAAATTAGTCTGTCTTTGCGGACCTTAACGGAGCATCCCGTAGAAACTGCCTATCATCGAAAACGTTACTTTACGAATCGAAATAAAAATATTGGGTTTCGTTCGCTCGAAAAAAATATGCCTATTTGGATTAGCGAAGCAATTGATTATTTACTGAAAGAAAGCAATGGAAAACAATAAACGATTTTATGCAAAGAATTTCTTTTTTTCTGAAAGCGTGGTACAATGAGGTCGATTTATGAGTAGCTAATGTAGAGGTGAAAATTGTGACGAAACAAGTATCAGGAACAATCATGTTGCATTTAGAAGATGGATCGAAACGTTTTTTAGTTCACGAAACTGAAGGTAGTAAAGAGTTTGCTCGCACTGATACCCAAACGGAAACAACTGTATTAGCCAGTTTTTTGAATTTTTTGAAAAGTAATGTACATATTGATGTCAATCACATCCGCTTAGTAGAGTTGACGAACACGCAATCAAACGGCGCCAACACGCCTTTATATGTTTTTGAAATGATGAGTGAAGAAGCGACCGAATTGCCCAAAGACTTTGCTTGGGAGACGCCAGATAGTGTTAGAGAAATCCTCGGAACAATAGAAATAGAAGGTGTACCATTATTTGAATAAGGAACATCTAAAAAGAACTTATAAAAATAAGTTCTTTTTTTTGAAAAAAATAGTTGACCTATACTAAATTAAGTGGTAAATTAAGTAACGTTGTCGAGGCAGTAAAGCCGAACAATGACTTTTGAAATTTAAATTAATTCAAAAAAGTTGTTGACATTCACTCAGTAACCTGTTATGATATAAAAGTTGCTGAAACAAAGTGACAAACAACGTAGACCTTTGAAAACTGAACGAATAAAACAAACCAAATGTGTAGGGCGCTTCTTTTATAGAAGCAA
>NZ_BJDW01000036.1 GCF_005405345.1 Enterococcus viikkiensis | reverse complement strand
TTATCGAACACCTTTGGAAGTATTTTTGAGTTACGTAAGTATTGATGATTTGTCTAACTTAATTTGACAATTAAGATCTAATAAAAAAATAATTATCTATTGCACAGATACTACTTAAATCTTTCCCTAGGGAGGTGAAACAATGTTATTACGACAAATGCGTTATTTTGTTTCGGTGGTTGAGAATAATAGCTTTACAGAAGCAGCTGAACAGGAATTTATCTCACAATCTGCAATCTCTCAACAAATTCAATCATTAGAAACAGAATTGGGCACTGAATTATTTATTAGACAGCATCGAAAGTTTCGTTTAACTTCATCTGGGGAATATTTCTATCAAGAGAGCCGGCAAATATTGAGTCGAATTGATCGAATTATTTTGGAAACCCAAAGAATTGGAAGCGATGATGCTCATCTTAGAATTGGCTATTTACAAGTTTATGGAGGACCTGTTTTACATCAAGCGATTACCGAATTTTCAGAGAGTTATCCTGAAGTAGTGATTGATTTGATCCATGGGACACATGAGGAACTTTATCAAGAGTTGCTCCAACAAACAGTTCATTTGGTTTTGAGTAATCAAAGAAGGGCTTTTTCAAAAGACTATGTCAATCTTGAACTCATTCAGCCAACAACGTTTATTGAGATTTTGCGGCGTAATCCTTTAAGTAAACAAGAAGTAATAAATGTAGAAGATCTTTCAGAAATTCCTTGTATCTTGATAACTTCGAAAGATCAATTGGAGCATGAAGAAGCTTTTTATAAGGATACCTTAGGATTTTCAAATCAGTTCATTTATGCTGGAAATCTGGAAGAAGCTCGTCTGATGGTTGCTAGTAATCGTGGATTTTTACCACTTGAAAAAATTGGTTCTCAACCATCACCACTTTCAGCGACGACTAGAATTCCTGTTCAAAAAGCTGGTAAACCGATTATCCGAAAATACTGTGCGTTTTGGAAAAAATAAGGTACCAACTATTATGTAAAAGAATTTGCTAGAATGTTAAAGAAAAATATTCAAGATAATACTAAACAGGGTCTTTCGTGATGAAAGGCCCTGTTTTTTTGGTGCGCCCTGCATGGGCAATAACTTGGCGGTGAAAGTCCGTTACAGGCTTGGCAGTAGGAACTGTTAGTGAAAGGCAAGGTGGCAATCGCGAGGTTGTAGCTGAAGGAAGCCGGACGCAAACTCCTGAACTGACGAACAGAAACTGGATATAAGGCAGAATTAGGTCGGATAAGTCTGCAAGACAAGGCGAAGTCTAATACTGCCTGAAACCTATACAGTAAATCCAGCAGTTATATGGGAGGAAAGTTATTGCTCTTACCGGGGGAGGTCTTACGAGGGTGTCGTGTAAGTTGAATGATAACGAGCCAGCACAATCTTAATGGTGACATCAGGATGAATCGTAAGAAGTCATCCGAGGTCATAGTAGTAGCCATCTGACAGGCTATGAAGGACTGAACAATAATAATCTTGAGAAACTTAGGAGGTGTGAGAAGTGCGACAATCGCAGAAAACAGAACGATCTGACTATCGTCAAAAGGATAGTGTGGAACACGAAAGATATGACGAAGTGCGTAGCACTTCTTGCTACTGCAAAATTCTGTTTATCCAATTTTAATTCAATGTATTGTTATATAGGTTCTTATTGTTTATAATTATAACAAAGTAGAGCAAATTCAACGATGGAGGGGTTAAGATGAATAGGAAAACGATTGATCAGTTTGAAGGGTTGAAAAGAGTAATGCCTGTGATTATGTTAATTGTATTGCTATTACAATCAGTATTTTCACCAGTCATATCAGTTGCAGAAACAATCGATACCCGGGAAGATAAGAATAGTGCTGATATACAGGAGGTGAAGCTGATTGATAACGAGGAAGATTCAGCAAAAATTAATGTTATGTTATTGTTGCATAATACAACAGATACTGAGCAAACTTATGTCTTCAACACCAACTTACCGGTACAAATAGAAAAAGATACAGAAAAAATAGAAGGAGTTACAGTTACTACAATAGATAATAAAATAGAAGTAAAAACAGCCGCAACGACTAATCGAGCCTTTACTTTGAAACTAAGTGTTACTAAAGTAGGTAAAGATGATCAAACTTTCACTGTGACTGGTGTCAACGGAACTCAGGAAATTTTAGTTCCTGGTCAAGTACGCGAAAGTGAAACGAAAGCAACGACAACAAAAGAAATAACTGCTGGAGACAATGGAGAGTCTGACCAGACAAGCACTACCTCAGAAAGTTCAACGAGTGAAGTGAGAACCACAACTGAAAGTGAAACGGCAGATTCCACTGTAGCTCCTGAAGGGAAGAAAGCTTCTGCACAAGCAGAACCTCGCAAGATCAATGATTTACTCCATGATGGGGATAGCCTTATTACCGGTGTTGATTTAAAGATCGATGATAAATCTGTTGAAGAGGGGCAAGTCATCAATCCAGATGCCATGATCGAATTGCTTTATAACTGGACCATTCCTGAATATCTTTTAACAGGCGATGAAAATGGCCTGCATGCCGGTGATTATTATGAAACAAAATTACCGGAAGGAATTCAATTCTCTAATGTTTCCGGAAGTCTTGGTGATTATGGCACTTATGAAATCAAAGACGACGGTACCCTGCGTTTAACGTTTAATGATAAAGTGGAATCCGAACACGACATCAAAGGAACAATCTCCTATATGCAATATTTGGATACTGATGAGAATGCAGGAAGTACAACCATCATTTTCCCAGTTGACGGGGGCGACAAAGAGTTTAATGTCGTTGTCAAGCCTGAAGGTGGTCAATCCATCAGCAAGGCAGCAACCAATAATGTCAAAGAAAGTAAAGTCACTTGGGAAGTTTCCATCAATACGAATTTGGAAACCTTAAATAATGCAACGGTCACAGATCCGATGCCTGAGGGCCTAAATTTAACAGGAGTTAAGGTGTATCGTCAAACCGTTGATAAAAACGGTAAGGTCGTAAGTGTTGATAAAGACCATCCTCTAATCGAAGGAAAAGATTATACCAAAGATGGAAATGTCATCAAATTTATCAACGACTATGCCAAAACCAATGATTCTTTCCAACTCGTTTATGAAACAACGGTGAAAGATTCTGCTATTCCAGCAGCAGGCGGCGATGTTAAATTTAATAATACGGCCACATTAAAGGATGATAACACTGACGAACAAAGTGCTAAAGCCGAAACGACGATGACCTATGGTAAGTTGATCGACAAGACTTTTGGTAAAACAGACGATGACAATTACGGAACTGTCTATAAATGGCAAATCAAATACAACTATGGCAATAAAAACTTGCCTGCCAACTCACATGTAACAGATACTTTAGGCAATAAAAATCTAGAATTCATTCAAGATTCCATTGTGGTCAAAACAGTTTCTGGAAAGACCTTGGAAAAAGGCAAAGATTATACGGTGATTTTTGATGGTCAATCAATGAAAGTCAACTTTACCAACGGAATCGATGAAGCAGTCAATATCGATTATAAGACGAAATTCAATAAAATAATCGATGATGATGTAAAAGGCGATGAAGCGAAATTAACTAATTCCGTAAAAACCGATACTGGTTATGAAGCTGGCAGCGAAGGTACAATTAATACAGATGGCTTAGTCAAAGAAGCCAATATTGATTACGACAAGCGGAAGATCAATTGGACGATCACCATCAACAAATTCAAATACGAAATGGCTAACTGGTACCTGGAAGATACCCTTTCTAAAAATCTCACTTTAGACCCAGACTCCATTGTTTTAAAGGAACAAGGGGGTAAAACTTTAGTCAAAGATATTGATTACAAAGTAACAATGGACGGTCAAAAATTCAAAGTGGAATTTTTGGGTGATTTGAAAAAAGACACGGATAAGACCTATGTTTTAACTTATACGACTGATTTTGCTCGTCGTGAAGGGGATTTAAGCAACGGTGCTAGTTCCCATTGGCAAGATCACAGTGGCGATAACCATACCAATACGACAGAACATAAACCAAACATCAAAAATGAATATAAGGCCGATGCAACTAAGGGTGGGGCTTATAATGCACAAAATAAGCACATTACTTGGACGACAAAAGTCAACTATACTCAAGATGCTTTGAAAGGTGCAATGATCACTGATCCGATTATCGGTAATCAGGACTATGTGGACGGGTCGGCAAAATTGTATGAAGTGAAGATCATTGCCAACGGAAATGTTAGTCGTGGTGCTGAAGTGACAAATGCAGATATTGCTTACGATTCCGCATCAAAAACAGTCACGGCAAAATTACCGGATGGCAATAAAGCCTACGATCTCGTTTTTGAAACATCTTTAGAAGGAAAGGTAATCGATCAGTCACAATATAAAAATACAGCGACCTATAAAAACGGGGCTACCTATCAAAAAGACGTTACCGCAACAGTCAACGTGAAACACGGCAATGTCTTTGTTGATAAGTCTGGGAAACAAGATCCAAACAATGCCAATTATGTAACTTGGGCAGTGACCATCAATCCATCGCAATCAACCATGAGTAATGTAGTGATTACCGACACTCCTTCGATTAACCAAGTGTTGGCGGAAGATTCCTTTGCAATTTATGGAACGAAAGTCGATCAAGCTGGCAATATCACCAAAGATGCCAGTGTGGTATTGGGAAAAGGCAAAGATTATACTGTAGACATTGAAACAAATAATGAGATCGGCCAACAAGTGGCTACCATTAAGATGAACGGGACGATTGATAAAGCTTATATCATGGAATACAAAGCCTTGATCATGCCAGAAAATAACGGCGAAAATACCTTGACCAATAAGATTTCGATCAAAGGTGACGGACAAAAAGAAGTAGAGGGCAACACAGAAGAAAGTACGAAAGTTGTTGTTTCTATCGGAACCGGAGAAGGATCAAAATCCTCTGTCAATATTGTCAAAGTCGACGCTGATGATAATAAGACTCCTTTAAAAGGTGCCGAATTAGAACTTTGGTCGGTAGACAAGGATGGTAAGAAGCAACAAATCGTTCGTTCGGGTGTAACAAATAAAAAGGGCGAATTGAAATTTGGGAACTTGCGTGCAACGAATTATTTGCTGGTTGAAACAAAAGCTCCTGCTGGATATACGATCAGTGATGAGCTGAAAAATGGCAAAAAAATTAAATTAGAAGCAGATAAAGAAGGACAAGAAGTCGCGACTCTAAAGATTGAAAATGCTGTTCCAGAAATCTCCTTTAATAAAGTAGATATAAAAGGAAAAGCTTTAGCCGGTGCTGTCTTTGCGATCAAGAATGAAGATAGTCGCTATTATAACGGACTCAAAGCGGATAAGACCGTGAAGTGGGCCGAACGCGGCGAAATTTCAGCGGATACCAAAACAGCTTTAACGTCAGATGAAAATGGGAAAGTAACCGTCAAAGGACTTCCGGTAGGGGAATATCAACTAGTTGAACTTTCTGCACCAGATGGCTATGAAAAATCGGATAAAACCATTGATTTTGAAGTAGTCAACAAAGATGGTCAAATTAAACTGAAAGATGCCATTGCTGATGTAGAAAACGAAGCTACTCACTTTGTCGATATTCCAATCGAAAAAGTTTGGAATGACAAGGATAACCAAGATGGTATCCGTCCAGTTAAAGTGACTGTGGAACTTCACGCTGATGGCAAAGCTAGTGGAAAAACCGTAGAATTAAATACCGAAAATGATTGGAAAGCATCATTTAAAAAACTAAGAAAAACTGATGCAAGCACCAAAGAAGAAATCAAATACACAGTTAAAGAAGTCGATCCAGACAAAAATTATAAGAGCGATGTTACTGGAACGATGACAGGCGGCTTTAAGATCACCAACAGCTATGCACCAAAAAAAACTGAAGTGAGTGTCAAGAAAGCTTGGGATGACAAAGATAACCAAGACGGTGTTCGCCCAGAAAGTATTAAAGTTCAACTTTATGCGGGGGATAAAAAGGTCGGCGAAGAAGTCGAATTGAATGCAGCCAACGAATGGACCACGACTTGGAAAGATCTTGACTTGAAAGATAAGGGTCAAACGATTGACTATACGGTCAAAGAAGTTGGCGAAACAAATGGCTACAAAGTAGAAGTTACTGGAAACGCCAAAGACGGTTATACATTGACTAACAGCCACACCCCAGCAACAGTTGATATTTCTGGCACGAAGACTTGGGAAGACAATGATAATCAAGATGGCAAACGCCCAAAGGCGATCACAGTTCGTTTGTTAGCAGATGGTAAAGAAGTAGATAGTAAAGAAGTGACCGCAGAAACCAATTGGACCTATGAATTCACTGGTTTGGATAAATATAAATCTGGTAATGAAATCAGGTATACGATTCAAGAAGTTTCTGTACCAGAATATTCATCTGAAGTTGAAGAATTTGATGTGACCAATACGCATACACCTGGAAAGACCAGTGTCAATGTGGTCAAAGCCTGGGATGATGCTGATAATCAAGATGGAGTCCGTCCAGATCAAATTAAAGTTGTCTTAGTTGCTGATGGTGTAGTAACTGATCAAGTGAAAACATTGAATGCAGCGAATCATTGGCAAGCAAGCTTTGCTGATCTTGATGAATACAAAGCAGGTAAGAAAGTCACTTATGAAGTGCAAGAATTAGCTGTTGAAGGTTATGAATCAGTGATCAGTGGTGATGCTAGCAAAGGTTTTGTTATTACTAACAGCCACACCCCAGCAACAGTTGATATTTCTGGCACGAAGATTTGGGATGACAATGATAATCAAGATGGTAAACGTCCAGATGTCATCACTGTTCATTTGTTGAAAGGTACAGAAGTTGTGAAGACAGTTAAGGTCACTGCAGACAATGACTGGAAATATGAATTCAAGAACATGCCAAAATTTGAAAATGGAGAAAAAATCCAATATAGTGTTGCCGAAGATAAGGTAGAGGATTACTCTTCTTCTATAAAAGGCTTTGATATTACCAATAGTCATACACCTGGTAAAGAAAATGTCAATGTCACGAAAGTTTGGAAAGATGATGATGATAAAACGGGAGTTCGCCCAGACAGCATTACTTTCAAACTTCTGGCAGATGGCAAAGAAACAGGTAAGACATTGAAATTGAGTGCCAAATCAAACTGGCAAGGAAGCTTTGAAGACTTGGATGTTTATAATAACGGGAAAGAAATCAACTACACCATTGAAGAATTACAAGTGAAAGGTTATGTTTCCAATATTCAAAAGATCGGAAAAACCACTACTTTTGTTGCAAGAAATACACTATTACCAACAAAAGAGAAGAAACCTGGCCCTGGTGGCAACAAATCAGGATCTGACAATAAACCAAGTAGTTCAGGTCGATTTCCACAAACCGGAGAAACTTCTGACTGGTTCATTTCGATGATTGGGTTACTGTTGATCGTTACTGCAGGTGCGATTTACTTGTTGAAATACAAAAGAAGAGCTTAATCAATCTAATTGGAAAGATCTCTTTTCTTTGTCAATAAGGACTGATGAGTTGTGCAAAATCAAATGGCTCTTTGTCAACTAGTGTTGTTTAGCAATTTCCTTATAATTAAGAAGGACTTCGGTTCTTCTTTTTTTGTTAACATTAAAGGAAGTATATCTTTTTGAAAGGATAAGAAAGCCTATGCGACAAGGTTCTTATCCCTTTTCATTTGTCTGATTTCTCGGTAAAAGAAGCCAATGAAAAAGAATCTTCTTCAAGCCATTTTTTTTTAAGAACATCAAAATTGGCATCGTTTTTTAGAACGGTATGGGCGACGAATTCGTCCAATTATTAAGAAGGAAGTAAAAAAATTCCGTGATTGTGGAGATCTTCGAAAAAGGTATCGTTTACTCGTTTGCGAAGGGTGTCACAATGAAAAACTCATTCCGTTGCGTTGTAAAGGAAAATTCTATCCGAGCCGTCCAATGGGAGAAAGCCAAAAATGGTCGAAAGTAACTGCAAATGATTTATTTCGAGTAGTTCATCGACATGTGATATTTATGATTGGTTAAGGATTCAGAGATATTTTTTTAATTGAAGAATATCGAGAAGAATTATTAAAAAGGTAGATTTTATAATAAACTTAGCCACTTCATAAAATAAAAAACATCATTACCCAATTTCATGTATTATTGAAGTTCCCACACAATCAATAAAGGATGAATTGTCCTGAGGATTTCACATATTTACGCAAAGGCAAACACCTTAAGTATCAGGAATGAAAAAAATTGAAGCTTGGAAATAATGTGACCGACCGCTATCCAATCGTGCAATCGCAAAATTACTCGACCGGCTCCTCAAACAATTCATACTGAAGTAAAAAACGGTACGGTCCGTCAAATTAAACGTCAAGTGCAAAAAGGAAAAACCTATGGCTATGAGCCCTTCGTTTATTCCGCCGATGCTGGTCAGGATTCTTATGAAAGAGCTCAAGTAAACTGTCGCAAACAACCAAAATGGGTTTCAGTCCCAGACTTCATGGCGTATGCTGATCATCAGATGAAGAAAGAAAAGTATTCACCCGATGTCCATGTGGGACGTGCAAAAAAACTGAACTTATTTCCCCATGAAGAGATTCCTTGCACGACAACGCTGTACAACTATATTGATCTTGGCTTAATGGAAACAAAAAATATTGACCAGCATCTCAAGATTCGGCGGAAAACCAACAAATCGCGAAACAGACGAAACAAAAAAATTTTTGGCGATCTGATCGAGAAACGACCAGATATGGTGGATAAACGGGAATGCTTCGGCGCTTTATCCCGAAGGGAACACGTATGGAACATGTATCCCTATCATTGATACGGCGTGTCCAAGACTGAATGAACACGTTACCAAGAGAAATATTAGGCTACGCCACTCTCCCCGTGAGTGTTTACTTGAAGAGATGTCGAAACTTGCGCTCACTGCCGCATGAGCTTGATGATGAGCCTCCTTGGCATGATGGTCTTTGGACAGTTCTTTGGAGTTAATCTCAGTACTTCTGCCCAATCTACTATGCGCAGTGCCATGCCCGAGCTCATTTTCAAGCGATGCTAGATAGTGTTTTAAATAGAATAACTAGTGAATTTCAATAAGTGGCTAAGTTCTACTTGAAATTTGCGTCTTATATATATAACAAATTTATGAAAAGCAAGATAAGATATTAGCTTTAACTGTTTGTGAGGCGTATAGACAATTTCTGTCTGTATGCCTTTTTTATTTTTGAAAAAAATTTAGTTTTTTCGAAAAATGCTCACTCCCAAATTGTAGTAATAATGGAAAGGGATAGAAGTAAAACGAGTTGAATGAATTCTTTGAGGAGGAAAATTTATGGGCGACTCAGGGGAAACCCACATTCGACACGCGTTTGACAGTTTTTGTAAGAAAGTAGTCCGCAACGAGGCATTAAACATTCAAAAGAAATACGCTAGATTTCGCCAACGTCAAATCTCAATGGAGATATTGAAACAAAAAGGACTGGGTACAGAGTTTTATTATTCAGAACCAAATATGAATAGTAGTGGTAGCTTTATTGTCCTAGGTATAAAGATTTTTATTTCAAATGAGGAGTTGGCAAATGCGATTGCAGCATTATCTAGTCTAAGACAAGAAATCATTTTGATGTCCTTCTTCATCGGTCTCAACGATCGTGAAATTGGCGATATTATTGGGAAAAGTCTCGGCAGTGTTTGGTACCAACGACAAGTGGCCTTGGAAGAGTTAGGAAAGTATTTGGGTGGCAATTATGAAGCAAAATAAACGATATATACCGTTTATACCAGTAGCTACTATTGAAGCCGCAGTCTCTGGTGATTCAATCGCCATGTCCATCGTTCTGTCAAAATATCAAAATTATATATCACGATTAGCCATGAAACCTGTCTATGAAGAAGAAAAAGGAATGGTTATGTACGTAGATGAATATATGCGTAGACAACTGGAAACGAAATTGATTGAGAAGATACTTGAATTTGACACAACTCGTTAAAGTATTTTTTCCCTTTCCTTTTCATTCTATGGAAGTTTTTTATCGGTTTAAAATAAAGGATTTCCATAGGCTGAAAATAGCCTAACGCTCTTTGATAAGTGAATAGTAAATCTATCAGTACATGTAGATTACGATTTTCTAGTAACGCCATGACTGGGTTATCCTTTGAGCGACAAATTTAATATAAAAATCATAACTACGATAATGAGACTTCCGTAACCAAATTGGCCCGCCATTACTGGGGGGAGGTGAAATTCCTATGTGCTTTGGCAGAGCAGCTGATAGATTAGAGAAACTACTATTTCCATATTTCGATTTTGGTTGGCATATTTTTCATGCCAAATTCTGTGATTTTAATAGCATCGGCAAGATTTAATTTTTCTACAGCCCTCTCTCCACTTTTAAGTTTTTTTACTGTACTCAAATTGATTCCTGTTCCGGATGCTATTGCATTAGCCGTAGATTTTTCAAGAATTTCTTTAATTATTTTTATGTCTGCAATTCCTTGTTTCATATTATTAATTCCTATTTTCTAGTCCGTTTTGATGGGATACTGGAGTGGTTTTTTACAATTTTAAGGGGGTACTGTGGTGGTCGTTTTGAATTTAATAGAGAAGGGTGATGGAGTTGGAAGTTAAAACAAATATTAATTCTCTGGAAATAGAGTTCTATTCAATTTTACAAAAAAAACTGGAAGATTACACGGAAAAATTGCTTGCAGTTAGTCATTTACCTCTGGTTTTAACGAATACTGATTTAAAGCGACTATTTCAGATAAGTGATAGCACATTGAACCGTTTAGTAAAACTTGGTGAGTTTCCTCCCTGTTGGTATGGGATTCGGGGACACTATTTTCGTGATGATGTTTTAGAATGGATGAGAAAGAGTGATTCAGATGATTATCGTGAAAAATTGCGACTTCTTCGATCTTTGTAAGTTATCTTTTCTTTCTAAGATGCGGTACAATGATTTCATAGATAGAAAGATTTCCAAAGGGTTTCTGCTTGTTGGGTTCCTTCAAAATAGGAGGAATCAATAAATGGAAAAAACAGATCGATTCAAGAAGCAAATCAGTTCTACTGGTAGGATCACATGGTACTTCCAAGCATATCGAACAACAAGACGTGGCTTTAAGTCAAAACGTGAGGCACAACTCGCCTATCTTGAAATGGAGAAACAACAAAGGCTTAAGAAAAAAATTGTTGCAAGCAATGACAAGTTTCGTGTTGTAGGTGAGCAATGGTTCCAACATTACCGTTCGTTAAATGAGCAAAAGCAAACAACCTATGACAAACGAGAAGAACAATTAAAAATTATTGTTCGATGGATTGGTGATAAAAAGTTATCTGATTTATCACCTGACTACCTTCAAGAACTACTTTTTACCTTAAAGGAATGTGGCGTTAATGGAACAAATGTTGGCTATGCCAAAAATAGTTTACAATCACTTATTCAAGTTCTGAATATGGTTTTCAAATATTGTCAAAGAAAGAATTTGATAAGTGAAAACCCAATGAAGTCTGTGAGAATGCCAAAATATCAGTTAACGGTAACTGATTTAAAAGAAGCCGTGAATAATATTGAGGACAAGTTTCTTACTGTCGATGAATTGAGAACTTTTTTGAATTATGGCATTGTTCATGAAGAGTTACCAATGTCTGTACTATTCCATGTTCTATTTTACACTGGTTGCCGTGTCAGCGAGGCGCTTGCTCTACAGCCTGGAGATATAGATTTCAAAAGAAATGAAATTCTATTCTATAAGCAAACGGCAGTTAAAGGTAAGAGCAAGGATTTTCGAATTGAAACTACTAAGACAGTTAGTTCTGCTAGACGAGTTCTAGTAACTCCTCTAGTTATGGAAAAGTTACAACAGTTGATTAAGGCTTTGGATGAGATGAGGCAACATTACAGGTTTACTATAGAAGAAACATATTTGTTTGTGTATCTTGACTCTAGTAAACGTGGTGTTCCTTATCGTCGAGAGTATGTAAATGATCACGTCAAACGGTGTGTGAATCGCTCGGGAATTAATAAGCCATTTCATACCCATTTAGCTCGTCATACAATGGCAAGCTTAGTAGCGGAGCACTGTAGCTGGGAAGTCTTGAAAGATCGCTTAGGGCATACTGACCAAACAACTTCGAAAATTTATCGCCACTTAACGTCAAATGAAAAGGTAAAACCTCTGATTGCTTTTAGTTCTTTAGAGAGTTAAAAAACGGTGAAAGCACTGGTATTACAGGATTCTTGAAAAACGATTTTTTAACAAAGTAGTCAATATGTAGTCAGAGGTAATAAAAATCTTTTTATATCAATACTTTAACGACTTTTCACAAGTATCAAAGAAATTCGTCGTTAATCTATTATTATCTGATGAAGCAAGGCCCTCGTGGAAACGAGGGCTTTTTCTTTTTTCTGAATTCTTAAAATCAGACATCCTTGTCTGGATTTGTCCTAGATTCCCCATGTCTGTGATGCATGTAGTCAAAAGAGGGCTAAAATTACAGTTTAAATTGCCGCCAAAAGCATGCGAGACTAATACGAGCCTCTGAATTTAGCAAGCGTTGAAGTAGCCTTACCGAGATGAGGGGGTTAGTGTTCATAGCGTTTCATGGCAATCAATTGCTTAGTAAGGAACTGGCTAAAGCTTGCGATTGAAAAAGTACAGTACAACCACTAAAAATGATCTGATCTGATATTCCTAAATAGAAATAGTAAAAAGCTGTATGAACGAAAGATCGTTCATACAGCTTTTATCCTTAATTCAAGTAAGACAGTTGCCCAATCAAGTTGTTCATTCGATGATCTTCGATTCTTTTACTTAATGCGCTTAAACTTTTGGTAGAAGGCACGTCTTCGATTACAAATAATTTTTTTTCTGGAATAATTGGAGTGGAAAAATTGGTGATATATAAATCAGAGATTAAGGACTCCTGGGCAACGTTAGCATAGACTTTTTCCGCTTGGATATCTAAAGAAATTTTCCCTGGATAATTATTTTTAAAGTAGTGAGCTAAAAGCTGTGCATGTTTAATACCTAAATCACTACAAACCTCGACTTTAACAGGCTGACGTAAGGTAGCTAATTTTTCAGGAAGATCGTTCCAATAAATAAATAGCTCAAATAGAATAGAATGATAATATAACGAGTACCAAGGAAAATGAACTTTGGCTTCCAATGTTTTGAGTGTTTTCATTAAGACTTTGCTGAAAACCATAAAGTCTCTTTGAATCGTTAAACTGTTGTAGAGTTCACGATTATACGCCACGTGTTTCTCATAAGGATAGACCTTGTATGAAGTATAGATCATCTTTAATAGATCGACGCATTCTATCCGACTTTGATGGGAAATAGTGATACCTAATGCTTCGATAATTGTAGTGATGGTGGCGTCACAAAGTCGTGTAATCCGATCTTCTTCTTCTTGATTGTCCCAAGCCAAATTAGGCCAGAAAATCGTTTGAATCAAGTCACATTGATCATGCTTACTTTGATGCAACTCCAAGTGAGCTAGCCCATGCGTGACGGATGGTTGGTAAAATTCCAGATGATTTTTAGTATACATAGTACGTTTTTGATGATTGAAAAAGCCTTGCTCTTGGCGGATCAAGCTAACAGCAAGCAAAAAAGAAAATTCGGTTTTTTGAATGAAGGTTAAATTTAAGTTGAAGGATTCGTTTAAATAATTCGCAGCTTTCACTATCGCTGCTTGATTTAGTGGGAAAGGCCAATCGTAGACATCATAGACTTCAGTAAAGTAACTTGCCATGAAAATTCGGAGTTGCCGTTCGTCGTGGCCAATCAGACGTAGCTGATTTCTATCGATTTGAAGACCACGTTCACCTAAGCCTTCATTTAGCTTGACGATGCGACGATAAAGGCTGGATGAGCTGAGGAAGAGTTCTTTTTCTAGATCGGTCCGCAACTTTCCCGGCTGAAAAAAGAGCAGCTCCAATAATTGAAAGGTTGGCGACTCTTTAAGAATCGCTGAAAAAATTTCGTGTACCGAATGGTTGTCTTTTTCCGACAAGCGAAACTCACCGGAAGCACTTTTCTCGATTTGAACGATATCGCCCCATTGATCTTCAATTTCTAGACAGTCACTTACCACCGTTTTTGGTACGGCATTCACACTTTCGGCTAGTTGTTTGATGGAGACATAATTATTCGCTGTTCGTAGAATCTGGATGATATTGATCTGACGATTTTTAGTTGAGGATAATGCGTGTCTCATGATAAGCCTTCTTTCAATGGATTGATATTATTATTATAAAGGAAAATATGTAAATTTAAAATAATTATGTTAGTGATTAAGGATTTATTTTGGTAGCGTCAAGAATTATGTGTAAATGGAAAATCCATTCCGTTAATTACAGTTAAATCATTGACTCTAATGTATCCT
>NZ_BJDW01000035.1 GCF_005405345.1 Enterococcus viikkiensis | reverse complement strand
ATCGAACACCTTTGGAAGTATTTTTGAGTTACGTAAGTATTGATGATTTGTCTAACTTAATTTGACAATTAAGATAACTAAAAGTAAAAACAGATTACTGGAAAATCAGAATTATTCTGTTCAATTTAAATCATCTAGGATAGAGTTATAGTAAGCAGAAGAACTATCTAATCGGAACAAAATGTCATAATAATAAAGAAAAAATCATTTGTGTAGATTTGTCGCACATTATATGATGAATTCTTAATTTCAGCGCTAGGATTATAATGTTCATCCAGTGATAATAAAGTTCAGGAGGGATTTTACATGAAGATTGGAGTTAAGCTAAAAGAAGCAAGAATACAACGGAAATGGACACAAGACTATGTTGCTTCTCAACTACAAGTTTCTAGGTCTACAATTTCAAGTTGGGAAGTAGGGCGAACTTACCCAGACTTAGAATCTCTTGTTCGACTAAGCGATCTTTTCGAAATTTCTCTTGATACTTTATTAAGGGAGGACAACACCATGACAAAAGATTTAAGCAAAAATATTAGGAAGGGTAGAAATTTAAAATGGATAATCGCACTAGTATTAATCATTTGCATTCCTATCTCTTTTCTAGCAGGTCAAAGATACAAAGAGCAAAAGATAACCTACATGTCTCCCAACATAGTAACCGCAGCTAGTATCCCAGACGAATTAACCAATACAGAGCAAATTGAGCTATCCTTTGATGTTCCTCAAGGTCTCAAATATCAGGGTTATACTGAAGCAATTGAAAATGATACTTTATATATTTCATTATTAGCTAATTTCGAAAAGGGCAATAAAAAGCAATCAGAAAACATAGAAATTAATCTTTCAGAACACAGCAATAATGAGCTAAACAGATTGAAAAATATAGTGGTTGTTAATGGAGAGTTTGGTTCGCCAAACAAAACATTCGATGATTTTGAACAAAATAAGATTTGGAGTATCGACTAAGCAACCTTGCTATATCAAGGTTGCTACAGTATGTAGCAGAATAAAATCAGCCTTAGTTACAAAACATATCAAGCAAAAAGTTGCTAAGTTACTCACGCAGTATTAGCATTGAGTCCTCTTAAATGAATGGAGAATTGCTATGAAAAAAATTATGTTTGGTTCAGTACTTGCTTTGAGCTTATTCGTTGGTAGTGGGATTTACACCCCGCTAATTGTTTCTGCTGCGACAGAAGAAAGTGATTCAGTTAGTTCTACAGATACAAGAATTGAATTATCTGATGGAAGCTTCCTAGTATTGAAAGATTATGTTGGTACTGAAGGTGTCGACTTTGTAGTCAATCAAATTATCGAACAACCTGACGGAAATCTTACGAGAGCAGTTGGAGGATATTATTTATCAACCTCTACTACTATCACGTACTACACTTCGAATTACCCATCCCAAGTATATCGTGAGGTTTCAAAAAATATGTCTGGTAAGATATGGTTATATGCAGGAAATATTCCATTAAAATCTGTTCAAAGCGGAGGGACTCACGGCGGATATAATTGCCATTATGCTGGTAAGATTCCAAGAATACGATAAAATATACAAGATTTTAAAAGTTTAACATGAAGTTTCTAGTACTATCTAGTGAAATTGACCACAAAAAATTATAGCAAAATTTCAAATAGTAAAAACATTCTGAAAGTATTTTGTCATGAAAAAAGTAATTATTGGTATTTTAGCTATGACTTGTCTTCTCTGCGGGACTGGACAAATTGTAGCCTCTGCTGCTGAAAATTCAGATATTTCAGGTCTAACTGGTAATTTTACTGTTGATTCTAACGGATCAACGGATTCACCAGATAAAATCAGAGTAACAGTGACACTTTGATTGATAATACTTTACTACCAGAACCAGATTCTAGATTACGATCTAATCCCTCATCATACTATGTAAGTTCGTATACTTATATTGACTGGGGAGCAGATCCACTAAAACCAATGCCTACCTATATCAATGTAACAGCTGACGTAAAAAACTACTACGACGGACTTAAAGGAAAATGGATTTACGATCATTATGCAGGAAGATTGAAAATTTACAAACAATATCGAAACACTGGATACTACTCAGGCACAATGTACAAGCAATCTTCAGCTCTATTATCCACGCCAATGAAATAGGGGGTACCTACTATGAAAAAAAAGAAAGCAACTGTTTTTTCTATTCTTACCGTCTCCCTAATTTTGTCTTTAAGCATAATCTACAATCAAACTACTTTAAAGAAGAATCTTTCCATGGATGATCCGAAGCGGTCCTCGAATAATTCTCCTAATAGTTCATTTTTTCAAGATGAGTTAACAATGAAGACTGTTAAAGACGGAAAGGTTGTTGGTACCGGAAAAGCAAAGATTATTAGACGAAAAATTGATCCAAACTTTTCTAAAGATGAAACTTCTAACGATAATAAATTTATTATTAATAACTAAAAAGCTATTTCATTATATATACTTTATCACAATAGTCGACTAAACGGAGGTCATGCGTGACCATGATCGTCGCTTTTTGTTTTTCTTTCGTTTCTTTTGCTAAAATTTTGACCACTTCATAGGCTTTTTCCGTATCTAAACTTGCAGTGGGCTCATCAGCTAAAATAATCGTAGGATCATGATATAAAGCACGGATGATAGCGATTCGTTGACGTTCTCCTCCTGAAAGCTCTTCTGGATATTTTGAAACTAATTTTTCGACGCCTAGTTGAGTAAATAATTCTGTTCCAACTGACCGTGCTTTTTGTTTCGTGACTTTATCGACTAATTTCAATTGATCTTTGACGGTCAAAAATGGAACAAAATTTGATACTTGTAAAATAAAGCCGATTTCTTTAAAACGTAAAGCCGCTCGTTGTTTTTCTTTTTTCTGACTAAATGGTTGGCCGTTGATCAAAACTTCACCTGAAGTTGGACTCTGTAAGCCTCCGATAATGGTTAAAAATGTACTTTTTCCAGATCCCGATGGTCCAATAATAGCTACAAATTCTCCTTTATCTACTGAAAAATTCGTTTCTTTTAACGCATGAATCGTCTCATCACCATCCTGAAATTGCTTGGTCACGTGTTTCATTTCTATCGCGCTCATCTATTTTCCTCCTAACTAATGGCTTTTAATGGATCGATTTTGACAATAGTACGAACTGAGAAAAAGGCTCCAATGATTGCAACGACAACCATCATAATACTGACTGCGGCAAAAAATAACGTATTACTTTGAAACGGTACCGCTTCTGGCAATACAAGTCCTGAGCCGATCGTAGCAAGCAACCCGATCCCAACACCCACAACCGCTAAAAAGAACGTTTGGGCAATAACAGAGCGGGCAATGTAACTACTAGAGATTCCTTGGGCTTTCATCACACCAAAAATCGCCGTTTTTTGCATCGTTAAAACATAGATGAAGATCCCAATAACTACTGCAGCGATGACGACTAAAAAGCCGATCATAAAACCAAAAGTCAACACTTGGGCATTATATCCCGGAAGTTTATTGATAAATGTTGAAATCGTTAAACGTTGTAAACTACTTGGTACATCCGTTAGTTTCCCTTTTGTCACAATGGCATTTAATTTCATCGGTTGCATTTGCGCACGTTCACCGTATTTTAGTTTGTGGACCGTATCTAGCGTTGTGTACAGGATTGGTGCCACATTAAATTTTGCATTTTTTGTAAATCCTGTGATAGTTAATTCTTCTTCATTTGTTGCTAAGATGATCGTATCGCCGATTTTATACCCTGCATTGATTTTTAAACTTTCATCGGCAACGACCTCATTATCTTTTGTAAATAATTTTCCTTCTGTAACTTCTGGAGTAATAAACTGATCTGGATTGATTCCAAAGAAACTGACATTTTCTTTTTCTGATTTATCCCCTTCACGATAGACGATACCAGAAAGTTGTGACAATTCAGCCTTGTCTTTGACATCAACCTTATCAAAATCTTTAGGATCGATCATCGACATATTCAAATTATCATTGGCTTCACTGGATAATAAAATATTATCTGCTTGCCATTTATCGATTCCCATTCGATTTTCTTGGGCTAATCCGTAAGCTAATCCTGTCAAAAAAAAGACCAGATAGGCAATTAAAAACATCACACCAATGACTAATGTGTAACGTAATTTAGAATGTTTGATTTCATTTAATGCTAAAAACATCGATTTTCCCCCTTTTTGGTAGAAAAAAAAGGCTAAACTTATAGCCCTTTTTTCCCAATAATTGGAAAGAATTTTGCAGTATGTGCTGCATATTCTTTAAAGTCTTGACGATAATGGTATTTCTTTTCTAATAATGGAACTCCTGAAACAAATAATAACAACAATGTAATACAGATTGGACTTAAAATCAGCCATAATGTCGACCAACTTGTCAGCGCAACTAAAAATACACCCCACCAACAAACGGCTTCACCAAAGTAATTTGGATGACGTGTTACCGACCAAAAACCACTTGTTAGTAATTTGCCTTTATTCTGTGGATTTTTTTTGAACTGTTCTAATTGACGATCGCCGCCAACTTCAAAAATAAAGCCAATCAACCAAATCAAAACGCCAAGCCATTGCCACCACATCATGGATTCATTTGGGTTAGCAAATGTATACGTGATTGGTAGCGCAATAATAAATAATAATACGCCTTGCAAGACGAATACATTTAAGAACGCTTTGATATCGACATATTTTGTCCCCCAGCGTTTACGCATGTTCACATAGCGATAGTCTTCTGGCTTGTTCCAATTGCGACGAGCAAGATGGGTAAATAATCTTCCACCCCATAATGTCACGAGTACTAAAATGGCTAATTGTTGTAATGTAATCAAATCTGTAGCAATCAAACCGACCCAGGCTACTACAACGAACCCCCCACCCCAAGCAATATCGACTAACGAATACTTGCGTTTACCTTTTGAAATAATAAACCAACAAATAAAATAGATGAGTAATGCAAATGCAACAATCCCATACATCATTTTTCTTCCTCCTTTAATACCCCGGCAATCGCTAAACTTGATTGTCCCGCACTGATCGCAATCGCTGCTGAGCTTTCTACGATCGCATCGACTGGTATCGCTCGTGCGTTTAAGCTCGTTTTCCAATCAAGTGCTGCTTGTTCATTAAACACATGTGTGACATAAACTGCTTCTAAACGCTGTTTGTTAGCAAATCCGCTGACCTTTTTTGTGATTTTTTTCAAACTTTGTTTTTGACTCAAAGAAGCGCCAATCAACTTGCCATCGCCTTCTTCATTTAGACTGACGATTGGATGAACAGAGGCTTTTTGAGCGATTTTTCCTAAGAATTGGGGAATTCTGCCAGATTGAATCATCGGATCTAAATCCGCTACTGCTACATATATAAAAATACGTTCACGCAAGGACTGCAATTCATTCACGACTGTTTCAAATGATTTATCTGCCTCAACTAACTCTACGGCTCGTTTGACAAGTAATCCTTGGGCAATCGAATTGAGCTTCGAATCGATTACTTGAATCCAGTTAGAAGAGAGCTGTTTTTCTTTTATGCGTTGGGTGATCAATTGATACGTTCCACTTAATTTAGCCGCTACACTGATAACCAACACATGATCATATTTCCCTTCTAAAAACGAAAGCAAGGTATCGACCGTTTTTATATTCGGTTGCGCAGTACTCATACTTTTAGCTATTTTTAGTCGTTGCTGTAAATAATCTGGTTCGATAGTCAATTTGTCTAAAAATGTTTCTTCATCTAGTAAAAGATTCATCGGTAACACATGTACTTGATGTTCCAAGCTAAAATCTTTTGGTAAGTCTGCGATCGAATCGGTTACAATCGCAATTTTTGCTTTTGCGTTTTGTCCAATTTGATATTGCAATTGCATATCGTCGACTTTTTGATACGTCACTTGACCATTAGATACTAAATAAGACATCAATCGTGCAGGTTCACTAGTGTGGATATGTATCTTTACTTGTGTTTGATCACCAATCAAAACCAAAGAATCACCATAGTGTGCCAGTTGTGCTTTAAATGTGTCAAATTCTATCGTCAACTGTTTGACTAAAAATTCTGAACAATAACGATATCTAGGTGCCTCGCTTAGAAAATGTTCTTCGATTGCTTCCTGTTGATCTACTTGCATCTTTTCATAGTGAGAGACATCCCCATTACAAAAATATTCGGTTAGACCGGCAATAAAATAATAAAATCCTTTTGCACCTGCATCGACTAATTTATTCTTTTTCAGTACAGCCATTTGGAACTGTGTCTGTTCCAACGCTGCTTTAGTCTGTCTTTTTGCAACCGTCAACGCCTCAATCAGGGTATTTCCGTGTTCGATCTGCTCAACGAGATGTTCTGACCACACATGCATAACTGATAAAATCGTACCTTCTTTTGGTTCCAAGACAGCTTGATATGCTTTTTTTGACGCTTCTTGTGCTGCATAAACAAGTGCTTTTTCTGCTACGAGTGCATCATCATAGCTAGTACTTAACCCATAAAAATATTGAGCAAAGATCATACCCGAATTTCCTCTAGCACCCATCATTGCCGCTTCTGATAATTGGTTCAATCCATCTTTGATGCTGTTTGTTTGTATGGAAACTTGGTCTAAGATCGTTTGCATCAAAGCAGCCAAGTTACTCCCAGTATCTCCATCAGCTACAGGAAATACATTGATTCGATTCAATTCTTGTTTTTGATTGACAACTTCTTTAGCCCCATTCAAAAAACCTTCGAGTAACTTGGTTCCTTCTGATTCTTTCATTTCATTCACATTCCCTTAAAAAAATTCGCTTGGATCATATAAACAATTGCCGACGTCACAGCGGTTACACCAGTCCCCCAAGCAAGGTCGATAATCGTCATCTTCACTGGCCAATCTTTAAGCGTGGCTAAATTTGTCAAATCGTACGTTGCGTAACAAATCAACCCAAATAATGCTCCCGCACCGATTGTATAAAGAATACTCTGTTTTTCGACTCCTGGTAATAATACGAAAAAGACAACACCTATCACATAAAGCACATAAAAAATCACTGCTGGAGCCAATTTTACTTCTCCCATTAGTTGTCCAATAAAATGTTGATACATTTTTTTCGATACCACCAACAACCAAAATAAGTCAAAAATCAAAAAGACAATCGCACTTGTTAAAAATAATTTGAAAAATTGTGACATGCCTTTCTCCCCCTTATCACTTGATAAGCAAAGTGTAGCATATCTCCATTTTCATGCCTAGATTTTTTCTCAAATTCAAGCGCTTTTTTCTACTAATTAAATACCACGTTACTTTTTAGGTTCTATGATATTTGGTGTTGTTACTCTCAATCGAGTAAGGACACCAAATATTTTTTTATAACAAAAAGACATTTGGTTGCCCTATAATTAAATCGCCAAACCCAATCATAGGAGGATAACCAAATGTCCATAGCTAAGAATATCAAATGTACTGATGAAAATACAAGTAAATCAATCAAACAAATCCTGAATATCAAGGATTCTCACATTACTTTCTCTAAAGACGCGATTAGTAAAGAGATTGTTCATGGCCGGATGGCCAATGTATTTACCGGCTTATTAACTGGAGAAGTGAATCGTTGTGAATATTGTGGCTTTGATTCAATTATTCGTCATGCCTACCAAGATAGTTGGATCCAATTGATTCCTTATCAAGAAGTACCTACTTACCTTCATCTATATAAACAGCGTTTTCGTTGTACCCAGTGTCACCATACGTTTTCTGCCAAAACCTATTATGTAGCGGAGAATTGTTACATCTCACAAGCTTTAAAATTTGCGATAGCTGTGGATTTGAAGAAAAAGATTTCAATGCAAGATATCGCCAAACGATACTTCGTTTCCACAAAAACCGTTGAGCGGGTCTTAGATAGTTTCTTTGAAGAGCCTCGTAAACAGCTAACTTACCTTCCTACGCATCTTCTGATTGATGAATTTAAAGGAACTAGCGATTGTGAAGGAGCGATGTGCTTTATTGTCAGTGATGCAGATACTGGTAAAATCTTTGATATCCTAGATGATCGACGAAACTTTAAATTACGAGCATACTTTCAGCGGTTTACCTTAAAAGCAAGAAAACAGGTCACACATATTGTAATGGATATGAACGCCTCTTACGATGCGATGACCAAAGAAGTCTTTCCAAACGCCCGAATCTCCATTGATCGATTTCATATCATCCAACAAATGACACGCGCCTTTAATAAACAACGGATTCAGACAATGAATCAGCTGAAGAAAAGCGATCCACAAGCTCAAAAAGACTACCGAAAATTGAAAAAGTATTGGCGAACAATTTTGAAGAAAAATTCAAAGATAAACTACACCTCCTTCAAGCAGTTTCCTCTTTTTCAAAGAAGATACTTAACAGAATCTGAGGTGTTAGATTACCTGCTTTCTATAGACGACCAACTACGGCAAAGCTATGAGGTCTATCAAGAACTGTTGGCTGCTTTTGATGCAAAAGATTTCACCGAGTTCTTTGACTTGATTGAATCATTACCACATTCCTTGAACGATGGGTTTAAAAAAGCGATTCGTTAACTGAGAAAGCACGAAGAAGCCATCACAAACTCCTTAAAATATCCTTATTCAAACGGAAAACTAGAAGGAAAGAACAATCTTATCAAAGTAATCAAAAGAATAGCTTTTGGATTTCGGACTTTCCGTCACCTTCGGATGCGTATTCTCATCCAACAAAATATCTGTGAAATCATTTAATAACGCAAAAAAGGAAATGCCGAAGCATTTCCTAAAGTGCGATTTGATCAAAACAACACCATTTGACAAAGAACCACTTTTTATGACAAAAAAAGAACATGCTCTACGCATGCTCTTCTACTGAACCAAATAATATAGCAAAGAAAAAACCTAACCCGATCGTCATGATAATATGTCCTAGACCGGCAATACCTGAGATCGCTGCTGAACTTTCAATCCCCATCACGGTCATTGTTCCGTGGATCAACATAAGTAATAAGGTGATTCCCAAACCGATATTGTACGTGATATAAAATCGCTTGTACCATTTATGTGCTGTAATATGGAAATTTTTTTCTAATAATAACACAATCAAGAAGAAAAACATCCCCAAGACTAACGTATGTGTGTGTAGGGTACTTAGTTGTGTTTTCCCACTAAAATCAAACCATTTAGTCAATTCTCTATAATAAACCCCAAATAATAATCCAATGATCATATACGACATACTTACTCTGACTAGTTTTTTCACCATTTCCCCCTAAACTTCCTCGGCTTTTACATGATCTTTTTGTGTCAATACGCCATCTTTCATCACGTATACTTTATCACAAAAATCAACTAAACGAATATCATGTGTAACCATAATCGTTGCTTTATTTTTTTCTTTTGTTTCTTTTGCTAAAATTTTAACCACTTCATACGATTTCTCTGTATCTAAACTCGCAGTTGGTTCATCGGCTAAAATAATCGTTGGATCATTATAAAGCGCTCGGATAATCGCGATTCGTTGACGCTCTCCTCCAGATAATTCTTCTGGATATTTATTTTTTAATTTTGCTACGCCTAATTGTTCGAATAACTGTTCAACATCGATTTTAGATTTTGCCCGTGTCACTTTATCCACAAGCTTCATTTGTTGTTTGACCGTCAAAAATGGAACGAGATTTGATGCTTGTAAGATAAAACCAATTTCATCAAATCGTAATTTAGCACGTTCCTTTTCTTTTTTATCACTAAATGGTTGTCCGTTGATCAATACTTCTCCTTCAGAAGGTGATTGCAAGCCTCCAGTGATCGTTAAAAAGGTACTTTTTCCCGAACCAGAAGGACCGATGATTGCAACAAACTCGCCTTTTTCAACCGAAAAATTAGTGGGTTTCAAGGCTTCGATCGTTTCGTCGCCGTCTTTAAAATATTTGGTTACATTTTTTAATTCAATAGCTTTCATCTAATCTCCTCCTTATCCAATGGCTTTCAACGGGTCGATTTTCACGATCGTGCGTACTGAGAACACGGCACCTAAGATCGCAATGACCACCATCAAGACACTAATACCTACAAAGAACATCGTATTCACTTGGAATGGTACGGCTTGAGGCAATAACAATGCAGAACCTAGTGTTGCAAGCAACCCGACAACGACTCCTACGACAGCTAAAAAGAACGTTTGGGCAATTACGGAGCGTGCGATATAGGCACTTGAGATCCCTTGAGCTTTCATCACACCAAAGATATTGATTTTTTGCATCGTAAGTACATACACGAAAATCCCAATCACGACAGCAGCAATCACGACTAAAAAGCCAATCATAAAGCTAAATGTTAATACTTGTGCGTTGTATCCTGGCAGTTTATTAATAAATGTTGCGATCGTTAATTTTTCTAAACCTTTTGGTAGATCTTTGACAGTCCCTCTGGTCACAACTGCATTATATATTTGTTCGTTATTTTTAGTGGGTGCACCACCTAAATCGGTCGTTGTGGCATACGATACATAAAGAACAGGTGAGGCAGAGTAACTTGCTTTATCTGTAAATCCAACGATTTTTACTTTTTCATCTGTCCCAGCTACACTGACTGTATCCCCCAGTTTGATGTTATATTGTTTTTTCACACTTTCATCGGCCACTGCTTCATTCTTTTCGCTAAACATTTTCCCTTCAATAATATTTGGCGCAATAAACTGCTCTTTGTCGATTCCAAAAAACGTAACGTTTACCTTATCATCTTGATTATTACCTTTGACCAAAATACCTGGTTTTTGAACTAAGCCTGCTTTATCACTTGCTTTAATAGCATCGAATTCTTTTTGCGTAATCATCGACATATTTAAATTATCATTTGAAACACTTGTTAAAATAACATTATCGGCTTGCCATTTATCAATCGACATTTGAAATTCTTGCGCTAACCCATAAGATAGGCCTGTTAAAAAGAAGACCAAGTAAGCAATCAGAAACATCACACCGATCACTAAACTATATCGTAGTTTTGAATGTCGAATTTCGTTTAAAGCTAAAAACATCATTTATCGCTCCAATTTTATCTTAAGCCTTTAATTAACCATTGTGTTCGAAAATCAAAATCAGCTACTAGTTCATCTTCAGTCCATTCATTGACGAGCGCTGAAGTGATGGAATCTGTCACCAGATCCATTAAAAAGAATAAAAACGCATGTGCTTCTTCTTTCGTCTCGATGTTAAATTGGTTTTGTTTTAATAAACGCATCCACTGACCGATGAAGTGTTTACTCTCGTCGACTGTTGTGCGCTTATATAAAGTCGTCGTCTCTCCTTTAAGCAATAAGTGTAATACTTTGAATTCTTGGCTCAAACGATCGAGCGTCAGACTGGTTATCAAATATTCTTTCAAACCAAAGAATATGTCTTCTGGTGTCGCCATGACTGCATCTAAAATATCATGATGGATCTGATTGGCAAATTTTTGGACAATATACCGATGAGCATCTTCTAGATTGACAAAGTATTTATAAAACGCTGCTCGTGAGATTCCAGTCGTTTCTACGACTTGCGCTACTTTGACTTGACTAATATGGAATTCATTGAACAAATCGATTAAGCTTCCTTCAATCAACATACGTTTTTCATCGGCTAAATTATAAAAAGTTTGTGTTGGCATTTTACTCGCTCCTTCAAAAGTGACATTTCGTCACTTCTTATTTATTATTCTAATCGAACTATTTTTTGAAGTCAAGAATTAAACAAAAAGAAAAGACTTACAGTACTGTAAGTCCTTTCGCAATACTATTCTTGTGCTCTTTCTTTACTAAATTCATACTTTGCAAGTGCTCTTTTACGTTGTTCTTTATGGTCCACTATCGGCAACGGATACGTTTCACCTAACTGAATCCCATATTCTTTTTGTTGTGCTTCGGTCATTTTTTCAGGTTGATGGATAAATTTATTTGGTATTGCTTTTAACTCTGGTACAAACGTTCGAATAAAGTCTCCTTTTGGATCAAATTTTTCGGATTGCGTAGTCGGATTGAAAATTCGAAAATAAGGAACTGCATCGGTACCTGTCGAAGCCGCCCATTGCCAGCCGCCAATATTGCTTGCCGGATCATAGTCAACTAGCATCTGCTGAAAATACTTTTCACCCCAGCGCCAATCGATTAAAAGATCCTTAGTTAAAAAAGAAGCTGTGATCATCCGCAAACGATTGTGCATCCAGCCGGTTTCATTCAACTGATGCATCGCCGCATCCACGATTGGAAACCCCGTTTGACCAGCTTGCCATTTTTTAAAGTCAGCTCGTTTATTTTCCCATTCGACATATCGATAATTTTCTTGGATACTTTCTTCTTTTTGTTTTGGAAAAGCTACGTAGATCATGTGGTAAAAATCACGCCAGCACAATTCTTTTTCGAATGTCGTTTTACCGGTCGAATTCGGTGCCTTTTGAACTGCTTGCCAAACTGTACGAATCGAAATTTCACCGGTACGCAAGTGACGAGACAAGCGACTGGTTTGATCTGCTTCAGGAATATCGCGCTTTTGATCATATACTTTAAGATCTTCTTTGACAAATTTCTTCAGTCGTTCTATTGCATAGGCTTCACCTAAAGGCTGATCGTCAAGCACAGGTAATTGCTCACAAAACGTCTTGAATCGCGCTTCTTCTTTTTCAAAAATCAGCTGACTTTTTACTGTCGTTTTGCTTAAATTCACTTCGATTGGACTTTCCTTCACTTGCTCGATCCATTTTTTATAGTACGGTGTATAGACTTTGTAATAGTTACCATTTCGTGTAATTTCTCTTGCTCCATGCAGATACCCATCCATAAATTCGTGGACTTGGATCTTTTGTTCTTTAAAAAAAGTACGCATTTCTTGATCACGAGTAGCACCATATCCCGTTTCATCAGTATTAAAATAAATATCTGTAATTTCTGGCACAGCCTTCAATAGTTCTTTAAATGAATCTTTAGGATTTCCAAAATGAACATGCAAGTGGCGATGTTGATCGATTTGTTTTTTTAGATACGCTACACTTGAAAAAAAGGCCTGATGGTTAGGACTGCCTTCGATAAATTGTTCTGGATTTAATTGAAAAAATAAAATCAATTCCTCTGATTCCTCACAAGCTTTTGCTAGTGCTTTATTATCTGAAAGTCGTAAATCTTTACGAAACCACATTACTGAAGTCATCGTCATTTCCTCCCACTTGTTTTTATCTAGTATACGTGATTTAAAAAAATTATGGCATTATTATACATAACAAACAAGCAGAGCAACGGATGGTTTTAACGAAACATCCATTGCTCTGCTTGTTTTCATAGGTTTTTGGGGAGGTATCAAAAGATACTTATTTTTATTAGATTAAAAAGCAAAAGAAGATATTTTTTTGAATAACGGTTGTCAGTATTCGATTCCTTTAAGGTAGCATAAGTACTAGCTTCATTTTTTATTATCTATTCCATTGAACATATTTCTAAATATTTTTCATTCTCTTCTGCTATCATTGTTACACATCTATTTCCCTTATGATTAGCTGTTACTAAATAAATTAGTCCGGCTCTCATTTCAGAATAACCAACTTCAATCACAAAATGATTAGCTCTTATTCCACAATAATACTCATCATCTTTTTCCACCATAAAAACTTTTTTTGCATGAAACAACATTAATTCGTCAATATCTTCTTGATAAACATCCTCGTAAAAATTAATTTCAAATATAACTTCTGAATCAATCTTTGTAAATTTATTTTCATATAGCCATGCAACACGTTGCTCAATATCCTCATAAATTTTTGCTTCTTTTTTTATTTTTAATTCTCGTTTTATCTTTTTTGTTTCGGTATTTTTTGATTTTTTCATATTGTCCACCTCTTCATTTTATTCAGGGAGTCGGTAGGGAGCGTGCTCCCTCAGGAATTGAGAGCCACCATTGACCTTTCCAGATAGAGTAGCCTGCGACAGCATGGCTACTCTATCTGGAAAGACAGTGGGTAGCTCGCGTATGTTTAAAAAAATAATCTCACCATATTAAACTTTCTAAGTTAATTCCTGGCAAGATACTTTAAAAATCCATTTCAAATCCTTGTCTTCTTTGTTGCTCCATTTCGATTTTATGTTGCATAAATTCATAGTCTTTTTTAGCACGATACATCTTCACATCATCATTAATAGCTTTACTAATTTGATGGTGCAAGGCTCGTGCATTTGGCGTATGAGTATAACTCCCTGCACCAAAATATAGGGACGTGTACTGTTTTTTTTCTGTCTTTTTGACTGCAACTTTTTTATGTTCAGTACTTTTTAAAGTCTGTTTGTTCACTTTCAAATGTACTTTTATTTCGTACTCTTGATCATCAAGTGAACCAAGTGATGTGGCAAAATGTTTATCAACTGACTTTAAAAAATCGTCATACTTCATAAAATGATGCGCACCTTTTCGATTAAATTGACGTTGTGCGATTTCATCTAATTCTACAAAGGGTTCTTCTAGTTCCCCTGTTTTATTAATTCTTTGATTCAAAATAATAAACTGTTCTTCTTATAATCAAGCTCTTTTTCTATCGACTCTAACTCATAACTCTTACCTAATTTTTTAGCACTAAATGTTTTTTCAACATACGGTTCACGTATTTTTCGTGACGCTTTGTCTTTACCTAGAAAAATAAATTTTTCTCTATTCTCATAAAAGTTTGCTTCTTTTTTATACAAAACATAACCTAATTTGTTGCTGTTTTTAGAAAACTTGTAAACTTCTATGTCATGATTTTTCGCTAAAGTATCTGAAAATTTTTCAAAAGAGGTAATCATTTTATCTCTCAGTACATCATCAATAGCATCTTGAATAACTTGCTGAGAGTTCGCTTGGGTAGCGTCAAGAATTATGTGTAAATGGAAAATCCATTCCGTTAATTACAGTTAAATCATTGACTCTAATGTATCCT
>NZ_BJDW01000034.1 GCF_005405345.1 Enterococcus viikkiensis | reverse complement strand
CTATAAAACACCAATAGAAGTATTCTTGAGTCACATATGCAAAGAGGAATTGTCTAACTTAATTTGACAATTAATATAACTAAAAAATCATTAGAAATGTTTCAAGAGAAAAAGAGGGTTAACTAAATGCGTTTTATTTAGAACTAGAAGGAAGCTAGAATTGATGTACAGGTTTATGATATAATGAAGAAAATTTGAAAGGATGGATAAAATGAAAGTTAAAAGAGTTCAGTGTTTCAGTGCGGTTCTTTTAATATCACTTATGTCAGGTAATTTATTTTCTTCACAAGTTTTTGCTTCAGAAACGGCAACTTCAGAAACGGCAACTTCAGAAACGGCAACTTCAGAAACGGCAAC
>NZ_BJDW01000033.1 GCF_005405345.1 Enterococcus viikkiensis | reverse complement strand
TTCAGAAACGGCAACTTCAGAAACGGCAACTTCAGAAACGGCAACTTCAGAAACGGCAACTTCAGAAACGGCAACTTCAGAAACGGCAACTTTAGAAACGGCAACTTCAGAAACGGCAACTTCAGAAGCAGCAACTTCTAATGAAATAAGTCAGAAGTCGTATGCTGAAAAAAAATATGAGAATGTTCAGATGAATTCAGAACCTACTAATGATAGCAATATCAATAAAGATACGGATAATGATGGGAAATTAACATACTTCAAAGAGGTTAATGGATATGTTCCTAAAATTGATGAGATTATCGAAAAAAATGTTCCAAGAGGTAATGGTGAATGTATAGGTGATAAAATAACGAAGTCTTATACTGATGAAGTTGATTTAAATGCAAAAAGTGTTATGGATACTAACTTAGATGATTATTCTAACAATGGATATCTTGAAAAAGTCAAAAATCCTAACAACCACTCTAGTACTGATAGCTCTAATACTGATGAAGATTTGTATGGACCAGGTAATTTAGAAGTTCAGCATTGGCAAAACGGTCCTAACGACGCTACTAAAACTCAAAATTGGAGAGTTGTATTTGCAACAGACTATGCAATTAATAATGCTGTATTAACTGTAACTTTGCCATATGATAATGTCTCAGTGACAAATGTAACGGACTGGGTTATTAATCGATACTATCCGGCTGTAACAAATAATAACAATATATATACTAATTACTTAGTTCCACTAGACATTTCTTTTAATGGTAATGTTGCTACAATTAATTTTGGAAATATAGTAGGTTACAGTGCTTTTGGTATGATTTTTAGTAAAACATTTGATGTTCCGCAGGATTTTAGTAAAGACTTAAAAGTAACATCGGCAAGAGTAATAGGAACTTGGAAGTCAGATGAATTGAATGCTGATTCAAAATATATAAAATCTTCTAAAACAGAACCTTCAATAATTTGGCAAAACGAAGTATGTCCTATTCCAATTGATCCGGAAACACCGGAAACACCGGAAACACCGGAAACACCGGAAACACCGGAAATACCGGAAACACCGGAAACACCGGAAACACCGGAAACACCAAGTAAAATGAACGTAGCAGAAAATCAAACTAGAATAACCTCATTAAGTAATAAAGTGAACAATAATTTAATAGAAAAAAATACTGTAAAAGCTACTAAATCTCATAATGGTGATACTCTTCCTAAGACAGGAGAAAGTAAGTCAACTATTTTTAGTGTTATTGGAGGGATTATTTTATTAGGTTTTGGTTCAGTAACCATTTTACGAAAAAAATATAGTTTAAAATAACTGCTGATTAGATTGTTCTACACACAATGTTTCAAAAAAAGTTATATAAATTTAAATAGCCTCAAAAGTTAAATTTACAGTTCAACTTTTGAGGCTATTTAGGGTGTGTCTAGAAACTTATTGTTGAGTCAATTTAAAAATAGCTTCCGCATAAACAAAAGACAAAAGTGATTTTGCCAACTTATCATATCGTGTAGCGATACGACGAAAATGTTTGATCTTGTTGTAAAAACATTCTACAAGGTGACGTTCCTTTTAAAGATTCCAATCGATATCCCAAGGTTCCTTAGGGTTCTCTTTAGGTGAATACCCTTCGTGGCGTATGCTTTGTCGACTAGAATGTTGATCCTCGAAAGATCAAAGTTTTTCAATAGCTTGATTGCTGAAACTGCATCATGAGTTTGTCCTTCAGTTAAAAGAAAGACAAGAGGGTTTTCTAGTCCATCCACCAAATTATGGATTTTGGTTGTTTTGCCACCGTGGTAATATCTATGCGTTGGTTTACTCCGCTTAGTACGGCGTTTTTTAGCACCGGCACTATGTTGATGCGCTTTTATTTAAGATGAATCGATACTAATGTTTTAAAATCCTAGCTCGATCTGAAGAACTTGAAAGATAGTCAATAGTACTCCGCTGTCACGCCAATTACAAAAGTGAGTATAGATCGTTTTTCAAGAACCCTAGCGCTCCTTCGGCACTGTACCACTCAGAGCGATTCAAAGAAGTACATTGAAGGCTGTGTGGTTATCTAACTTAGGAGGTTACCCTGTTCGGTAACTTAGAAAGAGCCTGTGCATCTGGTCCCATTGTTCATCGGTAAGTTCGTATTATCGAGTTGGTGTTATCGAGACTTTCACTCCATTTGTTTTTTAGAGGATATAATATTTTGATAGAGTTTTCAGCCACATCCTAATTAATATTCAAGTGGTTATGTGAATGTTTTTGTGTAATAAAAAATGTGTCAAAGGCTAAAATATGTTTTTTAGCTTGATTTTTTTGACAGGAACCTCCACCAAAGAAAGCCTAAATTAAAAATCCCGTCAGAGTTCTCTGGCGGGATTTTGGCGGGGAACCTAATCAAAATAGATCTTTTTTATCCATTCTAAGTGAACTAAAAAGCTGTTAAATCAACATTTTGCAACCAAGTGAGGTTACTACTTTATTCCCACTCCACCGTTGCTGGTGGCTTAGACGTAATATCATACACGATCCGATTGACATGAGCGACTTCGTTCACGATTCGGACAGAAATCTTTTGCAAGACATCCCACGGGATACGAGCGAAGTCAGCAGTCATGCCGTCGATGGATGTTACTGCGCGAATACCGACTGTGTAATCGTACGTACGGCCGTCACCCATCACACCGACGGAGCGGATGCCAGGTAGGACAGTGAAGTATTGCCAGATATCGCGGTCAAGACCGGCATTGGCGATTTCTTCACGAAGAATCGCGTCAGATTCACGGACGATCTCTAGTTTGTCTTCGGTGATTTCACCGATGACACGAATCCCTAGACCTGGTCCTGGGAACGGTTGGCGCCAAACGATGGAATCAGGCATGCCAAGCTGTGTTCCTAATTCACGTACTTCGTCTTTGAATAAGGTATTTAGGGGTTCAATTAATTCGAACTGCATATCTTCTGGTAAGCCACCAACGTTATGGTGAGATTTGATGGTTTGAGCAGTTTCAGTTCCTGACTCGATCACGTCAGTATACAAGGTTCCTTGGGCTAAGAAGGAGATGCCTTCTTTACCAGCCAGTTTGGTTGCTTCGTCATCAAATAGGTAAACGAATTCGTTCCCGATGATTTTGCGTTTTTTCTCTGGATCAGAAACGCCGGCTAATTTAGTTAAGAAACGGTCACGGGCATCGACTTTGATGATGTTTAGGCCGAATTTTCCGCCTAGAGCATCCATTACTTGTTGGCCTTCGTCTTTACGTAATAGACCGTGGTCAACGAAGATCGAAGTTAATTGATCACCAATGGCTTTTTGTAAAAGGACCCCAACAACAGAGGAGTCCACACCGCCGGATAGGCCAAGCAAGACTTTTTTGTCGCCGACTTGTTCACGGATTCTTGCGACTTGCATATCGATGAAGTTATCCATCGTCCAGTCGCCTTTACATTGACAAACATCAATGGCAAAGTGACGTAGCAATTCGTTACCGTATTCTGAATGGCGAACTTCTGCGTGGAATTGGATACCGTAGATGTTGCTGTTTTTGTTTTGAATTGCGGCAATTGGGCAATCTTTGCTAGTGCCGACTTTTTCGAAGCCATCAGGCACTTGTGTGACTAAATCGCCGTGGCTCATTAAAACCGTTTGTTCTTTTGGCGTACCGGCAAATAGCACGGCATCATCAGAAACGATTTCTAAGGTTGCTTGTCCGTATTCACGGTTTTTAGCGGGTTCGACTTTTCCGCCTAAGTTATAAGTAATTAGCTGCATCCCATAACAGATACCTAAGATTGGAATACCTAGTTCAAAGATTTTAGGATCAATGGAGAAGGCTCCTTCATCATATACGCTGTTTGGTCCGCCGGAAAGGATGATTCCTTTAGGATTGATGGCTTTGACTTCTTCAGCAGTGATCCGGTGGCTCATAAGCTCTGAGAAAACACCAAATTCACGAATACGACGAGTGATTAATTGGTTATACTGACTACCATAATCAAGTACGATAATTTTTTCTACGTTGGTCATTTCGGTAGAAACGTTGGTCACAATTATTACCCCTTTTCAAGTTTTATTATAAAAGAAAGCACGCTTTCTTTATAAGCTAGTATTTGCGCAAATAGATCTCATCAATGATGTGATGCTTTGCCTTGTGCAAGATAATATCAGCTCGGCCACGAGTTGGCAAGATGTACTCTTCCAAATTCTTCAAGTTGACATTTTTCCAAACATCTTCTGCCATGGTTAGGGCTGTTTGGCGGTCACCAATAGCGTATTGGTAGTAATAGTTTTCCGGTTTTTTAAAGGCTGTATCTAGCAAGGACTCGAAGCGTTCCAAGTACCAGCGTTCGATCATCTTAGGCTCCGCGTCAACAAAGATCGACAAATCGAAAAAGTCGCTGACGTAGATTTGCTGGTTGGCTGGCAGCTGCAAAGTATTGATCCCTTCCACAATCAAAATATCAGGAGAATCGATCGTCTCGAATTCACCGTCAACGATGTCATACACATCATGGGAATATTTTGGGATGTGGATATTTTCTTTACCGGACTTGACTTCATTTAAGACGTCGATCAATTTTTCCATATCATAGCTTTCTGGAAAACCTTTGCGGTCCATAATACCACGTTCTTCTAACACAGCGTTGGGATACAAAAAACCATCGGTAGTGATCAATTGAACGGTTTGATGTTTGAATAAGCGGTCCAACAGTGTCTGCAATAAACGGGCAGTGGTACTTTTGCCAACCGCCACACTACCGGCGATGCCGATAATGAAAGGTGGCATTTTTACATAGCGATGTAAAAATAAACCTTTGCTTAGTGTCAGCGATTCAAAATCCTTCATATATAAATGGATTAGGTGACACAAAGGTACATAAACGTCCTCCACGTCTTTCATGGAGATACGGTCATTCAAACTTTTGATACTGTCTAACTCAGCTTGGGTTAGTGGTGTGTTTCCAGGTGTATAAAAATCTTGCCAATCATCCCGGGCAATCCGAAAATAGTTCCCTCTTTCGTTCATAACAGTCTCCTTATTTAACTTAAGGTATGGATGCCGTAGCATAGCTTTTTGTTCTAGGCTGATCCTACAAACAAATCCTTTTTAAAGGAAAGGATTTTCAAAAAATTGTAGGATAGAAGGGATCGCTGACATCCGTTAATAGCTGGGCTTATTCTAACATAAAATCGCGCTAGATAGCGCTCCTTAACGAATAAATCCGAATAATTTCAGCTATAAGAAAGGTTATACGTCATTTTAGCCGAAAAAAACAGTTAAAAGCTATCGGAATGATAGGAGTTTCATTTGTTTCTTAGATTTGAAAACAGAAACCGTCCGTCAATCAGCGAAAAACGAATTTGTTTCACGCTATTTATCAGATTAATTTCATCGTTTCATGCTATGATAAGGAAGAAGTTCTATCAAAGAATAGTTGTTTTAACTTATATTTAAAAACAAAAAGGAGTGGGAACTATGAAAAAAATCGTTTTATTTGGCGACAGCTTATTGACTGGTGTGATGAATGGCGAAACTAGCGATATTTTAGATACGTACATTATTGATGAATTAACGGAGATGGATTTCCCTGGTTATAGTTTAGTAAAATTAGGCAAACGCGGTGAGTCTTCTTCGGATGGCTTGGCGCGAATCAACGAAGCCGTTGAAGCGGAAGGCGACTTTGTGGTTATTTCTTTCGGAACCAATGATTCATTGAAACAAAAAAATCCTGTTGATGTTTTCGGGGACAATATCGAAGAAATGCTAGAATCTTTTGATGCGTCAAAAGTGATCTTACTGACTACCGGCTATATCAATACCGATATCATGACTGAAGGGGACAATGAACGGCAGCAGCTTTATGCTGAAAAAGCGAAACAAATCGCTGAAAAAGTCGGAGTAAATGTGATTGATCTTTACCATCATATGACCGTTTATCCAAAACCCAAGGAATTCGTCCAAAAATTTGATGGTATCCATCCTTCAGAGGAAGGCTACCATTTCTTAGGTGCGTTGATCGCCCGTGATATCAAAGAAAAATTATTAGCAGAAGGGTAAGAGCATGGCAAATCATTATTATTCAGAAAATCCGGAGACGGCCCACGATTTACACCAATGGTCGTTTGAATTAGCCGGAAAGAATTTTCACTTTGTAACCGATAGTGGCGTCTTTTCACGTGATACCGTAGACTATGGTTCTCGCGTCTTGATCGAGCATTTTACAGCAGCTGATCTGCCAGAAGGCACCTTGTTAGATGTAGGCTGCGGGTATGGTCCGATCGGTTTAGCATTGGCTTACCAAACACAGCGTCCTGTAGAGATGATTGATGTGAACAATCGCGCAGTGGAATTGGCACAAAAAAACGCGAAACATAATGGCATCGAGGCGGATATCCACCAGTCAAATATTTACGAGACCTTGCATCAAAAAGAATACGCGGCAATCATCAGCAACCCGCCAATTCGAGCTGGAAAAAAAGTGGTGCATCAAATGTTAAGCGATGCGGAACCCTTATTAAAAGTTGGCGGCAGCTTGACCATTGTGATCCAAAAGAAACAGGGCGCCCCTAGCGCGAAAAGTAAAATGGAAGAGGTCTTTGGCAATGCCGAGATTGTGGCAAAAGACAAAGGCTACTATATCATTCGTAGTGTGAAGGAATAACGAAAAACTTGTAAGCAGCAATAGTGTGCTTACAGGTTTTTTTGTGAAATGAACATTTAGCAAATTGCTTACTGTAAAAGAATGATTAACTAATGAGTAGTTTTTCTATTCTACAATTGAAACTCACTAGAATGGAAAAGGCTTGCAGAAATGATTGAAGAAACATACAGAGTCGCCAATGCGGTGACGCATGTCTTAGGACTTGACGCAGTTGCCGAAACGACCTTGAACCAACCAGAAATCGGCGGCGGGAAAAAATTAGTTTATACTCACAAACAAGCAGACTTAACCAAACTTTCCGATGTTTCAGCAGATTCAGAGCTAGGGAGAATTTTAGCGAAAACAGACGGGATTTGGAGTCAAGCTGCTGAAAACTATGTATTGAAAAACTATCCTGAAATTAAAAAAAACATCGTGGAGTGCATCAACTCCACGATGTTTTTTACTATAAAGAAAGAATAAAATTTTCAATTAAATAAATCGCTTTGCAGCAAGTATATCCACGTCTGACTTCATGAACTAGCGTTATCGGTAATAAGCAAAACGATGTCGAAATTTGAGAAGCGGTTTAGAAATCATTTGGTCTTATTGCTCAGCTGAATTCTAATTAGAAAATCATTTTTCTAATCTCAATAAAGCGAGCAGAAAAACTGGCAATAAGCTAAGGGAGTTTGAGAAAGCTTTTTTCCCTTTTTTTTATAGATTACTTTTCAAAAATTGAAGGGTTGGTTGATAGGCGATATCTGCGTAGCCTTCACCATGCACCGTGCCGGTGATCAATTTATTCTCACTAGGAACACCCACTTCGGCCAAAGCTGCTTGCAACTGGTAGACACCGGATAATGGCACTAATTCATGCAAAGAGTTGGCGATGAATAAAGGGCCACTTTTACTTGAGACACGCTGCAAAGGATCGGCTTGTTTTAGCAAATCCATGTCTTGGTTCACGTAATTTAAAATGAACCATTTATAAAAGGCATCATTGGCACCATCTTGATCGATTTTGCCACTTGCTTGTTTGTCAAAATCGGGCTTTTGATTCATAGTGGCGACAACTTCGGGATGTTCTTGGACCCAGGGGTAAAGATCGATGATTCCTGACCACGAAGCGGCAGGAATGCCTCTTTGTAGAGCCAATTCAATGGCTAAATTACCGCCGGCAGAAGAGCCAAGTGCGGTGATTTTATCTTTTACAGGATAGTCACTAGCAGCTAACCAGTCGTAGACCGTTAATAAATCTTCCATGGCTGCTGGAAAAAGATGATCGGGAGCTAAGCGATAATTCGGTGCCACCACCAAAAAGCCGTCTGCGGTTAAACGTTCCGCTAAAGCCTGCTCTTTCGCCTTGTCTCCGCGGAACCAACCACCACCGTGAATTAAAATAATAGCTGCCTCGATTGTCGCTGGTTCATAAATATCTAAGGTCAATTGATTTTTTTCATCATACACCACATCATTGATCATCTTGCTTCACTCCTTTTTAGATCAAATCATTTTCTTTTGTTGGCTGAGGCTGTTGCTGCTTTAATTCATCTAAAATGGCTAACAGCTTTTGTTGAGCCAACTCGTATTGATCAATTTGATCACCAAACGCTTGATTAAAACCAGTTAAGCCATCTTTGACAAAGGCATACTCGTAGTGATAGACCGTATCATAGGCTTTGGTAAAACGTTGTAGCAAGTCGGTTTGCGCGTCTAGTTGCAATGCCATTTGAATCACACGGAAATCCGTGTAGGCTAGTTCAAATTGGATCGCCCAGATGCGGAGAAAATCGTGTTGATTCTTAATGTGCAGAAAATGGTGTTCTGTCGTCCAAGCTAAATTATTAATCGCGCCTAAAACATCAAGCATTTTTCTCACCTGCCTTCTTATCTCGTATGATTTAAATCTACGCTCTTTTTTTCATGAATCAAGTAAGTCGTCTCGGCTTTTAGTGAAAAAGTCTTTCTTTCTATTTTTTCCTTTGCTACACTTAAAAAAAATAGTGAGAGAAGGTCCACCATGAAGATCACCATCAGAGAGATCGCTGAAATGGCCGGTGTTTCAGTAACGACAGTGTCGCAGATTTTGAATAATAAGGGGAGTCGATTCAGTGAACAGACTCGCAAGAAAGTTTTGGCGATCGTAGAAGAGCATCAATACAAGCCAGATTTTTTTGCGGCGAATTTGATCAATCGTCATTCCAAAACGATTGGTATGATTGTTCCTGATGTTACCGATTTTTTCTTTTCGAAAGTTATCGAAGGCGTGGAAAGTTATCTGAATCCGTTAGGGTACATGATTATTTTATGTAATTCCCGCCATGATCAAGAGCAAGAAAAACGTTATTTGAATGAACTGTCTCATCGCTCAGTGGATGGTATTTTATTAGCTACACCTTACCAGTTGGAAGATGAACACAAGCTGGGGAGTGATTTTTATCGGCGACATCCGATGGTCTTAATCGACCGTGGGCTGAATGACCGCGATTGGGGTCAGTTATTGGTGGAAGAATATGCAGGTGCGCAAGAGGTACTACGGATGCTAGTGAAACAAGGGCATCGCCATATCGGCATGCTGAAGGAAAGCCAAGGATATTATCAATTGACGGAGCGGGTTAAGGCGTATCGCCAAGTAATTTTTGAATCTGGCTTGCCTTTTGATGAAAGTTATATTTGTTCGGGTGAGCTGACTCTGGCTGGCGGGTATCATGCGACGAAAGAAATGTTAAAAAATGAAAAAATCACGGCGATTTTTTGTGGGACAGATGAAATGGCGCTGGGCTGTTATCAGGCGATCTATGAAGCGGGCTTGAGAATTCCTGAAGATATCTCCGTGGTTGGCTTTGATGGACTAGAGGTTAGTAAGTATATGGTGCCACCATTAACGACGGTTTTTCAACCTAGCACAGAAATCGGGTTTTCCGCGGCGAAGTTTTTAGTTGATGCAATTAATTTTCCTTCTCAGCGAATTCCGAATAAAATTTTCCAAACTAAATTAATTATTCGTGAGAGTGTAAAAACTTTAGGTCAGGGTTGACAAGTGGTTTGTCAGCCGTTATAGTAACAATGGTAGCGATAACAGAAAGCGCTTCTTCGTTAAGTAAACTGTTTTACTAAAGTGATTTACCTTTCGCTATTTTATTGTATAATGACTTTGAAGCTTGGAGGAAAACCTATGAGAATGGTAGATTTGATAGAGCGAAAGAGAGATGGCAATTCTCTGTCGAAAGCAGAAATTGAGTTCATTATTGAAGGCTACACAGATAACAGTATCCCTGATTATCAGATGAGCGCATTATTGATGGCAATTTTTTATCAAGACATGACTGACGAGGAAATTTCTTATTTGACGCTAGCGATGGCAAATTCAGGTGAAATCATTGATTTGTCTTCCATTGAAGGAATCAAAGTGGACAAGCATTCAACCGGCGGTGTCGGTGATACGACTACGTTGGTTTTAGCTCCCTTAGTTGCAAGCGTTGGTGTTCCAGTAGCAAAAATGTCTGGTCGCGGTTTAGGCTTCACTGGTGGAACTTTGGATAAATTCGAATCGATCCCAGGATTTAAGATCGAATTATCTGAACAAGAATTTATTGATATTGTGAACAAAAGCAAAGTTGCAGTGATTGGCCAATCAGGTAATCTAGCACCAGCTGACAAGAAGCTTTACGCGTTGCGTGATGTGACAGCGACAGTTGATTCGATCCCATTGATTGCCAGCTCGATCATGAGTAAGAAAATTGCTGCAGGAGCAGATGCAATCGTCCTAGATGTGACGACTGGTGAAGGAGCCTTCATGAAAAATCTGGAGGATGCCAAACGTTTAGCTAAAACGATGGTGCGGATCGGTAAATTAGCTGGCCGTCAAACGATGGCGGTTATTTCAGATATGTCTGAACCTTTAGGTGAAGCAATCGGAAACAGCTTAGAAATCGTCGAAGCAATTGATACACTAAAAGGAGCTGGACCAAAAGATTTAACCGAGATGTGTTATGTCCTAGGAAGTCAAATGGTTGTTTTAGCAGGAAAAGCAGAGACACTCGAGGATGCTCGTGAAATGCTGGAAGAAGCCTTGCATTCAGGGAAAGCGTTAGAAAAATTCCGTGAAATGGTCAAGAATCAAGGCGGCGATGTGTCCGTGATTGATCAAACGGAGAAAATTTTGACAGCCGAGTATGAGAGTGAATTGCCAGCCAAGACCTCTGGGTATGTTACCAAGCTGGTGGCGAATGAAATCGGCATTGCAGCGATGCTTCTAGGTGCGGGACGCAAAACAAAAGAGGATGACATCGACCATGCGGTAGGAATTAAACTGCATAAGAAAATTGGGGACAAAGTGGCTAAAGGAGAGTCGTTATTGACTATTTATGCCAATTCAAAAGAAATCTCTGAGGTAGAAAATTTACTTTATCAAAATATTGTGATTGGTGATACACCAGAAGAACCGATTTTGATTCATGATGTCATTACTGAATAAGTATTTAAAACTTTTTTATAACAAGAAAGAATATATTATAATAAGAAGAAGTGGGGAATAATAATGGAAATCAATCGTATGATCGACCACACGAACTTAAAAGCAGATGCAACAAAAACAGATGTAATGAAAATTATCGAAGAAGCAAAAAAATATCGTTTCTATTCTGTTTGTATCAATCCAACTTGGGTAGCATTGGCTGCTAAAGAGTTACAAGGTGAACCAGTTGCAGTATGTACAGTAATCGGATTCCCTTTAGGTGCGAACACAACAGAAACAAAAGTCTTTGAAGCAACGAATGCTATCGAAAACGGTGCAGCCGAAGTCGACATGGTCATCAATATTGGCGAACTAAAAGGCGGCAACGATGAAAAAGTTCAAAAAGATATCGAAGCAGTCGTAACGGCAGCAAAAGACAAAGCATTGGTCAAAGTGATTATCGAAACGTCTCTATTAACAAATGAAGAAAAGGTCAAAGCCTGTGAACTAGCAAAAGCAGCTGGAGCGGACTTTGTCAAAACATCAACTGGTTTTTCAACTGGTGGCGCGACTGTTGAAGATGTCCGCTTGATGCGTGAAACAGTCGGACCTGAAATGGGTGTTAAAGCTTCTGGTGGAATCCACAATGCTAAAGAAGCAGAAGCAATGATCGAAGCCGGTGCGACTCGTCTAGGTGCGAGCTCGGGTGTTGCAATCATGAACGGTCTTTCTGGAACGGGTTACTAGTCGTTAGTTTTACGATTGATTAGCGAAGTAAAATGGACATGCTTTTCAAATTGAAAGGCAGAGGTAAATGTAGGAGGCAGTTCATATGAGCAAACAAGAATGGATCGACATTGCTGTCGATGCGCTGGACAAAGCATATGTTCCTTATTCACACTTTCCAGTTGGCGCTTGTTTAGTAACAAAAGAGGGTAAAACTTATCAAGGATTGAATATCGAAAATGCTTCATACGGATTATCGAATTGTGCTGAGCGAACAGCCTTTTTCAAAGCCGTATCAGAAGGTGAACGAGCATTCAGTCATTTAGTCATTGCTGGGCACACACCAGAACCGATTTCGCCGTGCGGCGCTTGCCGCCAAGTCATGGCAGAATTTTGTGACCCAGAAATGCCGGTAACCTTAGTCGGTGATAACGGAGTCGTGAAAGAAATGACCGTTGAAGCGTTACTGCCATATATGTTCACTGAAAAAGATCTATAAACCATGTTCAATTCAGTCGTAGGACTGTTGAAAAAAAACCAAAATTTAGGGGGCTTTACAGAAATGAAAAAAGCAAAATTATTTGGTCTTGGCGCCGTAGCAATGGCATCATTGCTAGCTTTAGGAGCATGCGGAGGCGGAGGCGGCGGTACAACTGATTCATCAGGTGGATCTGCCAAAGAAGATGCAAAACACAGCGTTGCGATCGTAACAGATATCGGTGGGGTGGACGACCGTTCATTTAACCAAAGTGCTTGGGAAGGTCTTCAAGCTTGGGGTAAAGATCACGATATCAAAAAAGGCAATGGCGGCTATAACTATATCCAATCAAACGATGCTTCGGAATACGAACAAAATATCACACAAGCTGTAACAAATGGGTTTAAAACAGTCTTTGGTATTGGTTACTTATTAGCTGATCCAATTTCTGCAGCAGCAGATCAAAACCCAGATACAAACTTCGTTATTATCGATTCAGTGATCGATGGCAAGAAAAATGTTGCCTCTGCAACCTTTAAAGATCAAGAAGCAGCTTACTTAGCAGGTGTTGCGGCAGCTGAAACAACAAAATCAGACAAATTAGGCTTTATCGGTGGTGAAGAAGGTGCCGTTATCGACCGTTTCCAAGCTGGTTTTGAAAAAGGCGTAAAAGACACTGCTGATAAATTAGGGAAAGACATTTCTGTAGATGTACAATATGCGGCATCATTTGGTGATCCAGCTAAAGGGAAAGCTCTAGCAGCGAATATGTACAACAGCGACATCGACATTATCTATCATGCTTCAGGCGGTACAGGCCAAGGGGTCTTCTCAGAAGCGAAAGCACGTAACGAAAAATTAGATGAAGCCGACAAAGTTTGGGTTATCGGTGTAGATAGCGACCAACAAAAAGAAGGTAAATACAAATCTAAAGATGGCAAAGACAGCAACTTCTGTTTAACTTCAACACTTAAAGGTGTAGGCGCAGCTGTACAAGATATTTCTACTCGTGCGTTAGAAGATAAATTCCCTGGCGGCGAACACTTATCTTATGGTTTGAAAGACGGCGGTGTTTCTCTAACTGACGGTTTCCTTTCTGACAAAGCTAAAGACGCTGTTAAAGAAGCAAAAGACAAAGTTTCTGCTGGCGACATTAAAGTACCAGAAACGCCTGAAAAATAATTCAGGTTAAGGTTCGAACAGAAACTGCTTCTGTTCCACCGGTTGACCATAGCTCCAATAGGGGAGCTATGGTCCTCTTTTAAAATAAGCCTTCTTTTTTTAGCCAAGTTTTGACTCAGGTCAAGTTTGGCTAAGGGAAGAACGCCCTTAACGTTGCAATGTTTTTTAGGCTTAAAAAGCGATAGGATGTGAAAAGAAAGTGACAGAAGAACAAAATGTCATTGAAATGCGTAATATCACCAAACAATTTGGCACGTTTAAAGCAAATGACAACATCAATCTACAAGTCAGAAAAGGTGAGATTCATGCACTTTTAGGCGAGAATGGTGCCGGTAAATCGACACTAATGAATGTTTTGTCAGGTCTATTACAGCCAACTTCTGGTGAAATTTTGATGGATGGTCAAAAGGTTGATATTTCAAGTCCAACGAGAGCGAATCAATTAGGGATCGGAATGGTCCATCAGCATTTCATGTTAGTGGATGCCTTTACCGTTACAGAAAATATTATTCTAGGTAGTGAACCTAACAAAGGTGGCATACTAGACAAAAAAGAAGCTAAGGCAGAGATCGTACGTTTGTCACAAGAGTACGGCTTGAAGGTTGACCCGGATGCATATATACGTGATATCTCAGTCGGGATGCAGCAACGGGTAGAAATTCTGAAAACTTTATATCGCGGCGCGAATGTGTTGATTTTTGATGAACCGACGGCGGTCTTGACACCCCAAGAAATCGATGAATTGATTAGTATTATGGGTGGTTTAATTCGTGAAGGTAAATCGATTATTTTGATCACTCACAAGCTAGATGAAATCAAAAAAGTTGCCGATCGTTGTTCCGTTATTCGTCGAGGACAATACATTGGAACAGTTGATGTCAAAGATGTCAGCTCGCAGCAATTAGCAGATATGATGGTGGGTCGGTCTGTTTCATTTAAAACGGATAAAATCGCGGCGACACCAGGTGAAGTGGTTCTTTCAATCAAAGATTTAGTCGTAAAAGAAAGCCGCGGCCTAGAAGCTGTTAAGCACTTATCATTAGATGTTCACCGTGGCGAAGTGGTAGGGATTGCCGGCATCGATGGCAATGGTCAAACGGAATTGATCCAAGCCTTAACGGGCTTACGCAAAGTCGAAAGCGGAACAGTCACTATCAATGGAAAAGATGTGACCGGAAAAGCCCCTCGACATATAACTGAGACCGGTGTGGGGCACGTGCCGGAGGATCGTCACAAATATGGACTGATCTTACCGTTGCCATTATCAGAAAATATCGCATTACAGTCTTACTACCATACACCATTTAGTAAAAATGGTATTTTAAATTATGGAGAGATCGATCGTTATGCGAAACGCTTGATCGAAGAGTATGACGTACGGACGACTAGCGAGAAGGCACCAGCTGCCTCACTTTCAGGTGGAAATCAGCAAAAGGCAATTATCGCACGAGAAGTTGACCGTGATCCAGATCTATTGATCGTCTCACAACCAACTCGTGGTCTTGACGTGGGTGCGATTGAATACATTCATAAGCGGTTAGTTGAGCAGCGTGATAAACAAAAAGGGGTATTACTTGTCAGTTTTGAGCTAGATGAAATTTTGAATGTCTCTGACCGAATCGCGGTTATCCACTCAGGTGAGATCGTTGGGATCGTAAACCCGAAAGAAACTTCTGAAAATGAACTGGGTCTGTTGATGGCCGGGTATAGTTTAGAAGAAGCGCGAGCAGAATTAGCAAAGGCTGGTGAGACAAATGAATGATCGCTCAGAGCGTATTAGAAATATATTGGTCCCAATTATTTCAGTTATTCTAGGATTTATTCTTGGGGCTATTTTAATGGCGGTGTTTGGTTTTAACCCAATTGAAGGGTATAACGCCATGTTTAGTTCGGCTTTCCAAAGTAAAATGTCGATTGGTGAGATTTTAGTTGGCGCAGGACCATTGATCTTTACCGCGTTAGGCTTCTCAGTGGCTAACTCAGCAGGGTTCTTCAATATCGGGCTTTCTGGTCAAGCATTATGTGGTTGGGTGGCAAGTATCTGGGTGGCGTTAAGCATGCCGGATTCACCGAAAATTATCGTGTTACCATTAGCAATTATTGTTGGTGCTTTAGCCGGTGCGGCTGCTGCAGCAATTCCTGGTTTGTTACGGGCGTTCTTTGGAACCAGTGAAGTAATTGTGACGATCATGATGAACTATGTCATTCTTTATGTAGCCAATCACATCGTCAATCACGTAATGTCGCCAGACGTTATTGCTAACAAAGGGGTCACAAAAGCAGTTGGCTTAAATGCCTCGCTACGTGAACCGTGGTTGACTGAATTATTTGGTGGCTCGCGAGTCAATATGGGTATTATCTTGGCACTCGTTTTCTTAGTGGTTGTTTGGTTCTTAATGAAACGCACAACATTAGGTTTTGAAATTCGGTCCGTTGGGTTGAATCCATTCGCTTCTGAATATGCCGGAATGAGCAGCAAACGTACGATTGTGATTTCAATGATCATTTCTGGCGCACTAGCTGGTCTGGGCGGTGTCGTTTATGGATTAGGAACCTTCATGAACTATTTTGTTCAAGGTTCTTCTATCAGTATCGGGTTCGACGGGATGGCCGTGTCATTATTAGGAAACGGCAGCTCGATTGGAATCCTATTATCAGCATTATTATTCAGTGTGTTAAAACTTGGCGGACAAGGAATGCAGTTCTCTGGAATTCCTAGTGAGTTAGCCAATAGTGTTATTCCTTTGATTATTTTCTTCGTAGCGATTAATTATATCGTTCGAGTAGGGCTTGCGAAAGTCATGGGCGGCAAAAAAGAAGTCGCGACTGTTCAAAAAGTGGAAAGTGCTCCGAATGATGAATCTGAAAAAGGGGGCAAAGTCTAATGAATATGGATTTGTTAGCGTCAATTATTGCTCAGACACTCGTGTATTCTGCACCTTTGATCTTAACCGCGCTTGGCGGAGTATTCTCCGAACGCAGCGGGATCGTTAACGTTGGTTTGGAAGGGATCATGGTTGCCGGAGCTTTCAGTTCAGTCGTTTTCAACTTAGCTTTTGCGGATCAGTTTGGGGCTATGACACCATGGCTTGGTGTGTTAGTCGGCGGATTAGCCGGGATGGCCTTTTCATTGCTGCATGCCGTAGCCACAGTCAACTTCCGTGCGGACCACATCATTAGTGGTACGGTGATGAATCTATTGGCTCCGCCGTTAGCGATCTTCTTGATCAAAGTAATTTATGGCAAAGGTCAAACAGATACGATCCAACGACAATTTGGCTACTTTGATTTTCCGGGGTTGAGTAAGATCCCAGTTTTAGGAGAATTGTTCTTCAAAAACACTAGCTTACCGGCTTATTTTGCCATTTTGGTAGCGATAATTTCTTGGTTTGTTATTTTCAAAACTCGTTTTGGGTTACGCCTTCGTTCAGTTGGTGAAAACCCACAAGCAGCGGATACGTTAGGAATCAATGTTTACGCATTACGTTATGCGGGCGTGTTACTTTCAGGATTCCTTGGCGGTATGGGTGGTGCGGTCTTCGCCCAATCAATCGCAGGACGTTTCGCCGCAACAACGATTGCTGGACAAGGCTTTATCTCATTAGCAGCAATGATCTTTGGTAAATGGAATCCGCTTGGTGCGATGGGCGCTGCCGTCTTCTTCGGTTTTGCGCAAAACTTAAGTATCGCCGGATCGAACTTACCGATTATTTCACAAATTCCAGATGTATATTTACAATCAGCACCATATGTATTGACGATCGTCGTACTGGTTCTCTTCTTAGGAAAATCAGCCGCACCAAAAGCCGATGGTGTCAATTACATCAAATCAAAATAATTCTTTTGTTTTTAAAGGGCGGGACTATGGGACAATGTTTCTTAGTCACGCCCTCCTTTTATTATTAGAGGGAACAATAGCTTTCAGTTTACGGAAACGTAAGAACCCAATATACTGGAGCTGGGTTTACCATTTTAGTAAAAGCAATATAGTTAGATTATGAGCGGGTTTCAACTTGTTCATTAAATATAAATTAATAGAAAGAGGGAATAGAAATGTTTAAGCGCATTCACTTAGTCGTTATGGATTCAGTTGGTATAGGGGAAGCACCAGATGCTGATAAATTTGGAGATGTTGGATCAGATACGTTGGGCCACATTGCAAAAGAGGCTGGATTGACGATTCCACATTTAGAACAATTAGGTTTGGGAACGATTCGCCCATTAGCCGGTGTAAAAGATGTTGCAGATCATGATGGCTATGCGACGAAATTAGAAGAAATTTCTGTCGGCAAAGATACGATGACGGGTCATTGGGAGATTGCTGGATTAAACATCCAAACGCCTTTCCGTGTGTTCCCTGAAGGATTCCCGCAAGAATTGTTAGACAAGATTACGGAATTTTCTGGTCGCGGTATTATTATGGGCGCGAATAAGCCTTATAGTGGGACCGAAGTCATTAAAGATTTTGGTGAAGAGCAAATGAAGACCGGCGACTTGATCATCTATACATCAGCTGATCCAGTGTTGCAGATCGCAGCTCACGAAGAAATCATTCCGTTAGAAGAATTGTATAAGATTTGCCAATATGTGCGTGATATTACGAAGGACGATCCATATATGATCGGTCGGATCATTGCTCGTCCATATGTTGGAGAACCGGGCAACTTTACTCGGACTAGCAATCGTCATGACTATGCCCTTGATCCATTTGGTAAAACTGTCTTGGATTCGCTGAAGGACAATGGCAAAGACGTCATCGCTGTTGGTAAGATCAATGATATTTTCAATGGACAAGGAATCACTGCCGCTGTTCGAACAAAGAGCAACATGGACGGTGTCGATCAATTATTGAAAGTGATGAAAGAAGATTTCACTGGCTTAAGTTTTACGAATTTAGTTGATTTTGATGCGTTATTCGGTCATCGTCGCGATGTCGTTGGCTATGCCCACGCAATTGAAGAATTCGATTTACGAATTCCAGAAATTTTGGATGCGATGCAAGAGGATGATCTGTTAATGATTACCGCTGACCACGGAAATGATCCAACCTTTACCGGAACCGATCATACCCGTGAATATGTGCCTTTCTTAGTTTATAGCAAAAAAATGGCGGCTCAAGGAAAATTGCCACAAGGCTATTATTCAGATATCTCAGCAACGATTGCAGAAAACTTTGATGTACCCGCAACTGAAAATGGTGAAAGTTTCTTAAAGCTTTTAAAATAAGAGCCAACTCTTACTAAATTGGTGCAGTTTAGCGGAATGATAGACGTGGTGAACATCAAACTCATTTTTCATTTTTTGAAAAATGAGTCCTTTAAAATGAATTAGGAGGACTTTATGACAGACTTACAAGATAAAATTCAACAGACAGCTAGCTACATTCAAGATAAAGGCGTTGCCGAGGTTGCTTTTGGTTTGATCTTAGGATCGGGGCTGGGGGAACTAGCGGAAGAAATCGAAAATCCAGTGGTGATCCCTTACAATGAAATTCCTCATTTTCCTGTTTCTACGGTAATAGGTCATGCAGGACAATTGGTTTACGGAACATTAGCAGGACAAAAAGTTTTAGCGATGCAAGGTCGTTTTCATTATTATGAAGGCAACCCAATGGAAACGGTGACGTATCCAGTTCGTGTGATGGCAGGTTTAGGAATTCATTCAGTCATTGTGACCAATGCAGCTGGTGGCGTAAACGAAGGTTTCCAACCAGGCAATTTGATGCTGATTACCGATCATATCAACTTCATGGGAACAAATCCATTAATCGGACCAAACGATGAGAAAATGGGTCCACGCTTCCCGGATATGAGTGCAGCTTATACAAAAGACTACCAGTCAAAAGCGCAGGAAGCGGCAAAAAAATTAGCGCTTGATTTAAAAGAGGGTGTTTACATGGGCTTTACGGGACCAACTTATGAGACACCAGCAGAGATTCGAATGGCGCGTGTCCTAGGAGCGGATGCAGTTGGTATGTCAACCGTACCGGAAGTTATTGTAGCAGCACACAGCGGGATGAAAGTGCTGGGAATTTCTTGCATCACCAATTTGGCGGCAGGTATGCAAGCAAACTTGAATCATGCAGAAGTCGTTGAAACAACCGAACGGGTCAAAGAAGACTTCAAGAAATTGATTAAAGAAACACTCGCAGTGTTATAGTTCGATAGCAGAAACAAGCATAAATGAATACGAATTAGGATGTCAGTTCCGCTTTTTGCAGTGTACTTGGCTCAAAAAAGAATTTTGTAACTGGGAAAAAGTTGTGTGTAAAGTATAGAGGAATGATATACGTGATGAGGATCAAACTCATTTTTCGTTTTTCGAAAAATGAATCCATTAAAACGAATTAGGATGTCAGTTCCGCTTTTTGCAGTGTACTGGGCTCAAAAAAAGAATTTTGTAACTGGGAAAAAGCTGTGTGTAAAGTATAGAGGAATGATATACGTGATGAGGATCAAACTCATTTTTCGTTTTTCGAAAAATGAATCCATTAAAACGAATTAGGAGGAATAAAATGAGCGTTCATATTGAAGCGAAGCAAGGGGAAATCGCAGATAAAATTTTGTTACCCGGGGATCCGTTGCGGGCGAAATTTATTGCAGAGAATTTTTTAGAAGACGCGAAATGCTACAACAATGTGCGAGGTATGTTAGGTTTTACCGGAACTTATAAAGGGGAACGAGTATCTGTCCAAGGAACAGGAATGGGCATGCCGTCTGCAGGGATTTATGCGCAAGAATTGATCCAATCCTATGGGGTGAAGAAATTAGTTCGCGTGGGAACGTGCGGCGCTTTATCAAAGGACGTTCATGTTCGTGACTTGATTATTGCTCAAGGGGCAGTGACTAGTTCGTCAATGGTAAAAAAACATTTCCCAGATTTCCATTTTGCACCGATCGCGGATTTTGATTTGATGATGAAGGCTTATGAAGTGGCGAAAGAAAAAGATTTTACCACTCATGTAGGAAATGTTTTATCAGAAGATACTTTCTATAAGGATGATATGGATTCAACCTTCAAATTGGCTGAATACGGTGTGATGGGTGTGGAAATGGAAGCGGCGATTTTGTATTATTTAGGTGCGAAGTTCAACGTTCAAGCGCTGGGCATCATGACCGTCAGTGACCATATGATCACAGGTGAAGAAACTACGTCTGAAGAACGTCAGAACACGTTTAAAGATATGATGTATGTCGGGTTGGAAACGATTATTCGATAGGTGTTTTTATTAAAAAAAAACAAAAAAATAGTTTGGTAAGGAAGCCTTTTAATTAAAAAAGGCTTCCTTTTTTTTGAATTATTTATAATTTGTATATAATGATTAAAAGTCCACATTTTTTTATTTTTTTATAAATAAAAAGAATAATTTCTAATTCGTATTGACAAGAATATATAATTGGATGATTATAATAGTTTTAATAATATGATGGAGAAAACAATGACAATTAATTTAATGGAATTCTTGGATGAGTCTGCTCGCTATCGATTAAATATTTTACAAACGCCGATTGTAAAATTAAGCTAGACAAATAAAAAAGTCATTTGTGCTACACTCAAGATAGTTCCCGCAAAAGAATT
>NZ_BJDW01000032.1 GCF_005405345.1 Enterococcus viikkiensis | reverse complement strand
TTGCTTCTATAAAAGAAGCGCCCTACACATTTGGTTTGTTTTATTCGTTCAGTTTTCAAAGGTCTACATTGTTTGTCACTTTGTTTCAGCAACTTTTATATCTTAACAGGTTACTGTCTGCATGTCAAGAGTTTTTTCTCAAAAACTTTTTATAAAAAAACATTTTCGAACGATCTCTCGCATCAGCGACTTTATAAAAATACCACAAGTGAAAACATCCGTCAACTATTATTTTGAATCTTTTTTCAAGATGTTTTATTCTCTTGGGAACAGATAATAATATAGCAATCTTCAAGTTATATTGCAACTATTTTTTGAACTTTTTTCAATCTTTTTTACTTTTTCGAACGTTCCTGTAGAACTCTAAAATAACGTTCGATTTTACAGCAAAAATAACGCTATCTGGAATAATTTTATCTTAGAATTTTCGCATAAAAAAACAACCGAATTTTACTCGGTTGTTTTTTCTTCTAGCATTGGAATGAAAATTCTAAAAATTGTACCCTTCCCAACAGAACTTTCGACACTGATATTTCCTTTATAGCTCTCTAAAAGTTTATGAGCGATAGATAATCCTAATCCATTTCCACCTTTTGTTCTAGCACGAGCCTTATCTACTCGATAGAAACGATTAAATACTTTATCAATATCTTCATCAGGAATTCCTTCACCAAAATCTTGAATCGCGATTTCGAAACGATTAAAGGTTGAAGAAACAGAAATATGAACTTCCTTACGGTCCGTCGAATATTTCACCGCATTATCTAAAATAATAATCAAAATTTGTTCTAAGTGATTGCGATAAATTTTTAAAACCTTTTCTTTATCTAAATCATCATCTAAGGTAAAGGTAAATTCTGGATAAAGCAGTTTGAAATTATTAAACACTTGATACGTAACTTCTTTTGCTTTTGAAGTTTCATTCCCATAATAAACATCTACCTGCTCAGCTCTAGATAAATCCAACATCTCTTGAACAAGACTCTTCATCCGAACAAGCTCCTGCAAACTAGCTTGAATCGACTCATCAAGGATTTCAGGATCATCTTTCCCCCAACGGTTTAACATATTCAGATGGCCTTCAATTACAGCGACTGGTGTTCTTAATTCGTGAGAAACATCCTCTACAAACTGCTCCTGTTGCTCAATATACATCCGTATCCGATCAATCACATCATTAAAAATCACCGCTAGATCCGCTAACTCGTCATTAGTCGTGATATCTGGAACACGGACTTCTGCTTGCGGGTCCTGACGAATAATTTCCATGGTATCACGGAGAATTTTTACCGGCTTCAAGAAATACGAAGACAATAAGAAACCAAAGAAACTACTTAACAGCAGCGAGAATATTTCTAAAATGATCAACGTTAATAGCAATTTGCTACGCATCTCATAAAAATCTGAAAGTTCATAAAATATCTGGGCATAGCCAATTTTTTCACCGGTTTTTTTGGAATAGATCGGTTCAACAGACAGAAAACCATTTTTTTCATCTACTGTCACAATTGTAGGACTTTTATGCTTTGTCTGAACTAATGGCTGATAGTCTTTCTGCGTTTTGAAAATCAACTTTTTATCTAAATTATAGATGTCTAGCGATAGTTGCCGCTGACCGAGCTCTGATATGAAATCGTCAATGCGCATCATATTGCCTTCTAAGGTCATGTTTTGATCGTATAAAGAGTTGTCTTGAGCCGCAGACTCCGTTAATGTACGGTACGTACTCACCAATGTCAATTCTTCATCGGCATCCGCCAGACGCGAAGTCACCGCTGTAATGGTTCGTTCGACGTTGTTCCGCTCCTTGGTTACAATTAGATTCACGGAGGATTTGTAAGTAATTACCGCAAAAATAGTAAACACCACAAATATAAAGAAAGAACTTGTAAAGGCCCACTTGATGGTAAGTGAGGGCCCTTTCAGTTCTCTTTGATTCTTAATAAATTTTCTCATGAGCGCATAACGTAACCAGTACCACGAACCGTTTGGATATAGCTATCTTCACCGGGTACATCAATTTTATTACGCAAGTAACGAATATACACGTCTACTACATTGGTTTCGACTTCTGTTTCATAGCCCCAAACCTTATTTAATAGAACATCACGGGCAAGAACCACATTGACGTTTTCCATTAGTGTTAATAGCAACTCGTATTCGCGTTTTGTTAATTCGATAATTTCATTACCACGGCGAACCACTCGATTTTCTTTTTCGATCGTTAAATCGCGGTAAGTAATTGTTGTCTGTTTAGCAACATTTTTATCGCCTTCGATATCGATACGGCGAAGCAATGCACGTAAACGTGCTAATAACTCTTCGATTGCGAAAGGTTTGACAATATAATCGTCTGCCCCATGATCCAATCCTGAAACGCGGTCAATAACTGAATCACGAGCTGTCATCATAATGATTGGCGTATTTTTCACCTGACGAACACGACGACAAACTTCAAGACCATTTAATTCAGGCAACATTAGATCAAGTAAAATTGCATCCCAGTCACTTTCCAATGCAGCTTCAAGACCAGTTCTGCCATTATAATGCACTTCTGTTTCGTAGCCTTCGTGCTTTAATTCCAGCTCGACAAAACGAGCTAGATTTTTTTCGTCTTCAATGATCAGAATATTACTCATTTTTTTAGTTCCTTTCCAAGTTAAGTTTCATTAAACCTTTACCATTATAGTGGAATTCACACTAAAAAGATATAGCCAGTTTAACAAGGGATTTCAAATCAGCTGTCTTTTATTCTTCGTGATACCAGCTGTAATGGTAAATCCCCTCTTTATCGGTCCGTTCATAAGTATGAGCACCAAAGTAATCACGTTGCGCTTGAATTAGGTTAGCTGGTAACCGTTCAGCTCGATAAGAATCATAATAAGTGATCGCTGATGAGAAGGTTGGAACTGGAACTCCCGCTTGAACCGCAATCGCTACAACATCACGGACGGCTTGTTGATACTTCGCAGTAATTTCTTGGAAGTATTCATCTAGCATTAAGTTTGCCAAGTCGGCATCCTTTTCATAAGCATCCGTAATTTTTTGTAAAAATCGAGCACGAATGATGCAGCCAGCACGCCAGATTTTTGCGATATCACCAAACGGCAAGTCCCATCCATATTCTTTTGAAGCACTGCGTAATTGTGCAAATCCTTGCGCATAACTCATGATCTTGCTGAAATATAATGCTTCACGGATTTTTTCGATCAATTCTTGTTTGTCGCCTTCGTATTTATAAGGAGCTGGTTTTGGCAAGACTTTGCTGGCTGCAACCCGTTCATCTTTGTACGCAGAAATAAAACGAGCAAAAACTGATTCAGTAATTAGTGGTAGTGGTACACCAAGGTCTAGCGCACTTTGTGAAGTCCATTTACCAGTCCCTTTATTACCAGCTGCGTCCATAATTACATCCACAATCGGTTGGTCAGATCCTTCATCGTCTTTACGTGTCAAAATATCTGCTGTAATCTCGATCAAATAGCTGTCTAATTCACCTTTGTTCCATTCAGAGAAGACATCCGCCATTTCATCAACTGTTAGGCCTAATAATTGTTGCATCAAGTCATACGATTCGGCGATTAATTGCATGTCGCCATATTCAATGCCATTATGAACCATTTTTACATAATGACCCGCACCATTCGCACCAATATAAGTGACACATGGTTCACCATCTTCAGCTTTAGCGGCGATTTGTTCAAAGATCGGCGCAACTAAATCATAAGCTTCTTTTTGACCACCTGGCATCATAGAAGGCCCCTCTAACGCGCCTTTTTCACCACCGGAGACACCAGTACCGATGAAATTGATTCCTGAGTTGGCTAATTCTTCATTCCGTCGAATCGTATCTTTAAAGAACGTATTTCCTCCGTCAATCAAAATATCGCCTTTATCTAAATGAGGTAATAATGACTGGATTGTTGCATCCGTAGCAGGCCCTGCTTTGACCATCAATAAAATTCGACGAGGTTTCTCAATCGAATCAACAAATTCTTCAATCGAAAAAGTAGCTTTCAACTTGCGATCAGGATGTTCGGCAACAACCTCCTCTGTTTTTGAGCCTGTCCGATTGTACAAGGCAACAGAATACCCGCGGCTTTCAATATTCAAGGCTAAATTTTTGCCCATTACTGCCATACCTACGACACCAAATTGTTGTTTTGACATAATTATCCTCCTAATTCGTGTTAAACACTTATTTTTCTTTAGAAAAATAAGATAGATTCTTTCCATGTTTAACGTTTCTAACATCCATTGAACACGCAGTAAAATCATTCCATTAGTATTCAATACGTTTCTCATTATATCCTAACAAAGTGAGAATGGAAAATGAATTGTGTTAACTCTAAGAAAAAAACCCCAAGACTCCATGGTTAGTCTTGAGGTTTTGGCTTCTCTATTAAAAAGTGCTTATGCTTCTTTAGACATAACATCTTTTCCATCATAGTAGCCACAGTTGGCACATACGTGATGGCTCTTCTTCATTTCGCCACAGTTTGGACATTCGTTCAAACCTTTGATGGTTAATTTGTAGTGAGTACGACGTTTGTTCTTTTTAGCTTTTGATGTTTTTCTAGCTGGTACTGCCATTGGGTGTTACACCTCCTTATAAAATGAAGTATCATTAATGATACATTTATTCCAATCTTACTGATCATCTTCCTCATTGAATAATTCCGATAACTTCGCAAGACGAGGATCAATTGTTTCAGCAGATTCCTTTTTCTGGAAATACTCTTCTTCGCTAACGACTTCCCAATCGTTGCCTTTTGGGAGGCTGCTTGCTTGCTTTTCTTCCTCAGAAAAAACTTGTAGCGGAATTGCCAATAAAATGTTGTCTTCGATGGAGTCCGTCAAGTCGATCGTATCATTGTCTATGACAAGGATCTCTTCGTCTCGTTCATCTTCCAATGAAGACCATTGCTCCCGTGTCATGAATACCTCATCCACTGATAAATCAAGTGGCAAGTCAACTGGTTCCAAGGAACGTGCTGAAGGAACAGTTACAATAGTTTTCAATTGATAATGTAAAATGTATTCATTTTTCCCAACAGACAAGAGACCCTCCACAGTAACCGGAGCTACCGCCAAGATTTCGTTATCTCGCGCTGTTAATGTTTCACTTACATCGATCGTTTCTGAAAAATTTAGTGCTTCTTCTTTGTAGCGGCGTAATTCGCCAATCGACCATTTCATTATTCATCACCTCTAAGCAACAATCGCTATTATACAGGTGTAAAAAATCTTTGTCAATGAAATTTTCTTGACACCCTTAAAGGCTGTTCAAACTCGTCTAAATTTTGAACAATAAGACGTAAATTTATAGAAATCACCATTCAGATTTATATAAATTTTTGCTTATTGTTGAAAAATTCAACTTAGAAAGCTCACTAGCCAAACAAAACTCGTTGTGCCTTTTTAGAAATATCCATGTCACCCAATTTAATTCACTTAATAGTAGTGAAAAGCTGTCTTCAATAGAACATTATATTTTTCAAAAATCTTGAAAAATGTAGTCATTCTCGTTTTGCATACGATTTTTCTAATCACGCTAAAGCGTGATTAGAAAACTTCGCAAAAGGAGACTGTGACAAATTGTCGCAGTCCCCCCGCACTTCTTTTTAAAAGCTGATCTAAAGATTGTTAGATCGCTGTTGTTTGTCCACGGTATACAATACCACGACGAGGGTCAACAGTGACTAATTCACCGTCAACAACAGTTGACGTTGCTTCTTTAGCACCCACGACTACAGGGATATCTTGGGCGATACCCACGACTGCAGCATGAGAAGTCAAACCACCATCTTCAACGATCAAAGCGGCCGCTTTTTCGATTGCTGGCATATATTCTTTATCCGTTGTAGGAACAACTAAAACCATACCGTCTTTTGCTTTTTTAATTGCTTCTTCAGCAGATTTAGCAACGACTGCATGAGCAACGACTGTTGCTTCACCAACACCTTGCGCTTCTAATAATTTAGAACCGATCATTTGAACTTTCATTACGTTAGTTGTTCCACGTTCTCCAACTGGTACACCAGCAGTGATTAAGATTAAATCGCCTTCTTTAGCGAAGCCTAAATCAACCGCTTGTTGAGCAGCTAAGTCGAACATTTCATCAGTTGTTGTTGGTTTTTCAGCAACTGTTGGGTAAACACCCCAGTTAACCATCAAGCTACGTTTTGTGCGTTCGTCAAAAGTAACAGCCAAGATATCAGCATCTGGGCGGTATTTAGAGATCATACGAGCTGTGTGGCCTGACTCAGTCGCAGCAACGATTGTTTTAATACCTAAGTTTTTCGCAGCACGAGCAACAGATAAACCAATTGTTTCAGTTACGTTTGATTTGTCGAATTCGTTGATTTGGAATGAACCTAATTCTGATAAAGCAGATTCAGCTTCCATATCGATGCGAGCCATTGTACCAACAGCTTCAACTGGGTATTTACCGTTTGCAGATTCACCAGAAAGCATAGTTGCATCTGTTCCGTCAAATACAGCATTGGCAACGTCAGAGGCTTCCGCACGTGTTGGACGTGGATTTTCTTGCATTGATTCTAACATTTGAGTTGCAGTGATTACTGGTTTACCAGCGTAGTTACATTTTTTAATGATTCGTTTTTGAACCATTGGTACCAATTCAGGTGCGATTTCAACACCCATGTCGCCACGAGCAATCATGATACCGTCAGAAACTTTGATGATTTCGTCGATATTATCGATTCCTTCTTGTGATTCAATTTTAGGGAAGATATGAACGTGTGTCATATTTTTTTCTTCAAGAATTTCACGAATATCAAGAACATCTTGTGCTTTACGGACAAAACTTGCCGCAATAAAGTTGATGTCATTGTCTAAACCAAAACGAATATCGTCTGCATCTTTTTCAGTGATCCCTGGCAAGTTGATAGAGATTCCAGGAGCGTTCACACCTTTACGAGAACCTAGCATACCAGCATTTTTAACTAGCATTACTAATTCGCGGTTTGCTTCATCTTTGTCTACGATTTCCATGTCAATAAGACCATCATCGAATAAAATGTGTCCGCCGATATGTGCATCTTCGAATAGTCCTGGGTAAGTCACAGCAATTTTTTCTTTTGTTCCTTTTAATTCAGGGTCCATTGAGATGCGTGTTTCGTCGCCAACGTTAAATTCGATATAACCAGCACGACCGTAGTCTGCTTCTGTTGTGTCTTGAACAGTTGTACGGATTTCAGCACCTTTTGTATCTAATAAGATCCCAACATCTTTACCTGTTTTTTCGACTGCATCACGAACCATTTGCATACGTGACAATTGTTCTTCGTGATCTCCGTGTGAAAAGTTGAAACGGAACACGTTGGCACCAGCTTCGATTAATTGAGAAATTGTTTCAACTGTGTTACTTGCTGGTCCTAATGTACTAACGATCTTCGTTTTTTTCATTACGTAATACGCTCCATTCTTGATTGTTTATAATATATAGTCTGCACTATTATTAACGAGATTAAAATGAGATTTGGTTGTTCAATTCATACAAAGATAAATCAGGTTTGTGTTTTTTGTTTTCTAATGCGTCAATAATATCTGCAGCAACGACTTCATTGTCTTGGATACCAATACACAATCCGCCTTTACCTTCTAATAATAAGTCAACGGCATATGAACCAAATTTACTTGCTAATACACGGTCGCGAGCGCTTGGAGAGCCACCACGAACAACGTGACCTAATACACTGACACGTGTATGGAAGTCGCCGTATTCTGCCAATTTATCAGCAAATTCATTTCCGCCCATGACGCCTTCAGCTAAGATAATCAGGCAATGTTTCTTTCCGCGGTCGCGGCCTGCTTGGATTTTCTTCGCAATTTTTTCCATATCGAAATCATGTTCAGGAATAACGATTTCGTCCGCTCCACCAGCAACACCTGACCACAAAGCGATATCGCCTGCATTACGTCCCATTACTTCGATGACGAATGTACGAACGTGTGAAGTTGCTGTATCACGGATACGGTCAACTGATTCTAATACGGTGTTAATTGCTGTATCAAAACCAACCGTGAAGTCTGTCCCTGGAATATCATTATCGATTGTCCCTGGAATACCAACAGCTGGATAGCCATGTTTTGTTAAAGCCATTGCGCCATGATAAGAACCGTCGCCACCAATAACCACTAAGCCTTCAATGCCGAATTTTTTCAATTGTTCGATTCCTTTTAATTGGCCCTCTTCATGTTCGAATTCAGGGTAACGAGCAGAATATAAGAAAGTACCACCACGTTGGATCTTATCTCCAACATCAGCAACGTCTAAACGACGAATGTCTCCAGCTACTAAACCGGCGAAGCCATAATTAATACCGTAAACTTCCATTCCTTCGAAAATTGCTTTACGCACAACGGCACGAACGGCAGCGTTCATTCCGGGAGCGTCTCCTCCACTTGTTAAAATTCCAATGCGTTTCATTTTCTCACCTCATAAATATTTCTCGAAAAACATACATCGTTTAATTCATGGTACATTCTATCAAAAAACATCCCAAAAGTCTTGGGATGTCCACGTGAAACACCGTGTTTTTGCAAAAAGTTTTTGAAAGTTACAAGAAATCATCTTATTACAACGTTTTGTTCCCCTAATATGTCACGTAAAGCATTTAACAAGGTGTCATTAATCCCCACCCAGAACTTTTTATCCAACACAATCTTTTTGCTATTTTTTTCATAATAGATAATTACCGGCACTTTTCCTGGAGAAATTTGAAGGTTGTCGGCAATTGCTTGTTGAATTGCTTGATTCTCTTTATCTGCTGGCACACGTAAAAACAATGTTTGATCGCTGATATTCTCTTCCGCTGACTCTGCCAATTCTAATTCTTCTACCAACAACTGAGTGGCTTGATCATAACGGCTACGTTCGACCTTTCCAGCGACTAAATAAACTTTTTCCAACTCTAGCGAATTACGAATTCGACGATAAGTTTGTGGGAAGATCGTCAAAGAAATCTCGCCACTTTGATCATTTCCAGTCAAGAACGCCATCTGCTCACCCTTTTTGGTGCGAATCTCGCGAATGTCCTTTAAATAGAAAAGAATTTTGCTACGGCTACCAACAGATAACTCCGTGATTGCGCGTAAATCCTTTTGTTTAAGTAACTTAGGAAAATTCTCAGTAGGATGACCGGAGACATACAATCCTAGGTATTGTTCCTCATAATTCAAACGCTCCGCTAACGAATAATCGGCTAACGGTCGCTCCTTTAAACTCATGACGTCTAGCAAAGACATGCTGCCTCCACTATATTGCACGTTTTGGATCTTGCCTTCTAATTCTTCGACTAGTTGTCGGCGGTTGGGATGCAGTTCATCAAAAGCACCGATTAAAATCAATGGGGCAATGTATTCGTTTTTCAACCAGCGTTTTTCAACGCTTAATAAAAACTGATCTAAGGAATTAAATGAACCATTTTCTTTACGAGCCATCAGAATGTTGCTGACAAAGTCCCGCCGAATCCCTTTGATAGCATCTAAACCAAAGCGAATCAACTCTTTTTCGATTAACGTAAAGCTGTACTGACTACGATTAATATCTGGCGCTAATAATTTCACCCCGGCTCGATTGGCTTCTGCAATATATTCCCGCAATTTTTTGGGGTCATTGCGTACTGATTGCATCAATGCCGTATAAAAGGCCCCAGGATAATGAACTTTCAAGTACGCCATTTGATAGCCGACAAAACTATAGGCCACCGAGTGAGAACGGTTGAAGCCATAATTCGCAAATCGTTCGATATAGTCATAGACTTCTTCAGCACTTTTTTGGCTATGTCCTCGATGTACAGCGCCATCAACAAAATGTCGCCGCTCTTCATCTAATAAGTCTTTTTTCTTTTTACTCACTGCCCGACGCAAGATATCGGCTTGCCCTAGACTGAAGCCCGCCATCTGAGCGGCTACTTGCATGATTTGTTCTTGATAGACGATAAAGCCATAGGTTGGTGCTAAGATTGACTTCACCGACGTATCTGGAAAAGTAACGGGCTCTTTGCCATTTTTACGGGCGATGAATTGGTCAATGATCTGCATTGGACCTGGCCGATACAACGCATTAACCGCTACGATATCTTCAAAGTCGGTTGGATGTAAGTTTCGTAATACATTTCGAATACCCGCAGATTCGAATTGGAACACGCCACTCGTCTCTCCTCGCTGAAACAATGCCAAAGTCTCTGCATCATCTAAAGGAATTTTCTTGAGATCAAGTTCCTCATGGTAAATACGACGGACATTCTGTAAGGCTGTATCAATGATGGAAAGATTCCGCAATCCCAGAAAGTCCATTTTCAATAAGCCAATCGTCTCTACATCCGTCATGGTGAACTGGGTCAGTAAAATATCCTCCGAACCATTTTGCAATGGCACGACTTGCAGTAAATTCACATCACTAATTACTACACCACCAGCATGAGTGGAAACGTGGCGGGGCAAGCCTTCCAACGTTAAAGCGGTCTGAAACAGCAAATGACTCCGCTCATCATGGGCAACTAAGCGTTTCAAGGGTTCCGACTTTTCATAGGCCTCCTTCAACGTAATTTTCAGTTGACTCGGTATGGCTTTCGACCATTGATTGGCTTCACTTTGGGAAAGACCAAACACTCGTCCGACATCCCGTAAGACCATTTTGGCCGCCATTGTCCCAAAGGTCGCAATTTGCGACACATGGAAATGACCATATTTTTCATGGACATAATGCAAAACTTGATTGCGGCGATTATCAGGAATATCCAGATCGATATCGGGCATGCTATTGCGTTCTGGATTCAAAAAACGTTCAAATAAAAGATCGTATTTGATTGGATCAACATCGGTAATACTCAGAACATAAGCTACTAGAGAACCGGCTGCGGACCCACGACCTGCCCCAGAAGCAATTTTGCTGCGATGAACATAATCCATGACATCCCAAACGATTAAGAAATAGTCATCAAAGCCCATGCTATGAATAATCGCTAACTCACGCGTCAGACGTTGACGATAAATCTCTGTAACTGATTCGACCCGCTGCGATAATTTCTCCCAGCATAACTCCTGTAAATACTCGTTGGCCGTTTGCTTGGTTGGTACGGGATAATGAGGCAATAATTTTTGATGTAGCGGGAGTTCAAACTGACACTTCTCAATGATTGCTTCGGCATTTCTGACAGCCTCCGTCCCCTTTTGGAAGCTTTCCTCCAATACTTGACTATCTAATAGGTAGTTTTTCCCCAATAGATTACTCAGTTCCTCTTTTGGTAGTTGGGTCCCCTTTTGGATATGCTGCATCACCTTAATGGAAAAAGCCTGATCAGCTTCCAAGTAAGCCACTTGTTGGATCGCAATTCTCGGTAATTGTGTCGTCAAATCTGACGTATCGCTGCTTGGTGAAATTCCTAAATAGCATTCTTTCGGTGCTTCCTTTAGCACTTCCGTAATTGCAGCGTCTCGGCGTTCCTCCAAGCCATCTATCGGTAAGACAAGTATTAAATTTTCCGTCTGAAGCTGGTAGTCTGAGAGTAACAATGGTGTTTCCGCCATCATGCGTTCGCTCGACAAGCGCATCAATTCCTGATAACCTGCGACATTCTTTGCATAAAGTAGTAATTTCGCTGTTTCTTCAGCCAAACTAAAATCCAACTCTAAACCAATGATCCCAAGCATTTGTTGCGCTTTGCAGACTTGGAAAAATTCTACCGCGCCGTACAAGACATTTTCATCGGTAATAGCGATCGCCGAGTAACCACGCTTTTTTGCGGCCTCAACGTATTCCTTGATTGTCAGGGTACTGTTTAATAGTGAATAGGAAGTTTTTGTATATAGTTGTGGGATTCCCATGAGATCCTCCTAGTTCGTAGTGATAGTTTCAAATAAAACTGACTGTATCTTATGTGTAACACGAATTTAAAAAATCGTTAATAGTAACAACGTTCGTCTCAAAAAGTTCCCCTATTCCTATAAATGAAAATTCATTTTTATTGCAGGACTTTTCTTTACATTTTCAAAAAAAATGCTAAACTAAACCTAGATATTACTGCGAAAAGAGGTGCTCTTGATGAAATATCTAGTTACATTATTTTGGGCTTTCGCAATTGGACAAGCCGTTTGTTATTTAGGTGGTGCCTTGCAAAGCGGAACTTATAACTTCGAACTATCTACGATTATCTCGTTAATTGTTGGTGTTATCGCAATTATTACCGCACGTTTTGTTTCACCCAAAAAAACTGAAGCATAAACAAAACCAGTTACTTTATTGTAACTGGTTTTTTGTTTATTTCAAACTGCTAGTCTCAGAAAAAGTTCCGTCAATACAATTTTACTGCTACTAACTTAATGCTGATACGCAGAAAAAGGTACGGGTAGTTTATCGTTACGAATCAACCAGAATGCCACGGTTCCTTGAATAAGGCTAATCATCACAAAAATTAACTGAATTGGAAAAATAGCCGTCATCAATAGCCACTGGATGATAATCCATACTCCGGTAATAAAACCCATGAAAACAGACAAGTAGGCACCTATACCAAGACCTTTTCCAAGTAAAATCCCACTCATAAGATTCCCACCAAAAATTACGACCAGCAAAAAAATTCCTGGAACTAAAAAAGTATTGAAGGGGGCATGAACCAACATATCGGTAGTCACTCCCATACTAGCAGCTCCGCCAGGAATCAAAGCTGCTCCGGCACCGATTGCTCCAAAAATTGCCATAATCAAATCAAAAAGCATCAATCGTTTCATTCCCCTTCTCCTTTCTTTTTAAACCTTCAAACTATCATTACCCTAATTTTTAAACCAATTTCTTTTTAACTTATATTTTTGTTTTCGTTATTAACAGCTTCCGAAAATTAAAGGTACTCAAAATAATATTTCCAAAGACGCAGACACTCGTCACGATAAAAACAGCGGGATAGCCCATCGTGTGAGCCACCGTCGAGCCTAGCATGGGACCAATCACCTGACCAAAATTGTTAAACATTTGATTGTAGCTGTAAATCCTACTAACACCTTCTGGCGGGCTGATTTTGCCAATCAACGTATTGATCGATGGCATCAAAGCCCCCGTAGAGAAACCTAAGAAGAAACGCAGCACACCCAATTGAAACGGTGTTTTGACAAAGGCCATGGGAATAAAACATAAAAGAGATAGCACTAGTCCCCCTAATAAAACTTTATGATTGCCGATCCGATCACCGATTTTCCCCAACGTTGGGGAAGACAAGATTGCTGACACCCCAGCTGCTGAAACGATGAATCCGCTGACCAATAAAATATTGCTACTAGGACCACTTAGTTGTCGAACATACAATGTCAAGATCGGGCTGATACTAGTCGCCCCTAACTGTAAAATCAAGGTACTGATAAATAAGCCAATCAAGATCGGCATGTGATCGATTCGTTTGCGCAGTTCCCCCATGCTAACAACATCTTGCTTTTCGATGGGGGTAAAATCTTCTTTGACCATAAAAATGGTTAATACCGTACAAACCAATAAAATAATCCCAGTAATAATAAACACATTTTCTAATCCAAACCATTGCGCCAGCAGTCCACCGATTGACGGACCGATCAAACTCCCTGCCACTGCACCCGTTGAGAGCGTTCCTAAAGCCCAGCCGCTTTTTTGCTTCGGTGCTTGTGAGGCGATCATCGCCGTCGCGTTAGGAATATAGCCTGATAGGACACCCGTCATAAACCGCATAATTAACAGCCAATAAACATTTGGGACAAAAGCCAGCGATCCCATTGTCACGGTCATCCCAGCTGCGGCTCGAATCATCATCAGCCTTCTACCTTTTCGGTCAGCCAAGCTTCCCCATAAAGGTGAAACGATCGCTGCAGCAAAAGCAGTTACCGAAATCGCCAAGCCAGAAAACAATTCAACTTGTGACTCTGGCGTTCCCAGCTGTTCAATGTAAACAGGTAAGAATGGCATGACTAAACTAAAGCTTGCACCCGTAAAAAAACAACCAATCCACGAAACAAATAAATTTCTACGCCAATTGATTTTCATTGCTTCAAAACCCACTTTCTTCCAATTACCTATCTCTACTATACCAGAGAATTTAGCAAAAACGTTTTCGTTGGCTTAACCAATCAGAAATATATTTAATAATTTCATTAGTTTTAAGCGCTGTTGTTGCGTTTTTTAATGGATATGCTAGACTGAAACAAGTTGAACCTAAGAATCTTCGTCTAGTCTAATAAGAGTTGGAAACCTAATTTTGGGTCAACTTCTGATGAAGTAGACGTTGCATATAAATATTTTAATGAGGTAGGAGATTTCATGAAAAAATTAATCGCTATTGATTTAGACGGGACGACGCTAAATCAAGATTCTGTAATAACTGAAAAAACCGCTAAAACATTGCATCGTGCGATTGAAGATGGACACTCTGTGGTGATCGCCACTGGCAGACCCTACCGTATGAGCAAGCACTTTTATCAAGAGTTGAAATTAACCACACCAATGATCAATTTCAACGGTGCCTTGGTTCACCTTCCTGAAAAAAAATGGGCCGGAGAACAAGAAATTTCCTTTGATCGCAGCATTGTGTTTGATTTATTAGCAGAAAAGAAAAATTTGAAGCTGGATTTCATTGCAGCGGAAAATCGCGAAACTTTCTTTATTGATGACCTAAACTTTTTCGACCAACACTTTTTTGCGAGTGATTTCGCTACGAACGACAATTTATTAACGGTGAACACCCTTCAAACCAATCCAACCTCTGTTCTGCTAAGGAGCCAACCGGAAAATGTCGGTAGTGTTTCTGAAGAATTGAAGCAACAATTCGGTCAAGAGGTTGAAGTCAACACTTGGGGCGGGCCTAAGCCGATTTTGGAAGTTGTAGCTAAAGGTATCCAAAAAGCTCACGGTTTGAAACGAGTTTTAGAAAGCGTCAATCACAAGCAAGAAGACATTATCGCCTTTGGCGATGAACACAATGATGTGGAAATGTTGAAATTTGCTGGTTGGGGCGTAGCTATGGCCAATGGGACGGATCAATTAAAGGCTGTTGCTAACGATATTACTGGACTGCCTAACAGCGAAGACGGCATGGCCGATTACTTAACAAAATACCTTGATTTATAATCGCAAAAAAACGCAGTGCTTCCACAAGAAGCGCTGCGTTTTTTTGTAGCTCCGATTTATTTTACTACGGTATACTCATCAATCGTTTTGCCATTTTGATCCTTTAAGACTAACCAGCCATTTGTGCCGGCAAAGTAAAGAAAGAGCCCAACTTCATTAACACTTTTTAAAATAATATCCTCAGTCGTCACACCATTGGCTATTTTGTCACTGTAATCCGCCCTCAGCTTTTCGGTCAGTCGAGCACTGAAGCCAATCGAGCCATCTTTATTCAAAGGCATCTCAATTTTTAACTTGGCTCCTGCCTTCAGCAACATCTCATTACGTTTTTGCCAAAGTACCTCTCCTTTTGAATCACTGTAATCAATATAAAAAGGAATCTCACTGACCTTTTTATTCCAGCGATGTTGGGCTTTCATTGGTTTCTTCTTTTGTTTTTCCTTGACAATGCCAAAGGTCGCAAAAATCTCAAACAATTCCGTTTGCGTACTGGTTAACATCGGAAAATGATTGGCCGCGATTTTAGCTGTGTCAAATAGATTTTTCACCGCTAATTGATTGTCCTGCCACGCTTGCAGCATCACTTGAGCCAGCTCCATTCCTTCAATATCCCACGGAACCGTGAGGGCAATCACTTGATCTGCCTCCTTAATAGCCGACTTATCCCACTCATGATTATAATCGATTGCTTTAGGTTCACGGCCTGTAACATAAATCAATAACTGATCAGAAGTGATCGCTGGTAGTTTCTTCCCCTCTTGATAAAAAACCAGCTCCGCCCCTTCTTCAGTTTTTACTTTGGTACTCGTCTTAGTAATCTCAACGGTTAATTTAATCATATGACCAGCCTCGAATCTTTTTCTTTGAGCTTATAAAAAAAGCGCCCAACAGTCGAATCATACGTCTTTCCAATTGTAAAAAAAAGCCACTTCGAGTGGAATGCTTTAGACATTTCTCTCAAAGTGACGCTTATCTTTGTCCATTTATTCGATGATCTTCTTTACTTTAAACGCTTCTCCTTGATCGGATACTGTTAATTGATCATCTAATTCAAATAAAATATGCATTTCATTTTTCTCGTCTTCAACGATCACGAGCTTTCCCAATGGGTCGCGTTTGTCTTTCACGATTTGGGCCTCTTTGATCAACTCCTTAGGATCACGCTTCGACGCCAGAGCATTGCCTAAATTAAAGAAAACTGTTTCTTCCACTTATCCTCACTCCTTAATTTCGTTGCGGCACAATAAACCATTCGTTCACTTCATTATATCAGAAAAAGAGCTGGAATACGGAAAAGCAACTGCTCCGTGTTCCAGCTCGATAACGATAAGATAAAAGGAAGGTACGGGACTTGAACCCGTGCACCACATTACTGCGGCTCGCCGGATTTCGAGTCCGGTGCATTACCACTCTGCCAACCTTCCGCATCATCCATCTTACCTCTTTGCTTCAATTTGTCAAGATTTATAATGCGTCTAAGACAGAAGTATCTTCTTCTTTCAAGATATTGTTGATTGTCCGGTTAATCAGATGAACAATTTCATCTTGACTTGGTGAAATGATACCAGAAGACATCAACGTTGCAATCCCGGTCACAGCAATCCATGTCCCAACGTGTAGCGCATTAATTTTCTTTTCAGATAGCTTGCTGTATTTCGGATGTTCCATAATCAATTGGTGGAAGTAATTGTATGAAAAGTCGTGCATTTTTTTACCGCCGCCGTATTCTTGTACATACAAAGCATTGTAGAGATTACTTTGCTCCTTGGCAAAATACACATAGCTTAAGCCTAGATCGATGATTGAATCGCCAGTCCGAACTTCTGGGAAAATATCGTAGTACAGGTGATTACAAATTTCATCTAACAAAGTATTTTTAAGATCACTCATGTTTTTAAATTCTAAATAGATAGGTTGCGTGCTGATTCCCATTTTTTTTGCGATGTTCCGTGCTGTAAATCCAGAGAACCCTTCATTTTCAACAACTTCATAGGCAGCCTTTAAAATCTGGTCTTTGGTATAAACTTTTCTTCTCATTTCTATTCCTCCCAGAATGTTATTATTTTTCTTGTCATTTTATTTTAATCAAAAATTGATTAGTTTTGCAACCCTTATGCAACATGTTATCTAAATTTAGTGACATTTTTTACAAATAGTAAATCTTAAAATGAATTTTTTTCTTACATAAGGGGTGGAACCGTTTTTATTCATTTTATAATTTCCTGTTTCTATAATTAAAAAATAAAAGTACCGTTATGCTTTTGATTTATTTTTGTTTCTTTAAAAAAAATAAGTCTTACTGGGTTAAAAAAATCTTGTTACTTTATTATACTTTTTCTCGTAGTTTGTGACAATCCTTATTCTTTTTCTTGTCTATTTTCTTTATTTTCACTACTATAGTATTGGAGTACAGAGGGGGAATCTTTATGGAGCAACAAAATTATTCGCAATTAGTCTTAAATACCTGCTTAAAGGCCGGAAAAATAATGATGGAGTCAGGCTCTGAGGTCTATCGAGTGGAAGATACTATGAAACGAATCGCTATCAACGCGGGACTAGACGATATTCAAACATATGTCACCGCCACCGGCTTAGTCGTCGGCTTCCCTTCTGAACAAAATAGTCAGGTAATTCAAATCACCCGTCAATCGATCAATTTGGAAAAAGTGACCGCCGTCAACCAAGGTTCCCGTCAATTTGCGGAAGGCGAACTCTCACTACCGGATTTTTATCTTTATTTAAACGAGGTCGATAACCAGACCCCGGACTTCCCTTACTTATGGAAAATTATCGCTGCCGGTGTCGTCAGCAGCACGTTAATGATCATTTTGAATGGGACTTGGTATGATTTTATCCCAACATTCTTTATCGGGATTACCGGTTTCGCGGTTCACACCTTTGTCGGCAAGAAGCTCCAAATGAATTTTCTAAATGATTTTCTCGCCGCCTTTGTAATTGGCGTCTTGTCCTTACTAGCAGTTAAGACCGCCTTTGCCCAAGATGTCAACAGTCTGATTATCGGCTCCATCATGCCGTTAGTACCGGGACTAGCCATTACGAATGCCTTTCGCGATATTATGGAAGGACATTTGATTAGCGGTGTAGCTCGTGGTACAGAGGCTTTATTTATTGCAGGAGCCATCGGCGGGGGCATTATCGTCGCCTTTAACTTTTTTTAGTCATCTAGTAACCAACCCAATCAACCGAAAATAAGGAGCCCAGCCATGACCTTTATCATTAATTTTCTTTTTAGTATGTTTAGTACCATTACCTTTGGCATTATTACGAATATTCCTCGTCGCGCATTCTTTACTTGCGGGCTGACTGGCGCAACAGGTTGGATGACTTTTTGGATTTTACAAACCTACTGTCATCAAAATATTGGCATCTCTAACTTTTTAGGCGCTTTAATGATCGGACTCATGAGCATTCTCTTTTCTCGCAAAATGCACATGCCTGTGATCGTCTTTAACGTCCCTAGTTTAGTCCCGCTAGTTCCTGGTGGTCCTGCTTTTATGGCCGTGCGTTACATGATGGATCAGAAATTTACAGAGTCTATGGAAAAAGTCGTGACAGTCCTCGTTACCGCTGGAGCAATCGCCTTAGGGTTCATGTTTACGAATTTAATCGAGCGGGCCTTAAAGCGCACGCGCTCAAACTTCCAGCCAAAATAATAAAAAGAGACTTGGTTGCTGCTCGTTACTAGCAAGTCAAGGATAAAAATGCCCTCATCAAATATCTAAAAAAAAATTTAAGTTTAATCCTATAATGCTAAATTACAACCTTAGACCTATGCTTTTTTTTGCTTTATCCCTTATACTTCAAGTATGAAGGTAAAGGAGCTGAATCAAATGAGCGTTGTTCAATCACGACGATTACTAAATATTATTTCCTTATTAGGGATTGCCTGTTCAATCAGTTTAACTGTTTACTTCTATCATTTAGGTGTATTCAATGATATGAATTCGTTGCAGCAACTTGTGGGAAACTCTCCCCTTGCCGGACCGCTTGTCTTTATTTTGATTCAGATTATTCAAGTTGTCATTCCAATCATCCCAGGAGGTATCAGCCTCGCTGCCGGCGTTTTGATTTTCGGTCCTTATTGGGGCTTTCTATATAACTACATCGGTATTTGTATTGGGTCATTGATCTTATTTTTACTAGGCCGTCACTATGGTAAACCCTTGATTCAACATCTCGTAAGTGATAAGGTATATCAGAAGTATAATCACTGGTTAGATGATCAATCCCGTTTCGAAAAAATGTTTGCATTAGCGATATTCTTTCCCGTCGCTCCAGATGATGCCCTTTGTCTAATGGCTAGTTTGACAAACATCTCATTTAAAAAATATAGCGCGATCATCTTTTTAGCTAAACCTGCTTCGATCTTTTTATATAGTTTAGCTTTATTGCAAGGTGGCAGCTTATTATCACACTTACTCGTCCACTAATCTTAGTGGACTTTTCTTTTGCCTAGGAGGAGCCATGAAGTTCATCAGTCGTACTGTTAAGCCTTTTTTTCATTCTATTCGTTTACAGGATTTTTTTATCCTTACCTTTGGTTTGTCATTTTTAACCGAAGGGCTCTTTTTATTTTTCCAAGAACTATTCCGTAACGGAAACTTTTCAAAGCTTTTCTACCTACTCTTTTTCGCATTGCTTGGTTTGTATGGATTTTTCTTTAATCAAATCCAAACTCGCAAAACGTTTTTTCAAGATTTTTCTCTAAGCGGGATACTTATCAGCAGTCTCTATTGGCTGATCCTTTCCCCTATCACTTTTTTTAAATTCTATCAGCTTTTTTTAGCTTACCGGCCACTGCCAGCCACCTTCTTATCCTTTATCTTCCTGTATCGCTGGAAAATCTTGCCAATCATCGCTGTACTCTATTTACTATTGCTTTATTTCATCTGGCGATTTCTGCTGGTTCCGAGCTATTTAAACGACGGCTTTCCTTTAAAAACAAGCCTACAAAAAAGTTGGAAGCAAAAGAAGCTTACCATTAGTCTTCAATTTCTTTCTTTTTTATTGATTCCTTTACTCTTTTTATTAAGTGGTCTGCTATTGAAAGTCCTATTCATCCTAATGGCACAGCTGGTCACAACGAAGACTGCAGGTCTGAGTCTATTGCTGCTCTATCAAATCTGTAAAAACAGTTTGTTTGCTCTCTTCTTTTTATATCTAACCTTCAATAATCAGGCGGAAGCAGTACACACCTCAAGCAAAAACTACTGGCTGATTTTTCCAGTTATTGCTAGTACCGCTCTTTCGGGACTCGCGTATACGCAACAATTATCAGTCAAGCCAGGTCCCATTTCACAAACCATCTCGCATCGAGGCGTGTCCGATAATAACGCGCTACAAAATTCAATCACGGCGCTTAAACGGACGAATCACACGTATCATCCTGATTTGGTTGAAATGGATATTCAAGAAACCGCCGATCACCAATTAGTCGTGATGCACGACGAAGACTTGAATGAGCTTGCCGGAAAAAATTTACGAATTGACAAAACAAACTGGTCCCAATTAAAAAAAATGACCTTAAAAGAAAACGGTTATCAGGAAAAGATCCCTCTATTTGCAGATTATTTAGCTGAAGCAAACAAGCTCCAGCAAAAATTACTGATCGAATTAAAGGTTAGTACTAAAACCAAGAAAACGATAATCCAACAACTGCTACCTTTAAAAGATCAATTGGTTGGACATCAATTACAAAGCATGGATTTAGAGACGGCTCAGAACTTAAAAAAAACCTTTTCTAAGCACAAAGTCGGCTATATCTTACCTTTTGACCTATTAGGAAGCCCTAAGACGCAGTTGGATTTTATCAACATCGAAGCCCGAACGGCGAATCGTCAATTAATCCAAGCAATCCATCAACGAAAGCAAGGCGTTTATGTCTGGTCAATCAACACGTCATTACAAAACCAAGCCTTTCAAGCACAAGCAGTCGAGGGGGTATTAAGCGACAAATTAGCCATTCTAATCCCCCAGAGCACCAGCGTCAAAGCTAAAGTGATTGCTGCACTTTGGATAAACTAAAAAGATTAGCAGCCGATTTTCATTGTTGGCTGCTTTTTTGATTTAATAGCGGTCCAGTATTAACTTAAAACAGCCTATATTCAAATAAAAATCACATATTTCAAATAAAAAAATCGGTTTTCCCTTTGAAATAAAGGAGAAAACCGATTTTATAACAAGCGCACTATTTCACATGTGTTTATATAGCGTTAAGCGGTACATTCTGTTTCGAGACACGCAAGCACATCGTCATACTTCACTAACAACCGATTTTGCAGCTCAATCACTGATGCACGGTCTATTGGGTCACAGCTTACAACGTTAATTAAAATAGTATTGTTGTAAAGTTGTTCTGCCACTCCGACAACTTCTTTTTCTATTCCGATTGCTCGGCATTCGTATGAAAGACCAATTTCAATATTATTCATAATAACTCCCCCTTTATTTCTACGTTTTTATAATAACATAATACACAAATAATGAAAACGTTTTTTATTAGCTTTTTTGCTTTTATATCAAGGGAAAAAGGTAGCGTCAAGAATTATGTGTAAATGGAAAATCCATTCCGTTAATTACAGTTAAATCATTGACTCTAATGTATCC
>NZ_BJDW01000031.1 GCF_005405345.1 Enterococcus viikkiensis | reverse complement strand
GTAACTTTAATTTTACAGAATGGACTTTCTCTTTTTCTACCCTAAATTTCTATTTACACAAAATATTTTACGCTATCATAAAATCACTAAACATTATGTGCTCTATACTTATTACCGAAAACTGTAATTCTAAGTTGAAAAACCAATTAAAAAAGTATTTTCGACAAATCCTGTTAGCAAAGCGAAACCAATAGAACAAGGTAAGTGGGGGTTATATGAAAGCGTCATATACTATAGCGTATTAAAAAGTCCATCAATCTTCCTGTATACTTAAGGATTATTGGTAGACTTACTTGTTCCGTTAATAACTGGATTGGCACATTCTTTGAACTTCCTGCTTTTAATGAATAAAATGTTTTTATTAATAGATAAATTATTTTTTTGCCCATCGATAGGTCATCAATTACGATAATCCTATTGTCGGTGGAAAGAAAATTGGCTAAGATGGATCCAATAAAACCTGCTCCACTAGTGATAAGAATAGTACTCATTATAAAACTCCTTTATAGGTAAAACGTTATTAAAGTCTATCATAGAGTAAGTTTTAAATTTATTTAGTACGTATGTTGTTTAATTATTTATTGATAAATGGTTTGTTTATACCTAAATGGTTCTATATTGAGAAAGAGAAAAACTATTTTCTATTTATAGGAACTTTGACCTCGTACACTAAGATATATGAATTTATTGAGAAAAGCGAAAACAAATTCGATTTTGTCCGAATTTATTCACAAGTTTACTGGAAGGAGAAATTTTTATGAATTTTATTTCGTATTTTTCTCTAATAGTTTTTACTTATCTTAGGTTATTATTCATGCAAATTTGCTGATGGTTCACTCTCAGGTAGTAAGTGTTCCGGCTTCACGACATTGAGGAGCATTGATTATTTTACATACTATTAATTGGAATGCATCAGTGTTTATCTTTATTGAAGCTCTAAAAATGAAGGACCAATTGAAAAATTAGATAACTTGTGAAAATTTATTAGCTAATTGATTTTCAAGATGTCTATACTGATTGCTTCTTTCTTTGACTACATTCGTTTAATTTTTACAAATTCCCAATGGAGATAGTTTTCCCAAGAAAGTTTTGCTACTATTAATGAGATAGAACTGTAAATCAAAGGAAACGAGTTGAATCAAATGGCTGAAAGAAAAAAGCGTAAGCGTCAGGGTGTCAAAAAAACGAGCACTTCTAAAAAGGTTCTATTAACCTTACTTGGTATTTTGTTAGCGATTGTTTTAGTTGTCGTCGGAGTCGGTGCCAAAATGTACCACGATGTAAAGAATACGGCGGATGATACCTATGAGTCTGTGAAACGTAAATCTGGGACTGAGGCGCGTCAAGTGAAACTGTCTGAACAAGAACCGTTTAGTATTTTACTTTTAGGAGTGGATACGGGTGCACTTGGGCGGACGGAGCAAGGACGTTCGGATACAATGATGGTGGCGACGGTGAATCCGTCAAATGATGAATCGTTATTGGTAAGTTTGCCTCGTGATACGTATACGGAGATCGTTGGGCATAATACGCAAGATAAGATGAACCATGCCTATGCTTTTGGTGGTGCGGCGATGTCAATGGACACAGTAGAGAAGCTACTGGATATTCCGATTAATCACTACATTACGATTAATATGCAAGGCATTGAGTCATTAGTGGATGCGGTTGGCGGAATTGAAGTCAATAATCCGTTTGAGTTTACTTTTGATGGAACAACTTTTCCAAAAGGTAGGCAAGATTTGGATGGGAATCTAGCATTGAAGTATTCTCGTATGCGTCATGAGGATCCGAATGGCGATTATGGTCGTCAGGAGCGGCAGCGTCAAATTATCACCGGGATTGCGAAAAAAGTTTTGAGTACGCAAGGTCTGACAAATTATCAATCGATCTTAACGACGATGGGTGAGAATGTGAAGACGGATCTATCCTTCGATGACATGCGGACATTGATGGGGGATTACCGTGGGGCCTTTGGACATATCAAGTCGGATCAGATGAAGGGCGAAGGCTTTATGCAAGATGGTGTCTCTTATCAACGAATTGATCCAACAGAATTAAAACGCGTTCAGGATGAATTGAAAAATCAGTTGAAGTAAGTCCGTGAAGTGGTTGTGGCAGAAGTGGTAAGCTGTAAGAAATTTTGGTTTCTTTCCGAAGAAGCTACTTTTGGAACACCATTTATTCGACAAAAGGAGCTGTGACAAGAGGTTTGTCACAGCTCCTTTTTGTTTAAACTTTTCTTGTGTGGGCTGACATCTGGGAATGGTTGGGGTAGGCTAGTAGTGTGGATTGGAGGGGAGTGCATGAAGAAAGTTATTGCCGGAATCGGCTCGTTGCTCTTGAGCTATGGAGTGGTGTATTATTTGGTGCTACCAACGTTGTTTAATTATCCTCGTTTGGAGCGGATGACACAGCGATTTGAATTCACAGATGAAGCGCTGTGGATGTTTGTTTTCTTGAGCCTGTGGCTGTTCTACTGGCAATGGGTGCAGCGAAAATTTTGGAATATTTACTTGTATCTTTTTTATAGCTGCTATTTTCTGTTATTGTTTATCATGCTATTCACGAAGGCGCGGGCGTATCATTCTTTCAATCTAAATCCTTTTGAGCTGTATTTGAATACTGCTCAGCAAGTCAGTGAATTGATCTTAAATATCGGCTATTTTATTCCTTTAGGCTGTCTTTATGGTTTTCGAGCCAGCAAGACGGAAGCAGTGGTAATTGCTTTGACGACGATTCTTGGGATCGAAACGATTCAATATGTTTTTTATCTCGGGACTTTTGATATCTGGGACATCATAACGAATTTTATCGGCTGTGTGATCGGCTATCAGCTTTGCGGTTTGATCAAACGCCGGATGACGTAAATGGATGGGGTATGCAGCGAGAATTCGGCTGCATGCTTTTTTTGTAGTAGTTTAAAGGTCGGAACAAACAGATTAGTTGTTTGTTTCGGTACTTCATGATAACTTACAATTAGTAAGTTAAACGAGGTGGAGGAAATGAACTACATTTATCAAGCGGGAAAACCGGATCGGAAAAAATTCATTTTGCTGCATGGAACAGGCGGCGATGAACATTCTTTAGTGGAGTTAGTCAATCTTTTAGATGAGGAAGCGACGATTCTTTCGTTTCGTGGTAGCGTTCAGGAAAATGGGATGAATCGGTTCTTTCGTCGTCATGGCTTGAATCAATTTGATTTTGCCAGCTTGGAGCGGGAGACGGACACATTGTTAGAAGAAATTCGCGGGATTAGCGAGGAAAAAGGAATCGCGCTATCAGAGTGGGTTTTGGTAGGTTATTCAAATGGGGCGAATATTGCCGCCCATATGTTATTAGAGCGTGAAACGAAATTGAGTCAAGGAATTTTCTTCCATCCGATGTCGTTGGAAGTTCATACACAAACATTTCCGCTAGACGATAAAAAAATTTGGGTTTCGTATGGTGGAGAGCAAGATCCGATCGTGAGCACGGCTTCTTTTGATGAACTAGTCACGGCTTTTCGCAAACGACAAGCAGAGGTAACGGTCTTTGACTCCGCTTATGGGCATCAATTGACGATGGAAGAAGTGCAATCGGCGCGTACATGGTTGAAGGCATTATAATCAATTATCTGCTCCAAAAATGAAAAGTGGATTCGACCGAAAACAAATTGAAGGAAGTCGCGAAGCCTTTCTAAGATATGGTAAACTAGTGATCGAAGGGGTGGCATGATGACAGACTCATTTGAATTTAAAGGGCTGACTTTGACCTTGACTGATTTGGCGTTCAACGATCAAGAGCTGCAGAAATTATTGACCTTTGAAGGGGCGATCACTCATGAGCGTTTGAAGGGGTTTAATTTTCACTATTTCTTGATGCCGGAATATGATCTGAATACGATATTGGCCAAGTTGGGCGATGCGGAACGGAAGGCAAAGCGAATTTACCACATCAAAGGCCAGCTGGTTTCCAGCAATTTGAAAAATAGTTCGGTGGATGGCTATTATATGCCGACCAACTGGGGATTTATGCATGTGGAGGACCACAAATAGAAAAGAGGAGATGTGACTGGGACTAGTCACATCTCCTCTTTTCTATTTAAATTGTCCCCATGCGGTGCCAGTTCGTTTGGTGCCATTGGAGGTTCCGGTGGCTAAATAGCCATAGGTGCCGTCTGAGCGGTGTTGGCGAATCCAGACATGGCCTTGTTCATGGGCGAAAGCATCGTAATTTATGGCTTGGCCGGGCTGTAAGACGGCTAGACTTTTGGCGCCGGTAGAAGGGGCGGTTCGTAAATGAATCGCCGCTTGCAAAATAAAGGTGCCTTTTTCAGCGATTCCCCAAGTGTTGGTGGCCGGTATTTTTCCAGTGAAGTAGTCCAGTTTTTTTCTGCCGGACAAACGGTTAAGGTCTAACGATCCACTATAACCCGGCAAGCGACCCTTTGAGGTATATTGATGCAGATCAAAGTTTTTATTGACAGTTGGTTGCACTCCTTGGAACACGCCACTATTCGTTCCGTAACTAGGTAGCCACAAGGCATCGAAGTTCTCGACAGCTAGATTGAATTGCTGATAAAGGTGATGAGCCACGTAGACGCCGACTTTTTGTTTGGCTAGATTCTTTAAGGTTTGGCGAAAGCTTTCTACCCCGCCACGCATATCAGCCATCGTTTGTTCTTCAACGTCCAGCCAGTAGAAGCAAGGTTGAAATTTTTTTGCCCGTTCATAGAAGATACGGGCTTCTTGGGCCATATCTTCATGGTTAATCCCTCGTACCCAAGCGTAGACCGCTGTGGGTACGTCTAATTCTTGCAGCCGTTCAAGATGAGTTTGGTAGAAGTTGTCGCAATAGTCCGAGCCGTATTGGACGCGAACGATCGCATAATCGATGTGCTGAGCGAGTACGGAATAGTTGATTTGATTCGGCTGTTGCCATTCACTAAGATCGATAATCATTGGTCGAGTCATGGTTATTCCTTCTTTCATTTTTTTTACATGATCATGTGGTCACAGTTTGGCAAAAAAATTCAAAAGATGAAAAAAGAAACTTACTCTTTTTTGCAAGCAGATTGCAAGGTACATCCATAAGAATGAGGTTTGTAGCAGGTGAAGTGGTAAATTTCTCTGTCTAGCTGTAAAATTGTTCCTCGAAAAGGCTGTGGTTTTTCTTCATTTTATAGGTACCGGCCGGAATAAAATGATAGGAGACCACTTTGGATGAGGGATGAGCAAACAGAAATTTTAGAAAAATATGAACCTTTGTTTTATCGTGTGTTAATTGATTGTCGCGTTTTTCGTAAAAACCCTGAACATGAAGATTATTTACAGACCATTCGATTGGCTTTTATTGAGAAAAGTCAATCGCTGGATTTAGCTTCAGATGAACAAGTGACTTTATTATATCGCTATTTGTGTTGGCGGGTGCGGGATTTACAGCGGCAACAGCAGCGACGGGAGGCGTTGCTTGAAAAATTGACACGGTACAAAGTGGACCAGGAGATTGAATTAGAGTCTCGGATCGAGTGGGAGGATTATTTGGAGCGGCTTTGGCCTAAGTTGACGATTGGTGAGCAGCGCTATCTTTTTTCGCGACTGTGTTTAGGCTTGTCTATGAATCAAATCATGGCGGCTTATCAAGTCAGTCGCTCCACCGTATTGAAGTGGAAGCGGCAATTAGCCAAACGGTTTACAAAAAAATAAAATTTTGGGTACGCATTTGCTTGCTAGCTTTCGTTAATAATAGTGTAGGCAGTCGCGACCCTATCAAAATGAAAAAAGGAGGAATTGAGATGATTCAGAAATTGGGAAACAAATTGCAGGTACAGTTGGAAGGCGTAGAAGGAGCCAAACGAACGGTCTCCTTTAGCAATGTGGTAGAAGATTCCGCAGAAGAAAAGATCTTAGCTTTAGGTGATGTAGTAGATAGCCTAGCGCAGAACAGTGCAACAAAGGGCGTCATCTTGACCACGCAAGCGCGTTATACTAAATAACTTAAAAAAAGGAGGAAACGACTATGTTAAAATTATCGGCCGCATTCGAAAATAGCTTAGGTACGTCACATCGTTGGAGCTTCAGTGATCCAAACCAGAATCTGACAGCGCCGGAAGTTCGCGAACAATTGGAAAAATTATGTGAACTGGAGCTCTTTTCAAAAGAAGGGGTTCAATTATTTAAGCAAGTAACTAGCGCGAAGTTGGTAGAAACTATCGAAACAGAACTATTTTAATAGCAGAAAAGCCTGACGTTGTGAAAGATGTCAGGCTTTTTGCTGATTTCCTAGGATCGAAAGAGGTACTTTTGGCGGGTTTGTGATAGAATGCAAACGGATATTATCGTTGAGATTGTGAGGAGCTAGTGGAATGTATACAAAAGAAGTATTTAACAATCAAATGAGTAGCTGGATCAATATCGATGCGGAAAATACAGAGGAATTAAAGAATCTTTACCGTGATTATGGGGTTGATAGCGAGTTTGTCGATTATTCTTTGGACCGCAATGAACGGGCACATTTAGATTACGATAAGGCGACTGATGTATTGTTACTGATTTTCAATGCCCCAAATCGTCGCAAGATTGACAATCACTATGAGACGGTGCCTATGACCTTCCTTGTGGTGAACCGCACGTTGATTACTGTAACCAATCAGCACAGCAAATACGTCTACTTTGAGATCAAAAATTATTTAGATAAACAGCCGAACAGTAGTCTATTTGAAGTATTATTTAATAGTCTCTTTATTATTTCTGATCAATATTTCCCTTTTGTTGAGGGGATGGATCGTGATCGTAAGCGGATCAGCCAACTGTTACGGGAAAAAACCACGAAACAAAATCTATTGTTGCTGTCTGATTTAGAGACGGGAATCGTTTATTTCGTCACGGCCTCTCGTCAAAATGTTTTATTAGTGCAGCAAATCAAAAGTCATGGCATTTATCGTCGTTTAAGTGATTCGGAGAAAGAAAGCTTGGATGATGTTTTGGTTGAAGCTCAGCAATTGGTGGAGATGACGCAACTTTCTTCCCAGATTTTGCAGCAGCTTTCAGGTACTTATAATAACGTCTTGAATAATAATCTAAATGATACGATGCGGATCTTAACCGTGTTGTCAGTGCTGTTGACGATTCCTACCATCGTCTCCGGTTTTTTCGGAATGAATATGCCGCTGCCGCTGGAACATGATGCGTTTGGGTGGGTGATCACCATTATTGTTAGTTTGATTTTGTGGTTTGCCTTATCGGGTATTTTACGACGCTTGATGAAATAAGAAACTTTAAAAGGAACAAAAAGAGTCCGTTTGGCGGGTTACTTTTGTTCCTTTTTTATTATTTGGTTACAGCAATTTGATATAAGAATATAAGTTGGATTGAAAAACGGACTTTTGTCCATGAACATGAAATAGCTCTTGATAGATCGTCAAGGACAAGAAAAAAATATAGGCATAAAAAACTCCCTTTAACTACAGTTCGTTGGAATAAAATCGATCGTCAGCATAAAGGCACCGAATCGTACGAAGTGAGAAGCGTAATTTTGAATAACGTTGAAAAGAACTCAGATATAGAAAGATGAGTCATCAAATTTGTAATAAAAAAATCCGTAATAGGTGGATGAAAATCATAGATGAAATTTATGGATCAGACTTATCTGCTGGATACTTGGATTTGTGTGGGAGTTTATAATTAATTTTCGTTTTTTTAATCTTAAAAGTTTCGTGGGTAAAAGGATATGTTCTATATACTTGTTATTTAAAAAAATGGATAATCATTTTAAAAAATAACGATCTTTTTTAAATGAAATTATTTATTTTAAAAAAAATTTTTGAGTAAATCCGTACGCCTATAAAAAAGAATGATATTTTATAAAAGTTATTAGTGCAAGCGGATTGTCATTAATGGTAGCCGTTCTGAAAGGGACTATCAATAAATTATTGGAAGAAATCTGTTTAACTAGGTCTAGCAGAGCTTATTTGCACTAGTGTAAGTGCAAACATTTCATGTTGTTGTTCAACGAATAAGCGACTATATTAAAAATGTAAGGAGCGAGGAATATGCAGCAAATAACAAAAAGACAAATTCAAATCTTGCTTCAACTACTTGAGCACCGGGAGCCAATGACCACCAAAAATCTAGCTAATCAGCAAAATGTAAGCGTTCGTACAATTAAATACGACTTAGAGAGTGTCCGAGGCTGGTTGCAGGAAAGAAAGCATGATTTGAAAAGCAAGCGTAGTCAGGGAATTTGGCTGATGCTGAATGATTCCCAACGAATCAAGCTTAAAAGTGAATTAATGGAAGTGGAACGTTTTGAATTATACGCAGATCAAAGTCTTAGGCTAGATCGTTTGAGTATCCATCTGCTGCTGACGGATCAAGCGATTACTTCCTTTGACTTGGCTGAAAGGCTAATGGTCAGCAAGGATACAGTGATTCATGATCTAGAAATTTTGGAGAAACGGCTAGGTTCACTAGATATAAGATTGGAACGTATAGCCCGAAAAGGTTTTTTGCTCACCGGTTCAGAGCATCATATTCGACTTTTAATCGAAGAAATCGTGCAAAAGGATCTGACGGATTATGACATTTATAAAATTATGGGACTGCTTTTACAAAATGAACAGCAGGAAGTCTATGAACTTTATTCTGCTAAAGGCACGGCATTTCAAGAGGTCTTTAATCGTGTGATTGATGAGATGCGGCAAATATTGAAGAGAATCGACACGTCCGAGCTGAACTACGCTGAGCTGCTGAATATGCTGATTCGTGTAGCAATCGCTACTGTCCGTCTGCAAAATGATTACACGATTGGCCGCTATCAATTATTGAATGATCCAAAAGAGCAAAGGGAACTCTCATACTTATTGATGCAGCAAGTCTTTTCTTACTACCAATTGCCCTTATTCAATGATGAATATCGTTATATTTATAGTGATACCTTTGAAAATGATCCGCAACAGGATGTAATGGTCTTGACGGAGAACTTAATTCATATGGTGAGTAAAAAAGTCGATCATTCTTTTTATCAAGACCCGCAATTATTGACCAATCTATACGCTCACTTGTCGATGCGCTTGTCTCGTAAGCAAAAATTCGTGAATGAATACAACCCCTTTAAAGATGACATCAAAGCAAAGTATCCAGAATTATTTGCAGCGATCGAAACGGTCGTTCGTAAAGAAATTCGCGGGAAAAGCGTCTTGATTAATGATTCTTTTATTGCTTATATCGCCCTGCATTTTCTCGTTTCCTATGAAAAGGTAGAGGAATTTCGGAGTGTGCGGGCCGTGTACGTTTGTTCTACCGGATTAGGAGTCACTAGTTTGATCAAGCAAAAGATTTCAGAGGAGCTTTCTAATATCGAGATCGCCGCCTTTGCTTCAGTTTTAAACGCGCAAGAGATTATTAAGCAAAAAGATCCAGATTTGGTCATTAGCATTTTTCCCATCGACGGAATCGAGAGCGAATTTATCAAGGTTCATCCTTTGCCGACGGAGCAGGACTTAAAAAAAATACAACAAGCGGTCAAAACTATCTTGACTCATTCACCGCAAAAGGGTCAGCGAAAGCTAAAAATCGAGACCTCTATGAGCCACAGTTCATTGGAAGACTTCAGCAAGGAGTTGATTGTACAAGCTTATACGATTTACGAGAAGCTACAGCTGCAATTTAAAGGACGGTTGAATTCAGACTACCGAGAGGCCTTTTTGCTTCATGTTTTCTTAATGGTTCATCGAATCACTTTTGACCAGCAATATACGATTGAGGGCAATAAGGCGAGTCAGGTAGTCAGAGAAATAAACAACAACAAGGCGATTCAGAAATTATTTAACGAACACAATCTCAGAATCAATCAATCAGAGATCAGTGCACTATTTACTTATATTAAAAGTGGGGGATGAAAAAAAGTGAGTGGAGAAGCGAGAGAGATTATTTTAACTAGTGAGTATCAAACAGAGTTACAAGGACTGGTAGATTGGCTGATTGAAAAATTAGCTGCAGTCTCTATTGTACCAACAGAACTGCAGTGGACGATCTTGGTGAACCATCTAAATGAAATGCTGCGGCGCTCGAAGACAGACGATACGATACCGGAAATTGATCCGTTGATGTTCAGTGAAGTCTCTTCTGAAGCATTAAACTTAGCGGATGGCGTCGTAAAAAAAATAGACAACTTAACAAAAGATGAAATATATGTATTATCGATCCATTTTGAAACAGCCAAACAAAATTAATTTTAGGAGGAATTGTAAATGATCACAGTAGTAATTGCAGACCGTATGGGTAAAGGACAAAATGTCGCAAAAGGTGTCGAAGCAGCAGGAGGAAGAGCAGTCGTCGTGCCGGGAATGGGTGCGGATATGCGTTTAGGCGATGTGATGCAGCAGGAAAAAGCCGACATGGGAATTTCTTTTTGTGGCAGCGGCGGTGCGGGAGCTTTAACAGCTTCCACAAAATATGGCTATCCTGAACGCCACGGTATGCGTTCGATCCAAGAAGGTGTGACTGCAATCGAAGACGGCAAAACAGTTTTAGGTTTTGGTTTTATGGACGTGGAAGAATTGGGGCAAAAATTGACAGAAGCATTTGAAAAGAAACAGTCAAACTAATTAGGAGATGACCGGGATGAATATCCAAAATTGCCAACAAATCAAGATATTAGTGGAAGGTCAAGGGGATACTAAACAGCACGCTTTTGCGAGTGCGTTAGGTCAGATCCAAAAAAAGATCATGCAAGAGTCAGAAGTCATCTTACGGATCGAACCGATAGATGTTGACATTGTGAAGGCGGCTCAAAAAAATTATACAGAACGCTTTTTCTTCTTCTTCTTTCCACGAAAACGCACCAGTTATCAAGTAACGCTGGAGGTACTGGTTAACGTGACGACACTTCTAGTAGAGGACGTAGTGTTCACACAAGAGCAGACGGCAGATCCGGATAGTATTCATATTCCCGTGATCTCCAAAAAAATCTGAGTTATAGAAAGGGAGTAAAAAAGTGGACTTTACAGTTATCTTAATTAAATCAATTATTATCGGCGGCCTGCTAGGTTTCTCTGCTTCAGTTGGAGCCGCACGAATGTTCCATGCGCCAAGTACGCAAGGGCTGGGTGCCTTTCGTACATTAGGGGAAATGAACGCCTGTATGGGAGACCCGGCGTCGCATTTCTCATTCGGGTTAGGCTTCTTCTTTAATGCTTGGGCTTCGACGGTTGGGGCAGGAGCATTTACTCAAGATGTGACCCACCGGATCATTCCTAACTGGGCAGCTTCTGTCTTATTGGCTAAAAATAAAAACGTGGCGGATACGATGCACGATCCAAGAAAAATGGGGATCGTTGGAGCAATCATCGGCGCGGTCGTTGTCGCTTTTTTAAACTCTACAGCAGCAGCGATTCCTGAGGCGCTGCAAGTGACTGCCGTTGCAGTCTTAGTTCCAGCGGCAACAACCCTGATCAATGTGGTAATGCCGGTTATTTTCTGGTTGGCCGCACTTGATGCAGGCAAACGTACTGGGTTTTGGGGCACGTTATTTGGTGGGATTGCGCAATTGATTATGGGTAATGCAGTTCCCGGCGTGGTATTAGGTATTTTGATTGGTAAAGGTGTTGACGAATCTGGTTGGACAAAAGTAACGAAGATCATGATGGTAGCGATCGTAGCATTATTCATTTTAAGCGGCTTTTTCCGCGGGTTCGACTTAGAAATGTTAAAGAGCTTCCAAATGCAAATACCAAACTGGTTAGAAAATATCCACAAAGCCATCACCTTGAACTAATAAAATAGGAGGAGAATAAATGGATAATACAGAAGAACTAGAAAGAGAACAGGATGTGCTTTCTGAAGAGAAAAAAGCGAAAAGCTTCTGGTTTGCGGATTGGGCTTTCCCAATCACCGTTGGAATCATGTCAGCGGCGGTCTTTGCGGGGACCCATATGTATGTCACTTACGGCGTAGGGGCCTTTAATGAAGTATCCATCGTCGCTATGTTGAAAGCCGGATTAGATGGTGGCTCATACGGTGCTGCCGCAGCGTTTGGTGCTAGTTTCTTATTCGCCCGAATTTTAGAAGGTTCGTTAGTGGGTATCCTTGATTTAGGTGGATCAATCTTGACGGGGATTGGAATTGGTATTCCTGCTATCTTCTTGAGTATGGGAATTCGGGCACCAATTGATAATTTCGCCTTATCTTTATTGACGGGTACAGTCTTAGGGTTACTAGTCGGCGGGGTCATTATCTTGATACGTAAATTTACTATTAATCAGGCGAACTCGACCTTTGGTGCGGATATCATGATGGGCGCTGGAAATTCTTCCGGTCGTTTCTTAGGACCATTGATTATTTTGAGTGCTTGCGGGGCTTCGATTCCAATCGGACTAGGTGCGACATTAGGGGCACTTGTTTTTTATGCTTGGAAGAAGCCGGTTGCAGGTGGCGCAATCTTAGGCGCGATGCTGTTGGGGATGATCTTCCCAGTAGCGATTCAATAGAGAGAAGGTTACAAGATGTTTGATTTATTAATCAAAAACGGGAAGTTAATCAATGGAGAAAAAATCGAAGTAGCGATCAAAGATGGTGTGATTTTAAAGAACGATTCAGTAATTGAATCATCAGCTAAACAGGTAATTGACCTAGCAGGGGAGCACTATTTATCAGCCGGTTGGATTGATGATCATGTACATTGTTATGAAAAAATGACGCTTTATTATGACTTTCCTGATGAGATCGGTGTGACCAAGGGAGTTACGACGGTGATAGATGCCGGCACGACTGGCGCAGAAAACATCACGGCCTTTTATGAATTTGCAAAGCAGGCAAAAACTAATGTCTACGCTTTAGTCAATATTTCAAAATGGGGAATTGTTGAACAAGATGAATTGGCAGATCTGACAAAGGTTCAAGCCAACTTAGTTCGCAGAAGTTTATTGGAACTACCGCAGTTTGTGATCGGTATCAAAGCTCGCATGAGTAAGTCCGTTATTGGGGAGAACGGACTTACTCCATTGGAGCTAGCCAAACAGATGCAAAAAGAAAATGAAAATCTGCCATTAATGATCCATATCGGCTCGGCACCGCCAGCGCTTCATGAAATATTAGAACACTTAGATGCTGGCGACGTGCTTACTCATTGCTTTAATGGGAAGACCAATGGCATTTTGAATCAAGAGAAGGACCAAATCAAAGACTTCGTCCAAGTTGCTTATGAGCGAGGGATCGTCTTTGACATTGGTCATGGTACAGACAGCTTTAACTTTCATGTAGCGGAAACAGCGCTGAAAGCAGGGATCAAAGCAACGACTATCAGTACCGATATTTATCATCGTAATCGCGAGAATGGACCAGTCTTTGACTTGGCGACAACGATGGAAAAATTGCGGGTAGTGGGATACAGCTGGGAAGAAATCCTAGATAAGGTAACCGCGGCACCTGCAAAAGCGTTCCACCTCACGAAGAAAGGCGAAATCAAAGTCGGTTATGATGCGGATATTACGATTTTTGATCTTGTTGAAGGGGAAAAAATATTGACCGATTCAAACGGCGTTACTCGCATCGGAAAAGAACTGATCCAACCAGTGAAAACAATTATTGGAGGCGCTATCTATGACAATTAGTTATGACCAGTTTGGCTTGAAAGAAGTCATTAACGCATCTGGCAAAATGACCATTTTAGGGGTATCAAAGGTATCAGAAAATGTTCTGGCAGCACAACGTTTTGGTGGCGAGCATTTTTTTGAAATGAGCGAGTTAGCGATTCAAACAGGAGCATATATAGCTAAGCTGTTAAAGGTGGAGGATGCCCAGATCGTATCTTCAGCATCTGCAGGTATCGCGCAATCAGTAGCTGCGATTATCGGACAAGGGAGCCTCTATCATGTTTATCATCCCTATACTGACCGGATTAAGCAACGGGAAATCATTTTGCCCAAAGGTCATAATGTTGATTATGGAACACCGGTAGAAGTCATGGTCAGTCAAGGCGGTGGACAAGTCGTAGAAGCCGGATACGCGAATGGCTGCTCAACCGAACAAGTTGAAATGATGATCACAGAAAATACGGCGGCGCTACTTTACATCAAAAGCCATCACACCGTTCAGAAAAGTATGTTGACGGTGGAAGAGGCAGTGATGGTAGCTCACAAGCATCAATTGCCGTTAATCCTTGACGTAGCGGCAGAGGAAGATTTATTTAAGTATAGTCAAGCGGGGGCTGACTTAGTGATTTATTCAGGGGCGAAGGCGATTGAAGGGCCAAGCAGTGGTTTGGTAATTGGCAAAGGACAATATATCGAATGGCTACGTCTTCAAGGAAAAGGAATCGGCCGCGCTATGAAGATCGGTAAGGACAATATTTTAGGATTGACCCAAGCGTTGGCTGATCGGCTGGAGAATGGCAGTGAGTCTGGTGAATCAATGAAGCAACGCTTAGCGCCATTTATTTCCGCATTAAATCAGATTACAGGATTAAAAGCGACGATTGTACAAGACGGCGCAGGCCGTGATATTTATCGTGCGAGTGTCAAGTTACAAGAACGTTCTGCCAAGGAAGTCATCGCTGCATTAAAGTCAGCAGACCCAGCCATCTACACACGAGAATACCAAGCCAACAATGGAATCATTGAGTTTGATATTCGAGCTGTTGATGCAAGTGAATTAGAAAAAATCATTACACGCTTAAAAGAAATTATGTAAGGAGCAAAGCTAAATGTCGTTATTACCAAATTATTATCAAAATCAAGTCTGCCTGAATGTTCTGGCAAATTCAGTAGACAACGCCCGCGAATGTTACCAAGCAGCAGAGGGACACGTGGTATTAGGTGTATTATCGAAAAACTATGCCACAGAGGAAGCAGCCATCAAGGATATGAAAAACTATCAAACTGCGACAGAGAATGCATTGTCTGTTGGCTTAGGAGCTGGAGACCCGAATCAAAGTCAAATGGTTTCAAGGATTTCAGCATTATTACAGCCCCAGCATGTGAACCAAGTTTTCACGGGTGTGGGGACTTCGCGGGCGCTACTTGGACAAGCAGAGACCGTTGTAAATGGCTTAGTATCGCCAAGCGGTCAAGTTGGTTATGTCAACATCGCGACGGGACCTCTAAGTTCACGGGCCCCGGAAGCGGTGATCCCCATTGAAACAGCGATCAAATTATTGCAAGATATGGGAGGAACCTCTGTTAAATACTTTCCAATGAAAGGCTTGGCGCATAGAGAAGAATATCGAGCAGTTGCTGAGGCATGTGCCAAATATGATTTTGCCTTAGAACCAACTGGTGGTATTGACTTGGATAATTTTCAAGAAATCGTCCAGATTGCCGTTGACGCCGGAGTAAAAAGAATCATTCCCCATGTCTATAGTTCGATTATTGATCCCCAAACCAATGATACACGACCCGAAGAAGTGAAAATACTATTTGAAATGATAAAAGAATTACTTTAAAACATAAATAGAAGATAAGAATGCGACCTAGATTAGCCGCATTCTTTTTTATCGTATTAAGGAACAGGAACTATCTTGAAGAAGTTTGACAGTAGTCAAAAAATGAGGTAAGTTAAGAAATAATTAGGAAGAGTTCTATTTTTTTACAAGCATTTGTGAAAGAATTCACTTTTAGCTAGACTGAAAGGTATTGGAGGAATCGAAATGGTTGAAACATTTGTATTTTCAAGTGAAAGTGTCTTTCTTAATCAGGAAAGTCAAACGATGGCAGCGCAATTTTTAGAGTATCTAAAGCGTCGTAAGCAGCGGATCGGTATGGTGTTTAATGATCAGCAGTCAATGAATCAAGTTTTATTGGCACATGGTTTGGCAGAGTATTTTGATTTTTCGATCAATGGTGAAGCCGGTCGACAAGTAGCACAGAGCTTATTAGATTTTCTAAAAGACGAATTGCAGCAAGGCAAGGTGCACTTCATTTCCAATTCATTATCCCAGTTGCAAGAAGCCGAATCACTAGGCTTTGCGCCAATCTATGTAAACGATGATTGCTACAAAGAGGGTGTTCCGTGTCGTGCTTATGAGGATTATAACCAATTGCATTTGGCAGTGATTGCCGATCGCTTTGAAGAATTAATTTAAGTGTTAATTGAAAGAGTTTAAAACCTAGCTAATCATTGCTACATCGTAATCTAAGAGTTCATTCCAAAAGAAACGGGTTCTTCACTAGTAGTTATTGAGACTTGTTTTATGTTCATTGGGGATACCTTATGAGATTTATTGCTCAGAAATTTAAAATAAATAGTCCGGTTTTAAAGGATGACCTTACTAGGGAGAAATAAAGTAAGGTCGTTTTTTGTGCTATAAATAACATAAAAAAGTATCAGAGACGGATATAAAAATAATTTTTATTCTGTCAAATTGAGAACTCACTGATAGGAATATGATAAACTGTTGATGATAGATAATGGATATGTAACGTTTACTCGAGTATTAGATGAAAATCAAGTAGATAGAAGGTGTTGAATGTGGGGAGACATACCGATCCAAACGAAAAATCAAAGGGCAAATATATCGCCATCGGATTATTAGCAGTCGCGTTGTCGGGAGCTTTATTTTTTGGCGTACGAACCGTGTTAAATTATGATAACGAAAAACAAGAAGTCGCCCAGCCAGAAAAAAAGGACAAGGTTAAAACAGCCTCTAGTTCAACCAAACCTTCAGAAAAAACAGCCGCAACGAAAAAAACGAGTGAAGTAAAAGCGACAAAAGAAACAAGTCAGTCTATGAAGAGCAGCTCCAAGAAAAGTTCAAAGAAAAAGATGGCGACAAAGAAAAGCTCAAAAGAGAAAAGTAAAACGAAGAAATCTTCCGCTACAAAACAAGCCAAGCGCCCTAAGCTAGACAGCGCCAAGCTGACGGCGAGTGCTGGTAAAGTGTATTATGGCGTACATTATTTCAAGAACGGTTGGGACTATTCCAGTAAAAATTCGGAAGCCACAGTCGCCGCGAATGTGATCAAGGTTTTCATTATGGATTACGCACTGGCGCAAAAGAACGATCAGCAAATTAACGGTAAGCCCTTGAGGGAATGGTTAGAGCCGATGATCCAAAGAAATGACGATGACGCGGCGAATGTTTTGATCGATCATTATGGTATCGATCAAATGAATGCTTATTTCAAAGAACAAGGGTATCAAGAGACGAAGCTCGAACGACGAATGCTGGATATCAATGTAAAAAGTGATAAAGACAATTACACCTCCTTAAATGATTGTCTGAAACTTTTGGAAAAGCTCTATGATCAAAAAGAGCAAGAGCCGCAAAAAACCATGATCGCGATCATGGAAGGACAAAAGCTTCGGACGAAGATCCCCCATAAATTACCGAAGGATCTCAAAGTAGCCAATATTACCGGGGAACAAGATCAGGTCGAAAATGATATTGGGCTCGTTTTTTCTAAGGAGAATCCGTATGCAATCGTGGTATTAACGAAAGAGGTGCCAGATATCGTCAAAACTAGAGAAGCAATCGCAGAATATAGTTTAGCTGCCAGCAAATTAAAATAAAAACGATCTTCACACAAGTTTGACCGTGTGAAGACCTTTTTTTTCTATACAGGAAGAGGCACGCGTGATACGCTTTTGAGTAGAAAATAACGTGAAGGATGTGGGAAAATGACGAAGGAAGAATTTTTAGCTAAGATCGCTGGGGGCTTGATCGTTTCGTGCCAGGCATTACCGGGAGAGCCTTTATATACTGAAAGTGGCGGAGTAATGCCATTGTTGGCATTGGCAGCAAAAGAAGGCGGTGCTGTTGGGATACGAGCCAATTCAGTGGGAGACATTCAGCAAATCAAAGCGTTGGTCGATTTGCCTGTGATTGGGATCATTAAGAAGCAGTATCTGCCGGAAGAACCATTTATTACTGCCAGTATGAAGGAAATCGATGAGCTGGCGGGAATTGGTGTTGAAGTGATCGCTCTTGACTGTACGTTACGAAAACGCCATGACGGCTTGACAATTCAGCAGTTTGTCAAACAAATCAAAGAAAAATATCCGGATCAATTGTTGATGGCGGATATCGCGACTATTGAAGAAGGGTTAAACGCTTTTGAAGCGGGCGTGGATTTTGTCGGGACGACTTTAAGCGGGTATACAACGGAAAGTGCGGTACGAACAGGTGCCGGCAATCGGGGTAGCGGGCATCGTCGTTGGCGGTGCAATTACCCGACCGCAGAAAATCACAAGTCGATTTGTAGCAGCGTTGGAAAAATAGAAAAAGAACGCCTTTGAGAAAAAAGAGCAGGCGCCATGACAGCTAGTTGCCAAGTTAGACCACTAAATAAGGGGAGGTTGCAATGAGAATCAAAGAAATTACGACGAATAAGAAAGCTTATATTGAACTGCTACTTTTAGCCGATGAGCAAGAGGATATGATCGATCGCTATCTTGAGGCGGGCCGTATGTTTGTGTTAGAGGACGATGGGATTAAAAGTGAAGCGGTGGTGGTAACATTAAATGAACACGACTGCGAATTGAAAAATCTCGCGACCGATCCGTCGGCGCAAGGAAGAGGCTACGGTAAAGCGCTGATCCAGTTTCTTTTTGCGGAATTTTTAGGCGAGTATCAAACGATGTACGTTGGGACAGGGGATGTTCCAAAAACGTTGAATTTTTATAAAAGTTGCGGCTTCCGAGAATCGCATCGACAGCAGAATTTTTTTACCGACAATTACGCTGAACCGATTATCGAGGAGGGCATTCAGTTGGTAGATATGGTTTATTTACGAAAAGATGCGGAGAACGCTCCAACCGAAGCTGGATCCCAAGTTTTTACAAAAAAGAAAAGTTTCTGATAGGTATCATTCTATTTTCATGCACTTTTCGAAAAAAAGTAGTATCTTAAATACGTTGAATAGGAGTGTGGAAATAAATGATTGAAATACTATCGAAGATTCTTTCGATTATTGTATTGAATTTGGTTTTAAGCGGCGACAATGCCGTGGTGATCGCATTGGCCACGCGAAAACTGCCAAGTGATTCGCAGAAAAAGGCAATCGTGATTGGAACAGGCGGTGCCGTGGTTTTACGGATCCTCTTGATGCTGATCGCCGTAGAATTATTGATGGTACCCTATGTAAAAATTGTGGGTAGTATCTTACTTTTTTATATCGCTTATGACTTGTTAAAATCAAATGGCGAAGAAGCTAACATTAAGAGCGAAACGACTTTTTTCTCGGCAGTACGGACGATTATTATCGCAGATTTAGTGATGAGCTTAGACAATGTGTTGGCGATTGCTGGAGTAGCTGATGGGCATTTTGTCTTAGCGATTTTAGGTTTAGTGATCAGTATTCCAATTGTTATTTTCGGAAGTCAGTTGATTTTGAAATTAATGGATCGCTTCCCGTGGTTAACTTGGATCGGGGCGCTGTTGATCGCCTACACCGCTGGAACAATGTTGGTAGAAGATGATTTCATCCATCATTTGTTGCGCGGACTAGCGAATGGGCATATTGTTTCCTTGGCTGCATGTCTTTTGCTGGCGGGAATCTATTTCTTATTTAATCGAAAAGAATCCTAATTGGGAAGAACAAGCCGTTTATTCATGAATAGAACCGGTGACAAGTCTTTTGTCACCGGTTCTATTTTTTTGCCTATGAAAAAGATAAGAGTGAGAACGATTCTCTTTAAGAAGGCTTGTGGAGAAAAATTTGCTTCGTTATACTAATGATTGTAAACCCTTACACAAACTTTGGCGATGTCAAAAAGACATCATGGTGATACTGGGAAAAATAGATCAGGAGGTGGAAAGTATGTTTGGCCGATGACTATGAGTTGTTCAACACTTAGAGGTTCTAAGGGCGTTAACTGAATCTTTTTCCTCCTGGGATAAAATCCAATAAAGTTATCCGGGAGCAGGCCTTTTTTGGTGTGCTTTTTTTGGGAGGAAATCGATACAAAAAAGTGGATTCTCAAAAAGGAAGGAATGGATAATGTGGAATTAAAAACAAGTTTACCGAAGATTTTTGACGATTTTGGTGAAGCCAGAAGACAAGGCTTTTTAACAGTGAAGGAAATCAAGGAGAAGGGCCAGCCGGTAGTGGGGGTTTATTGTACTTTCATGCCGGAAGAATTAGTGCTAGCCAGCGGGGCGATCCAAATCAGTCTGTGTTCTACCTCGGATGAAACGATCCCCGATGCAGAAGAAGATTTGCCGCGAAACCTCTGTCCCTTGATCAAGTCTAGTTACGGTTTCGGTAAAACAGATAAATGCCCGTATTTTTATTTTTCTGATTTGGTAGTCGGTGAGACGACTTGTGACGGCAAAAAGAAAATGTATGAATACATGGAGGAATTCAAAGATACGTATTTGATGCACCTGCCCCATAATCGTGACAGCGAAGCCAGCAAACAGCTTTGGTACAGCGAGATGGTGCGCTTCAAAGAGAAATTAGAGGATTTTTTAGGAGTAGAAATCACCGAAGAAAAAATTCGTGCGGCGATCCTGCTGAAAAATCGCGAGCGGCAAGCTAAACAGAATTTTTACCGATTAGGTCAACTGAATCCGCCGGCGATTAGTGGGCAAGAAATTTTTAAAGTCATGTATGGTTCGCAATATAAATTTGATAAGGAAGAAGTCATCCAAATGTTGGAGGAAACCACTGCGAAGATCAAAGAACATTATGCGGCGGGGCAGTATTTAGACAGAAAGCCGCGGATTTTAGTGACCGGCTCACCAATGGGAGGTGTCACAGAAAAAGTCATTCGAGCGATCGAAGAAAATGGCGGAATCGTCGTGGCTTACGAAAATTGTACCGTTGCTAAAGCGGTGGAACGTTTGGTGGACGAGACGGAAGCGGATGTTTATCAAGCGTTAACAGATAAATACATCAATATAGGCTGTGCTTGCATGTCTAACAACCAGCCTCGTAAAGAATTGCTGAGTCAGATGATTGATGACTATCAAGTCGATGGTGTGATTGACATGGTTTTACAAAATTGTATCCCTTTTTCAGTGGAATCCTTAAAAATTAAACGCTTCTTGAAGGAAGAAAAGGACACACCCTATATGTATTTAGAGACAGACTATTCGACTTCAGATATCGAACAAATCAATACACGGGTGACGGCATTTATTGAAATGCTTGAGGAAGAGGTTGTATGCATATAATCGGTTTGGATTCAGGATCAACTACGACGAAAGGGGTGCTTTTTTCGGATGGAGCGCTGATTCGTAAATATTTAATTCCTACTGCTGGAAACCCCAAAGGCGCGATGGAACAAGTCGTTAAACAATTAAGTGCTCCTCAGCAGGAGAAGGCCTTCAAGTTAATCACCACCGGTTATGGTAGAAAATTAGTACCGGCAGATTTAGCTGTAACAGAAATTACTTGTCATGGAAAAGGCGCAGAGTATCTAAGTCCTGGGGTGAAACAAGTGATTGATATCGGCGGACAAGATTGCAAAACGATCCAGCTCAATGGCAGTGGCAATGTCGTTGAGTTTAGTATGAATGATCGCTGTGCCGCTGGAACGGGGCGCTTTGTAGAAGTTATGATGCGCACACTCGGCGAAGATATTTCTGACTTAGATTCTTTTGTGGCGGAAGCCGAGCCGGTGACAATCAACAGCATGTGTACGGTCTTTGCAGAATCAGAAGTGATTAGTTTGATTTCAAACGGAGAGAAACGAGAGGATATTGCATTAGGCGTGCTACATTCCATCGCTAAACGGATCAGCAGTCAATATTCCAAATTGCGACCCAAGCGAGGAGAAGCGGTGTTGTTTACCGGTGGTCTTTCAAAAAGCACGGTTTTTTCTGAAGTGTTGTCCCAATACGTGAATGCCCCAGTTCAGACCGATGAATTGTCTCAATATGCTGGTGCGATTGGCGCAGCCCAAGTTGGAATGAAAAAATTGAATTAGTAAGCAAAAAGGAGCTAGGGCTCTCATAATGTCCTAGCTCCTTTAAGCTGTTGTACAGCTACAGTAAAGGCGGGTACGTATAAAAAGAAAAGGGAGACTCGTTGCCACACCCCTCGCGATGAGGAAAATTTGGGGCCTACGATTGGTAAATAATAGGCAGCGAATAGCAATAATGCAACAATTGCGAGCACTAAACAGCTGAGATAAAAAAACACTACGAGCTTCTCATTTTTATTTGCTGCTCGATAAGCGAACGAAAGTGGGACAAGCATCATGGCAACCATTGCGATCCCAGAAAAAGCCGCATGTAGAAAATAGGCAGGGCTAAAAAAGCTGGCAGACTTGCTGATATGGACCAGCCCTGTCAGCAAACAATCACCAAAGCCGTATAAGGCGATCGCACCGGCTAAGATTTGTGCCAAACGCTTTGACTCAGAGACGAAAAAAAGATAGACACCGATACTGGAGAGTATGAATAAACTGCCGGTCACGATGGAACCACGATTGAAGGCTTGTTGGACGGGACTGCTATCCTCACCTAATTGGCTGATAATCATGGTCGCTTGGTCGAAGCCGGGATAAAAATGCCCAAGAATATAAGGCAATGAAAAATCGCCTACTACTGCTAGAATCAGTAGCCACGGAGAAATTTTTTTGATGAACGTCATAAGAGCTCCTTGTGAAAAATTTGTTTCTTTAACTGTACTTTATTTTAAAAAATATTAATTGTCAAATTAAGTTAGACAATTCCTCTTTGCATATGTGACTCAAGAATACTTCTATTGGTGTTTTATA
>NZ_BJDW01000030.1 GCF_005405345.1 Enterococcus viikkiensis | reverse complement strand
TACGACGAAGCAGAAGGAATTATATGAGGCGTTAGGGGTTGCCCCTCCCTCGTTATAAATTCCGGGAATTCAGGTTACAGTTGATTAATCGGTTTAAATATTTAGGTCAAATGGATGTAAGCGAAAAACGCAAAGCTCAGTTGGGGGCGATTTCCTACCGCTTGCCTCAAGGGGAAAAACGTTTGCGTCTTTCCACGGTTGGTGATTATTTGCAGCAGGAGAGCTTAGTGATTCGTTTTTTACATCAGTTTGGTCAAAGCCCGGAAGTCTATCATCTGCCGGAACAAATCGAGGTCCTGCAAAATAGCAGCAAAAAAAGGGGGCTTTACTTATTTTGTGGTCCAGTAGGTTCAGGAAAAACAACTTTGATGTATAAGTTAGCCAGAGAGCACAAAGGACAAATAATTACTATCGAAGATCCAGTAGAAATTGAAGAGCCTGATTTTTTGCAATTACAAGTTAATGAAAAAATTCAACAAAGCTACGATGAACTAATCAAGCTGTCACTGCGCCATCATCCCGATGTTTTGATCATTGGTGAGATCCGTGATCCTAAGACAATCCAAGGTGCGATTCGAGCAGCCTTAACCGGTCATTGTGTTTATGCTACTTTGCATGCCTCCAGTTTAGAGTCTGCTGAGGCACGTGTGATTGATTTGGGAGGAGAAAAAGCCTTACTGAAGGAATGTTTGCGTGGAATCATTTATCAGGAAATTTTGCCGACAACGAATGGTGATCTGGGAGTGTTGATGGCTTATCGCTTTTATCAAGAAGAGCTACGTTTTACTTGGGAGGAAGGTTTAGAAAAGAGTGAGGAAAGAAACCAAGCTGTCACGCAAACAACGGATTGATTTTGTCCATTTATTAGGAGACTTATTAGCCAACGGCTTTAGCTTGCAACAAGCATTGGGCTTTTTTCTCAGTGCCAATCTATTTTCCCAGACAGTCGTATCAATTGTTCAACAAAACCTTTATCAAGGGAACAGCTTGGCAAGGAGTTTTGCGCAATTAAATTATGCTCCAGATCAAGTGTTGCAGATTGAATTAGCCGAGTCTCATGGTGATCTGGCCCAAACTTTTGTTGGGATTGCTCAGCAAATGAAATTGGTACAAAAGCAACGAGAAAATTTTCTCAAAGCGGTCTCCTATCCATTACTTTTATTGTTATTTTTGATCATGATTTTATTAGGCATGCGTTTTTTTCTGTTGCCGCAACTGTTAGCCAGTGGAATGATTCAAGCGGAAGATTTTTCAGTGCAGTTGATCACCCACGTGCCGATCGTCGGACTGGTGTTGCTGCTTGTTCTACTACTGCTTTTAATAGGCTGGCGGGAATGGGGGAAGCGAAATAATTATTTGCATCGGTTTCGTTATTTGGCACGGATGCCGTTAGTGGGAAAACTTTTCAGTAATTATTATTCGGCGTATTTCGCATTAGAGTGGGGCAAGCTTTTTCAACAAGGCTTGGAGCTGCATCAAATTATTGAATGTTTGCTAGTAGTCGATGGGCAGTCGCTGATGCAAGAGATGGCCGCTGAGTTGAAGATTCGTTTAGCTCAAGGCAATCCCTTGGCTGAGGAACTAAAACAATATCCCTTTTTAACAAAAGAATTCAGTCGGATCGTGTTTCAAGGGGAGGCACGAGGAAATTTAGGCAAAGAACTCTTGACCTACAGTCAATTAGTTTGGCGTCGTTTTTTCAATCAATTAGAATTTCTATGTTCTTGGCTGCAACCCCTGTTTTTTTTGATTGTTGCCCTTTTGATTGTCAGTCTGTATGTGACCATGTTGCTACCCTTAACTAATTTGGAGGGGATTCTATGAGAAAAGCATTAGCTAAAAAGTTGCCGGGTTTCACTCTATTAGAAATGCTCGTCGTTTTATTTATCATCAGTCTGCTTTTGTTGTTGTTCGTGCCAAAATTAATCAATCAAAAAGATGCCGCGCAAAAGAAAAGTGATGCGGCGATTGTCAAGGTGGTCGAAACGCAGATTCAAGTTTTTGAATTGGATCATGGCCATACGCCAACTAAAGAGGAATTGATTGGGAAAGACTATGTCGATGAAAAGCAATATGCTATTTATGAAAAAACAAAAAAGGAATGACCTGAGAGGCTTTACCTTAATTGAATTATTGATCGTTTTAATCGTCGTTATCAGTTTTGTTTTATTGCCGACACTGGCCTTGAAAAGCTGGCAGGAAGAATTAGAAAAACGTTTCTTTTATTATCAATTTGAAAAATCTGTTTTGCATGTGCAACAGATGGCGATCACAGATCATAAAGGAACACAGATTGATTTATACCAAGACCAGCAACTGATTCTCTTTTTTACTAATGATACGAAGTTAGCTTGGAGGCAATTAGAAGTCCCTGAATCGATTACCTTAGTCAGTGGAAATTCTATTCTATTTAGTGCAGGAAAGGGGAATATTTCCACGACGCAAATCGGTGTAGGAAGTATTCCAAGGGTCATTTTCACTGAGTCCAACGCGCAACGAATCATCTATCAATTTCAACTAGGAAGTGGACGCTTTGAAAGAAAATGAAGGCTATATTCTATTAGAAAGTTTGATCAGCTTGGTCATTTTAATAATCCTCGTAACCAGTTATTTAGACGTTACGACAGAGATGCGGCAGGAAAGCCAAGAAAGATTGGCTTCATTGGTTAACTATCGCGATTTATACAATGAGACGAGACGCTATCGGCTGCACGCGATCAAGCCTTCTAAAGGCCAGATCAACATTTCTTTTGAAGAGGGGCGGGCCTTTAATCAACAAGGAGGAATCTTGATTGTCAAAAAATAGCGGATTTACTTTGCTGGAATGTTTAGTTGCTCTACTAATGCTAAGTGGCGTGCTATTGCTTTTTTCCGGCTTAATTCAACATGCTCATAAAATGGAGCAGGCTCTTAGCGGCTACCATCAATTAGAATGGGAAATTTTTTTACTTCAGTTAGACAATGAAATGGAAAATGTAAATTACAAACAAAGCTCGCGCAATGAGATCGTGGGAGAGACAGAGAGTGAGGGACGCATTGTTCCGGTCGTCATACACACAGTCAATAAAAAGATAATAAAGCATCAATCTGGAGGGTATCAGCCCTTACTGACAGGAGTGAAAGAATTTGTTTGCCAAGAAAACAATCAAGGAGTCGATTTTCGCATCACCTTTACCGATGGAAAACAAAAAAGTGGGACGTGGATCTATCAATAGCCAAGGCGGGATTTTACTCTCCGTTTTATTGGCTATTTTTTTATTTAGTTTTTTACTGTTGAAATTAACGGTCAGCTATCATCAAACAGCAGATTTGGTTCAGCGGACACAACAGCTTTATGAAGCCCGAATCGCCAAAGAATTATTTTTGGCGGAGTATAAAACGTTGGACTCAGAAAAAGGGACGTGGGTCTTTAATAAGGGCGTGATCACTTATGAAAAACGTCAGGAGCAATTAGTGGTTCGGGTAAAAATGGAAAAGAAAAGTTATTATTTTTATGAAAAAAATGGAACATCAAATTCTTCGGAGTAGTATAGTTTTAGCAAACGCTTAAATGCTATAGAAAAGTTTACTAAAATTCCTTTTTTCTGAGTTAGAAAATCCCTAATAAAAATAAGAAAGCGATTGATTAATTTGAATATCTCGGCTAAAATAGAACAGGTATTGTGAGTGTTATATTAGTCTGTGAGGTGCAAGATGAACCCTGAAAAAATTGAAACGGCTTTTTCCGTGATGGAAAAGGCGATCATCACATTGCAGCAGTCACTAGGAACTTCTTTTTTTGACGCTTACATCGAAAATGCGGAGAACTTAGTCGATGATGCTAAAGTACGAGTGATCGATCAGCAACCAGATGCAGCGACCGTTGCAAAAGTTGAAGCGCTTTATCAAGAATTATTAGCGCTGGACTTAACAAAAGAGGATTGGCGCAAATTGACGCAATTGATTTTGCTGAAAGGCTCAAAAAAAGAAGCGTTGCAGCCTAATCATCAATTAACACCAGATAGTATCGGCTTTTTGTTTGTCTTTTTGATCGAACAACTGACGCTAAGCAAAGAGCAGTCACTAGAAATATTAGATATCAGCGTGGGAATGGGTAATTTATTATTGACCGCCTTAATCAATCTGCAGGCAGCAAATTACTCCGTCAAAGGGATCGGCGTAGACAATGATGAGACGTTGTTAGCAATCGCCGCTTCGGATAGTTTATTAATGGGGGAAAATCTACAGTTGTTCCACCAAGACAGTTTGCAAGATTTATTAGTCGATCCTGTTGACTATGTGATTGGGGACTTACCTGTTGGCTATTATCCAAATGATCAACACGCCGAAAAATTTGCGACCCATTCAGAAAAAGAACACAGCTATGCACATCACTTATTGATGGAGCAGGCGATGAATTACGTGAAGCCTAATGGTTTTGGTTTATTTTTAGTGCCAAGCAATTTCTTAGAGACTGAGCAAGGGTCATTGTTACAAAAATGGATGAAGGATAATGTGTTCTTACAAGGCATCATCCAATTGCCAGACGAATTGTTCCAATCAGAACACTCTCGTAAAAGTATTTTGTTGCTTCAACAAAAAGGCGAGACCGCTAAACAAGCAGAAAAAGTTTTGCTAGTTCACTTGCCATCTTTAAAAGAGCCAAGTCAAGTGACCGATTTTTTCAAAAAATTCGAAGATTGGAAGTCTTCAAATTTATAAATGCTCGTTTGTTTATGCGAGCCATCATTAACTATGAAGGAGAATTAAAATGTCAAAAACAATCGCAATCAATGCCGGTAGTTCAAGTTTAAAATGGCAGTTGTACCAAATGCCCGAAGAATCAGTTATTGCCAAAGGAATCGTTGAAAGAATCGGGATTAAGGATTCAATTTTTACTATCAAGTATGGAGAAGGCCAAAAATTTGAACAAGTTCTAGATATCAAAGACCATGAAGTAGCAGTTCAAATGTTATTAGATCAATTGATCCAATTAAAAATTATTGCTTCCTTTGATGAGATTACTGGCGTAGGTCATCGGGTCGTAGCTGGTGGCGAATACTTCAAAGATTCTGTTTTGATCGATGATGATGTTCTAGCTAAAATCGAAGAACTAAGTGAATTTGCACCACTGCACAACCCAGCCAATGCGATGGGAATCAAAGCTTTCCGTCATATTTTACCAAACGTGACAAGCGTTGCTGTTTTTGATACGTCTTTCCATGCAACGATGCCAGCAACAAATTATTTATATAGTATTCCTAAAGAATATTATGATAAATATTCAGCTCGTAAATATGGCTTCCACGGAACTAGCCATCGCTACGTTTCAGAACGTGCAGCAGAATTATTAGGTAAACCAATCGAAGAAACTAAAATTATTACTGCTCATATCGGTAATGGTGGTTCTGTTACAGCGGTTGAAGGTGGAAAATCAGTAGATACATCTATGGGCTTCACGCCTTTAGCTGGTTTGACGATGGGAACACGCTCAGGGGATATCGATGCATCATTATTGCCATATTTAATGGAAAAAGCTGGCATCAAAGACATCAATGAAATGATCGATGTTTTAAACAAAAAATCTGGTGTTTATGGTTTGACTGGTATTTCAAGTGATATGCGTGATATCGAACAAGGCGCGGACGATGGCAATGAAGATGCAATCTTAGCGTTAGATATTTACTGTGACCGTATCCGTAAGTATATTGCGCAATACATTTCAGTTATGAATGGCGTAGACGCTATCGTCTTTACCGCCGGAGTTGGTGAAAATGCTGATCCCGTGCGTCATTTGGTAATGGAAAAAATGTCTTGGTTCGGTATCGAAATCGATGAGGAAATTAATAAGAGTATCCACGGAAAAGAAGCAGAACTTTCAACTCCAAACTCACGCGTGAAAGTTTATGTTATTCCAACCGATGAAGAAGTGATGATCGCTCGTGATGTTGAGCGTTTAGGTAAATAAATTAAAAAGCCTTCGCCAAAAATTGGTGAAGGCTTTTTTTGCCAGTTTTGCTTTTTACAGTTTGCTAAGAGTTCAAGTGCCGTTTTTCAGATGTAGATAACTGATTAGACGGTCGGTATAGCGGAATTGTAAGGAGATGCCGATAAACTCTTTTTCAGTTAAAAGGGGTACCTTTCCGAGTAATAGGTTAGCGAGAATATAAATAAGGAGTAAGGGGGCTTTTTCTATTTATTGAAAAAAGTAGAAAGAAGTAATGATGGGAGACAAAAGGGTGTAAAAAGGAAATGATTACATGCAAACATGTTATTATATCGGGAAAGTAAGAAATAATTTTTCCTCTTTTTGTAAGTTCACTAACTTTAGTCTCTTCTTAGTTTTTTTGACATCTAATTGACATCTAAATGCAATATTTATGTGCTATTTTTAAAAAAAGGACTGAAGGAGAAAATTATGACAACGACGCTGATTATCGATCATCCTTGGAAAGAAAGTTTCAATCATCAATTATTAAATACGTTGATAGCAGGGTTAGAGGAAGATCAAAAAATCTACAAAGTGATTGATTTGTATAAAGACGGTTTTGATCCTGTCATGAAGACAGAAGAACTGGCTGGTTATCAGAATGGATTGGTTCTTGATCCATTAGTGTTACACTACATGAATTTATTACGAGAGACCACGCAATTAGTAATTGTTTTTCCAATTTGGTGGTATAGTTCACCAGCAAGTTTAAAGGGCTTTCTTGATAAGGTCCTGCTAAATGAATTCGCTTTTTTTGATGGTGGAAATGGAATCCAGCCTTTATTGTCGATTGAGTCGGTCATAGTTTTTACTACTTCGGATCAACCAACGGAAGAGTTGGAGCAACATTGTACGAGAAGCTACAAGCATCAATTAACAACGACCTTGGAAGATGTTGGGCTACGAAATATTTCATGGTATCATCTTGGTTCATTGAAGCAGTTAGGTGAGGACGAGCGGCAAGCCTATTTATCTTCTGCCTATAACAAGCTCTAAAAAAGATTTGAAGCTCATTTGACTTGAGCCTCAAATCTTTTTATTATTTAGTCAAACTTTATCATGAGATTCTTTTAGGCTGTGAGGATCTTGTGGACAATCAGAAGATAATCATTGTAGAAAAAGTTGTTTCTGAACCTCACAGCTCATTAGAGATAGGCCTAATGCCAGCGGCAGCGATCAAAACGATGCCTTTTAGTTCAGTGCTTTTGAACCAGGGTGCTAGGATTCACGATAACTAGTGTGTTGTCCCTCGCAACATTTAAGAGATTGATTTTTTCTGGCAATAAGTCTCAATGGGTTTCTTCAGTGGAAGGAGATCGCCCTTGACTAATTTGTAAGCGGCTCATTCACTCTATAAATAAAGCATCAGAATGGAGGCCTATTTTGGTGGCTAAAGAGCGGTGTCTAATCAAAGTTAGAAGGAATTGGCAAAACTTCAAAAATTTCTTTAAGTTTTTGACCTGAGCTTAGTGTGAGGTCTTGCGCCCTATTCTTTTTATCGGTACACTTGCTAAGGTGAAGCTGCTGATCGTTTGGCAGCAACGCAATAATCGAGAGTTAGGTATTTTTCTGATTCGAGAAATAGTTGTTAGCAACGAATTTAGGAGGACTTGTTTTTTTATGGAAAACGAAAAAGTTACACAGCCGAATAAAAGCGACTGGTTTTTACGCTTCATTAAGGGAATGTTCATCGGCTCAGGATTTATCTTACCGGGAGTGAGTGGTGGTGCCTTAGCCGCAGTCTTCGGGATTTACGAACGGATTATATCATTTTTAGCACATATTACGAAAAACTTTAAAAAGAATGTTTTGTTTTTTATTCCCGTGGGGCTCGGTGGACTGACCGGTGTTTTCGTTCTTTCCTTTGCGGTTAGTTTTTTATTAGGGCAGTTTGAAACGATTATGTTATGGTTTTTTGTTGGCTGTATCATTGGGACGGTTCCTGCGTTATGGAATGAAGCAGGGAAAAAAGGTCGTAATACAAAAGATCTAATTATTTTGGCAGTGAGTTTTATTGTAGGCTTTTGGTTTTTATGGAAAGGCTCAAGTCTTTTCGGAACCGTGGATCAAAATTTTTTCACGTGGATGATTGCTGGAGCTTTGATAGGACTCGGCTTGATTGTACCAGGACTCAGCCCTTCAAACTTTTTAGTTTATATGGGGATGTACAAAGCAATGGCTGACGGCTTCAAGACTGTTGATATGGGTGTAATTATTCCAATCGGGATTGGCGGTTTAATCACTGTTTTGAGTTTATCAAAGGTGATGGACTGGGTATTTAATCGTTATTATGCACCGATGTATCACTTTATTTTAGGAATTGTTTTTGCTTCGACGGTTATGATTGTGCCGACAGATTACAGTGGGATCGGCTTTTTAGGATTTATCGGCTGCGCGGTTTTATGTTTCCTTGGTGCGGCTTTAGGCTGGTGGATGAGTCGTTTAGAAGAACGATATGTACCGGAAGATTAGAAAAAAATAAATATTTTACTTGCAATTTTCATGAGAAGCCTTTAACATGGTGTTAAGCATTTGGAATAGTAATAAATTTTATCGGCAGCAGAGAGTTGATTCACCGTCTGAAAGATCAACGCGTCCACTGAGATTTATGAACCTACCAAAGAGGATTGTCGTGAAAGCGACACGCGACTCTAGCGTTATTGGAGCTGAAAGTTGGATCAACTAAGTTTGATCAAGCAAGGTGGTACCGCGAAATTATCCGTTTCGTCCTTACAATATGTAGGGACGGAACGGTTTTTTTTATTTTCAATTTTTAGGAGGATGCGTGAATGACAAATTTACAAAAAGAAGATTTTTCAAAATGGTATTTACAAACGATTCAAAAAGCTGACTTGATGGATTATTCACCTGTTCGTGGCTGTATTATTTTTAAAGCAGATGGCTGGGAATTATGGGAACACATCCAAGAAGATTTCAATAAATATCTAAAAACTCAGGATATTCGGAATGTCTACTTCCCAATGCTGATTCCTAAACATTTCTTGGAAAAAGAAGAAGAACACGTTGAAGGATTTGCACCAGAATTGCCTTGGTTGACAAAAGTTGGCGATGAGCCTTTAGAAGAGCCTTACGCATTGCGTCCGACTTCTGAAACCTTGATCGGGGATGCTTTTTCTAATTGGATCAATTCTTACCGTGATCTTCCATATGAAATCAACCAATGGGCGAATGTTTTCCGTTGGGAGAAAAAGACAATGCCATTCTTGCGTACGTCAGAATTTTTATGGCAAGAAGGCCATACCGCGCATGAATCAGAAGAAAGCGCTCGTGAACGGACAATGGCAATCTTGGAAGCTTATGCGACCTTAATCGAAGATACTTTAGCGATCCCTGTGTACCGGGGACAAAAAACACCGTCTGAACGTTTTGCAGGCGCTGTGGATACGTATTCTGTCGAGGCGATGATGCGTGACGGAAAAGCCGTCCAAGCAGGAACGTCTCATTACCTTGGTCAAAACTTTGCAGAAGCCTTTGATATTAAATTCTTGAACCGTAACAATGAACACGAACATGCGTATACAACTTCATGGGGAATTTCTACTCGTTTAATCGGTTCATTGATCATGGTTCATGGTGATGAACAAGGATTAGTGTTGCCGCCAAAAGTTGCACCAACGCAAGTTGTTTTAGTTCCCGTTGGACCATGGCAAAAGAAACCTGAAATTTTAGATCGTTTGAAGGAATTGAAAGCTTCTTTGGCGCAAAAAGATTTACGTGTCCGTATTGATACAACAGACAATACACCAGGGTTCAAATTCAATGAATGGGAACTTAAAGGGGCAGCATTACGTGTCGAATTTGGTCCACGTGATTTAGAAAACAATCAAGCCGTTATTAAAATGCGTGACTTGGATGAGAAAGAATCCGTTTCACTAGACGGCATTGAAGAATACATTGTTGACCAATTAGATGTGATGCAAAAACGCTTATTCGATAGTGCCGCTAAACGCTATAAAGAAAATGAACATACGGATATTGATACGCTTGATGAGTTAAAAGCTCATATTGAAAAATCAAAAGCTGCTGGCGAAGTACCTGGATTTGTCTTAATCGGATGGGACGGAACGGAAGAAACCGAAGCGAAGATTAAAGAAGAAACTGGCTTTACCACGCGTAATATTCCATTTAATCCACCGGTTGAAAAAACGGTCGATATCGTTAGTGGAAAACTTGCGAAGCATACCGTTTGGATCGCTCGCGCTTATTAATTAAAGAAGTCCGCCACAGAATCACTTTATAAAAAGTTTTCGCAAATACTGTTTAAATCAATCAGCCACCAGTATGCAGGACGATTAGGAATTTAGTTTCCCAAAGGTTGATCTGTGCGGTTATATTCTTAGAGTCTGAAGGAATCATTCGTGATTCTTTCAGGCTTGTTTTTTAGCTTTTCCAGTTAAAAATGCTCTATATACTTTCCATTTGGTTTCATTTTTAGTATTTTATAGAAAACGGTTAAACAGGAGGAAAAGGATGAAAATTGTCGTGCTGGATAGTTTCGCGTTGAACCCAGGAGATTTAAGTTGGGAAGGGTTTGAAAAATTTGGAGAAGTGAGACTTTACGATCGAACCTCCTATACTGACAAACAAGAAATCATTCAGCGAATTGGGAATGCGGATGTGATTCTTACTAATAAAACACCGATTGATGAAGAAGTACTTCAGGCTGTTCCACAATTAAAATATATCGGTGTACTGGCGACGGGTTATAATGTAGTGGATATTGCCGCAGCGAGCAAGCGGGGAATTCCAGTCACCAATATTCCGTCCTATGGGACAAATGCAGTGGCACAATTTACATTTGCTCTATTGTTAGAAATAGTAAACCGAGTCGGTCTGCATAATGAATCGGTTCATCAAGGAGAGTGGCAGCGTAGTAAAGATTTCACGTATTGGCACACACCTTTAATGGAATTAAGCGGAAAAACAATTGGCTTGATTGGGTTCGGAGAGATTGCGCAAGCAGTAGCTGATATTGCACGTGCCTTCAAGTTAAAAATAATTTTTTGGAATCATCGGGAAAAAAATTCTCCCGACTGGGTAGAACAAGTTTCATTGAAAGAACTTTATCAGCAAGCAGATATTATTAGTTTACACGTACCGCAAACAGAGGAAACAACCAAGATGATCAATCAAGCCGCCATCAATCAGATGAAAACGGGTGTGATTTTGATTAATACGGCCCGCGGAGGATTGCTAGACGAATTAGCGGTAGCGAATGCGTTGAATGAAGAAAAAATTTATGCTTTAGGTGCAGACGTAGTTTCTAAAGAGCCTATGACCAGAGACAATCCGTTATTAGAAGCTAAGAATTGTTTCCTTACTCCTCATATTGCTTGGGCGCCAATCGAAACGCGAGAGCGGTTGATGGAGATTGCTCTAGATAATTTAAGTGACTTTCTTGCGGGCGAGGGAAAAAATATCGTAAATAAGACCATGACGAACTAAACGTCATGGTCTCTTCGTGGCTGTCTAACCAGAAATGATGACTAACGAAACAGAGTGTTGATTTGCTCGAAGTCGGGTTGCGTTAATCGAATATCCACAGCTTTCGCATTTGCTTCGACTTGTTCCGATTGTTTTGCGCCGGGAATAACGACGTCAATTTGGGGATGCTTCATATACCAAGCCAGTACCAATTGAGCCACCGTTGCATCGTAAGTGTTCGCAAGTGGTTTTAATTGATCAACCTTTGTGACAATTTCTTTAAAACGTTCGCCTTTGAAGTCGGGATTTTTGCTACGAAGATCACTGTCTTCAAAGTTAGCTTCTTTGTTATACTTACCTGTCAGCAAGCCAGAAGCCAATGGGAAATAGGGGACAAAACTAATATGATTTTCTTTTAAATAAGGAAACAAGTCTTTTTCAACTTCCCGATGAATTAGGCTGAAGCGGTCTTCTACGATATCGACATAGCCGTCTTGATTGGCTTCTTTTAACTGTTCTAGTGAAAAGTTTGATACACCAATCGCACGGATTTTTCCTGCTTCTTTTAATTCATGCAAAGCAGCTACCGCTTCGTTTTTGGGTGTGGTTTCATCTGGAAAATGAATATAAAAAATATCGATGTAATCCGTTTGCAGGCGTTTCAACGCAGCTTCCACTGCATCCTTTAAAAATTCCGGCGAGTTATTGAATTTTCCCCCTCGATTTGGATCATGAGCAGCTTTTGTTGCAACAATCACTCGTGAACGGTCAAATTCAGGTTCTTGCAAGACTTCACCGATCAATTCTTCTGAACGGCCTCGTCCATAAGAGTAAGCGGTATCTAACAATGTGATTCCATTGTTAAGCGCAGCTCGAACGACTTCTTTTCCGTTTTCATCCGCTAAGTTTGGATAGAGATTATGTCCGCCGACGGCATTGGCTCCTAAACCTAACGCGCTAGCATATACTTGTGATTTTCCGATTCGTACTTCTGACATACTATTCACTCCTCATTTTGCTTGAATTGGCAAACGTGCCATCTTTTTTTAGTTTAGAATAAAGCGAAAAAAAAAGCGAATAATCCTTATTATCATCGATTGATCACCTGAAATCACTTGACTTTCTAACTTTTTTTTAGTAGCGTAATAGAAGATAAAAAACATCTAAGAAGGAACGAGTAAATTACTGAAGACGTACAGGAAAAATTGCCTTGGCTGAAAGCAATTTCGTAGTAAGTAATCGAAAGACAGTCTGGAGATGAGTGCGTGCAAAGCCACTCCGTTACGCAAGCGTTAATTGCTAGAGAAAAGAGGAAACTCTTTTAAAAAATAGGTGGTACCGCGATTATTTCGCCCTTGTTCGAGACGAACAGGGGCTTTTTTTTGTCGATCTGACTTTCGCCGTTTGTTACAAGCTGAAGTGAATTAAGGGATTTTCTCTAAGAGAATGTGGAATACCGTTTCACTAGATGATACGCGAAACGACGACACAACATTTTTCGATTTTTGAAAAATGTCTCTATTGAATGGAGATAGCGGCAGTTTTTTCACCTGCTATACGTTAATTATTACAAAAACAATACCTATCATAAAAGGAGACTTACCATGAGTTATCAACGACCTAAAGGGACCAATGATATTTTACCTGGAGAAAGCAGCAAGTGGCAATTTGTTGAAGAGACCGCACGCTTAGTTTTTAGTGATTACCAATACCAAGAAATCCGCACCCCTATCTTTGAACACTACGAAGTGATCGCTCGTAGTGTCGGGGACACAACGGATATCGTTTCAAAAGAAATGTATGATTTTCACGACAAAGGCGATCGCCATGTAACGTTACGTCCAGAAGGAACGGCGCCGATTGTTCGGGCGTACGTAGAAAATAAATTGTTTGGACCAGAATTCAAGAAGCCGTACAAGGTTTATTATACAGGCCCAATGTTCCGTTATGAACGTCCGCAAAAAGGGCGTTTGCGTCAATTTCATCAAATTGGAGTCGAAGCTTTTGGCAGTGAAAATCCAAGCTTAGACGTTGAAGTGATGGCTATGGCAATGGATTTCTTTAAACAATTAGGTATCAATCAAGTACGATTAGTCATCAATACGTTAGGGGACAAAGAAACCCGAAGCAAGTATCGCCAAGCATTGATTGAATACTTGGAAGCCCATGAGGCAGAGCTAAGCGAGGATTCGAAACGCCGCTTACATGAAAATCCATTACGGGTTCTAGATAGTAAGGATCGTAAGGATCAGCCAGTCGTTGCGGACGCGCCAAGTATTTTGGATTATTTAAGTGATTACGCGAAGGAATATTTTGAAGGCGTGACTAAAACGCTAGAATATTTAAACATCCCTTACGAAATCGATCATCGAATGGTTCGCGGCTTGGATTATTATAATCATACGATTTTTGAGATCATGAGTGATGCACCAGGGATGGGCGCGCAAACAACGATTTGTGGCGGCGGCCGTTATGATGGCTTAGTTGAAGAACTTGGCGGACCAGAAACACCTGGGATTGGGTTTGCGATGGGGATTGAACGAATCTTGCTGACTTTAGAGCAAGAAGACGTGATGATACCCGACGCGACTAATTTGGATGCTTACGTTGTTGGTTTAGGTGAGACGACGAATATGGAGTCGTTAAAAGTTGTTCAAGCGATTCGCGGCTTTGGTTTTTCTGCTGATCGTGACTTCATGGGACGCAAGGCTAAAGCGCAATTCAAAACAGCGGACAAAGAAGGCGCTAAGCTGGTCTTAACTTTAGGAGAAGATGAATTAACTAATGGTGTGATCAATGTGAAAGACTCTGCAACGAGAGAAGAAAAGGCTTTTCCATTGGCGGATTTGTATGAAGACTTCGCAGCAATTTACGATGAAATGACAGCACCAAAATTTAATTAAAAGAAATGGTAGGAGGAATAAAAAATGGCTAGACGTACTGTCTATTGCGGACGCGTGTCCGAAGAATATTTAGAGCAACAGGTAACATTAAAAGGGTGGGTCCAAAAACGTCGTGACTTAGGTGGGTTAATCTTTATTGATTTGCGTGACCGTGAAGGTGTTGTGCAAGTGGTCTTCAACCCTGAAGAATCAAAAACAGCTTGGGAAGTGGCAGATCAATGCCGCAGCGAGTTTGTTGTTGAAATTACCGGAACTGTGATCCGTCGTGATGCAGGTGCTGTCAATAAAAAAATGAGTACGGGTGAGTTTGAAGTCAAAGGTGAAGACATTACGATTTTGAACAGTGCCAAGACACCACCGTTCTCAATTGAAGATGAACAAAATATTAGCGATGAAGTTCGTTTGAAATACCGCTACATGGATTTACGTCGTCCAAAAATGGCGAAAAATATCATGATGCGTCATCAGTTGACGAAATCTGTTCGTCGTTTCTTAGATGACAATGATTTCTTAGATATCGAAACGCCTTACTTGGCAAAATCAACACCAGAAGGCGCGCGGGATTACTTGGTGCCTTCACGAGTGCATGCGGGACATTTTTATGCGTTGCCGCAATCACCGCAAATTTTGAAACAATTATTAATGACGGCCGGCTTTGACCGTTATTATCAAATCGTCCGTTGTTTCCGTGACGAAGATTTACGTGGTGATCGCCAACCTGAATTTACTCAAATTGATATCGAAACCAGCTTTTTGACTGCTGAAGAAATTCAAGAATACACGGAAGCGATGATCGCACAAGTGATGAAGGATGTACGTGGTATCGAAGTAACATTGCCATTTCCTCGGATCACTTGGGACGAAGCGATGGAACGTTATGGCTCTGACAAACCGGATACACGATTTGAGATGGAATTGATTGATGTGACTGAGATTGCTGCTGCGACAGATTTCAAAGTTTTCCGGATGGCATCAGACAATGGCGGCGTCGTTAAAGCCTTAAATGCGAAAGGTGCGGCTGACAAATATTCTCGTAAAGAATTGGATCGTTTAGGTCAATTTGTTGGTCAATTTGGTGCAAAAGGCTTGGCTTGGATCAAGGTTGATGAAAATGGAGAATTGACTGGACCAATCGCGAAATTCATGGGGGGCGTCAGTGATGAATTGAAGAAAGCAACAAATGCAGAAGCTGGCGATGTATTGATGTTTGCGGCAGATCAATTTTTGACTGCTGTGACGGCTTTAGGCGCAGTTCGTTCAAAAGTTGGGAAAGAGCTAGGCTTGATTGATGAAGATCGTTTCGATTATTTATGGGTCGTTGACTGGCCGCAATTTGAATTTGACCAAGAAGCGGGTCGTTACGTGTCTGCTCACCATCCTTTCACAATGCCAATGGAAAAAGATATTGAAAACTTGAAGGATCATCCAGAAAAAGTTTATGCCCAAGCGTATGATATCGTCTTGAATGGTTATGAATTAGGTGGTGGTTCATTGCGTATCAATACTCGCGAATTGCAAGAGCAAGTCTTTGAAACGTTAGGCTTCACTCGTGAAAGTGCCAATGAACAATTTGGCTTCTTGTTAGAAGCATTAGATTATGGTTTCCCTCCAATCGGCGGAATCGCTCTTGGCTTGGATCGTTTCGCGATGTTGTTAGCTGGTGAAGACAATATTCGTGAAGTGATTGCCTTTCCTAAAAATGGGAAAGCAGCAGATCCGATGTCAGATGCACCAAGTACCGTTTCTCCACTTCAACTTTATGAGTTGAGTATTGATGTTACAAAAGTAGAAGAATAAGAAAATACTAAGAGATGCACCTGCCTCCACGGTAGGTGCTTTCTTTTTTTCATGAAAATACGTATAATGTGATTGAATTTTTGAAATGAGGCGGAAGTACATGATGAAAAAGAAGATAGAGGAGTGGCCCCATCACGATTATGCCACCCGCTTATCTGTCGCAGTTGTTTATGCATTTTTAGCGGCGATTGCCGTAAACTTTTTTTACCAACCCGGACATATCTATTCTAGCGGGGCAACAGGGTTTGCCCAAATATTGACGACCTTGTCTCATCGGGTGGTAGGTTTTACCGTACCAGTATCAGTCACGCTGTTCTTAATCAATGTGCCGTTGTTTTTCTTGGCATGGTTCAAGATCGGTCATAAATTTACTATTTTTACCTTCATCACTGTATTTTTAACGTCCTTCTTTATCCATATTATTCCTGAAACGACCTTGACTAAGGACCCAATCATCTGTGCAATTTTTGGCGGTGCGATTATGGGTGTGGGGATCGGTTTTGCGTTGAAGAACGGCTTGTCATCGGGTGGGCTAGATATTCTAAGTATCACGATTCGCAAACGTACAGGGCGTTCAGTGGGGTCGATCTCGATTATTTTTAACGTCATGATTATGCTGATGGCCGGAATTCTATTTAGTTGGCAATATATGTTCTATTCTGCGTTGGCGATTTTTATGAGCGGTAAATTAACCGATGCGCTTTATACAAAACAACGGAAGATGCAGGTTATGATCGTTACCAAATGTCCTGATCGTGTCATCGAAGGGATTCAAGATCAAATGCGCCGCGGGATCACAATTATTAATGAAGCAGAAGGTGCTTATAAGCATGACAAGCAGACAGTTTTATTTACGGTCGTGACGCGCTTTGAGTTGCCAATGCTTGAGACGATTATGCGAGAGACAGATCCGCAAGCCTTTGTCAGCATCTCTGAAAATGTTCGAATTTTAGGACGCTTTTACGAAGAAACGATGGATTGAAGCTGGAACGATTTTTGTTCCAGCTTTTTTTCAATAAATTGTTTAGGAAATCCTTTTTTTCTTGCGAAAATGTTGCAGTTTACCGCGTTTGAACGTATAGTTAAAACTGGTATTTTATTGATATTCTATAGTAAAGTTGGAAAAAAATATGGGAAAAAGGCTTAAAAATAGCCGTTATATTACTGGCTTTGATGGCATTCGTTCTTTAGCAGTAATAGGCGTTATCTTATATCACTTGTTGCCTTCGCAAATGCGCGGTGGGTATTTGGGAGTTCCAGTTTTCTTTGCGGTCTCCGGTTATTTGATTACTGATTTGCTTTTACAGGAATGGAAGCAGACAGGAAAAATAAACATTAAACAATTTTATTATCGGCGTATGAAGCGATTGTATCCAGCGCTTGTGGCGATGCTGATCGGTGCTTCTGCCTACATCACTTTATTTCAGCGTAATCTATTAAACAATTTACGAGGCAATGTCCTTAGCAGCTTGTTTTATGTGAACAATTGGTGGCAGATCAATCACGGAATGTCTTACTTTGATCGATTTGCTGGCGAATCGCCGTTCACCCATATTTGGTCATTGGCAGTGGAATCACAAAACTATTTGATCTGGCCGGTCGTGTTCGTTCTCTTGATGAAATTTGTAAAAAACAAAGCCAATGTTTTTTTGGGTATTTTAGGAGCCGCCCTGGTCTCAGCCATTTTAATGGCGGTCTTGTATGTTCCCGGTTCTGATCCAACAAGAGTTTATTATGGGACGGATACTCGCTTATTCTCTATCCTACTTGGGAGCGCGTTGGCGTTTGTTTGGCCAAGCACTCGCTTAAAATCACAAATTCCGCCGCAGGCCAAACGGATTTTGAATGGTGCAGGATTAGTTACGATGATTTTATTGATTCTCTCATTTTTATTTTTACGAGATGACCTGACCTTTGTCTATTATGGCGGTATGTTTTTAGTCAGCCTTCTGAGTGTCTTGTTAGTAGCGATTACCGCACATCCTGGTGCGAGTTTGAATCGCTGGTTGACGAATCCGGTCTTTAGCTGGATCGGCAAACGTAGCTACGGGATTTATTTGTATCAGTTTCCAGTCATGATCTTTTATGAAGCGAAGGTAAATGTTGCGAATCATATTTTTCTTCATACAATCATAGAAGTTCTTTTGATTGGCTTAGTTACTGAGCTATCTTACCGGTTTGTAGAGAAGCCATTACGCTACTTCAATTATCGTAAGAGCTTTACTACGTTGAAAAATTCTTTTTATGCACCGCTAAAAAGTCGGCGCAAAATTGGCTTTATTTTCAGCGGTCTGCTTACACTAATTGCTGTTGTGGGGATTATCATTGCACCGGCAAATCAAGTCGATGCCAATCAACAAGCGTTACAAAAACAAATTGAGCAAAATAAAAAGGCCGCGGATAAAACCGAAACGGTGCAATCCAGCAGTGAAACTCAACAGACAGATCAAACGACTGAAAGCTCCGAGGCGCCAAAAAGTCTGGCGGATAAGTATAGTTTGAGTAACCGCGAAATAACGAAGGCAAAAAAATTCAAAATTACTGCTTTTGGCGATTCTGTGTTGCTAGCTGGTTCGAAAGGACTGACAGAAATCTTCCCTAAAATGGTGGTTGATGGAGAAGTTGGCCGACAATTGAAAGATAGCCCGCCACTATTGCAGGCGTTGAAGGATAAGGGTGAATTAAACGATACGATTTTGCTAAGTTTAGGGACGAACGGCGCCTTTAGTCAAGAAGATTTTGCACAAATCATGCATGTTTTAGGGGATAAGCATCAGGTCTTTGTTCTAAATACCCATGTACCAACGCGTCGTTGGCAAAATGATGTGAATAGTACTTTAGAGGCAGTCGCGAAGGAGTATAAAAACGTCCACTTGATTGATTGGTATGGATACAGCAATGCGCATCCGGACTGGTTCTATGATGATCAAGTTCATCCCAATGAAGATGGTTCAATCTATTACTGTTCGTTGATCGCAAAAGAAATTTTAAAAGGACAATAAATAAAAACGTTTTGTGAGGCACTCACAAAACGTTTTTTGCTTGTTGAATCTGTAAGTAGTGTTCTTTTTGTTTACGAGTTAATTTTTTAAAGGCAGCTTCGGCTTTGGTAGCCTCACTGCGGGTCGTGAAGTGTTCCGCATGGATCATTTTCACCGGTCGGCGGCTTTTGGGGTGAGTATATTTTGCGCCGGTCCCAGCATTGTGCTCTTTCAAACGCCGAGCCAGTTCAGTCGTATAGCCGCCATAAAAGGAGTCGTCGCTGCAAAGTAAAACGTAAAAATAATGATCAGTTGCCATAAAGCATCTCCTGTAAGGCGGGTGAGTAGCTGCCAGAGTCGTCATAAGTATATAATGGTGGCAGAAAACGCAAACCATCTTTCTTGCCATCTTTGATTCCTTCGATTAAAAGGGCATTGGCTTCTTTTCCTGGCTTCGGATAAACGAATTGGATTCGTTTTGGCGCGATTCGATTGGCTCGCAAGCAATCGACAATTTCTAAAAAACGATCCGGACGATGTACCATTGCAAAGCGGCCGTTCATTTTTAATAATTTTGCCGAGACTTGAACGACATCGGCTAACGTCGCATGGATTTCGTGACGAGCAATGGCTAAGTGAGGATTCGGATTTTTCTTACTAGTTGGCAGTTCTTTAAAATAAGGCGGATTGCAGACAACTAAGTCGGTCGAATCGGCACGAAAAAGGTCAAACGTATTTTTTAAATCTAATTCGTGCATCGTTAATTGATTTTCTAAGTGGTTCAGTGCAATGCTGCGCTGTCCCATATCAGCTAAGCGGGGCTGCAATTCAATCTGGTCGATAGTAGAAGATGTCTTGCGACTCAAAAAAAGTCCAACAGCACCATTGCCGGCACACAGATCAATAATTTTGCCATATTTAGGTGTTCGCGCAAAATTGGCTAAAAGCACTGCGTCAATTGAGAAAGAAAAGACTTCTGAACTTTGGATAATTTGAATATCTTCTGCGTAAAGTTGGTCGATTCGTTCACCTTTTTTTAACAATTTCAATTGCCCCCTTAAAAAAATCATACCGTTGTATTATACTACGTTTAGTTAGATAACTGAAAGGAAGAAAAAATGTTTTTTAAAATTATTCGTGTGATCGCTCGAGGAATTTTAGCGGTCGTTAATGGCAATGCCCATTATCAAAATCAAGATAAATTACCAGAGGGGAATTATATTTTAGTTGCTCCTCATCGGACGTGGTGGGACCCAGTTTATATGGCGTTAGGCGCATCACCGAAACAATTTAGTTTCTTAGCGAAGGCGGAGCTGTTTAAGAATCCAGTGTTGCGGTTTATCTTAGTCCACTTGAATGCTTTTCCGGTGGATCGTGACAAGCCCGGTCCAAGCGTAGTCAAGAAGCCAGTCAAAATGCTGAAGGACTCAGACAAAAGCTTGATCATGTTTCCTAGTGGGACCCGTCATTCCTCTGAATTAAAAGGCGGGATGGCATTGATTTCTCGTTTGTCAAAAAAGCCAATCGTACCGTCTGTTTATCAAGGACCAACGAAGTTTTCCCAGTTGTTCAAACGGACACCGGTGATTATTCGCTTTGGCGATCCGATCGATCTTTCAGATATTAAAAAAATGGACAAAGCTGGTTTAGCAGAAGTCGAACGTCGAGTACAAGGTGCTTTCGATCAGCTGGATCATGAGATCGATCCTAATTTTAAATACGTGGCTAAAGAAAAGAACGCTGATTAATTTCAGCGTTCTTTTCTTTGGTTATACAAGATTTTTTCTAAGGCATCATCTACTTACTAAGCAGAAAAAAATAGGGAATCGTGTTATACTTTTGGGAAGGACTAAATGAGGAAAAGGGTGGATCAATGAAAGTTTTACATACGGCTGACTGGCATATTGGCAAAAAGTTACATGGCTATGACCTACTGTCAGACCAAGCATATATTCTTGATCAAATACTTAAAATCGCTAAAACAGAAGCGGTAGATGCAATTATCATTGCGGGAGACTTATACGATCGTTCTGTCCCTTCTGAAGACAGTGTCCGGTTATTAAATCAAACGATCGCTAAATGGAACTTAACGGAAGGCTTTCCTCTGCTGGCAATATCAGGCAATCATGACAGTGCCACTCGTTTGGCTACTGGGGCCCCATGGTTCAATCAAGCTAATTTTCATCTCCATACTCGGTTACAAGAGGCCTTCACACCGATCGTAATGGGGAACGTCCAATTTTATTTACTGCCTTATTTTGAGCCAGTTGATGCGCGGATCTATTTTGAAGATTCAGAGTTACGGACGATTCAATCAGCGATGCCAAAAGTCATTGAGGAAATGAAGGCTAGTTTTGATCCGGCAATGAGTCAGATTCTAGTTAGTCATTTTTTTGTTGCTGGTAGCAGCAAAACTGATTCTGAGACGAAGATCGAAGTTGGCGGCTTAGACGGGATCAATGGACGATTATTAACGGATTTTGATTATGTCGCGCTGGGCCATCTTCATGGAAAAGATGCCTTGAAGTTGGAAAATGCCCGCTATAGCGGGTCCCCTTTGAAATATTCATTATCGGAGAAGGATCAGACGAAGGGGGTTTGGATCGTTGATACGGAGACAAGTGCGTTTACTTTTCATGAATTGACTCCACTCCACGAGATTCAAGAGCTACATGCTAGTTTTGAGGAGCTGCTAGATCCAGTTTATTATGGAAAGATTGAGCGAGAAGATTATTTATCTATTCTTCTAGAAGATCGGGCTGTCATTCCGAATCTAATGAATCAGCTACGACAAGTCTATCCGCGAATCATTCAAGTTCAACGGCTCAACGGCTATGAAACAGCGGTAGAGAATCGTTTGAAGGCTAAGAGTCTTAAGGCATACTCACCAATCCTTTTGACTGAAGAATTTTTCACTGAAGTTTCCCAAACGGAGTTGTCACCCCAACAGAAGCAGTGGGTCGAAGAAGGACTGCAAGTGCTGATTAAAGGAGGGATCAACTGATGCTTCCAAAAAAAATCATCATGGAAAATTTTGGCCCGTTCTTACATGAAGAAGTGGACTTCGAACAAATGACTGAAGCGCCTTTGTTTTTGATCAGTGGTAAGACCGGCGCAGGGAAGACGACTATTTTCGATGCAATCACCTTTGCTTTATACGGGGATGCATCCGGCGGTGTGCGTTCTTCCAATGAGATTCGTTCGTCCTTTGCTGAGTCTTCGGAGGAGACCCGAGTCCAATTTCTCTTTGAGCACCAAGGAAGAAATTATTCCATTGAGCGCTGGCCCAAACAGACTTTAGCCAAGAAAAATGGCAAAGGAGAGACGACGAAAAATCAAAAAGTTCAATTAAGTGTCTTTAACGATTTAGGACAAGAAGCTGAGGCCTATACAAAGGTCGATGCGGTAAATGACGTGATCTATCAGATTCTACATTTACAAAAAGATCAGTTCAAGCAGATCGTAATGCTACCACAAGGGGAATTCCGCACCTTTTTGAATGCCAATAGTACGGAAAAAGAAATGGTCCTGCGTAGTTTGTTTGGAACGAATTTTTATCGCAATTTTACTGAGAATCTAAAAATCCAGAAACAAGAATTAGAGCAATCGGTAGGCGATTTGACGACTCGGATCGATCAATTATTTCAGCAAGTGTTAAGTGAAAAAGGCCTGACCTATGAAGAATCCTTGAATCTGGCTAGCGTATATCTAACTGAGGAAGAACAGATATTGCAGACTGAGAAGCTCGCATTGTCTGACAAACAGCAGGAGTTAAAAAATTCCCAGTTACAATTCCAAAAAGCGCAGGAACTAGCTGAAACCTTTCAGCACTATCGTAGTGCTCAGCAAACCTTGCAGCAATTAGATGCACGCTTGCCAGAAATCGAAGAAAAGAAAAAGCAACTGGTCCGTGGGAAGAAAATCCAACAGATTCGTCCAACCTTTGAACGAGTCGAAGAATTAAGCAGGCTGCAGAAACAGCAAAGTTTAGAAGAAACAGCTAATCGACAGCAGGAAGAAGCCCTGCAGGAGCAAACCGAGCAGTGCCAAACGGTAGGTGCTAAATTCGACCAGCAACGCCCTGAATGGCTTGAAAAAGAAAAGGAGAGTCAACGATTAATTTCCCTCTTGCCTCTCGTTAAACAGCGAGAACAGTTGTTACAAGAAAAACAGGCGCTGACAGATCAGTTGATAAAGCAAAAAACACAGCAAACCCAGATCAATGAAGAATTGAAACGGTCAGAAGAGCAGCAGAGGGACTTAACGTACAAAATCAGCACTGAAAAAAAATGGCAGGATCGCCGTTATCAAGAATTGCAATTTCAGCAAAGGGTTGACCAGTTACAAGCGCTGGCAGACCAAGTTTTCCAACAGCAGGAAGAGGAAGAAGATCAGCAGATTCAATTAGCTCAATTGGTTGAAACCGTTAGCCAAACGAGTAATCGCTTAACGGGTGAAACCGGCGAGTACAAAAAATTAAAAAGCCAATGGGCAGCTGCTGAGATTGCTCGGTTAAGTTTAGAACTGTTGCCTGGCGAGCCTTGTCCTGTTTGCGGTTCTAAGGAACACCCCGCACCAGCGCAACATGCGCAGCTCGGAACGGAAGATTTGGTTCAGCTGCAACTAAAGCTTGAGGCCAAAGAAACTCAAATCAAAGAATTGGCGACGTTGAAGGAACAAACAGAAGCACGCTATGAAATAGCGAAGCAAGCGTTTGATCAGTTACAATCTCGACGTTTAGCCGTTCAAGAAGAACTGGAGCAGCAACTCCATCAATACCATAATGCCTTATCTGACTATTATCAAAGGAGTGTTGAGGCAGAGATAAAAGGGCTGGAAGAGTTTCTTTCAGATCGGCAAAGAGAAACTAGTAAGGCGTTGTCGGAGATTGCTGAAGCAGAAGACACTCTTCAGACGCTAAAAGCGGAAACGAAAGTCGCCGAAAGAACAAAGAGTGCGCTGGAAACGAAGCTGATGACGATTCAAAGTGAAAGTCAAACATTGGAGGGCCGGATTGCTAGTCTGATTGAGCAGACGGAGCAGTGGCAGTTAGACAGTTTGCAAACGCGAATTGATGAACTCACACAAGCACTAGCAGATTACCAAAATCGGTTGAAAAAATATCAAGACGACGTAAAGGAAATCGAACAGCGGAAAATTCGTTTACAGGAAAATCAAAAACTTTTGAAAAAACAACAGCAAGTAACGGTTGAACAATTAACCGCTCTCCAAGCACAGTTGCAAGAACAGTTGACTACTGCAGAATTAGTACAAGCCGATTTACAAGCGCCGATTAAAAACCTTGCTGAGTTAGAAGAAGATATCACAGATTTTCAGCAACAAGTATTATTAATAAACGACCGAATCAACCGACTGCTTGAATTGGTTCAAGATCAGAAAGAACCGGATCTAAACCAATTGCAGAACGTGTTACAAGAAAAAGAAGAGCAAGTCTCAACGTTTCAACAGCAGTATTTTGCAAAAGAGAACCAACTCAAACAGCAACGTGAGATTGTTCAGCAAATCCAGCAGCTCCAGAAAAAAAGTAAAAAGCAATTAGACGAATTAGGTCAGTTGTTGCAACTTTATCAAACAATGAATGGGGATAATCCGCAAAAGATCAGCCTAGAGCGCTATGTTTTACAGTGGTATCTAGCGGAGGTCTTACAAAGTGCCAATCAACAACTCAATCAATTGACGAAAGGACGCTACCGTTTCGAGTTGAATCAAGCAACCGGTCGTTCAAAAGGGAATACCGGGTTAGAGATCAATGTCTACGATGACAATGCTGGCTCGACTCGCAGCTCCCATACTTTATCTGGCGGCGAAAGTTTTATTGCCGCATTGTCGCTGGCGTTGGGCTTAGCGGAAGTGATCCAGAATCAAGCGGGTGGTGTGGCGATTGAAGCTTTGTTTATCGATGAGGGCTTTGGTTCATTGGATGAAGAAGCGCTGGAGATGGCGATGGAAGCATTAGAAGGAATTGAGAACGCGGGACGAATGATTGGCATCATCAGTCACGTGAGGGAATTGAAAGAGCGTATCCCACAACAAATTATTGTGGAGACTAGCGGTACGGGACGTAGCAGTATTCGTTACCAGCTAGAAGGATGGAGTGAAAGGTAATGAGATGGAGTATTCCAGAAAAAGTAATTGAACGCGGCAGAACCTATTTAAAAGAAGGACGGGTCTTATCAGTTGAAGCAGATCCGGCTCGTCGTGTTTGGCATGGAGAAGTATTAGGTAGCGAACTTTATCTGGTTGATTTAGATGGCAGCGGCAAAGAAAATGATATTTGCGCCTGCCCTTATTGGGAAGAACACGGCTACTGTAAACATACGGTAGCGGTGGAATTGTATTTGCGAGAAAAAGGCTTATCGCGAGTAATCAAGCCTGAAACAGTTTTACCTAAAAAAATGGAGAGTAGTGTCTCCTTTGCTGATTTATTGAACCAAGGCTTTTCACGTTTAGAAAAGGAAGCCGAGCCATTGCAATCATTATTCGTTGATTTTGTAGTAGAAGCGATTCCAACGAACCCTTACCATCCCGAGCTGGACGTATTGGCTGTCTCTTTGCGAATCGGGAGTAACTTAAATAAACGCAGTTATATTGTGAAAAATTTATATGACTTCTTGCATGCGTATCAAACGGATTCAGCTTATACGGTGAATAAGCAATACCGATTCCAAATCGAAGCGGGAGCGTTCGATCCGACCTGTCGCGATCTGATCGAGGATTTAGTCGGGATTAGCGAAACCTATCAGTTATTAGGTAAGGCTGGCTTGCAAGTTAAAGGTAAGCTGGATAAACGGTATCTCTTATTACCAGTTCATCGAATGCAGGAATTGTTAAAGGCGATGGAAAAAACGGGGAATTTGAGTATCAAGCTAGGGGAAAAAACCTATACGGAAGTTCATGAAGGACAAGAGTTGCCTTTATTATTTACGTTAGAGAAACGCGACGAAAATGATTTTGGCTTGACGATTGAAGATCGCTTCACGAGTTATTATAGTAATTATTTTTTAGGTTTTATTGAAAATTCCTATTACTTAATGACGCATGAACAACAAGATACGTATATCACGTTGAAGCAATTGATGAAACGCTTGAAGGAACCGGTTATCACGTACGAACAGCGGCAACTTTCGCAGTTATTCACAGAAGTCTTTCCTTATTTACGGAAAATCGGCCGAGTTGCAGTCTCTGGTGATGTTTCGGAAATCATGCAAGAAGAACCGTTGCGGGCCGTCGTGATCTTTCGAAAAATCAAAGGCATGATTAAAGCCGAGGCAGAATTTCATTATGGCAAAGCTTATTTTTCAACCAATGAAGAACATCAGCCAAAATTGCCTCACAATGTCGAAATTTTAAGAGATCGTAAGAAAGAGCAGTTGATCTTGGACTTATTCGATACGTATCGATACCAAAAAGTCGATACCGGATTTGAAAAGAAGATACCAATCAAAGACAATTTGTATTATTTCTTTAAAGTCGAAGTGGAGGAATTTCGTAAATATGCCGAAGTTCGGATGGGCAAAAAGTTGCGACAGCTCTTCTTAGATGGTGAAGAATTCCAACCTATGATTGAAGTCGATCAGTCGGGTTCATGGCTAGACATCAAATTTGATGTAACGGGAATTGATGCTCATGAAATCGATCATGTATTGAATAGTTTGCTGCGAAAAGATCGGTTCTATACGTTAGACAATGGTGAGGTGCTGTCTTTTGATTCAGAAGCGTTTCAGCAAACTAGCGAAATGATCGGTCAATTAAGAGAAAAAATCAATGCAAAAGACGGCTTGATTCGTTTACCGAAGAGTCAGGGGATCATGCTTGAGCAACGGTTGAAAGAGAATCCACAAGCGCAGTTCAGTGAAAGTTTTACCGCGATGGTACAGGATTTGACGCATCCAGAAGATTATCAAGTTCCTCTACCGGAAAATTTGCAAGCGACATTACGACCTTATCAAGCAGCTGGATTTCGCTGGTTGAAAATGCTAAGTGATTATGGCTTTGGTGGGATTTTAGCCGATGAAATGGGTCTTGGAAAAACCATTCAAGTGATTACCTTCCTATTGGCAGAAAAAGCGCAGCAGCCAATTAAGGCATTGATCGTGACTCCAGCCAGTTTAGTTTATAACTGGCAAGCAGAAATAAAAAAATTCGCTCCTAGTCTAAATTCTTGTGTCGTTTCCGGCAGCCGCGCTGATCGTGAACAAGCACTAGCTGAAGCAGACGAGATCGTGATTACCTCTTATGCCAGCTTACGTCAGGATATTGATCTGCATGAACAAGCCGCTTATCAATATATGATTTTGGATGAAGCGCAAATGATTAAAAATGCATCTACGAAAACGTCTAGCGCGTTGCGAACATTACAAATTCCGCATCGTTTTGCCTTAAGTGGTACGCCGATCGAAAATAATTTGGAAGAATTATGGTCACTCTTCCAAACGGTGATGCCGGGATTCTTCCCAAGCATCGGGCGCTTCCGTCAAATGGCAGTTGCTGAAATCGCCAAGATGATTCAGCCCTTCGTTTTACGACGGGATAAAGATACGGTCTTGCAAGAGTTGCCTGAACGAATTGAATCCAATGTATTAAGTAGCTTGACTGAAGAGCAAAAGACGGTTTATCTGGCCTACTTGAAGCGGATGAAGCAAGAAGTCGATCAGATGGATTCGGCTACTTTCCGCAAACAGCGAGTAAGTATTCTGGCTGGATTGACACGTCTACGGCAAATTTGTGATGACCCACGTCTCTTTATGGAAGGCTACGAGGGCGGTTCTGGAAAACTGGAACAAGTGAAGGATTTAATTAAAACTGCCAAAGAAAATGGACGGCGTGTTCTGTTATTCTCACAATTTACCAGCATGCTTTCGATTATCGAGAAAGAATTTGCCGAAGAAGGACTCTCAAGCTTTTATTTACGAGGCAGTACGAAAGTCCAAGATCGCTTAAAAATGGTAGATGCCTTTAATGCAGGTGAAAAAGATGTTTTTCTAATCTCTCTGAAAGCCGGCGGGACAGGATTGAACTTGACAGGGGCTGATACGGTGGTTTTATATGATCTATGGTGGAATCCGGCTGTTGAAGAACAAGCAGCTGGACGTGCTCACCGAATTGGACAGAAAAAGGTCGTTGAAGTGTGGCGGATGATTGCCGAAGGAACGATTGAGGAACGAATGAATCAACTGCAGCAAGAAAAACGTGAACTTTTCCAAAAAGTGATCCAAGGCAACGAAGAACAAACTAACAAACTGACTGAAGAAGATATCCGGATGATCTTGAGTCTTGGAGAATAAAAAAATTGCGGCGCTTAGCGCTGCAATTTTTTTTCGTTTAACAGTCGTTCTTTTAACTGAGCAAAACTGTTGATTTCTAGGTCGTAGATAGCGGACTGTCCCGCAGGAAGCTCACGCCCTTGATGATTAAACCACCAGACTTGCCAACCGGCAGACTTAGCGCCGACGACGTCATTCTCAAAGCTGTCGCCGATATATAAAATCGTATCAGTTGGTAGCGTTAATTTTTCTGCCATCAAATGAAAAATTTCAGGATCGGGTTTTTGAATCTGGAGAGCGTCAGAAATAAAAATATTTTCTGACTTGATCCACTTTGTCAGCTTCAGGGCGTTGATTTTTTGATTCTGACGAATGACAGGTCCGTTTGTAATGACGGCGATAGGTATTTTTTTCTGTGTCAAAAAATCAAGAATTTCTCTCATTTCAGTCGGCAGGGAAATATGGTTCAATGCTGTATCATAAGCAGCCTGAAATTTAGTGAAGTCGGCAGTTGCCGCATCAAAATCAAAATCTTCTAATGCCAAACGAATTCGTTCGTGCCGCATTTTCTCTAATGACCATTCACCAGAAATTGATTTCATATAATGAAGATCGCTGTAATAGCGAAATTGAATAAAAAGAGCCTGCATTTTTTCATCAGGGAAAGTTGGAAAAAGTTCTTTGATCGCCTGTGCAAAAGGTTCCTGTTGTGCATATAAGGTATCATCTAAATCAAATACAATTGCTTGAATCATGGAATCACTCCTAATGATTTTATTAAGGATAAATGGGTCTGCTGCCTAGTTCGCAATTCTTCGCCATTACGTTACTATTATAGCAAATAAGCAGAAAACTAGCTTTTTTAAATTGTTCTTGTTATGTTATTGATGTTGGAAAAATAGGAAAAAAACATCTTAATAAATCAATCAAAAATATGCACAAGAGAAAAAATAATGATTGGAATGCTAGAATGGCGGCTAATTATCAACTCTACCATTCTTTGGAAACTCCTTAAAAATTTTGAATTATTTTGAATGTCTTAATTGTCAAATTAAGTTAGACAAATCATCAATACTTACGTAACTCAAAAATACTTCCAAAGGTGTTCGATAAT
>NZ_BJDW01000029.1 GCF_005405345.1 Enterococcus viikkiensis | reverse complement strand
AATTCTTTGGTCAGAACTATTTTGAGTGTAGCACAAATGGCTTTTTTAGTTGTCTAGCTTAATTTTACAATCGGCGTACTATCAAAACGTTTATTTAAGAAATAGATTTGCAATAAAAATGCGTACTGCTCTGGATCAGCATAAAATAGCGGCAACACTTCATTATCATCAATCGATTCATAAAAAGCCTGACTTCCTAGATGCTCTGACAGCATTGCGGTCAAACTTGATTTCCCTGCTCCAATGGTTCCTGCTAATACGATCACGCTCATAAACCCCCAACTCGTTTCATACAAAATATAGTGCGTATTTTTCAACTTATCCAATATACCCCCAATATCTTGTAGCGTCAAACAAAATATCTACAGAAAAACAAACTTTATTCTTCTAAGGAATGTTTAAAAAATCATAGCTTTTCAAAAACTTTTCAGCGGTTTCGTTTACTTGTAGGCCTTCTCTGAGTAAAATGGGAGAAGACTAAAATGGCTTATTACTATTAAATAATAATTTCGTTTATAATAAAGAAGTTGAGAAACATGAATTTTTCTCAATGAAAACAATAGTTAAACAGATAAAAATAAAAAATACATACTCTAAAACGAAATAGGGGTTTTTTTAATGAAATCGATTGGCACGGGTTATGCCAGTGGAAAAATCATCTTAATGGGGGAACACTCGGTTGTTTATGGAGAGCCGGCGATTGCCTTTCCTTTTGCCGGAACAGGTATCCAAGCGACGATCAAGGCGAATAAACTTGAATCGTGGATTGAATCTAGCTTCTTCCACGGGCCGCTTTCAGCTGCGCCGAATACGATGCGCAACGTAACGGTCTTACTGTGGTATTTAGTAAAACATTTTAAAATTCCAGAACCTTTCTATTTAAAGATTGAAAGCTCGATTCCAGCCGAACGGGGAATGGGTTCAAGTGCTGCGGTCGCAGTTGCGATTACCCGGGCTGTTTTCGATTGGATGGAAGAGCCGGCGACACAAGAAAACATCTTACACTTTGTCAATCAAGCGGAAGCGGTGGCCCATGGCAACCCCAGCGGTATTGACGCGACGACAATTAGCGGGACCGAACCGATCCTTTATCAAAAAGGCATCGGTTTCCAGCCTTTCCAATTAAACATGGATGCTTTTTTAGTTGTGGCTGATACTGGTGTTAAAGGACAGACACGCAAAGCGGTAAAAGATATCGCTAAGCTGATGGAGCTGCGCCCTTATGAAACCAATCAGCAAATGCGGACACTTGGGCAATTAACCAATCAAGCTCAGCAAGCTGTTTTACAAAATAAACCTCGTGTCTTAGGCGACTGTATGAATCAAGCTCAGGGTCTCTTACGCTTATTAGGTGCCAGCAATCACAACTTAGACCACCTAATCGAGACAGCGTTAGAACATCACGCATTAGGTGCAAAGCTAACCGGCGGCGGCCGCGGGGGTTGCATGATCGCTCTGGCAGAAAATGAAACAAGCGGACGCCAGCTACAGAAAACTTTATTAAGCGCTGGCGCACGTGATACATGGATTGAAGGGTTAGGTGTCTACGCACATGTTTAGTGGTAAAGCTCGAGCTTATACGAACATCGCCTTGATTAAATATTGGGGCAAAGAAAATCAAGAACTAATCATTCCAATGAACAATAGTTTATCCTTAACATTGGATGCTTTTTATACTGAAACAACCGTCACTTTTTCCGAAGAGCTGACGGAAGATCGTTTCTACTTAGACAATCAACTGCAAGATCCGAAAGCGACCTTAAACGTGAGTCGCTTTCTTGATTTAGTTCGCCAAAAGACAGACTGCAGCCTTTACGCGACGATAAAAAGTCAAAACTTCGTCCCAACAGCTGCTGGACTGGCCTCTTCTGCTAGTGGGTTGGCCGCTTTGGCTGGCGCTGCTAGTGCAGCATTAAATTTAGCCTTATCACCGGCAGAATTGTCGCGGCTTGCACGTCGGGGTTCCGGCTCCGCCTGCCGCAGCATTTACGGCGGCTTTGCAGAGTGGCAAAAAGGGACTAGTGACGAGACTTCTTATGCAGTCGAAGTACCAAGCAATGGCTTCGAGGATGAGTTAAGCATGCTTTTTGTCGTGGTCAATGATGCTCAAAAAGATATTTCTAGTCGCGATGGCATGCAGCGCACCGTCGAAACTTCCGCTTTTTATGACGGTTGGCTACAAACTGTTCCACAAGATTTGCAAAAAGCCAAACAAGCCATTGCTGAAAGAAACTTCGCTGCTTTAGGAGAAGTTACCGAAGCTAGCGCGTTAAAGATGCACGGTACAACCTTAGCCGCGAATCCGCCATTCACCTATTGGTCGGCAGAAAGCATGCAGGCTATGAATCTTGTCCGTCAAATCAGAACTGCCGGCATTCCCTGCTACTTCACAATGGATGCTGGACCAAATGTCAAAATTTTAGTCGAACGTAAAAATGAAGCAATGGTTCAGGCGGCTTTAGCCGAGCATTTTGCTCCACAACAATTAATCCTTGCTCACGCAGGACCAAAAATCGAAATTTTATCAAAGGAGGACGCGTAAATGATTGAAGTATCTGCTCCTGGAAAACTTTATATCGCTGGTGAATACGCCGTTGTAGAACCAGGACATCCCGCGATCATCGTAGCCATCGACCAATTCATTTCCGTCTCCATTGGACCGGCCAAAAAAAGCGGAAGTATCCAATCCGCCCAATATAGCGATCTCCCCATACGTTGGACTCGCCGGAATAATGAATTAGTCCTAGACATTCGTGACAATCCTTTCCATTATATTTTAGCGGCGATTCACTTCACTGAGAAATACGCCCAGGAAAAAGGCAAAAAATTGGCCTTCTTCGACTTAAAAGTTACGAGTGAGCTGGACAATTCTAACGGCCGAAAATACGGTCTAGGTTCCAGTGGTGCCGTCACTGTGGCAACAGTCAAAGCATTGAATGCTTTTTATCAACTAAATCTTTCGCAGTTAGAATTATTTAAATTAGCGACCCTCGCTCATTTAAATGTCCAAGGCAACGGCTCCTGTGGAGATATCGCTGCCAGCTGTTACGGCGGTTGGTTAGCCTTTTCTACCTTCGACCATGACTGGGTCTTAAAAAAATTGACGACCGAAAAATTAACTACTCTAATTGAAAATGACTGGCCGAATTTGCAGATTGAACCACTACAAGTTCCAGAAGATTTGCGCCTATTAATTGGCTGGACGGGCAGTCCGGCATCGACATCTGACTTAGTCGACCAAGTCCATCAATCACGGGATGAAAAACGTACCTCCTATGAAACCTTCCTGCAAGACAGTAAAAACTGCGTGGAAAAAATGATTCAAGGCTTTAAGCAAAATGATATCGCCTTGATCCAACAAATGATTCGTGAAAACCGTGCGTTATTGAACCAATTGACAACGATTAGTAACGTCTTGATTGAAACCGAGGAATTGAAGCGTTTGAATGATCTCGCTGAACAGTATGGTGGCGCGGCAAAATCTTCCGGTGCTGGCGGCGGAGATTGCGGTATTGTGATTGTTGACAAACGTGCAGGAATCCTACCTCTAATGAGCTCTTGGGAGAAGGCGGGTATTACACCACTGCCCCTTCACGTCTATCATTTTACGGAGGATCGCCATGAACCGTAAAGACGAACATGTTTCATTGGCCCGAGCTTTCCATCAAAAAACAAAGGAAAATGATTTTGATGCGATTCGTCTGTTGCATTCTTCCATCGTAACGATACGTCCCGAAGAGGTCGATTTAAGTACCGAAATTCTGGGTCTAAAATTAAGCGTTCCTTTTTACATCAACGCCATGACTGGCGGCAGCGAAAAAACAAAAAAGATCAATCACGACTTGGCCATCATCGCTCGCGAGACGGATCTAATGATGGCAACTGGTTCTGTCAGTGCGGCGTTGAAGGACCCAAGTGTGGCAGATTCCTACACGATTGTCCGAAAAGTGAATCCTCATGGCCTGATTCTGGGCAATATGGGGGCTGGTCGAACCAGTGAAGATGCCAAAAAAATCATGGAGCTGTTGCAAGCAGATGGATTACAAATTCATTTGAATGTTCCGCAAGAATTAGTCATGCCTGAAGGCGATCGTGATTTTCATGAATGGCCACAAAATATCCAACAAACCATTCAAACACTGAATGTTCCGGTCATCATCAAAGAAGTCGGTTTTGGCATGACACGTGAAACCCTTCAACAATTACAAGCATTAGGAGCACAGGCGATCGATGTTTCTGGTCGCGGTGGCACTAGCTTCTCACAAATTGAGAACGCTCGCCGGAAAAAGCGGGAACTCACTTATTTGGATGATTGGGGCCAATCAACGGTCGTATCCCTTTTGGAAGCCCAGTCAGTGACTAATCTGACCCTTCTCGCTTCCGGTGGCATTCGTGATGCCTATGATATTTTTAAAGCTTTGTGTTTAGGTGCCAAAGCCGTGGGTATTTCGGCGACGATTCTTGATCAGCTAATGAGTGATGGCATCGAATCCACTATTGCTATGATCGAAGACTGGAAAATTCAGCTGCACCGTTTGTATTTACTGACGAACAAAGCAACAACAGCAGAATTAAGCCATAACCCGATCATTTTAAGCGGTGCACCTAAAGAATGGTGCCAAGCCCGCGGGATTGATTACAAACAATTAGCGACACGTAAATAAGAGGCTGAGATCTTTTAGATCTCAGCCTCTTATTTCACGAATAAACAGTGAGTATGGCACCTTCTATCGTCGCAACAGACGTTGGAACCAGCTCTTCTTTTCACCGATGCGGATTGTCCCGCTTATTTTTTTTGCTTCCAACAAGGATTGAAATAAAATATTGTCTTGCAACAACAGCTGATTGATCACTAGCAATCGTTTAAAGATACGCTGCTGCTTCTCATTTATTACCTGTTCGCCTTCAGCAACCGCAACGTGGAGATATTGCCGTTGAATCATTTTCATTAGCTCATATTGCTGTGTCAATAAATGATTGATTTGTTTGATCTCTTGAGGAACCACAGAAATTTTCGCATTCGAAGGAGCCAAGCCATTCAATGCGGCTACATAGTCTTGCATATCTAACATAAAAATATGATTTGCCTTACTGGCCATCAATTTTTTTTCATTTACTAGATAGTCAATCAACGCGCCTAATCGCGCATTGGATTCACCTAATTCTTGTATCTCACGCTTTAAATTTTCCATGACTTCGAATCCTTCCCCAAATTCTAATTCTAGTCTATCGTTTTTTGAGGGGCAGAACAATCAAAGAGGTTCATTTAATCTAAATAAAATGATTTTTTTAAATAAAAGGCTACATTTACATTAGATTCAAAAAAAGAACCCCCACGAAGAGAGTTCTTTCATTAAACGTTATGCTTTGTAATCGTAAGCGGTCACGATGATTTCTTTCAACTCGCTGATCAATGGTTCTTTTGGATTTGCTGTTGTACATTGGTCTTCATACGCAAGTTCTGCCATCCGATCAACCGTTGTATTCAATGTTTCTTGAGTCACGCCTTGCGCTTTCAAATTCATATCGATACCAACAGTCACACCTAAGTTGTAAACTGCTTCGATCAATGCGTCAACTAATTCTGCATTGGTATTGCCTTTAAGTCCTAAGAACTTCGCAATATCCGCATAATCAGAATCTGCACGGAAGTAGTCATATTTAGGGAACATCGCGTGTTTTTGTGGATCTTTGGCATTGTAACGAATAATATGTGGCAATAGAATTGCATTGGTACGTCCGTGAGGAATCCCATATTCTCCACCAATTTTATGAGCGATAGAATGACAAATTCCTAAGAAAGCATTGGCAAAAGCCATGCCTGCCATTGCAGAGGCATTATGCATTTTTTCACGAGCTTCCGGATCTGCTGTTTTAACTGATGTTTCAAGATTGTCAAAGACCAATCTGATTGCTTGTAAACTCAAACCACGAGTATAGTCAGAGGCCATCACAGATACGTAAGATTCAATTGCATGGGTCAATACGTCCATTCCGGTATCTGCGGTAACAGAAGCTGGTACGGTCATAACGAATTGCGGGTCAACGATTGCTACATCTGGTGTCAACGCGTAATCTGCTAATGGGTACTTCACGTGTGTTTCGCTATCAGTGATAACGGCAAATGGTGTCACTTCAGAACCTGTACCAGAAGTTGTTGGAATACATACGAACTGAGTTTTTTCAGGTTTGCCGATATTATACGTCCGTTTACGAATATCCAAGAATTTTTGTTTTGCGCCGAAGAATGAAGTGTCTGGGTGTTCAAAGAACATCCACATCCCTTTCGCCGCATCCATTGCAGAACCGCCACCTAATGCGATAACTGTATCCGGTTGGAAATCATTGAACATTTCTAACCCTTTATACACTGTATTGGTTGAAGGGTTTGGTTCAACATCAGAGAAGACTTCGATTTTCACGTCATTTGTACGACGTCCAAGAACTTCACGAACGATATCTGCATAGCCAAATTGAACCATACCAGGGTCACAAACAAGCATTACACGCTCAACGTTTTCCATTTGTGTCAAATACAATAGAGAGTTCTTTTCGAAGTAGATTTTTGATGGTAGCTTGAACCATTGCATATTATTTCTCCGTTTCGCTATAGTTTTAACATTGATTAAGTTAATAGCAGATACGTTTTTAGATACAGAGTTCTTCCCGTATGAACCACAACCAAGTGTCAATGATGGGATCATTTCATTGTAAATGTCACCGATTCCGCCTTCTGCAGATGGTGAATTCACTAAAATACGGCAAGCTTTCATACGTAAACCAAATTTCACTTGCAAGTCTTCGTCTTCTGTATGAATTACCGCTGTATGACCCAAACCACCTAACTCAAGCATGCCTTGGCAAAGATCAAAACCATGTTGATGATCATTTGATTTGATCATCGCTAAGACTGGAGAAAGTTTTTCACGAGATAGTGGGTAATCTGCGCCAACACCATCCAATTCAGCAATCAGAATTTTTGTGCCAGCTGGAACTTTGATTCCTGCACGTTGCGCAATATCTTCAGCTGAATGTCCAACGATTGCAGGATTGACTGCATATTTGCCTTCGTTCATTACAGCATCTTCTAATTTTTTCAATTCATTTTTCTTCACAACATAAACTTGATGTGCTTGGAATTCTGCTTTTACATCTTCGTAGACTTCTTTATCTACAATAACAGCTTGTTCAGAAGCACAAATCATCCCGTTATCAAACGATTTTGATACGATCAAATCATTGACCGCACGCTTGATTTTCGCCGTTTTTTCAATGTATGAAGGAACGTTCCCAGCACCAACACCTAACGCTGGTTTACCAGTAGAGTATGCTGATTTAACCATGCCTGGTCCGCCTGTCGCAAGAACGATGGCTACGCCTGGGTGATTCATTAACATTGATGTTGCGTCGATCGATGGTTTTTCGATCCATTGGATACAATTTTCAGGAGCGCCTGCCGCGATTGCCGCGTCACGAACGATACGTGCAGCTTCAGCAGAACATTTTTGAGCGCTTGGATGGAAAGCAAATACGATTGGGTTTCCTGTTTTTAAGGCGATCATTGATTTGAAAATTGTTGTAGATGTTGGGTTTGTTGTAGGTGTTACCCCACATACAACGCCAACAGGTCCAGCAACTTCGATTAAGCCTTTTTGTTTGTCTTCGCCGATTACGCCAACAGTTTTATCGTTTTTGATACTATTCCAGATATATTCTGATGCATACATATTTTTGATTGCTTTATCTTCAACGATTCCACGACCGGTTTCTTCAACGGCCATTTTTGCTAATAGCATATGTTTATCTAATGCTGCCATTGCCATCTCATGAACGATATGGTCAACTTTTTCTTGATCGAAATCTTCCATTTCTTTCAATGCAACATTTGCTTTTGCTGCTAATTCATCAATTACTTGCTCAACGCTGACTACTTCTTTTTCTTTTTCAATCGCTTTAGCCATGTGTATCCTCCTAAACATTTTTGTGTTCTTTTTCACATACCAATCATACAACACCTCCAGTAATTTGTAAATAGTTTTTGTGATTTTTTTCACATCTTATTTTTTATTGTAAAACGTGATGAATACAGCTTTTTATAACAAATGCTTTTTTTAAATAAATTATGATACCATTTTTTCAAAAGAACTTTTTTCACAAAAATGATCAAACGAACAAAACAATCCACAAAAAAAGAGTGGAACAATACTGCTCCACTCTTCAAACGGCTTCTTCGTTTATTCTTTCTCTTCGGGTTTTTCTTCGACAACTGTTTCTTTTGGTTCTGTCATTTCCGGTGTAACAACTTCTGGTTCAACTGGAGCTGTTGCTGGACGAACGTTGGCAGATACTGTTCTGATCGATGCACGATCAAAGACTAAATAAATGCCTTCACAGTCCAAGGTAACCGTTTTGTCATTCGTATTAATTTCATGAATCACGCCGTGTAATCCACCGATTGTTACGACATCGTCGCCAATTTTCATCGCATCCAAGACGTTTTGGCGTTCTTGCTGTTGTTTCTTTTGAGAACGGTTCATCATAAAGAACATTCCCAGCATTACCACGATCAAAATGATCATTGAAAAGCTTCCCATTTTATATTTCCCCTCGCATTCTTAGTAAATCCACTTCTAACTGTAACAAAATTTCTAACGTTTCACTAGCTTTTTTATTCAGACTTTAGAAACTTTTTGCGTTTTGTTTATTAAATCCATATTCTTCAAAGAAGGCTTGACGAAATCCTAATAAGTTGTCATCCATGATTGCTTGACGAACTTGCTTCATCAAGTTGATTAAGAAATATAGATTATGATAAGAAGTTAGACGAATACCAAAGGTTTCATCACAATGGATCAAGTGACGAATATAAGCACGCGTATAATTACGACACGTGTAGCAATCACATTTTTCATCTAATGGACGAAAATCATGAGCATATTTCGCGTTTTTAACAACTAAGCGCCCTGCTGATGTCATACACGTACCGTTACGAGCGATCCGCGTTGGCAATACGCAGTCAAACATATCCACGCCGCGAATCACACCGTCGATCAATGAATCTGCTGCACCCACGCCCATCAAATAGCGCGGTTTATTTTCTGGAATTAATGGTGTCGTAAATTCTAATACACGATTCATTTCTTCTTTTGGTTCTCCGACAGAAAGTCCGCCGATAGAATAACCAGGGAAATCCATGCTAACAAGATCCTTGGCACTTTGACGACGCAAGTCTTCAAACCCAGCACCTTGAATGATCCCGAATAATCCTTGCGTTGTTGGGTTAGCGTGCGCTTTTAGCCCGCGTTCCGCCCAGCGCGAGGTCCGTTCCACTGATTTTTTCACATAGTCATAGCTTTCATCAAACGGCGGGCATTCATCAAAGCTCATCATGATGTCAGAACCTAGTTTATTTTGGATATCGATCGCTTTTTCTGGTGATAAGAACATCTTCGAACCGTTCAAATGGTTTTTGAAATGAACACCCTCTTCAACGATATTCCGCATATCCGCTAATGAGAACACTTGGAAGCCACCTGAGTCCGTTAAGATCGGTTGATCCCAGTTCATGAACTTGTGCAAGCCGCCTGCTTCCGCAACAAGATCTTCCCCAGGCCGTAGCCATAAATGATAGGTATTGCTTAAAATAATGCCCGCACCCATCTCCTTTAAATCTTCTGGTGACATTGTTTTAACCGTTGCCAATGTGCCTACTGGCATGAACATTGGTGTTGGAAACGTTCCATGAGGAGTGATAATCTCTCCCAAACGTGCGCCCGTATGTTTTTCTTTCTTTATTAAACGATAAGAAATGGCAGGTTCAGTCATTCAATTTCCTACTTTCTTCTATATGTATTGTTTATGTATTTGTTTGCAACTTGTATCATAATAATGGTTTTATAGTAGTTTTGCAACTTTCCTTCCAGACTTTAATGCTTCTTATAGAAAAGCTGTTCACAACCACTCGAAAGATTTTTTGATGTATTCCAATTACAAAAAAAAGCCTTCGATAGAAAATCCATCGAAGGCTTTTTAAAGATAACGCCACTACTTAAATATTTTCTGGATCGATCTCTGGTGCTTTGTGGAATTTGATTAATTCATTGACGAGGATCGGTACAATCGAAAGCAAGATTGCGATCACCCAATGATTCATACTAATAGGTACCAAATAGAACAATTCTTGCGTCTGAGGAACTAGTGCGATGATTGTCGTGAGCCCAATCGCTAACCAAGCCATTTGAGCCAACGATTTATTCGTAGCCAAGTCCACTCGAAAGATTGATTTCGCACTACGCACATTAAAAACGTGTAGAATCGATGAATATGCTAAAACTAAGAAGGCAACAGTTTGGCCGACTTCCAAACTTGGCGGAGTGAAATAGCTAACCTGGTCAACAAATGCTCCAATATAGAATCCACTCAACGTAACGATGGTAAAGACCACGGCATTCAATCCAATTTTTTGCCACAAGCCGCGAGCAAAGATCCCTTCATTTCGAGGAATAGGTTTTTCATCCATAATTCCTACTTCCGCCGGTTCACGACCTAATGCAAATCCTGGCAAGCCATCGGCCACAACGTTTACGAACAACAATTGAACAGCAGTAAACGGAGCGCCCCAGCCTAGTAACATCGCAATCACTACGATAAAAATTTCTGAAATATTACAGCTCAATAAGAAATTGATTGCCTTACGAATCCCTTGATAAACGGAACGACCTCGAGCTACTGCATCTACAATCGTCGCAAAATTGTCGTCGGTCAAAATCATATCCGCCGCACCTTTAGCGACGTCCGTCCCCGTAATTCCCATGGCACAACCAACATCACTAGCTTTCAAGGCAGGAGCATCATTGACGCCATCCCCGGTCATTGCCACAACGGCACCTGTCCGCTGCCATGATTTAACGATTCGAATCTTGTCTTCCGGTGTTACTCGTGCATAAACAGAAAGCTCTTTCACCTTTTCATCCAACTCTTCATCAGTCATTTTTTGCAACTGAGCGCCAGAAAGTGCTTCTTTGCGACTCTTCATGATCCCAAGCTCTTTAGCAATGGCCCCGGCTGTCAATACGTGATCGCCCGTAATCATCACCGTTTTAATTCCCGCTTTTTTGGCACGGGCAATCGCCGCTTTTGATTCTGGACGAGGGGGATCTATCATCCCGATCAAGCCCATCAAACGTAAATCTTTTTCTAACGCTTCTGACGTAATTTCTTTTGGTTCTTCCTCATGAATTGCGTAACCAACAGCAATCACTCGTAATGCTTTTTTCCCGAAGCGATCATTTACGATTGCCGCCTGGTCAACATCCCCATAATGAAATTTCGGCAATAACACATCAAAAGCACCTTTAGTAATCGAGATAAATTTCTTCCCACGTTTATGTACGGTAGTCATCATTTTCCGGTCAGAATCAAACGGAATCTCACCAATTCGTGGATATTTTTCTTCAAGCTCTGACTTTGTATGATAGTTTTCTTCCACGGCTCGAACAATCGCCGCTTCTGTCGGATTCCCTTTGATTTCTAATTCATTATCATCATTTTCTACAACAACATCGGTACAGAGAGCCGCCGTACTTAAAACTTCCATCGCCTCTTCTGTCATACCCTCTTCTGTATCAACAACAGAATCACCATGTGCCCAGACACGGCGTACCCGCATTTTGTTTTGGGTTAAGGTTCCGGTTTTATCGGAACAAATGACGTTGGCTGATCCAAGGGTTTCAACCGCCGGCAATTTGCGAATAATAGCATTTTTCTTCGCCATTTTTTGCACGCCAAAAGCCAAGGTTAATGTCACGATGACCGTCAATGTTTCCGGTACTGCTGCTACTGCTAATGAGATTGCAGTGATAAACATGTCCAACATTGGTTCGCCTTGCATTTCACCAATGAAAAATACAAAAGCCGCAGCTGCCAAAGCGATCAAACTGATCCGTTTACCTAAATGATTTAATCGTTTTTGCAGAGGTGTTTTTTGCGTTTCATCACTATTTAATAATCCGGCAATTTTCCCCATCTCGGTCTTCATACCGGTTTCCGTAACGATTGCCTTGCCACGACCGTTTACAACTGTGGAACCTTTGTACAGCATATTTAAGCGATCGCCTAGCGCTTCGTCTTCTTCGCCAATATACTCGGCCTCTTTCATGACGGGCTCACTCTCACCTGTCAACGCAGATTCTTCCACTCGCAATTGCGATGCTTCGACAATCCGAGCATCCGCGGTAATTAATGACCCGGATTCTAAAAGCAATGTATCTCCAGGAACTAATTCTTCCGCATCGATCTCTTGCTGCTTGCCTTCACGCAAAACAGTCGCCGATTGTTTGTTCATGTCCTGTAACGCAGATAGTGCTTTTTCAGCGTTGCCTTCTTGCACAATTGCTAAAACTGAATTGATCACGACAATCGCAATAATCAAAAAACTCTCAAAATAATCGCCCTGATCCGTAGCAATCGCCGTGTAAAGGGAGATACCTGCTGCCACAAGTAAAATAATCGTCGTGAAATCGGTCAGACTATGGAAGAATTTTTTCGCGACCGATTCCTTCGGCGCATCTTCAAATTTGTTTTTACCGTTATTTTTTAATTTTTCTTCAACCTTTTTTTCTGTTAACCCATTATCCAAATCAGCTTCATATTCCTTAGTCACAGTATCTGCTGTCTCTTTGTAGGATTGCATCCTATTCCTCCTCTTGTTATAAAAAACCTTCCTATATTATTACTATAACACAGAAACTGCGGCTAACTCAAAATAGACAACTCGTTTTTTGTCAAAAAGAAACGAATTGTATGCGCAAAAATAACCAAGAGCAATCGCTTTCATTTAATGGTGGTTTGTGCTATATTATAGATACAAGGAAGGAGGAACTTAGATCATTCGAAGGATTTCTCGATAAGGAAAGTAGAAAAAAATAAACACTAAAAATTGTTAGTAATACAAGATTCACCGAAAAGTTGTCAAAAGTATGCGTGTGAAGTATTTCCTTATAAATAGTGAATGCGTATCACAGGTTGAGTAACACTATCAAACACACAAGTAAAAAGATACGTAATTGAGAAAAAAGTTTCTTAAAACTGAATAAAAGTGAAAACGTAATAAGAACAAACATTTATGTTTATAGTCAAGAAATTCATGTAATACTTTGCATGTATCATAAAGTAATATAAAATTCGAATGAACTAATCCTTCCGAAATACTAAGAGCCAGGCTAATCGAGAGCCTGGCTTTTTTTGTGTTTATCTTGAATTGAAACAGTTCTGATTGAAACAGTTCTGATTGAGCCGTTCGGTAACGATTTAATGGAACAATTACGTATTATGGAATTGTAGCAAGCTGAGTATCACTTTAAGTCGAATGAGCTAATTAACCGTCTAGCTATTATGCTACCTTTACGAATTTTCTCCACCAAATTCATACTGATTTTTACTACTAACCTCCTCCTTAACATGCGTAACAGGTGCGATAAGCGTCATTATCCGTTAAAATAATAATTAACAAAGAAGAAAGTAAAAGGAAGGAGTAAAGATTGATGAACAGGTATGGAAAATTTTTGGTAATGATTGGTGTCTCGACACTCGTGATGTTCTTTATGATGTATTTTAATGTGTATGCGTTAGATCATATTTTTTTTAGTCGAACACGATTGTTCATGGCTTTGATGATGGGAGCAGCCATGGCGATCATTATGTTACTATTCATGTGGAAAATGTATCAAAACAAACACTTAAATCGAATTATTTTAACAGTTAGCGGGCTCATTTTTGCTGGTTCTTTATTTATGGTAAGAAGTCAAGCAACCATTCATGATACTGCGTGGATGAAAGCGATGATTCCTCACCATTCGATTGCGATCTTAACGAGTAAACGTGCGACCTTAGAAGATCCTGAAGTAAAAGAATTAGCAGAGGGGATTATTAAGACACAAGAAAAAGAAATCAAAGAAATGAAGCGATTAATCAAGAAGTTGGAAAAATGATGCGGCGATAATTATTTTGGCAATTGCCTCTTAAGGATCGCCTTTGATTGTATTTCTATTAAGTTTTGAAACACGCGATTAACTGCCTTACTCTGCACTTGATGCACACTTTTCCATTAATCGATATTTGTAGCATGAAAGCAAGCCGTTTCACTCGTTTCCAAATTGGATCAATGTTTTATTTTGTTTATACAAAAAAAAGCCAGCGAATTTCTCCGCTGGCTTTCATGATATTATTTTACAAACATTGCATCGCCAAAGCTAAAGAAGCGATACCGTTCTTCGATCGCGTGATGATAGGCAGCTAATGTTGCTTCTCGACCCGCAAATGCACTCACTAACATTACTAAAGTTGATTTAGGCAAGTGAAAATTGGTTGAAAAGGCTTGAACGACTTTGAATTCATATCCTGGGGTAATAAAGATATCGGTCCAACCGCTATCAGCTTTGATCTCGCCAGCAAATTTAGTCCCAATAGTTTCCAATGTACGGATCGAAGTCGTTCCTACTGCGACGATTTTCCCACCGTTATTCCGGACATTATTCAATTGAGTAGCGGCTGCTTCTGTTAAACGATAAAATTCACTATGCATTTGATGTTCAGCGATATTATCAACACTGACTGGACGGAAAGTCCCTAATCCGACGTGCAAGGTTAAATAAACCAGTTTGACTCCTTTAGCCGCGATTTTTTCTAACAGTTCCGGCGTAAAATGTAACCCCGCCGTTGGTGCAGCGGCTGACCCATTTTCTTTGGCATAGACAGTTTGATACCGTTCTGGATCATCCAGTCGTTCTTTGATGTACGGTGGTAAAGGCATTTCTCCTAAGGATTCTAGATTTTCTAAAAAGATTCCTTCATAAGAAAATTCTACGATTCGACCACCGTGTTCTAATTCTTGTTTCACTTCTGCTTTTAACCGACCATCACCGAAAACGATTTGCGTACCCACTTTGGCACGACGAGCAGGCTTGATTAACGTCTCCCATTCGTCCCCTTGCGTATTATTTAACAGCAAGACTTCTAAGTGACCACCAGTCTCAGGTTTTTCTCCATACAATCGAGCAGGCAGTACCCGCGTATCATTCATAACTAACGCATCACCGGCATTTAATTCATCAATAATCGCATCAAAATGCTTGTCCTCAATTTTTCCCGTTTGATGATCCAAAACCAATAAACGCGAGCTGTCACGTTTTTCGAGAGGCGTTTGAGCAATTAATTCTTCAGGTAAATCAAAATCAAAATCTTCAGTTGTTAACATAGCTTCTCCTCTTTTCCTCGGCTATTCTACCATGCAGAGGATTTCTTGAAAAGCCAAGTAGTAGCCTCAAAACAAAAAAACGCGTATACTTACTAAAAATAAGTTATTACCAGGAGGGTAAACGATGCCATACTTTCACCACGTTTCCTTACTTACACAAAATCGACATGAAAATCTCACCTTTTACACGCAGCTTCTAGGTCTGCGTTTTGTCAAAAATACTGTCAATCAAGAAAATACCCGCATGCTCCATTATTATTACGGTGACTATCAAGGTAGCCCCGGCTCAGTCATCACTTTTTTTATTGTGCCACATCTTGGTCAGCGACGAGACGAAACCCGCTATCTAGCAGAAATTGGGCTGAACGTACCGAAAGATAGTCTAGATTTTTGGCAACAGCGATTTGAAGCGCAAGGAATTGCCGTAGAAAGAAAGCTAGCGAAGCTTAAAGTCCATGATCCTGATCAAGTCAGCTTGACTTTTTACGAGACGGAACAAGTCACTCCAGCAAAAGAATCGATCGTCAACAATGAGATTCCAGCTAATAAACAAATTTTAGGTTTAGCTGATATTAATTTTTATGTCTCTGATCCGCAAAAAACAGCGGACTTTTTTAAGCAACTCTTAGGTTGGTCAACTGAAAATAAAGTAATTCAACTAAGCTCAAACGAAAAAATCACACTTACCGCAACAGCTTCTACCGAAAAGACCCGGATGGGCCGCGGCAGTATTGATCACGTTGCCTTTGCGGTGAAGGATGACAATGCATTGGATTTGCTTTATAAAAAGGCGCAGCAACAAAATTGGCAAATCGAAAAAATAATTTCCCGCGGCTATTTCAAAAGCCTTTATATTCGCGAACCCGGCGGAAATCGAGTAGAGTTCGCCACGGAGGGACCTGGCTTTACGATTGATGAACCATTGGAACATTTAGGGGAACACCTAGCCTTGCCACCCTTTCTGGCCGACCAACGTACCTCTATCGAAGAAAAGCTTTATTCAGAAAAATAATCAGACGCCAACAGTTTTTCAAGTACGCTTGGAAAACTGTTTTTTTTCTTTTCTCTAAAACATCAATTATTAGGAATAAGATAGTGAAAACAAATATAATCCTGTTCTTTTTTAATTTAACAATTCTTTTTACAGCGCTTTATTGGCGCTTTATTGGCGCTTTCAATGAGCCTGTCATTTGCTTTTTTATCATTCTTTGTAGCATACTAAAATTATAAATCTGTTAAATTTTTTACATTTAGGAGTGAAAAAATGATTGAATTTGACCACGTTTCTAAAATTTATAATGGAAACAAAGTAGCTGTAGAAGACGTTAACCTCTCCTTTGATAAAGGGGAATTCATTTGTTTAATCGGTACCAGTGGTAGTGGAAAAACGACCACGATGCGAATGATCAACCGGATGATTGATCCAACCAAAGGTACGATTACCATCAATGGAGAAGATATCCAAAAGAAAAATCCGGTAGAATTACGGCGCCAAATTGGCTACGTTATCCAAAACATCGGCTTAATGCCGCATATGACGATTCGTGAGAACATCACTTTGGTTCAACGGCTGTTGAAAGTCGATAAGGAAGAACAGAATAAAACAGCTGAAAAAATGATCGATCTCGTTGAACTGCCACGAGACATGCTGGATCGTTATCCACATGAATTATCTGGTGGGCAACAACAACGGATTGGTGTTGTTCGTGCGCTCGCTGCCGATCAAGATGTCATTTTGATGGATGAGCCTTTTGGTGCACTTGACCCAATCACCCGTGATTCATTGCAAGATTTAGTGAAAGATTTACAAGAACGTTTAGGCAAAACGATTGTCTTTGTAACCCATGATATGGATGAAGCGTTGAAGCTAGCCAACCGGATCGCCATTATGGACAATGGGAAAGTCATTCAATTTGATACACCGGAAAATATTTTACAAAAACCGGCGAATGAATTCGTTGAGGAACTGCTTGGCGAGGATCGCTTGCTGCAGGCCAAACCTGATACGACTACCGTTGGTGAGATTATGATGAACACAGCGATCTCAATTACACCGGAAAAAAGTTTGCAAAATGCGATTCGTTTGATGCGTGAAAAACGAGTCGATACACTGCTGATCGTAGATGAAAACAATGTCTTAAAAGGCTTTGTAGATATCGAAACAATCGATCGTGAACGTCGCCGCGGCAAAGCAACGAGCATTGGCGATCTCATCAATCCAAATGTTTTCTATGTGAAAGAATCCGCCTTAGTCCGTGATAGCTTGCAACGTATTCTGAAACGGGGCGTAAAATATGTGCCTGTCGTAGACGACAAGAAACATCTTGTCGGCATTTTGACGCGGGTTTCGTTAGTAGACATTATTTACGATGTGCTGTGGGGCGAAGAAGAGACATTTGGCGATGCTGCTGAAAATATCGTATCCAGTGAGGAGGCGTAAAGTATGCAAGCGTTTATTAATCAATACGGCGGACAAATCCTTACTAAAAGCACGGAGCATTTGTATATTTCTGCCGTGGCTTTAGGTCTTGGAATTTTAGTCGCTGTACCTTTGGGTGTCCTGCTAACGCGTCTACCCAAAATTGCTAGTTTTGTGATTGGGGTTGCCAGTGTTTTACAAACAGTCCCTTCATTGGCCTTATTAGCCTTGATGATCCCACTTTTAGGAGTTGGGAAGGTCCCTGCGATTGTCGCTCTGTTCATCTATTCCCTACTGCCAATTCTGAGAAACACCTATATTGGGATGAAAGGCGTTGATCGCAATTATGTTGACGTGGCTAAAGGTATGGGAATGACCAATCTACAATCGATTTTTTCGGTTGAATTACCGATTGCAATTCCAACGATCATGGCGGGGATTCGTCTGGCGGCCGTTTACGTCATCGCTTGGGCGACCTTGGCTTCTTATATTGGAGCTGGTGGACTTGGTGATATGATCTTCAGCGGGTTAAACAATTTCCAACCGCCGTTGATCTTTGCGGGCACAATCCCAGTAGTCATCATCGCTTTAGTCGTCGATTTCATATTAGGTCTGCTGGAAGATCGTATGACACCAGCAGCATTACGGAAGGAGGAATAAGCTATGGGTAAAAAATTGAAAACGTTGATCCTGTTTGGTCTTTCATTACTTTTCCTAAGCAGCTGTTCCTTCCCAGGATTAGCCACCAATGACACCGAAGATACCATCGCCGTTACTGGCGGGATCACCTCAGAAATGCAGATTCTCGGCAGTCTTGTGGCTGGTATGGTGGAACACTATACGGATAAGAACACGACAGTGATCAATAATCTGGCCACCAATATGATCAACCATCAAGCAATGTTAAAAAAAGATGCTTCGATCTCATCAGCTCGTTACACTGGGACCGACTTGTCCTCAATCTTGCAACTACCTGCTGAAAAAGATCCAGATAAAGCTTTCAAAATCGTTCACGATCAATTTGAAAAACGCTTCGATCAAACGTGGTTTCCTTCTTATGGTTTTGATAATACGTATGTCTTCTTAGTTCGTAAGGACACCGCTGAAAAATACAACTTGAAAAAAGTCAGTGACTTAAAACGAGTAGCTGGTGAATTAAAGGCCGGTGTGGATACTTCATGGATCACTCGTAAAGGAGACGGCTATGAAGGATTCAAAAAAGCTTACGGCTTCGAATTTTCTTCTATTTTACCGATGCAGATCAGTCTCGTTTACGATGCTTTATCCGCTGGTAAAATGGATATCGTCTTAGGCTATTCAACTGATGGAAGGATCGCTAGCTATGATCTTGTGATGCTAGAAGATGATTTGCGTTTCTTCCCACCCTATGACGCAGCGCCGATTGTTTCCAATGAGCTGTTGCGATCTGACCCTAAAGTCAAAGACGCATTGGAACGATTAGCCGGAACCATTGATACCGAGCAAATGCAAAAGTTGAATTACAAAGCCGATAATGATCTCGTAGAACCTGAGATTGTCGCAGAAGATTTTCTAAAAGAACATAACTATTTCGAAGGGAAGTGACCGAAGTGGAAAATCTAAATACCTTTCAACAATTTATTCAATATTTTCAAACGAATGGCAGTATTGTTTTCCAACAATTTATTCGCCACTTTCTCATCTCGATCTATGGTGTACTATTTGCGGCAATCGTTGCGATTCCAGTGGGGATCTTCATCGCCCGTCATTCAAAACTAGCCAACTGGGTGATTCGTTTGGCAAATATCATCCAAACGATCCCTTCATTAGCTATGATTTCTGTATTGATGATCGGCATGGGTTTAGGCGTCAACGTTGTAATCTTGACCGTCTTCTTATATTCCCTCTTGCCAATCATCAAGAACACCTATACAGGCATGCGCCAAGTTGATAAAAACGCATTGGATGTTGGGACAGGCATGGGGATGACCAATTGGCAGCGTCTCTACATGATTGAGCTCCCCTTATCCGTTTCCGTCATTATGGCGGGAATTCGGAATGCATTGGTCGTTGCGATCGGGATCACCGCCATTGGTGCCTTCGTCGGTGCCGGCGGCTTAGGAGATATTATTATCCGAGGAACGAACGCGACTGATGGAACAGCCATTATTTTAGCGGGTGCTTTGCCAACTGCCTTAATGGCGATCGTTACCGATTGGATCTTAAGTATCGTTGAACGGAAGTTAGATCCAGCAACAAAGACAAGCAGATAAAAAAGAGAGGTTGCTCACCAAAAATGAGCAACCTCTTATTTATTTCTTCAAATGGTAGTTATAGGTACTAATGATAATATCGTCGCGATACGACAGACGGAAACGCAAACGCAACGCTGTCTGGTTATGGAGCGATCGTTTCCAGGTTCTGTTAGGAACGAATTCTGGAATCAACACGGTCGTCGTATAATTATGCTCACGAGCATTTTTGCTTACACGATCCACATAACGACTGACTGGGTTCACAATCGAACGATACGGTGAACGAACAACGGAAAAGCGGACATCTGGGAATTTTTCCCGGAACTCTCGGCGAATCTCCTTTTCCTTCTCTTCATTTTCTTCTAGTGACACGTGCATCGCAATTACGTAGTCGCCAATCGAGCGAGCATAGTTAATCGCACCAATGTTTACTTGTGTCACATTACCGACTAAAACGATCACAGTATTGCCAGCGTAATCATGCAATTCTACATCATCCACTAAGCGCAATTGCTCCGCTACATTTTTATAATGACCATGGACTTTATAAAAAGCATAGATCAAAATCGGCATGATAATGAAGAATGGCCAAATATCAAGTAAACGATAAGCAAATAAAATTACCACAATAGCAAAGGAAATCAAGGCACCGATAATATTCGCAATCGATTTTCTAAACCAATGCGGCCCTTCTTTACGCCATTTTAAGACCATTCCCGTTTGCGATAGTGTAAAGGGAATAAACACTCCGACTGAATACAATGGAATCAAACGTTCTGTCGATCCTTGGAAGATCAGCAATAGAATGATCGAACCTAAAGCTAAGGTAATGATCCCATTGGAATACCCTAGACGGTCGCCACGATCTTGGTAACGGTGAGGTAAAAATTTATCTTTAGCTAAGTTATAAGCTAAGACTGGAAAAGCCGAGAAGCCGGTATTGGCAGCGACTGCTAAAATCAATGCGGTCACGAATTGCAATACATAATACATGATCCCTTTGCCGAACACGGCTTCACCCACTTGTGATAAGACCGTTACTTTAGCTGTAGGAACAACACCAACCCAATAGCTTAAAAAGGTAATTCCACTAAAGAAGAAGCCTAGAATTAAGCCCATCATGGCTAAGGTTCCAGCCGCATTTTTCGCCCGCGGTTTTTTGAAGAACGGTACCGCATTACTGATTGCTTCTACACCGGTTAATGAAGAAGAACCCGAAGAAAATGCTCGTAGCAATAACGCAACTGTAACTCCTGGTACGACAGCTCCAACCTGTGCGGTTGCGTGCATCGGTGCTGCACCAGTTAAGATTTTTACAAAGCCAACGACAATCAAAATCGTGATGACTGCAATAAAACTGTAGACTGGTGTCATCAGCAGCCCCGCGCTTTCACGCAAGCCTCGTAAATTCATCAGCATCAATAATAAGACAATAATGACAGAAATCAACACGCGATGATGATACAAGGCTGGGATGGCGGAAGCAATCGCTTCTGCACCAGCTGAGACCGATACAGCCACCGTCAGCATATAATCGACTAGGAGCGAGCCCCCGGCGATTAGGCCCGCGTTCTTTCCTAAATTCTCACTACTAACGACATAAGCGCCGCCTCCATGAGGATATGCATGAATAATTTGACGATAAGACAAAATCAACGACGTCAATAACACTAAAACGACGACTGCAATTGGCAATGAATACCAAATAGCTGCTGCAGACAACGTTACCAGAACAACAACAATCTGCTCTGTCCCATAAGCAACTGAAGACAACGCGTCTGATGAAAGCATCGCCAAAGCCGCGAAACGAGATAGATTTTGATCATCATTTTCCGACGACTTCAGTGGCCGACCGACCAGCAAGCGTTTAAGATAATCCACAAGACTCACTCCTTATTCTAACTAATTCTATATTTTCAAAAAGATATGTTTGATTTCATCCCTATCTACTCGCTTCAAACCTGCACTACAAGCAAACAAATAAGCCTTCAAAAAAATGCAAACAAGCGAAATATTACTCGTCCTCAATCTAAATGTCAATGACTTTTTTCAAAGTCTTTTCATAACCTAAGTAAAACACGAAAGCAGGCAAAACAATAGTTATACACTGTTGTTTTGCCTGCTTATTTTTAATGGAAAATTTTGCTTTCATGAGCGACTTTCGTCAGCTTCTTCAAATGCGGTTGTAGCAATGGATACGCCCAAGTACCTAAGATACCGAAGATGATAAACAAAACGATCATGATGATGATATCTTGACTGGCGTTTGGCCAATAGATTCCACCGGCACTCTCCCGCAATAAATTCACCGCATGGGTAAACGGCAGCCATGGATTAACCGCTTGGAAGAATTTTCCAGAGACTTGAATTGGATAATTCCCACCACCACCTGAGATAGATAGAACCAAGATAATGATTGCGATCCCTTTGCCGACTGTTCCAAAGAGTGCTACAAGCACGTAGACGATCATCATGAAGGCCAGAGCCACTAAGACAGCGAAGAGCACACTATAGACTGGATTCTTCACGTACACACCTAATAAGAACATATTCCCAAGCGTTACGATCAATGCTTGTCCGACACTAACGGTTAGATAAGTCAGCATCCGCGCACCAAATCGTTCCCGTTTGGTGTATTTGCCGCGATCTTTTTTATCTAAGACAAATTCCGTCGTTGTAACACTGGAGAACAATACTGCACCTACCCACAAACAAAGGGCGGTATAAAATGGCGTGCTGGCAGAACCGTTATTGGCAATTGGATACATCGTGTTGGTTTGTAGTTCTACGGGAGTTGTAAAGAAATCACTTTCCTTCTGAGCATCCAGTTTCAATAATTTCAATACTTGACCGAAGTCGATAGTATCTTCCCCTTCTCCGATTGCTTTCGCCGCTTTTTGAATCCCGCTCCGTAAACTTGGGTAATCATTTTTGATTAAATCGGTCGCAAGATTCAAGGCTTGTTCAACTTCCGGCAGTTTGTCGTTAGCTACCTTCAAGCCACCAGTTAAATCTTTTTTGACTCCAGGCCAATCATTTTGCATGAAGTTCGCCGCTAAACCTAATTTTTCTTCAACGACGGGCAGTTCATTGTTGTAAAGATCCGCCCCAGTATTAATCCCATTCACAATCTCATTCATGTGACCATTTAGCAACGTATTCGCGTCATGAACTTCTTGACCGATTGCTGGCATTTGTTTTTGGTACTTCTCTAAGAACGTAATGGCGTTGCTGACAGTTCCTTCAGTGGAATTCAGCAATGAGGCAAAATCAATCTGCTGCGCTTGATTCAAAACACCCTGAGCCGTCGTGATCGTGTTGATTAATTTATCAAGGATCGTGCTGACGGTTTGACCAACTTGTTCCGCATTGATGCTATTGACAACACTGGCGACATTACTTGCAGCATCTTGAACCTGCTGTAAAAAGCTCCTAATTTGATCAATATTACCACTTTGAATAGCAGTATTTAAATCATTCAAACGATCATTCAAATTATTCAATGTTTGTTTAGCACTGGCTAACATCGTTAAAATATTGCCTAGCTTCTGGCTAGCATCCGTATCACCATTTTTGTCGGCTAAGTCTTTCATGTTCTGAACCATTGTAGAAAGAGAATCAATCGCTGCTTGTTGATCCTTATTTCCTTGAATGAAGCTATTAATCAATTTGCTAAGCGTATCTTTTTCGTCTTGACTCAGTTGATTATCTTCTATTGCGGTTTTAATCGAACCAGCTAATGAATTGGTTGTTTCCGCTACCTGCCCAATCGACTGCAAGGTTACTTGCACACTGCTTGAAATACTTGGCACGGCTGCTTTTAATTTTTCAGCGCCGTCCTTGGTAGTGCCTGCCAAATCATTGGCTTGATTACCTAGTTTTTCGATATCGGGTAAAATAGTTTGGACTTGATGAATAATATTCAGTCCTTGTTTGGCTTCGTTGATCCCGTCATTCATCGTCTTTTCAATCGAAGCAAAATCACTATCGACTTGAGCCAATTGATTACCGGCTTGTTGGATTTCTGGGATTTTTTGTTGCAAGGTTAAAATGACGCTGGCCTGCTTTTTAATCTCAGGCATTTTTTGATTTAAAGCAATTAATTTCTGACCCATCTCATCAACTTGCGGCAAGTAACTTTCAAATTCATTCGCCTTTGCTAATTTTTCTTTTAGCTCAGGCATCTTGCCTTGGACTGCTACGACTTCTTGCGTGTATTTATCGATCTCGTCTAAATTGTCGTTAGTCGTCAAAATCAAATTTTTGACCTTGTTGATACTAACGAGATTGGCATCAATGTCGTAGCCGATCTCGTTAAAGACTTTCAATAAAGTCGAGCTGGCCGTCTTAATAAATTCTTGACTGATCTCTTGTTGGATCGAACCGGCACCTTTATCTGTGATCTTCGGAGCGATCGCGTTGATCTTTTGATTCAGATAATATTCGATCTTTGGTTTCTTAATATCTCCTGAAGTAAAGCTTAGTAAGTCCTTGGAAAATTCTTTGGGTAAATAAATGCCGGCATAATATTTTCCTGAGCGAACGCCGTCAACGACTTGTTTCTTCGAGTCAACGAAACGCCAGCCTAATTGTTTGTTTTCATGGAGATTTTTAATGACTTCTTTCCCAATCTCTACGTCCTTATCTTGGAAGTTTGCTCCCACATCGGCACTGTAGACCGCAATCGGCAGCTCCCCAGTATTAGAATAAGGGTCCCATAACGCTTTGATATTGAACCAAGCATAGAGTGAGGGAATGATGACTAATGCAGCCATCAGAAAAATGGCGATTGGATTTTTAAAAATTCGTCGCCAATCTAGTCGAAAAAGAGTCCATGTATTTTTAAGGGATTGTAAAACTTTCATTGATTTCACCTACTATTTTTTCTCGCTGAGCTACTGTAGCACGGAATTTCGGCTAATTTCAATTCTGATGAGTATCTGAAATCACCTTTTTTGACATTCCTATCGATTTGTCATAATTGTATCCCTTTTCACCTAATAAATACTAAAGAAATGCTTAAATACTAAGCTTTTTTATCTTTATGAAGCGATCCAGAAGCTGTTCCGTCTGTTCCTCAATTTTCTTTCGATCCCCCTCAGCTTCAGTCAAATTCAAGATTGGGGTCTCTTCTAAATCGCGTAAAGCAATCGGTTGAATGTGGGTTCCTTCTTTTCGCAACTTGATTGTCGGATGCGGAATTTTGTCGCCACAAGGCCCTGCAACTAAGTAGGCAAATTCATAGCCTTCCTCAATTGAACGCAGACGATAGTACCCGTCCGTCAAATCCTCTGTTCCCTCAAAGTTTTCTTTGACTAACAGCCATTTTTCTTGATTCATCATTCCGCCGCCTTCTTAACGATAATTTTTCCAGCAGCCGGGTGGCCTTCCAATCGCTCATGGCCTTCGATCACACTGGCTAGATCAAAAGGCAAAACTTCAGCAATCGTTAAGTGAAGCTGCTGGGAAAAATCAGCTAATGCAGTCAAAGCCTCTGCATCAGAATACTCCTTCGAAGGGCCAAAAGAAAAATAATTTCCTTGCTTGATTTGCTCCGTTGGCAAATCATTTAACGCGACAAAGTTCCCACCGGCTTTCATGATTTCCATCCCTGCTTTGCCTGCACGACCGCCCTTCGTTGCATCAATTACGGTATCTGCCTGATCAGCAAATATTTCTCCCGCATCCGCTTCATCGTAAGCCACAAATTGATCCACGCCAAGCTGACGAACGAGTGCTTCATTTCGTTTAGCAGCCGAAGCTAAAACGGTTTTTCCTTGAGCCTTCAAAAATTGGACCAGCAATGAACCCACAGCACCGGAAGCGCCTTGTACCATCACTGTTTCACCAATCTGATCGCCTAGTAGATGCGTGACTAAATTATACGTTGTTAGCCATGGTGTCACTGCACCAGCAGCTACTTCCCACGACATCGCCGCTGGTTTTTTTACGATCTTTTTACCGGGAACGACGATCTCTTCGCCATACGTCCCGCTAATGGCATGTACAATCACTTCATCACCGACTTTTACGTGTGTGATGTCCTTGCCGACTTCTGTTACGATGCCGGCGCCGTCATTGCCTAAGACATAAGGAAATGTTACTTTTCGAAATGCTCGCATCGCTCCTTGCCGTAATGCTACATCATAAGGATTAATCGCGAAGGTGACAATTTCTACCCGCACGTGGGTCTCATCAACTGGACGAGGCTCTCCTTCAATTTCAGTCAATACATCTTTTGCTGCACCATAATCTTTGATTGCAAAACGTTTCATCTTCCTGCATCCTCTCTGTTAAAAATCATTGGTTGATAACGAATTTCTAAAGTGGTCACTGCCTCACCTTTCAAGCCAATCAAAACTTTTTTGATCACGTAGCCTTAGCTAAATCGTTGAAAGATACCCTTGAACCCTCAATCTTCTCGTCAAATCACCCTTTTTAATTGCTTTACTGCTGTATAGTTATTGTAACGATATTTTCTGACTTCTTCCAATTAAATGACCCAAGCTCTTTCACGCAAAGTTTTTCGACTAGCTTAGTCAAAATAATTAATTTTTCAAAAATCAAAAAAGACTGATTTGATTTTCATTTTTCGTACAACGGCACGAATCCCGTTTAGCATAATTAGTCTAACTCGCAAAAAAATCAGGGGTCTCCCCCAGTTGAGGAAAACACCTGATTGGGTTTCTTAAATATTTTTAGAGCACTAGTCTAGCTCCACTTTGCCAGTATACAATTGATAATACATTCCGCCCTCTGCCAACAAGCTTTCGTGATCACCACGTTCGATGATACGGCCATGGTCCATAACCATGATCACGTCAGAATTTTGAATCGTTGAAAGACGATGGGCGATCACGAATACTGTTCGCCCTTCCATTAGGCGGTCCATTCCTGACTGAACGATACTTTCTGTCCGGGTATCAATACTGGAAGTCGCTTCATCCATAATCATTACTGGCGGATCCGCGATGGCGGCCCGAGCGATCGCCAATAATTGCCGCTGACCTTGTGACAAGCCCTCACCATCGCCTGTGATAACTGTCTCATATTTTTCCGGCAGGTGTTGGATAAAGGTATCCGCATTAGAAAGCTTAGCCGCTTGATAGACCTCTTCATCTGTTGCACCTAAACGACCATAACGAATATTTTCCTTGACTGTGCCGGTAAATAAGTGGGTATCCTGTAAAACGATCCCCAACGAGGAACGTAAGGATTTTTTTTTGATTTTTTTAACATTGACGCCATCGTAACGAATCTTGCCGTCTTGGATATCGTAAAAACGATTGATCAAATTCGTGATCGTAGTTTTTCCAGCACCGGTTGCCCCAACAAAGGCAACTTTTTGTCCCGGCTCTGCATAAAGATTAATGTCGTGAAGCACTAATTGGTCATCGTTGTACCCAAAATCTACGTCTTCAAAGCGGACATCGCCCGTCAAACGAACATAGGAAGTGGTTCCATTCTCATGAGGATGTTTCCATGCCCAAATCCCCGTACGCTCATTGGTTTCAATTAATTCGTCAGCCACTACCTTTACATTAACTAAAGTCACGTAGCCATCATCAACTTCGGATGCCTCATCTAATAAATTAAAAATCCGTTCAGCACCAGCTAAAGCCATGATGACAAAATTAATCTGCTGAGAAATTTGGCTGATTGGTCCATTCAAGGAACGGCTCAGCTGTAAGAAAGAAGCAATCATCCCCACTGTTAAGGCAGACACGCCATAAACAGCAAACAACCCACCAATGATTGCAACTAAGACATACTGGATATTCAATAAATTCATCATGATCGGCATCAGCATGTTGGCAGTTCCATTAGCTTTGGTGGCACTCTCTTTTAATTGCTCATTGATGACATCGAAATCTTTAATCGCAGTCGTTTCGTGATTAAAGATTTTGACGACTTTTTGTCCATGCATCATTTCTTCAATATAACCGTTGACCTTCCCAATCGAGCGCTGCTGTTCCCCAAAATAGCGGCCACTACGGTTCGAAATGAAACGCAGCATCACAAACATCAAAGAGACTGAGACAATCACAAAACAAGTCAGTGGCACACTTAACGAAAACATCGCAATAAAGACTGAGACAAAAGTAACCGCAGCCATCATTAGATTCGGGATGCTTTGAGAAATCATCTGCCGTAAGGTGTCGGTATCATTCGTAAAATGACTCATGATATCACCATCCGCATTGGAATCAAAATAACGCAGCGGCAAGGTTTCTAAATGATTAAACATTTGATCACGGATTTTTTTCTGAGTACCTTCAGAAACTTTAACCATAATCAAGTTATAAGAAAGCGTCCCAATGATTCCCACGACATAAATCAGCGCCATCGTCATGATTGCTTTTAATAAGCCGCTGAAATCTGGATTATTCTGACCTACTAAAGGCGTGATATACTCATCGATCACCACTTGTAAAAACAAGGAACCTCGTACATTGGCAAAAGCACTTAATAAGATCATGAAAAAGACGATGACTAATTGAATTTTGTATTCTTTAACCATAATTGTGAGCAGACGTTTGATGGTTTTTTTCGGATTTGCTGGAGGTGTCATTTTATTCTTCATTTTGACCACCAAATCCTTTCTGCTGCGAGTCGAAGACTTCTTGATAAATCTGATTCTCCGCCAACAATTCTTCATGCGTCCCGATACCATTGATCTTCCCATCATCTAAGACGATGATTCGATCCGCGTCTTGGATCGAGCTAACTCGCTGAGAAATAATAAAGGTCGTCGTTCCTGGAATCTCTTTCGACAGCCCTTCACGAATCGCACGATCTGTCTTCGTATCTACTGCACTGGTGGAATCATCTAAAATCAAAATTTTCGGTTTTTTCAATAGTGCTCGAGCAATGGTCAATCGCTGCTTCTGTCCGCCGGAAACATTATTCCCGCCTTCAGAGATCATAGTGTCATACTTATTAGGAAATTCTTGGATAAAAGAATCCGCTTGGGCGATTTTCGCTGCGCGGATCACTTCCGCTTCCGTCGCCTCTGCATCACCCCAGCGCAAATTTTCCGTAATCGTACCACTAAACAGGACATTGTTTTGCAGGACCATTCCGACTTGATCACGAAGCGTCTCTAGATCATACCGGCGGACATCGTTGCCACCCACTTTGATCGCACCATGGGTCACGTCATACAAGCGCGGAATCAATTGCACTAAGCTTGATTTCGAACTACCTGTGCCACCAACGATTCCAATCACTTCCCCAGACGCGATTTTCAAATTGATATTTTCTAACACTAGCTTGTCCATATCATCTTTGTAGCTAAAGCACACCTCTTGAAATTCCACCGAACCATCCGGTACTTCCGCTAAAGGCTGATCACCATTTTTCAAATCACTTTCTTCATTCAAAACTTCTGTGATCCGCTTTGCCGAGGTCTGTGCGATCATTAATTGAACAAAGGTCATCGACATCATCATTAGACTCATTAAGATCTGCATCGTATAGTTGAACATGCTAACTAATTCACCGGTGGTCAAAGTGCCCTTGTCCACGATTAACTCCGCCCCTAGCCAAGAAAGCAGCAGCATACACGTATAGACAGCTACCTGCAACAACGGCATATTAAAGGCGACGATTCGTTGCGCTTTGGAGAAATTATCAAAGACCATTTTAGATACTTGGCTAAATTTTTCTTCCTCATACTCCTCACGAACATAGGATTTCACTACGCGAATCCCTTGCAGATTTTCATGCACGACATTATTCAGACGATCATACGTCCGAAATACTTTTTCGAATAATGGATGGGCAAAACGAATAATCAAGCCTAACCCGACAATCATAATCGGCACAATCACTAAATAAATCATCGATAATTGCTGATTGATCTGAAACGTCATGACTAATGAGAAAATCAAAATCAGGGGTGAACGAACCAATATTCGAATCACCATTTGATAGGCATTCTGTACATTCGTCACATCGGTCGTCAATCGAGTGATTAAACTAGAACTTGAAAAACGATCAATATTAGAAAATGAAAAACTTTGGATCTGTTGAAACAAATTGTGACGCAAATTTTTAGCAAATCCTGCGGAAGCTATCGCTGCCGTCCGACCGCCTAAGGTCCCCATCGCCAATGCAAACAGCGCACACAAAAATAACAGACCCCCATATCGTAAAATTGCGTTACTATCACTTTTTTCGATTCCGTGGTCGATCAATCCCGCCATGATCAAAGGCATCACCACATCCATCACGACTTCTCCCATCGTAAAGATCGGTGTCTGAAAACTTTGCTTCTTATACTCTCCGACATTCGCCAGTAATTTTTTTAGCATCTATTTCACGTCCTTCCATCCATACCTTTTCCCTATTTAGAGTATAGAGATTTTCCAAAAAAAACTCTAACATAACAGCCAATTTTTCATAACGCCGATTGTAAAATTAAGCTAGACAACTAAAAAAGCCATTTGTGCTACACTCAAAATAGTTCTGACCAAAGA
>NZ_BJDW01000028.1 GCF_005405345.1 Enterococcus viikkiensis | reverse complement strand
ATGGGGGTTTAGCTCAGCTGGGAGAGCATCTGCCTTACAAGCAGAGGGTCAGCGGTTCGAACCCGTTAACCCCCATTTTGAGCCGTTAGCTCAGTTGGTAGAGCATCTGACTTTTAATCAGAGGGTCACTGGTTCGAGCCCAGTACGGCTCATAAGTATATGCGGGTGTGGCGGAATTGGCAGACGCACTAGATTTAGGATCTAGCGCCTTACGGCGTGGGGGTTCAAGTCCCTTCACCCGCATTTTATTTTTTTTGTAGTTGCCGGCTTAGCTCAGTTGGTAGAGCATCTGATTTGTAATCAGAGGGTCGAGGGTTCAAATCCTTTAGCCGGCATCGACGCGGAAATAGCTCAGTGGTAGAGCACCACCTTGCCAAGGTGGGGGTCGCGGGTTCGAACCCCGTTTTCCGCTTTCCTGAAGACCAGGGGAAGCACGCCGGGGTGGCGGAACTGGCAGACGCACAGGACTTAAAATCCTGCGGTGAGTGATCACCGTACCGGTTCGATTCCGGTCCTCGGCATTAACAAAATAAGCACCCGTAGCTCAATTGGATAGAGTACTTGACTACGAATCAAGGGGTTAGAGGTTCGAGTCCTCTCGGGTGCATCGTTTTTTTTGTTTTCCGGGAAGTAGCTCAGCTTGGTAGAGTACTTGGTTTGGGACCAAGGTGTCGCAGGTTCGAATCCTGTCTTCCCGATTAAATTGAAGGTGAAAACCTTCTTTTTTTTTACCCAAAATTTAAGAAAGTCATTCTCCTTTATTTCAGACGCTAAATTCGATATAATTATGGTCAGGAATAGTCAATAGGAGGCGGTATTATGAGTAGAAATACCTCTGATTTGATCGAATCTTACTTGAAAAATATTTTAGAAAATAGTGAAATAATTGAAATTCGTCGAGCTGAAATGGCGCAATTATTTAATTGTGTCCCTTCCCAGATAAATTATGTCATCAATACACGTTTTACTTTTCAACGGGGCTATTTGGTGGAGAGCAAACGCGGCGGTGGCGGCTATATTCGAATCAGTAAAGTGAAGATTTCTGATCAACATTACTTTTTGGAACAATTGATGGATTCATTTGGTAATGAGATTTCTGAGGCGAATGCTTTTGGGATTATTCAAAAATTGTTTGAAGAGACTATTATTACTGAAAATGAAGGTAATTTAATGTTAAGTGCAGTTTCTAAAAATAGTCTTGGAATTAGTCAGATTGAAAATAGGCTGCGTGCAAGAATTCTTCATGGATTCTTGGAACGTTTAAGTTATGAGAAGAAGGAGTGAGGGATATGGATCAGCTGTATACAGAACGTGCAAAAGCAGTTTTGGCCATTGCTCAGCAAGAGGCCAAGTATTTTAAACATCGCTCGGTTGGCTCAGAACATTTATTGCTAGCTTTAGTGATTGAGCAGCAAGGAATTGCGGGCAAAACATTGCGGCAAATGAGTTCGAATGAAAATGATGTTCGTGAAGAAATTGAGCACATGACCGGATATGGATCAGTCAAGTCTTATCCTGAAGGTGGCTACTTACCCTATTCTCCTAGAGCCAAACAAATATTGATTTTTGCCGATGATGAAGCGAAACGTTTTAACGCGAAATTAGTCGGAACAGAACACATCTTACTGGGGCTGTTGCGAGACGATGAAATCTTAGCGTCGCATATTTTAGTCAATTTAGGTTTGAGCTTACCTAAGATGCGTCAATTGTTATTGAAAAAAATGGGCGTTAATGAAACTGGAAATAGCAACCAGGGAGCAGGAAATCGTCGTAAAGCGGCGGCTAAACCCGCATCCAATAATTCTCAAGGGACACCAACGTTAGATGGGTTAGCACGGGATTTAACTAAATTGGCACGTGAGAAGCGGCTTGACCCAGTTGTTGGTCGAGACAGTGAAGTTCGTCGGGTTGTTCAAATTTTAAGTCGTCGCACCAAAAATAATCCTGTGTTAGTAGGTGAACCTGGTGTAGGTAAAACAGCGATCGTCGAAGGGTTAGCGCAGCGGATTATTTCTGGTGATGTGCCAGAGGATATGCGGGGAAAACGTCTGATGATGCTGGATATGGGTGCATTAGTGGCCGGTACTAAATATCGTGGTGAATTTGAAGATCGTTTGAAAAAAGTAATTGATGAAATTTACCATGACGGACAAATTATTTTGTTCATTGATGAATTGCATACTTTAATTGGGGCTGGTGGTGCTGAAGGCGCAATCGATGCTTCCAATATTTTGAAACCAGCATTAGCTCGTGGAGAGTTGCAAACGATTGGTGCTACGACCTTAGATGAATACCAAAAGTATATTGAAAAAGATTCCGCTTTAGAACGACGTTTTGCACGGGTACAAGTAGAAGAACCAACGCCAGAAGAAGCAGAAGAAATTTTGAAGGGCTTGCGCCCACGGTATGAAGACCATCACGGTGTAGAGATTACCGATGAAGCTTTACATGCGGCGGTATCCTTATCCGTTCGTTATATTAATTCTCGTCAATTGCCGGATAAAGCCATTGACTTGATGGATGAGTCTTCTGCAAAGGTTCGTTTGGATTCTACGGATGAAGTATCGGAACTTTCTGAACTGGAAGAAGAAGTTGCTGAGTTAGTTTCTGAGAAAGAGAAGGCCATTCAAAACCAAGATTTTGAAGCAGCCGCTCGTTTACGGTTACAAGAAAAGCAACAAGCGGAGATTCTTGAACAGGCCAAAATTAAAGCAGCGAAACAAGAAAATGGGTATCTTGATCAAGTAACGGATGAAGACGTAGCTGCGGTGGTTTCCCAATGGACAGGAGTCCCATTACAACAATTAGAGAAAAAAGAGAGTCAACGCTTGTTAGATTTGGAGAAGGTCTTGCATAAACGAGTTGTTGGTCAAGAAGAAGCGGTCCAAGCAATCTCTCGGGCGATTCGTCGGGCTCGTAGCGGGTTGAAAGATCCGAATCGTCCGATTGGCTCATTTATGTTCTTAGGCCCTACTGGTGTTGGTAAAACAGAATTAGCGAAGGCTTTAGCCGAGGCAATGTTTGGCAGTGAAGAAGCGTTAATTCGAGTGGACATGTCTGAGTACATGGAAAAATACAGCACGAGTCGTTTGATTGGTTCGCCTCCGGGCTATGTTGGCTATGAAGAAGGCGGACAGCTGACAGAAAAAATTCGTCAAAAGCCTTACTCTGTTATTTTGTTAGATGAAGTAGAAAAGGCACATCCAGATGTCTTTAATATTTTATTACAAGTTTTAGATGACGGTCATTTAACAGACTCTAAAGGACGGAAAGTGGATTTCCGCAATACGATTTTGATTATGACGTCGAATATCGGAGCGACAGAGATTCGAGAAGAAAAAAATGTCGGCTTTACCGTGAAGGATATTACCAAAGACCACGTAGCGATGGAAAAACGGATCATGGAAGAATTGAAAAAAGCGTTCCGTCCAGAATTCCTTAACCGAATCGATGAATCGGTTGTCTTCCATTCATTGGATCAAGAACAAATTCATGAGATTGTAAAAATTATGAGCCGTTCTGTCTTGGATCGAATGAAGGAACATGAAATCAAAGTAAAAATCACACCAGCTGCTTATGATGTGATCGGCAAAGTTGGATTTGATCCTGAATATGGCGCGCGTCCAATTCGTCGAGCGTTGCAAAAGGAAATCGAAGACCGCTTGGCTGAAGCTTTATTGTCTGGTCAAATTCAATTAGGTGATACTGTGACGATTGGCGCCAGCAAAGGCAAGATTACGTTGACGGTCAAAAATCACAAAGAAGAAAAGATACCAGAAAAAGTTTAATCACTTTAATCAATCAGAGGATGGGGTTTTTCCCCTCCTCTTTTTTGTGTTAGAAGTTTGGAAAGAAAATTTAGGTGACGACTGCTAACGCTTAGTTGGAAACTTTGGAAAGCTGTGATAGTATGGGAAAGTCTAAAAAAGATGCCCGCTATTTTATGATGAGTGACAGGCTTCAGACGAATTGCTTCGTTGAATGGACTGAAGACAGCGGGTATCCGTGGGACTTTTTGAATTAGGAGGACGTACCATGATCGAATTAATTGCGACGGCGGAATCAATGACGCAAGCAAAAGCCTTATTGGCGGCCGGCGTGGATACTTTATACATAGGAGAAGAGGATTTTGGGCTGCGATTGCCGCATTCTTTTTCTCGTCAGGAGCAAATCGACTTGATTCATTTGGCACATAGTCAAGGGAAGAAAGTCAATATTGCGTTGAATGGCATCATGCATCCAGGAAAAATGAAAAAAATTCCTGAATACTTAGCCTTTTTGGCACAAGCGCAGCCAGATCATGTAGTTGTTGGTGATACGGGTGTGATTTATTTATTGCAAGAATATGATTTGCCTTATATTTATGATGCTGAAACCTTGGTGACAAATGCTCGCCAAATCAATTTTTGGCAGAAAAAGGGCGCTGTTGGAGCGGTCTTAGCGCGAGAAGTTCCTTTTGAAGAAATGAAAAAACTAAAAGGCCACGTAGATGTTCCGGTAGAAATTCTTGTTTATGGGGCGACGTGTATTCATCAATCAAAGCGTCCTTTGCTAGATAATTATTTCAATTATACGAAGCAAGAGGAAAGCGTAGCAAAAGAGCGGGGCTTATTTATCTCTGAGCCGAAGAAGGCGGAAACGCATTATTCGATTTATGAGGATCAGCATGGCACGCATATTTTTGCTGACAATGATTTAAATCTGATTAATGAAGTAGCGGAATTAAATCAAACGGGGTATCAAACGTGGAAATTAGATGGGTTGTTTACACCTGGTGAAAATTTCGTAGCGATCGCAAAAATTTTTGCGGCGGCGAAAGCCGCAGTTGAGCAAAAGACTTGGAACGAAGCGGCGCTAGTCAGCGCGCAGCAAGAAATTCAAAAATACCATCCGGTTGAACGGGGTATGGATACTGGGTTTTATCACTTAGATCCAACCGCGATCAAATAAGGTCAAATTGGAACAAGGAGCAGCAGCATGACAGAGAGAAAATTAAAACGTCCCGAAGTGTTAGCACCAGCTGGGACATTGGAAAAATTAAAAACGGCAATCCATTATGGCGCGGATGCCGTTTATATTGGTGGCGACGCCTATGGTCTACGGTCACGGGCGGGCAACTTTTCTTTTGAAGAAATGGAAGAGGGCGTGGCTTTTGCAAAACAGTATGGCGCGAAAGTATATGTAGCAGCTAACATGGTGACTCATGAAGGAAATGAAGCAGGCGCCGGCGAATTTTTCAAGAAATTACGAGACATCGGTATCTCAGCGGTGATCATTTCCGATCCTGCTTTGATCGAGATCTGTGCCAGTGAAGCACCGGGCTTAGAGATTCATTTATCGACCCAAGCATCGGCTACCAATGCGGAGACTTTGAAGTTTTGGCAAAACGAAGGCTTGGAACGGGTTGTTTTGGCTCGGGAAGTTTCGATGGAGGAATTAGCGGAAATTCGTCGTCATACGGATATTCAAATTGAAGCCTTTATTCATGGCGCAATGTGTATTTCTTATTCCGGTCGTTGTACGCTATCGAATCATATGTCGATGCGGGATGCCAATCGCGGTGGTTGTTCGCAATCTTGTCGTTGGAAATATGAATTATTCGATATGCCTTTTGCCAACGAACATCATTCATTGACGGAGAACGGCGATGTGACGGAAGAATTTTCCATGAGTGCCGTGGACATGTCTATGATCGAACATATTCCTGATTTGATTGAAAACGGCGTGGATAGCTTGAAGATCGAAGGCCGAATGAAATCGATTCACTATGTTTCAACCGTTTCGAATGTTTATAAAGCGGCGGTGGACAGCTATATTTCTGATCCTGAGAATTATGTCTGCAAACAAGAATGGATTGATGAATTATGGAAAGTCGCCCAACGTGAACTAGCGTCCGGGTTTTACTACAATGTACCGACGGAAAACGAACAATTATTCGGTCCCCGTCGTAAAATTCCGGTTTATAAATTCATCGGCGAAGTCTTGAGCTATGACGAAGCTAGCAAAATTGCGACCGTTCGCCAACGGAATCATTTTAGCATCGGCGATGAGATCGAATTTTATGGTCCGAACTTCCATCATTTTGAACAAACCATTACCGAAATGAAAAATGATGAAGGAGAATCCATCGACCGGGCGCCTAACCCAATGATGGTCTTAACGATGCCAGTGGCACAACCAGTCAAACCGGGAGATATGATCCGGAAGAAAAAAGAGTAAACATGCGACCACCTTTACATTCAAGGTGGTCTTTTTCTAACGATCTAGGCAAAAAAACGTCTTTTTCACAAGAAATGGATTAGAATGACTTTATCAGGAAAACTAGGGGGCAGATGAATGAAAGAATATGATTACATTGTGGTCGGCGGCGGTAGCGGCGGAATTGCGTCAGCGAATCGGGCCGGTATGTATGGGGCAAAAGTATTATTAATTGAAGCGAATAAAATTGGCGGGACGTGTGTCAATGTCGGCTGCGTGCCTAAAAAAGTCATGTGGCAAGCGAGTACGATGTTAGAGACGATCGAACGAGATGCACCTAGTTACGGTGTGCAAGCAGCGGTTGAAAAATTTGATTTTAACGAATTAGTAGCCCGTCGTGAGAAATATATCGACTTTTTACACGGTGCGTATTATCGCGGATTAGACAGCAACCACGTTGAACGAATCGAAGGCTATGCGACCTTTAAATCCGATCATGTAGTAACCGTGAATGGTGAAGAGTATACGGCGCCTCATATTCTGATTGCTACTGGTGGTCGGCCAAGTCAAATGAAGATTCCTGGTGGTGAGTTGGCGATTGATTCGAATGGCTTTTTTGAATTGACGGAACAACCGAAAGAAGTGGTTGTTTTAGGTGCAGGCTACATCGCGGCGGAATTAAGCGGCGTGTTGCAAGGCATGGGGACGCAGGTTCATTGGGCGTTTCGCTATGATCATCCGTTACGGACCTTTGATAAAATGATTACAGAAAATTTAGTAGAGATTTATCGTGACAATCATATGAAACTCTATGACCATCACGTAGCCAAAGAAATCAAGCAAAATGCTGACGGCACCTACACCGTCTACTTTGAAAATGGCAATACCTTGTCTGGGGATAAAGTCTTATTTGCCGGTGGCCGTTTGCCTAATACCGATAAGCTTGGTTTGGAAAATACGTCCGTTACTTTGAATGAAAAAGGCTTTGTGATCGTCGATAAGTTCCAAAACACGACCAGCGACGGCGTGTATTCAGTTGGGGATGTAATTGGCAAGATCGACTTGACGCCTGTGGCGATCGCAGCGGGTCGTCGGTTATCTGAGCGGGTCTTCAACGGCAAATCGGAAGAATTTTTAGACTATGAAAATGTGCCGACCGTAATCTTTACTCATCCAACGATCGCGACGATTGGGATTTCAGAAGAAGAGGCGATTGCGCGTCACGGCAAGGAGCAAATCAAGGTTTACCGTTCACGTTTTACGCCGATGTATTTTGCGTTAAGTGATTATCGTCAAAAATGTGAGATGAAACTCGTCTGCTTAGGCGAAGAAGAAAAAATCATCGGACTTCACGCAATCGGTGTGGGGGTCGATGAAATGCTACAAGGTTTTGCGGTTGCGATCAAGATGGGCGCAACGAAGAAGGATTTCGATGATACCGTCGCGATCCATCCGACTGGTAGTGAGGAATTCGTTACGATGCGTTAACAGTAAAAAAGCGTTTTGCCTAATGTTGGCAAGACGCTTTTTTGTTTAGATTGAAAAATGAAATGTCCTAGTGTTATTGAATCGAACTTAAACTGATCTCGCCAGAAGAAAGGGTCATGCGTTCAGTACCAAGATCAACGACTAATTCCCCCGTATCAGTGATGGCCACAGCTGTTCCGATATAGTTCTGGTCTTGACGTTTGAAGGTAATTTTTTTTCCTAGTACAAAAGATTTTTTACGGTAGCTTTCAAGGGCCGTTTTTTGGTCGTTAAGTAGTGCAAAGAACCGATTCCAAATGTTGATAATTAATTGGTTTCTAGTGGCAGACGCTTTACCGTCGGGAAATAATGAAGTCGCCTTGGCTTGTAAGTCCTCAGGATAAGCTGTTTGAGGAATGGAAAAATTGATACCCATGCCGATGATGATGTACTTTAATGAATTGGTTTCAACATCGGTCATTGCTTCAGACAAAATGCCTGCAACCTTTTTCTGGTTCAAATAAATATCATTGACCCATTTGATTTGACTATCAACTGCTAACAGCTCATCGATCGCTTCTGCGACCGCCACTGCCATTAAGACGGTGTATTGCGGTAGTTCTTGTAGCTGTTCGCTCGGTTCTAACAAGAGACTCATATAGATTCCTTGTTGCTTGGCGGCAAAAAAAGGCCGGTTGAAACGTCCATGTGGCGCTTCTTGCATATCCGCCACTATTAGTAAGGGTGATTTTTTTCCTTCTACCACGGCTAACTGAGCATCTTTCATGGTAGAGGCAGAGGTCTCTACTACGGTAACTTCGATGGGCTGCTGGATTTGGGTTTGGATTTCTTTGGCATCCAAAATATCGGAAGGCTGGTAACGGTAGCCATTGGCTAAATGCTGAATCTGATAGCCTTTTTTTTCTAATTCTTTGATGGCTTTCCAAATCGCTGTGCGGGAAACACCGATCTCTTGGGCTAAGGCTTCTCCGGATAAAATCCGATCTGCTTGTTTTAATTGGGCTAACACTTTTTCTTTGGTGGTCAAAGAGATCCCTCCTTACATTCTTTATAAAGAATGTACAAATTTTTCACATGAATTGACCGCTTTACAGCAGGTGTATCCATGTCTGAATTCACGAACTAGCTTTATTAGCAATAAGTAAAGCCGAGTTCGCGAAAGCCGTTCTTAATTAAATGCTCTTTTCTTGCTCAGTGTAACAAAAAAACAGGCTGCGTAAAAGCAGCCTGCTAAGAAAGAAGGATCGTTTTAATGATTAACTTTAACTAAGCAGCAAGGCATCATCTTTAAGCTCGACGCCAGAGTTTTGATGGAATAGGTCCATTAATTTTGGTACCGTCAAGTTTTGTTTTTCAGATTGCTTCAGGTCTAACGCGATTTCACCTTGGTGCAGCATGATCAGACGGTTGCCGTAACGGATTGCGTCTTCCATGTTGTGGGTCACCATGAAGGCGGTCAAGGCTTGCTCGCGAATCAAGCGTTCGGTCAGCTCCATGACGGTCAAGGAGGTTTTAGGATCTAGTGCCGCTGTGTGCTCATCGAGTAAAATCAGATCAGGTCGTTGCAAAGTCGCCATTAATAAGGTGATTGCTTGGCGTTGACCGCCGGAAAGTAGCCCGATCTCTGCATCTAACCGATTTTCTAGATTTAGGTTCAGCATGGCTAACTGTTCTTTGAAAAAGCTACGATCTTTATTTTTTACACCTAAGGAAAAACCACGTTTATGTCCGCGTTTCATGGCTAAGGCTAAATTTTCTTCCACCGATAAGCGGACCGCTGTCCCCATCTTCGGATCTTGAAAGACACGGCTGATTTTTTTTGAGCGTCGTGTGACCGAATGCTTGGTGATGTTTTCTTCATTTAGAAACATTTGGCCTTCCTCAATCGGCAAGGTACCAGCAATGCTATTTAACAAAGTTGATTTACCGGCACCGTTCCCGCCGATGATCGTGACAAATTCACCAGGATTTAGGTCGAGATTAATGCCTTTTAGCGCATGGTTTTCATTGATAGTGCCACGTTCAAAGTATTGATGTAAATTATTAATTTTTAAGACTGCTTGCATTATTTTTCTCTCCTTTCTTTCCCGTTTGCGGCTTCTTTAGTGTGAATTTTGCTCGAATCTGCGGTAAGGATAAGCAGATGACTAAAACAATCGCTGAAGCCAATTTAGAATCCGTCGGTTCGACATTTAATTCGAAGACGAGGGCCAAAATGAAACGGTAAATAATCGCGCCTGCGGCAATCGTCAATAAACGGATCAGGATCGGTTTGTTCCGCAGTAAGACTTCCGCGATAATAATCGATGCTAGTCCAATAACGATGGTACCGACCCCCGAGTTTAAATCGGCAAAGCCGTTATTTTGCGCTAGGAGGGCACCGGATAAAGCGATGCTGCCGTTTGAGATCATATAACCTAAAAGCTTCATATTTTCAGTCCGAATCCCGTTTGCTTCACTCATGTCTGGATTATCCCCTGTCGCACGAACAGCTAGGCCAATCTCTGTCCGGAAAAATAATACTAATAGTAAGATGACCAATAAGACAATCAATAAACCGATCAGAATGACCGCATTATTTTTTGATAGCCCCATGTTTTGGGCGGCAGTGAAGACGGTACTTTCACCTAATAAGGCGATGTTGGGAGCCCCCATGACCCTTGAGGTGACGGAGTACAACCCGGTCATCGTGATGATTCCGGCTAACAGAGCAGGAATTTTGAATTTCGTGTTCAAAATTCCGGTAACGAGCCCCGCTAGCATTCCTCCACCAAAGGCTAAGAGGGTCGCTACGATTGGATGCAGTCCGTTGACAATTCCGATTGCTGCAATCCCACCGCCTAATGGAAAACTTCCTTCGGCGGTCAGATCTGCAATATCTAAAATGCGAAACGTCATGTAGACCCCAATCGCTAAAAGGGACCAAAGCAGGCCTTGTGACATTGCAGATAATAATAGAGAAATGAGATTCATGATTCGTCCTTCTTTCTTTGGAAAACTTGATTATTTTGGTTCTTTGATACTGTCTGGATCGATGCCTAAAGCTTTAGCCATGTCCTTGTTAACCACTAATTTCAAGGTGTCCGCAGATTCAACGGGTGTGTCGGCTGGTTTTGCATCACCGTCCAGGATCTTAGCGGCCATTTTACCGGTTTGCTTTCCTAATGCTTTGTAGTCGATCCCGACCGTAGCTAATCCGCCATCGTCGATTTGTTCTGTTGAGCCGGCGACTAATGGGATTTTCTTTTCCTTCACCACATCACCGATAACAGCCGCTGCGCTGGCGAAGGTATTGTCTGTTGGTACATAGATGCCATCCGTTTCATTGGCTAAAGACTCGGTAACTTGTTGGACGTCATTGGTGGTGTTGGCGGTTTTTATTTTGACCTTAACGCCGGCTTTCTTCAAAGCTTTTTCAGCTAAGTCCGCTTGAATTTTCGAATTGGTTTCGCCAGCGTTGTACATGATCCCAATTGATTTTGCATCAGGTACGATCGATAGCAACAAGTCAATTTGTTTGTCGATCGGCACCATATCCGTTGTTCCTGTGACGTTTCCGCCGGGTTTTTTATCGCTTTTGACTAACTTTGCTTCTTTCAAGTCTGTGACTGCGGTTACGGCGATGGGGATTTCCGTCGTGCCGTTTAGTAAGGACTGGGCTGCAGGTGTTGCGATCCCTAACAATAGATCCGGGTCTTCTTTGATTAATTTCTCACTCATACTTTTTAAGTTATCTTGATTGTTTTGAGCATTTTGATAATCGATTTCTAAATTATCACCTTCCTTATAACCGCCTTCGGCCAAGCCTTCTTTAAAGCCGTCATAGGCGTTGTCTAAGGAAGCATGTTGAACTAATTGTAAAACCCCTACGTGTTTCATGTTGTCATCGCTGGCTGTCTCTTTACTGCCGCAGGCCCCTAACATCAATAAACTAATTAATCCGATTCCTGCTAATACTGTTTTTTTCATTTTCTTTCTCTCCTTTTGATCTATCCTTTGTAATCAATTGTTTGTGCCAAGCCTTTTTTTAACTAAAAAAATCACCCGCTTAGAAGTGTCGAAACTCTAAGCGGGTGATGTGAATGCAAAAATATTTATGCTGCTTCATTCAAGCCACTTAGATTTTCTCTATGCGGCCGTTGGTACGTTGAAATGCTCTAGCCATCATAGATACAAAAAACACTCAGGTCGTTTGTATCCATCATGATGAATACAAACCTATCTAAAATAGCTAAAGTAATAGCGGTTATTCAGTTGTGAGTTTTGTTTGGCTAACATAAGAACAACCTCCAACTTGTTAAGATGTAAATTAGTATACGGTAAGAAAAATGAGATGTCAATAATAAAGAGAAGAATATTCTGAATATTCAAAAATGTATGCAGAATGAACATAGATGGAATTTACTGAAAGTTTTAAGAAAAAGTTGCGACGACTGAAGTTAAGTCTTGAGACTATTGACTTTTATGTTTTTCTCATGTATCATATTAATTTGCTAAAACTATCTGAAATGATGACAGGCAGGAACGAAATATTGTCCGTTCCGGCTTTTAATAGGGAACAAAAGTAGAAGCTCGCGAATAAATTTTCAAGAGAACGTTCTATTTTTGGTTTTTTTTTGCCTAAAAGCCGCAAAAAATGTCAGGTGTTACACAATTTTAATTTTTGTAACATAAATGTAATTTATCTTCGGATCGGTTTTCAAACTTTTAAGAGGGGTGAAGAACTTGGCTGGACACGTAGTAAAGTACGGAAAACACCGAGAACGTAGAAGCTTCGCACGAATCAGTGAAGTGTTGGAATTACCGAATTTGATCGAAATTCAAACAGATTCTTATCAATGGTTCCTAGAGGAGGGCTTGCGAGAGATGTTTGAAGACATTTTGCCAATTGAAGATTTTAATGGAAACTTGTCACTTGAATTTGTTGACTATGAATTAAAAGAACCTAAATACACGGTTGCGGAGGCTCGTTCACACGATGCAAACTATTCTGCACCATTACATGTTGTATTACGTTTAGTAAACCGCGAAACGGGTGAAATCAAATCCCAAGAAGTATTCTTTGGTGATTTCCCATTAATGACCGAACAAGGAACCTTTATCATCAACGGAGCAGAACGGGTTATCGTTTCTCAATTAGTTCGTTCTCCGGGCGTTTATTTCCACGGGAAAGTGGATAAAAACGGAAAAGAAGGTTTTGGTTCAACCGTCATTCCTAACCGTGGTGCTTGGTTAGAAATGGAAACAGACGCAAAGGACATTTCTTATGTTCGAATCGACCGGACCCGTAAGATTCCTTTGACTACGTTAGTACGTGCACTAGGTTTCGGTTCAGATGATACTATCTTCGAAATCTTTGGCGAAAGCGAATCATTACGTAACACAATCGAAAAAGATTTACACAAAAACCCAAGTGATTCTCGTACCGAAGAAGGGTTGAAAGACGTTTACGAACGTTTACGTCCCGGCGAACCTAAAACAGCAGACAGCTCTCGTAGCTTGTTAACAGCTCGTTTCTTCGATCCAAAACGTTACGACTTAGCCAATGTTGGTCGTTACAAAGTAAATAAAAAATTAGACCTTAAAACTCGTCTATTGAACTTAACGTTAGCTGAAACTTTAGTGGATGCTGAAACCGGCGAAATCATCGTGGAAAAAGGCACTGTTTTGACCCATCAAGTAATGGAAGATTTAGGACCACACTTGGAAAATGGCTTGAACTCAGTCACTTACTACCCATCAGAAGACGCTGTTGTAACAGATCCAATGACGGTTCAAGTAATTAAAGTCTTTTCACCAAAAGATCCAGAACGCGAAGTAACGGTGATTGGTAACGCCTATCCAGATGCTTCTGTTCGCACAGTTCGTCCTGGCGATATCATTGCTTCAATGAGCTATTTCTTGAACTTAATGGAAGGAATCGGCAATGTGGATGATATCGACCACTTAGGAAATCGTCGGATCCGTTCAGTAGGTGAATTGTTACAAAACCAATTCCGGATCGGTTTAGCTCGGATGGAACGGGTTGTTCGTGAACGGATGTCTATACAAGATCAAGAAACGTTGACACCGCAACAATTAATCAATATTCGTCCAGTGGTTGCCAGCATCAAAGAATTCTTTGGTTCTTCTCAGTTGTCACAGTTCATGGACCAAACCAACCCACTAGGTGAGTTGACCCATAAACGTCGTCTATCTGCCTTAGGACCTGGTGGTTTGACTCGTGACCGTGCCGGCTATGAAGTTCGAGACGTTCACTATTCCCACTATGGCCGTATGTGTCCGATTGAAACCCCCGAAGGTCCAAACATCGGGCTGATCAACAGTTTGGCATCTTACGCGAAAGTAAATAAATTTGGTTTCATCGAAACACCGTATCGTCGTGTGGATCGTTCAACTGGTAAAGTAACTGATAAGATCGATTACCTAACTGCTGACATCGAAGACCATTACGTAGTTGCCCAAGCAAACAGTAAGTTAAACGAAGACGGCAGTTTTGCTGAAGAAGTCGTGATGGCTCGTGCAACTTCTGAAAACTTGGAAGTAACGATTGATAAGATCGATTACATGGATGTTTCACCAAAACAAGTAGTCGCAGTCGCAACAGCTTGTATCCCATTCTTGGAAAACGATGACTCTAACCGTGCCTTGATGGGTGCCAACATGCAGCGGCAAGCTGTACCGTTGATCCAACCACGTTCTCCATGGGTTGGTACTGGTATGGAATATAAAGCAGCACATGACTCAGGGGCTGCATTGTTATGTAAAAATGATGGGGTAGTCGAATTCGTTGATGCACACGAAGTTCGTGTTCGTCGCGACAATGGCGCCTTAGATAAATACGATATTACGAAGTTCCGTCGTTCAAACACAGGGACTAGCTACAACCAACGTCCATTAGTTGGTCTAGGCGAACAAGTTGAAGTCGGCGACATCTTAGCTGACGGTCCTTCAATGGAAAACGGCGAATTGGCTCTAGGTCAAAACGTTGTCGTAGCCTTCATGACTTGGGAAGGGTACAACTATGAAGATGCCATCATCATGAGCCGTCGTTTGGTGAAAGATGATGTCTACACATCAATTCATATTGAAGAATATGAATCAGAAGCACGTGATACAAAATTAGGACCTGAAGAAATTACCCGCGAAATTCCTAACGTTGGGGAAGATACTTTGAAGAACTTAGACGAAATGGGGATTATCCGCATTGGTGCTGAAGTTCATGATGGCGATTTATTAGTAGGTAAAGTCACTCCTAAAGGGGTAACGGAATTATCTGCGGAAGAACGTCTATTACACGCGATCTTTGGTGAAAAAGCCCGTGAAGTTCGTGATACATCTCTACGTGTCCCTCACGGTGGTGGCGGAATTGTTCATGATGTGAAGATCTTTACTCGTGAAGCAGGCGATGAATTATCACCAGGTGTGAACATGTTAGTGCGCGTCTATATCGTGCAAAAACGTAAGATTCATGAAGGGGATAAAATGGCCGGCCGTCACGGAAATAAAGGGGTCGTTTCTCGCATCATGCCAGAAGAAGATATGCCATATCTACCAGATGGTACACCCGTTGATGTCATGTTGAATCCATTAGGGGTACCTTCTCGGATGAACATCGGACAAGTATTGGAGTTACACTTAGGAATGGCCGCTCGCCAATTAGGCATCCATGTTGCAACACCAGTCTTTGATGGAGCGCAAGATAGCGATGTTTGGGAAACTGTCCGTGAAGCACGGATGGCCGCAGATGCTAAGACGGTTCTTTATGACGGTCGTACCGGTGAACCATTTGATAACCGGATCTCTGTTGGGGTTATGTACATGATTAAATTGGCCCACATGGTCGATGATAAATTGCATGCTCGTTCAATTGGACCTTACTCACTTGTTACGCAACAACCATTAGGTGGTAAAGCGCAATTTGGTGGACAACGTTTTGGGGAAATGGAAGTATGGGCACTGGAAGCTTATGGTGCTGCTTACACGTTACAAGAAATCTTGACTTACAAATCAGATGATGTGGTTGGTCGTGTGAAAACTTACGAAGCCATCGTCAAAGGTGAACCTATTCCAAAACCAGGTGTGCCTGAATCTTTCCGCGTATTAGTGAAAGAATTACAAGCGCTTGGTTTAGATATGCAAGTCCTAGATATTAATGACAAAGAAATCGAGTTACGAGACATGGATGATGATGATGACGACTTGATCACCGTTGATGCTTTGACTAAATATGCAGAACAACAACAATCTGCGAAAGAAGTTGAAGCAAAAGCGGCTGCTGAAAGCGCGGAACAAAAATCAGATTTGATCCAAGAAATCGAAACTGCAGAAGACTTATAAGAAGTCGTGATTGTCTTAAGTCAGTCAGCTATCCTCTAGCTGACTGACGATAAAATGAAATGGAGGGAAACCCTTTTGATCGATGTAAATAAATTCGAAAGTATGCAAATAGGTTTGGCTTCTCCTGAAAAAATCAGAAGCTGGTCATACGGTGAAGTAAAAAAACCGGAAACCATTAACTATCGTACATTGAAACCTGAACGTGAAGGGCTATTCGATGAAAGAATCTTTGGACCAACCAAAGACTGGGAATGTGCCTGTGGGAAATACAAACGAATCCGTTATAAAGGTATCGTTTGTGACCGCTGTGGTGTTGAAGTTACCCGTTCGAAAGTTCGTCGCGAACGGATGGGTCACATTGAATTAGCAGCGCCTGTTACACATATTTGGTATTTCAAAGGTATTCCTTCACGGATGGGTCTTGTTTTAGACATGAGTCCTCGTGCGTTAGAAGAAATCATCTACTTTGCATCATATGTCGTAATCGATCCAGGTAATACGAGCCTAGAGAAAAAACAATTATTAACTGAACGTGAATACCGTGAAAAACGGGATCAATACGGTCAAGAATTCCATGCGGCAATGGGTGCTGAAGCCATCAAACAATTACTAGATAAAGTAGATCTAGAAGGCGAAACTGTTGAATTAAAAGAAGAATTGAAAACCGCTCAAGGACAAAAACGGACACGTGCGATTCGTCGTCTGGATGTTTTAGAAGCGTTCCGTTCTTCTGGGAATCTTCCTAGCTGGATGGTTATGGATGTTATTCCTGTCATTCCGCCAGATCTACGTCCGATGGTCCAATTAGAAGGGGGTCGTTTTGCGACTTCTGACTTGAACGACTTATACCGTCGTGTGATTAACCGTAACAATCGTTTGAAACGTCTATTAGACTTGAACGCACCAAATATCATCGTACAAAATGAAAAACGGATGCTGCAAGAAGCGGTAGACGCATTGATCGATAATGGTCGTCGTGGCCGTCCAGTAACTGGACCAGGTAACCGTCCATTGAAATCTTTATCTCACATGTTGAAAGGGAAACAAGGTCGTTTCCGTCAAAACTTGCTAGGTAAACGTGTCGATTACTCTGCTCGTTCCGTTATCGTTGTTGGACCTTTCTTGAAAATGTATCAATGTGGTCTGCCAAAAGAAATGGCGATCGAATTGTTCAAACCATTTGTCATGAAAGAACTCGTTCAACGGGAAATCGCGTCAAATATCAAAAATGCAAAACGTAAAATCGAACATCAAGAAGATGTTGTTTGGGACATTCTAGAAGAAGTTATTAAAGAACACCCTGTTTTACTTAACCGGGCACCTACGTTGCATAGACTAGGTATCCAAGCATTTGAACCAATCTTAGTAGAGGGTCGTGCAATCCGTCTTCACCCATTAGTTTGTGAAGCCTACAATGCCGATTTCGATGGAGACCAAATGGCTGTCCATTTACCTCTAGGTGAAGAAGCGCAAGCAGAAGCTCGGATGTTGATGCTCGCTGCAACGCACATCTTGAACCCGAAAGATGGTAAACCCGTTGTTACACCATCTCAAGATATGGTCTTAGGTAACTACTACCTAACAATGGAAGAAGAAGGCCGTGAAGGTGAAGGAATGATCTTCCGTGATATGAATGAAGCAGTGTTGGCATGGCGTAATGGCTATGTTCACTTACATTCACGTGTAGCTGTTGATCCTAATACATTAGGTGACAAACCATTCACTGAAGAACAAAAAGAACGCATGCTGATCACAACTGTTGGGAAAATTATTTTCAACGAGATCATGCCGCAAGAATTCCCTTACTTAAACGAACCAACTGATTTCAACTTAACACAATACACACCTGACAAATATTTTGTTGAAAAAGGTGTTGATATTCCTGCAGCGATCAAAAAACAAGAAATTATCTTGCCATTCAAGAAGAAAAACCTTGGAAATATCATCGCTGAAGTCTTCAAACGTTTCAAAGTCACGGATACTTCCATGATGCTTGACCGTATGAAGGACTTAGGGTACAAACACTCTACTCATGCTGGTATGACCGTTGGTATCGCCGATATCATGGCCCTAGCTGAAAAACAAGAAATCATCGATAACGCCCACAAACAAGTTGGCACGATCACGAAACAATTCCGTCGTGGTTTGATTACGGATGATGAACGTTATGAACGTGTTATTGCTGTTTGGAATGCAGCCAAAGATAATATCCAACAACGTCTGATTGAATCAATGGATGCGAAAAACCCAATCTTCATGATGTCTGACTCTGGAGCCCGTGGTAACATCTCCAACTTTACTCAGCTTGCTGGGATGCGTGGATTAATGGCCGCTCCGAATGGACAAATCATGGAATTGCCGATCATCTCAAACTTCCGTGAAGGTCTATCTGTCTTGGAAATGTTTATCTCGACTCATGGGGCTCGTAAAGGGATGACCGATACCGCCTTGAAGACAGCCGATTCAGGTTACTTAACTCGCCGTTTGGTTGACGTTGCCCAAGATGTGATTGTACGTGAAGAAGATTGTGGCACTGACCGCGGTCTACAAATCTCTGCAATCCGTGAAGGTAATGAGATCATCGAATCGTTAGAAGAACGTCTGGTTGGACGTTATACTCAAAAATCTGTTTTAAATCCTGAAACAGGCGAAGTAATCTTACCTGGGGATGCATTAATCAGTGAAGCAGATGCAAAACGGATTATCGACGCTGGTGTTGAAACATTAACCATTCGTTCGGTCTTCACATGTAATACGAAGCATGGTGTATGTAAACATTGTTATGGTCGCAACTTGGCTACTGGTGACGACGTTGAAGTCGGTGAAGCAGTTGGTACGATTGCTGCTCAATCAATCGGTGAACCAGGTACTCAGTTGACCATGCGTACATTCCATACCGGCGGGGTTGCCGGAGATGATATCACACAAGGTCTTCCTCGTGTCCAAGAAATCTTCGAAGCACGTAATCCTAAAGGGTTGGCTGTTATTACTGAAGTTACCGGTGAAGTTGTTGAAATCGCTGAAGATGCTGCCACTCGTTCGAAAGAAGTGACCGTCAAAGGTGAAACGGATACGCGGACATACACAGTTCCTTATACCGCTCGTATGAAAGTTGTTGAAGGTGATACAATCCACCGTGGTGAACGATTAACAGAAGGTTCAATCGATCCTAAACACTTATTACAAGTGCGGGACGTTATCTCTGTTGAAACGTACTTGCTACGTGAAGTTCAACGTGTTTACCGGATGCAAGGGGTAGAAATCGGCGACAAGCATATTGAAGTAATGGTTCGTCAAATGTTGCGTAAAGTCCGCGTTATGGACCCAGGTGACACAGATATCTTACCAGGTACATTGTTAGATATCGCTGACTTTAAAGACCAAAACTACAAAACGATTGTTTCTGGTGGCACACCTGCGACATCTCGTCCAGTCTTGCTTGGTATTACGAAAGCCTCATTGGAAACAAACAGCTTCTTATCTGCTGCATCATTCCAAGAAACAACTCGTGTCTTGACCGATGCTGCAATCCGCGGTAAGAAAGATCCACTACTTGGATTGAAGGAAAATGTTATTATTGGTAAGATTATCCCTGCCGGAACAGGTATGGCGACTTACCGTAACATGGAACCAAAAGAAGTCGTTGTGGCTAGCGAAAATGTCTACAGTATCTTTGATATTGAAGCACAAATGGCTGCCGAAGATGCTTTGAACAATCCATTGAACTAAGCGTTAAAAGCATCACGAATTGGTGAAGCTAAATATAGAACAACACTAGGACCACAAGATTCAACAGAATCTTGTGGTCCTTTCTTTTTAGCGGTATTATAAGAGAGTATCTGACGAAATGAAAACGGCTACTTTAAATAGATATTAAATTTCGTTTAGACTAGCGGAGATAGACTATGGTCTAATGCTAAATTATGAGAAAATATTGTAGAATTATTTGGCTAGATAAAAATTTTGAGGTGTTACATGAGTAGAGCAAAGAAAATCATTCTAATTATCGTAGGGATTATCGTGATACTCGTTGGTGCGGCTACGTTCTATCTACTAAAAGTCAATAATGACGTAGATCAAGCAATTAGTAAAATGACGAAAAAAATCGATTATTCGAGTAAACGTTCGGATACCGTTGATTTAAAAAGTGGAGAGCCGTTCTCGGTTCTGTTGATGGGAACGGATACTGGTGATAAAGGACGGACGTATCAAGGACGTTCCGACTCTATGATGCTGGTTACGATCAATCCCAAGAATAAGCAAACGATGATGACAAGTCTGGATCGGGATATTTATACTCAGATGGTGGGTTATAAAGGTGATGAGAATGTCTATGTCGCAAAAGGGGATACCTATTATGATAAGCTGAACGCGGCGTATTCACTAGGCGGGACCAAAATGGCGATTGAGTCGGTTCAAAAAATGCTGGATGTACCAGTTGATCACTATGTTGAGATCAACATGAAGGGCTTGAAAACTTTGGTTGATGCGGTCGGCGGGATCGAAGTCGATAATAAGATTGATTTTACGTTAGACGGCGTGCATGTAAAAAAAGGCAAACAAACTTTAGATGGCAGACACGCTTTAGAGTATGTGCGGATGCGTCACGAAGATCCGAAGGGTGATGTTGGCCGGCAAGCACGACAACGAGAAATTTTATCTAAGATCATCAAAAAAATACTCTCAGTCAATTCGGTAACCCAGTATAAAAAATATTTACACGCGGTGGAAGATTATGTAAAGACCGATCTAAGCTGGAGTGAAATGCTAACGGTCGTTAAAGAGTACACCCCTGCTGCAGAGGACATCAAGCAAACACAAGTCGAAGGTCAAGGCGAGATGATCCAAGATATTTATTTCCAAATCTTAGGGCTAAATAGTTTGTTGGAAGAGCAAAATACTCTGAAGCAGCAATTAAATCTGCCTACTAAGAAAAAAATACCGAATCTAGATGACGACGATGACAATCAATTATTCTTTGATGATAGCGAAGTGGAGAAGATCAGTGCGGGAACGCATTATGATTATACCGGTTACGGCAAAATCATTTATCCAATCGATACGGAGAATTATTAAAAGAGAGCTGAAGGCAGAACCTGTGACAAAAGTCTTGTCACAGGTTCTTTTTTTACGGATAACTAGCTTTTCACTTGAAACTGGACAGGTCTAGTACACGCTCTTTTTGAGCAGATTCATTTCATTTTTTTGAAAAAGGCTTATGATGGGACGAAAAGGGGGAAGTATTTATGGCAGAAGAAAAAGCAATTTTTGCTGGCGGCTGTTTTTGGTGTATGGTGAAGCCCTTTGATCAAATGCCTGGTATAAAGAAAGTTGTATCCGGCTATACAGGAGGAGATGTAGTAAATCCCACCTATGAACAAGTCGGCAGCGGAACAACGGGACACACGGAGGCAGTCGAGATCACCTTTGATCCAGACGTTATTTCGTATCAGCAATTAGTCGAAATTTATTGGCAGCAAACCGATCCTACGGATGCCTTTGGTCAGTTTGCCGATCGCGGAGATTCTTATCGTCCGGTGATTTTTTATTCCTCTGATGAACAGAAATTGACAGCGGAAGCCTCGAAGGAACGACTGCAAGCAAGTGGACGTTTTAAAGAGCCGATCGTAACGACAATTGAATCGGCTCAACCGTTTTATCCAGCAGAAGACTACCATCAAGATTTTTATCGGAAAAATCCAGCGCACTATAACGCTTATAGCGAGGGTTCTGGGCGTAAAGGGTTTATTCGCCAGTATTGGCAGGCTTAGCGATGGTCTAATAGGATGCAGAACAGTCCGATAAAAAGAAAGGGTACAAATGGCAAACGCTCCGGTATTTTTTGCCGTAAGACCTGATAGCCGTAAAAGCCCAGCCCCGTAGTTGAAGCAATCAACAGCAGTTGTAAGAGCTCATGACCAGACAAAAATAAGCTCCATAAAGCAATGATCCAAAGATCTCCCAAGCCAAGACTGTTTGGGAGTATTTTTTGGCTGCAATAATAGAGGGCACAAACCATCAGTGGTTGTTTCCAATGAAAAGAAAATAATAAGGCACCGCCGCCTAACAAAATCAAACTAGTAAAGAAAAAGATTTTTTTCTCGACAATGAAATGATCCCAGTCGATCACCGCTAAAACGAGTGTACTTAGCAGCCAAAAAAGCTGCCACAGCTGAACCCCGTTGACTTCTGCTAGAAAGAGGACAAAAAGCACTCCGCAAAAAAGTTCCAGCCAAAAACTGCGGGCGGAGAATTTTTTATGACAATGCCTGCACCGGAAACCTTGTCGAAGGCTGGAAAACAAAGGGATCAGTTCCAATGGTCGCAACTTTTGTTGGCAATGGTCACAATGGGATGGCGGGTATAGGAGCGATTCTCCTCAAGGAATCCGAGTCGTGACAACGGCCAAAAAAGAGCCGATAATCGTGCCGATAACAAATTGTAAAATAGCCTTTCACCTCCTTTTTAATAAGGTACGACAAAACATCAAAATACCAGCGTTTTCTTTGTACTTTTACTGAAAGTGTATTATGCTTTTATTGGAGCTAAAAATTTTAGGAGGTATGAAGGAATGAAATTTGAAAAGACAAAAGAAGTATTGAACCAACTAGTTGCAGACTTAAGTCAAATGTCCATGGTTATCCACCAAACACATTGGTATATGCGTGGTCCTGGTTTCTTGACATTACATCCAATGATGGATGATTTCATGGATGATGTAAATGATCAATTGGATGAGATCTCTGAACGCTTGATCACATTAGACGGTTCACCTTACTCAACGTTGCGTGAAATGGCTGACCAAACTAAGATCCCTGATGAAGTAGGACGTTGGGATCGGACAATGGAAGAACGCTTGGCTACGCTTGTTAAAGGCTATCGCTATTTAGCAGACCTTTATCAAAAAGGGATTGATGTGACTGGTGAAGAAGGCGACGATCCAACACAAGATATCTTCATTGAATTCAAAACGGCGACTGAAAAACGCATTTGGATGATCCAAGCTCATTTAGGCCAAGCGCCTGAAATTGATGCGTAATGAATTAAATAAAAAACGACTGCCCATGTGGGCAGTCGTTTTTTTGTTTTACAAGGCTGTTTTTGCCAGCTCGATTTGTTTTTTGACTTGATCGAAGCCGGTGCCGCCTAGTGAATGGCGACGAGTGACCGCAGTTTTAGAGGATAAGGTATCATAAATGTCTTCTTCGATCACAGCATTGATTGCTTGGTAATCGGCTAATGGAACATCTTGCAGATAAATCCCCTGTTGAGTACAATCTAAGACCAATTTTCCAACGATCTCGTGGGCTTGACGGAAGGGGATGCCTTTGGTCGCCAAATAGTCAGCTAGTTCCGTCGCGTTGGAGAAATCTTTTTCCGTCGCGTCATGCATGACCTGTGTATTGACCTTCATGGTGTCAATCATACCGGCCATGATATCTAAGCTTGTCGCTACCGTATGGACGGTATCAAACATGCCTTCTTTATCTTCTTGTAAATCTTTGTTATAGGCCAAGGGTAAGCCTTTGATCACCGTTAATAAACCAACTAAATCCCCGAAAACCCGGCCTGATTTTCCTCGAATCAACTCTGCCATATCAGGATTTTTCTTTTGCGGCATAATCGAACTGCCGGTGGAAAAAGTATCGGTCAATTCGACAAATTTAAATTCGTGGCTGCACCATAAAATGATTTCCTCACAAAAGCGGGAAAGGTGCATCATCAAGATCGAGCTGTGACTCAAAAATTCTAAAATGAAATCCCGATCACTGACCCCATCTAAACTATTCATATAAAGATCGTTGAAGCCTAATTCCGCCGCAGTCATTTCCCGATCGATGGGAAACGTCGTCCCAGCCAAAGCCGCACAGCCGAGAGGAGAAATATCGACTCGTTTGATACTTTCTTCCAACCGAGCTTGATCCCGTGTCAGCATGCCATAATAAGCCATTAAATGATGCCCAAAAGAAATCGGTTGGGCATGCTGCAGGTGCGTGTAGCCAGGCATGATCGTTTCGATATGTTCCTCGGCTTTGTTCACTAAGACCGTCCGAAAATGCTGCACCTTCTCAATAATTGCAAGCAACTGTTCCTTTAAATATAAATGCATATCCGTCGCGACCTGATCGTTCCGGCTGCGAGCGGTGTGAAGCTTGCCGGCGACTGGACCGATCTCATCGTGGAGCATTTTTTCCAAATTTAGATGGATATCTTCATTTTCAATTGTGAAGACTAATTCATCGTTTGCGGCTTTCTCCGCTAAAATCGTCAAACCAGTCGAAATTTTCGCTGCTTCATCTTTTGCGATGATTCCTGTCGCACCGAGCATTTTGACGTGGGCCAAACTACCAATAATGTCTTGTTTTGCTAATTGTTGGTCAAAAGGAATCGATGCACCAAATGCGTCGATCCAAGCTTCATTTTTACCGTCAAACCGGCCGCCCCAAAGTTTTGCCATGTACCGTCACCTCATTAGTTTCTTGTTAAAAAAGACCGCTCTGAGACGGTCTTTTTTAGTGTCTAGCAGAACGAGTCTGCATTGCCTTTAATTTGATGTCTAGTTTATCGAAGAAACTCTTTGAGGCAACAAGCGAAACGTTTGTTAAGCCTGAAAAACGACGTATCAAACCTTTAGTCTTGTTGTTAAGAGCAGAACGAGTTTACTAAACTTTTCTTATAAGGAGGAGGCATCTTTGCAGATACCTCAGGATGAAAACATTGCTGGTTTCCTTATTTCCTATCGGGAAAAGAAACTCACCTATGAGCAATGGCAAGATGTGAAACCGGACGGCCTTATTTACCGGCAAGTAAAAGCCGCCTCACATCTGGTTCCTCTTGCAAAAGAGGGGTGACAGAAGTCTCGGCTTCTGTCGCTCCCATTCATCTTAAAGCGTTGGTTGGGTCTTTTTCGCCTGAATTTCAGCGTTGACCTTAGTTGGCAAGCCCCATAATTTAATGAAGCCAATGGCCGCATCTTGATCGAAAGTATCGGCAGAGGTATACGTCGCCAAATTTTCGTTATATAAGCTGTTGTCAGATTTACGTCCTTCAACGATTACGTTGCCTTTAAATAGTTTGACCCGTAATACACCATTTACGACTTCTTGCGATTGTTTCAAGAAAGCGATCAAAGCGTCCATTGTTGGGTTGAACCATAAGCCGTCGTAGATCATTTGGCCTAATTGCTGTTCGATCACGGGTTTGAAATGAGCCATCTCACGGACAAAGGTCAAATCTTCTAACTCTTTGTGGGCGGTCATTAAAACTTCTGCCCCTGGGCACTCGTAAACTTCACGGGATTTGATTCCGACTAACCGATTTTCAATATGATCGATTCGGCCGATACCATGTACGCCGGCGATGGTATTTAATTTCATGATTAATGCCGCTAAGGATAATTTCTCTCCGTCTAAGGCAGTCGGTACGCCCTTTTCAAAGGTAATCTCTACAATCGTCGGTTTATCCGGTGTATCCTCTAACTTAGCTGTGATAGCGTAAGCACCTGCTGGAGGAGTTGCCCACGGATCTTCCAAGACGCCACATTCGCAAGCCCGGCCCCATAAGTTTTGGTCGATCGAGTAAGGATTATCTAAGTCTGCTGGAATCGGTACCCCTTTTTCAGCTGCATAATTAATTTCTTCCTCCCGTGACCATTTCCATTCACGAACGGGTGCGATGATCTTTAGAGTTGGATCAAGGGCTGCGATAGATACTTCAAAACGTACTTGGTCATTGCCTTTTCCGGTACAGCCGTGAGCGATCGTAGTTGCACCGGTCTGATGAGCCAGTTCGACTAATTTTTTCGAGATCAAGGGACGAGACAAAGCGGATACTAACGGATAAGAATTTTCATAGTAGGTATTGCCTTGGAGCGCGATCAAAACGAAATCCTGTGAAAATTCTTCACGAGCATCAATCGCGTAGGATTCAGTTGCACCAACCTGTAAAGCTTTATTTTTAATAAATTCAGTGTCCCGACCTTCGCCGATGTCTAAACAACACGCAATCACATCGTACCCTTCATCTACGAGCCATTTAATTGAGACAGAAGTATCTAAACCACCTGAGTATGCTAAAATCACTTTTTCTTTCATCCTGATTGCTCCCTTGCTGCTTTTTCATTAAATTCTAATTAATATGTTGAAGCTATAGTAGCATCGTAAAATACAAAAATCAACCCCTTTTTAAATATTTATGCAAAATAATTTTGATTTTACGTTTCTTTATTCATTTTATAGTATAGAAAGCTGCTTGATATGAATAGTAGGAAGATATTAGGAAAATGAAAATATTTTGCGTTTTCAAAGAGAAAAACATTGACATACCAAGCCCTAGCAAGTATTATGGTAAATGGTATTGTTTGCCCCACAAGAGCCCCGGAAACTCAAGTGTTTGTCAAACATTCGAAATCGAAATTGGAGGAAAAAAACGTGCGTACAACATATATGGCTAAGCCAGGCGAAGTAGAACGTAAATGGTACGTAGTAGACGCAACTGATGTTCCTTTAGGACGTCTTTCAACAGTTGTTGCATCTGTACTACGCGGAAAAAATAAACCAACATTCACACCACATATTGACACTGGTGATTTTGTAATCGTAATTAATGCAGATCAAATCAAATTAACAGGTAAGAAAGCGACTGACAAGATTTACTACCGTCACTCAAACTTCCCTGGTGGATTGAAATCAATCTCAGCAGGCGAAATGCGTGCTAAAAATTCTCGCCGTTTGGTCGAAACTTCTGTTAAAGGGATGCTTCCTAAAAACACTTTAGGTCGCGCTCAAGGCATGAAACTTCACGTATACGGTGGAGCAGAACATCCACATGCAGCACAACAACCAGAAGTTTTAGACATCACAAACTTAATTTAATAGGAGGGAAATTCATTGGCACAAGTTCAATATAGCGGCACAGGCCGTCGTAAAAATGCAGTTGCTCGCGTACGTTTAGTACCAGGAACTGGTAAAATTACTGTAAATAAAAAAGACGTTGCAGAATATATCCCACATGCTGACCTACGTTTAGTAATCAACCAACCATTTGGTGTTACTGAAACTACAGGTTCATACGATGTATTCGTAAACGTTGATGGTGGAGGCTATGCAGGTCAAGCCGGCGCTATCCGTCATGGTATCTCACGCGCTTTATTAGAAGTAGATCCTGATTTCCGCGCACCATTAAAACGCGCTGGATTACTTACACGTGATTCACGTATGGTTGAACGTAAAAAACCAGGTCTTAAGAAAGCACGTAAAGCTTCACAGTTCTCTAAGCGTTAATATCCTTTATATATCAACGTTTCTGGCACTTTCCGATTTTGGGGAAGTGTCTTTTTTTGTACGCTTAGGTACGAAAAAATGTACGAGATTTTGAATTGGCTGTTTTTAAGACCTAGGTCGGACACTATATAATCGTTCTTTTTAGTTTGTTTGATTGTTATTTTAAATAGTTATTTATTTTGCTTTTCGAGCTTCATCTAGGCGTTTCTCGAATTTTTCATAAGTGGAAAGATCGACAACATTTGGGGTATTAACGTATATTTCTGTCGTTTTGATATCCGAATGGGTTAAGGCTTGAGAAATTTGCGCCATTGTTGCACCGCCTTCACGAGCTAACGTACTAAAGGTATGGCGTAGTTTGTGAGGGTTTGTCTGAACCAGTTCCTCATGTCTTCGGCGAATGGATTTTAGCCGATAATTTAAGTAATCCACATGAACCGGAATATTTACTTCGCCACTTCGATTGGCATAAGTGAAAAGAAATTGTTCTTTCGTCTGTTTAATGCCCAACTGTAGCAGTTCTTCCTTTTGTTTTTGCTTCCATTCTTTCAATAGTTTAATAAGGAATGTCGGAATCTTGAACTTCGTGGCTTTGCGCCCTTTTGTGGATTTTAAATTGCCAAACTTATCCTTACTTTGAATCAAACTGACATAACCATTTTCAAAATCAATATGCTTCCACTGAAGGGCATAGGATTCGCTCTTGCGGTCCCCTAGGTTCAACGTTAGCATCAAGAGAACATAGTCTTGCATGATTAGAGAACCATTGCTGTAATCCTCATTCGCTGCGTCTAGCCAATCAATCAATTCTTCGGCTGTCAGTGCTTCACCGTTTAGCTGACGTTCCGCCTTTAGTTGCTGTTTCTTAGGATCACCCACATACCGAATCACTTTTTCAATCCGATTGTATTCGATATACTCTAATAGCTCCGCAATATCAAAAATCTGGTTGACGTAACTTTTGATGATTTTGATATTGGCATAAATTTGGGACTTTTTCATCAAAGCACGAAGCACAAAGTCTTTATTGTCGTTTAAGAACTTGATGGAATATTCACCAAACATCGGTAGAATATGAAGACGGAAGACATCTTTCGTATTGCTAATGGTTGTGGCAGTTGGTATTTGCCTAGATCGTCCAGTAGAACCAGCGATATACATATCCAACCAAACTGTTTCATAAAACTCTTTGAATTTGATATGCCCGTTTAATTCAAATGAACGAGCACTCTTTTCATTAAGCACACGTTGAATTTTTTGAGACAGGTCTTTTTCAGCTTGTTCCGCTTCTTTTTTCGTCCTAAATGTTTTGCGGTAGCGTTCGGTAGTGACACCTAGAATTTGTCGCACCTCCTTGGGGTAAAACACCTCCAATTTGTAGTGGTTGTTTTTCAGTTTAGTAATTGCCATGTTCCTTCCTACTTTCTTATACGCAAACCAGAACGTAGGAATGACTACGTTCTGATTATAAACCGCTTCTAGCGAGTATAGCAATGGAGCCATTCGTCTATAGCTTGCCGATCAAAACGCACAACACCTTGAATCGTGATTTTTGGCAGTCCTTGTTCGACCCATTTATCCAAAGTGTTGTTCGCAATATGGAGATATTGGCAAGTTTCTTTCTTGGTTAAATAGCGTTTGTCGATCGCAGTATCTTGTCGTACTTGATTCACATTGTTTAGAAGAAGTGTGTAAACACTATTTCCTAGCTGTTTCATCTGCTCATCGTTCAGTAAAAATTGAACTTCGTGCATAGGTAACCTCCTTTCTCTAGTAAGAATCTTCATTTTCCAATTCCAGTATTTTTTGTTCGATAAAGGTCTGATCTGTTTCCGTGAATTTTTCTTTTCCTTTGGCTAGTAATTCTCTCAAATAAACTTCTGCTTGTTCTGGGCCATAGGCTTGTAGAAAAGCTTCATAAATCATGGCGAGCGATTTCGAAGTGGCATTTTCTAACCATGCTTTCTTCTTGGAAAAGGTTGGCTTTTCACGAACTACACGTAAGGGGATTTTGGGAATACCCCCCACAAATTTATCCCACCATTTCATGTTCGGCCAACGAGCTTTGTTGTGATAGTTGACGGGGCCTTTGGGTTTGGTCTTGAAGCTGTAGTGGGAAGCTAAAATGCCACGAATTACCGTATTGAGTGGTATTCCTTTCGCAAGCTTTTTTACGGCTTGCCGAGCTTTTTGATCGGTTAACTCCAATTCCCAGCGAACCCACTCGTTGACTTGGGCAATTTCTCCCGTTTTATCGCGTATTTCTTGCTTTTTGTCATAAATCCGCAGTAGTTGTGGCTGAGCGCCAATGTAAAGCGTATGACCAGTCAGAATGCCTTCCTGTAGTTGCCCACTGTTTACTTCCCGAAAGTGGCGGCTTTGAGAGCTGAGTTGGCCGTTCCTCACGTATTTTTGCAAAGTAGATACAGGAGGAGAGGAGCCGTCAAATAAATCCATTGCCAAGTCGGCACGAGTAATGGTTCCTTTGGCTTTTAAAATGGTGGCTAAGAATTTCTGCCAATGCCAACCCTCCACACTAGACATATATTCTTCGTATTGGCGACACCCTTGACCCGATAAGTTTACTAAGAGATTGTGGTGGTGGTCACTTTGGTGAATGATAATATCTGCAAAGGAATAGTGAGAATCGTAAGTGGGAAAAGGACTCCCTTTCTTTTCTGAAGTAAAGTCAGAAAGGGCAATTCCCAGTAAGTCCGCAACTTTTTCCATCGAAGCATCCGGTAATGAAAAACGCAGAAAATCGATCAGACATTCGTTACTTTGCCGGTGTGTTTGGTTCATTCACTTCTCCTAGTTGATAGGAGGTGGCACTGATTTTCAATGCTGCAAATTGCCAGGTGTCAATCATTGGTTGACCTTCTCCCACAAATGACTTTTTCTGAATTTTTCGGGGATAGACATTTAAACCATTAAAACGAATGGGAATCAACTCGCCGTCTTCATAGTTATCTAAAATGGGTAATTCTTCTTGATGCTCGACCACAATGGTAATCGGGGAGCCGAGTTCTGTTCCGCCGTTATTCAGAACCAGTTCGACAAAAGCCCGATCATAGACTTTGAAGGTGAGGGTCATTAGCCCGGTTTCTACACGTTCGCCCACATGGTTCTGTTCACGTTCCATCCGCATTTGAATATCACTTTTGGCTACAACAAAACGTTGCGGGAGTTTGAATTGTTTGAGATCGAAACGTAGACTGGCTAGATTGACAGTTTCTGAATCGTTGAGTGAGATACTGGTTCCTTTTTGGATCATTAATTTTTTTGACATGTGTATTTCTCCTTTGATTTTGAATTTAGTCTTTGTTTTAATTGGTTGAAACAAAGTAGAGTGGGTGCACGAATCAGTTGCATAAAATTTCCTCCCTTCACTAACAAGAACAATTTGGAACCCCCTATTTTCCAAAAAATGTGGAATTTCTCATAATTTTCTTTATGGATGATTTCTCTTCCATTACTACTACAATCTGAGTAGGGCAATTTTTCGAAACAACAGGCAATTGAATTAACTTGTAAGAGATTCTTAAACTATTTGCTCCTTAATCGCCTCATTTCGAAAAAGTTTCTTTTTTGATAAAACACAAAAAAGACGTGTAAACGAACTCGGCTCTGCCGCTGGCAGCCGGTCCGTTCACACGTCTTTTGGTTTTTTATTTAGCTAATTTTGACAAAAATCGAATCTTTGAAGAATGCTCGTGAAGCCTTTTGTAGCAACCATCAGAGGGATTTCCAATGAGTTTGGTACCCCCGTGTTACCCCCGTGTTACTAGCGGGGGGAGAAACGTTGCGAGATTGATTGGATTTAGTTAGAAAAAATCTTTTTACTTCTTACTATATTTTTTGTCTTTTTGAATTATTTCTTCAATGTTTTTCTTCGTAACAACTGTTTTTCGAACTTCGCTATCGTACTTAGAGTCAGGATGTGAAATTGAATATCTTACTATATCTAAGTAGCTGTTAACTTGAATTTTTTCACCCTCAAGAGTGTTAATTTCTACACCATCTCCTGAAAGATAGGAAATATCTGCAACATTATTTAGATTAATTTCTTTATTCTCATCACTATAAAACTGAAAGTAGAACTTAAAACCAAAAAACATAATAATCATCGATAAGATTATTAGAACCGATAGACAATGAATATTATGACGCTCTTTTTAGACGTAATAATATTTATTCTAATGATCCATCCAAATTGAAAAAAGGACAAGCGAAGATAGCGTAAAATATTTTGTGTAAATAGAAATTTAGGGTAGAAAAAGAGAAAGTCCATTCTGTAAAATTAAAGTTA
>NZ_BJDW01000027.1 GCF_005405345.1 Enterococcus viikkiensis | reverse complement strand
TCATAGAAGATGTGTGTTATGCTTTGCATATTGGTTTTATCTTCCTATAAAACGGCTTAGAAGCCCGTCACCCGCTTAGGTTATAAAACCTTATCAAACCAACGTTTGTGGCTGAACGCTGGTTTTTTTGTGTCCAAAAAAATGAAATTATGTGAAAAAGAATATTTTAAAATCAGGGTTATAGAAAAGGTGCGCTTACTTTAATGAAGGAACTTATCATTTAAACTATTTTGATTTTAGGGACTTGAAATCTTCTGGAGTTCTATTTGTGGGAGGAATATACTATGGGCAAAATACAGGAGGTGAGAAAGTGTTAGGAAGAGCATATCAGTGGTCGATTTTCTTGGGTTTCGGGGCGGCGTTAACTTTTTTTGCTGGGGCAAGTCTTTTTTATACTCGTTTGCCTGAACGAATTCCGATACAATTCGCCTTTGACTGGACTGTGAGTAATTGGGGCAATAAACTTATGGTTTTATCGTGCCTGTGAGCGTATTGATACTTGTAGTGTTTGGGTACGGCAAGAATAAGGAGTGGGGAGTGTCCACAACTATTTGACAAAAACGAATGAATCAAGTGGCGTTGATTGCTTGTCAGCTATTCGTTGGGTGCATGGGCGCCTACATTTTTTTCTTGTATGCTCGTTTGTAGGAATAAAAAAAATCCTCGCAATGGAGGATCAAGTTTGAATACCAAAAAGGCTAAGAATCAATAGAAACAGAGCTGGCAATAAGGAGTTCATCGTATTCAGCATCCAGTGAACCATAATCGATCCCCAAATATTTTTGAAGAACCAGTAAATCAAGCCAAAATAAATGCCAAGCACCATGTAAGGAATCATGGCATAAATGTTGCCATTAAAATTATTCCAATGGACTAAACCAAATAAAATACCTTGGACAAATAGCATGACGAAACGCAAAATTTTGTTCGTAAATTTACCGAAAAGTAAGTAGCGGAAGGTTAGTTCCTCGGCGAATGGGGCGATAAAAGGTATTACAGCGGCTAAAACAGCCCAACTAGCACTTAATGACGGAGCGGCTGTATCGTCGGTGGCTGTATTTCGAACTTGCAACAAATCACTAGGAATCAGGCCACGAACCATGTTGAGAATTAAAAAAGCACCGATGACTAGAATAATGCTGAGTAACAAATGCCGAAAAAGCTTTTGGCGATAGACTTGCCACTGAGTTCTTAAAAAATCATGAAACAGATACAACATAATAAGAAAACCGATAATAAAGAGTGTTGCTGAAGCAATAAGGCTAACTTTAGGATTTTGATCAATTTTTAGTAGTGGAAAGAGAAAATCTCCGATGATTAATTCAAGTGGAATGACAAGCAGTCCCCACCATTGTTTCTTTGCTGTTTCCATTAAAAGGCCTCCAATCTATTAGCATCTTAAGAAAAAACTATAAAACTGTAAAGCAATAAGAGCACTGAAAAGTACGATTCTTTTTTAGAAGATTTGCTATACTATATGTATAGACTATTTAAGTAATTTTAAATAGGAAAAGGAGTTGAGTGGGTGTCGGATTATCAAATGCAGAAAACATTGGGAAAATGTTTTCGTAGCAAGGGTCTAGCAATCACCGGGCTAGTTCGAATTTTAGGTAGTTGGTATGATTATAAGGTATTAAATGGGCCTCCCGAGCCTGAGGATATGCTGGAAGTAGTTGATTTTACCAGTCGGGAGTTGTTAGTCGTCGTTAATAATAATCGAGATGAAAGGGATGTGAATTATGTTGGTAGTATTTAATATTATTTTAGTCGTTATTGTGATTGTCGTTGCATTGTTTATTTTAAGTCAATTAGTCGTGATTGTGCAACAAGGAGAAGTCAAGGTTGTTGAAAGCTTCGGTAAATATGTCAAAACGATCGATCCAGGGCTACATTTTCTGATTCCAATTCTTTATGTGGTACGTCGTCGGGTATCGTTAAAACAAACGCCGATTCAAATCGAACCACAAAGTGTGATTACACGGGACAATGTCATTGTTGAAATTGATGAAGCGATTAAGTATCACGTAACAGATGCCCGAGCTTTTGTATACGATAATGAGGATTCAGTGACTTCGATGATTCAAGATTGCCAATCCAACTTGCGGGGCATCATTGGTAAGATGGAATTGAATGAAGTGCTAAATGGGACAGAAGAAATCAATGTGAATTTGTATCAAAGTGTGAAAGATATTACTGCGGGCTATGGTTTATCGATTGACCGGATTAATATTGGTGAGATTTCGGTCTCAGATGAAATTGTCAATTCAATGAATAAATTAATCACAGCAAGTCGTGACAAAGAATCATTGATTACGATTTCTGAAGGGAAGAAGCAATCGGTTATTTTGGAATCAGAAGCGAAATCTTCTGAAATGCAGATTGATGCGGAAGCGCGAGCAAGACAAACCAAGATCGATGCCGATGCCCGAGCTGAAAGAACGCGGATCGACGCTGCTGCCGAAGCTGAGAAAATTAGAAAGCTGACGGAGGCGGAAACGGCGCGGATCAAAGAAATCAACCAAGCGATTGCCGAAAGTAATTTGACCGATGAAATGATCGCTTATCTAGGAATCGAAGCCTTCAAGCATGTTGTTGAAAATAATGGCAATACGGTCATTATGCCAAGTAATTTAACAGAGCTAGGGAATGTACCTGCAATCAAGGAAATTTGGCAACAAACGAAATAAGCTTATCAGCCATAAAAACTGTGGTAGAATAGCGAGACGGAAATATATACGACGATTTTTATGAGCTAGGAGTTGAAGCAAGATCGCAGCAAAGAAACAGACCTCGAAAATTATTTCAGTCATTGTCGTATTGATGGCGGGAATTTATGGTATATACTCCCAAGTAAAGCCTAGTGATGAAGTGAATCAACCAGTTAAAGAACTAACTGTTAATCAGCTTTCCGAAGTACCTGAATATGATGGAAAGCATCAGACAATTGAGTTAAATCAGAATCAGCCGTTGTTCTCCAAAAATGATCTTTCATTAGAAAATGGAACGTGGACTCGATTTTCCGATTTGGACAACTTGAACCGAGTAGGTGTGGCTAATGGTATGTTAGGCAAAGACTTGATGCCCCATGAAGAACGTGAACGTTTATACGTTAAGCCGACAGGGTGGCACCAGAAATTTTATAATGACAAGCCGTTATACAATCGGGCGCATCTGATTGCTTATCAGTTTTCTGGTGAAAATAATAATCTCAAAAATTTAATGACTGGAACTGCTTCACTAAATGATCCGGGAATGAATGATCACGAGATCGAGATTGGAAATTATATTCGGAAGACCAATCATCATGTTCGTTATCGCGTGAGTCCTTCTTTTAAAGGGGACGAATTAATTGCTCGCGGCGTACAGATGGAAGCCCAAAGTATTGAAGACGACCAGATTTCATTTAATCTCTTCATTTATAATGTACAAGAAGGCATTAAGATTGATTACCAAAATGGGTATTCACAAAAAGAATAAGGGGATATAAGCTGGAGCAGACAATGCTTCAGCTTTTTTTATATGTTTGCCCCTCATTTTTCGAAAAGGGGGATCAACTATACAAAACAAAGAGGCAAGACCGCATGCAGTCTTGCCTCTTTGTTTACGAACAAAAGATACAACAGAAGTAGCTTTTTGGTAACGAGGCTACTTCCGCCGTAAATTCTTTATAACTTAACTTAATGAACTGCTATTTTCCATTACTTCATCGATCAAGCCGTAAGCTTTTGCTTCTTCGGCAGTCATAAAGTTATCACGTTCGGTATCTCTTTCGATAACTTCAAGAGGTTGACCAGTGCGTTCAGCTAAAATATTGTTTAAGCGTTCGCGCGTCTTCAAAATATGACGTGCTGCGATTTCAATCTCAGTTGCTTGTCCTTGAGCTCCGCCAAGAGGTTGGTGGATCATAATTTCAGCATTTGGCAAAGCAAAACGTTTGCCTTTAGCACCAGCCGTTAATAAGAAGCTGCCCATTGAAGCGGCCATTCCAAGAACGATTGTTTGTACATCAGCTTTTACAAAGTTCATCGTATCAAAAATCGCCATACCAGCAGTAACGCTACCACCAGGAGAGTTAACGTAAAGATAGATATCTTTTTCAGAGTCTTGGGCATCCAAGAAAAGTAATTGAGCGATGATGGTATTGGCCATATCGTCGTTTACTTCACCGCTTAACATAATGATGCGGTCTTTCAATAGACGTGAATAAATGTCGTAAGCTCGCTCGCCACGAGATGATTGTTCAATGACTGTAGGAACTAAGTTCATAGTGAGTCCTCCTTAAAAATATTGATCATATTTAGTTTAGCACAAACAACGTTTGATTGCTAAAACCTAAAAAAAGTATACAACTTTGGTCAGTCTTGGTCAAATAGAATGATTCGTATTTTTGATTGACTCGAACTATCCTAGAAACAGGAAAATATGGTACTATTAATAACGCAGAGATAAGAATTATCGGTCCTTTTTTTACTATGATGCCTAACCAAATGTCTTGGTGGAATGAGCAATGTGCTGAATCGCAATCTTATTTTTGAAAACTATCTATATCAACATCAACGAATTAGGAGGAGAAAATGTGGAAATTGCACTTATTGGACTCATTGGGGTATTAATCGGCGCGTGTATTACTGGTATCGCAGCCTTTTCAATTTTAAAGTATATTGACTTGCAGCATCACCGTGAAAGAGAATTAGAGCATCAGGTCAAGGAAATCGAAACAATTAATTTATTGAACAAAAAAATTAATGAGATTTTATCGAAGCGTAATGTTTTGATGCAAGATTATGTATCTTTTAACTCCTTTGATGATTGCTACATCACCATTGATGATTTCATTTATTTGAATTCATTTACGGCACAAAATAATTTTTATTTGCCTAATTACATGATTGAAGAATTTTTCAAAAATATTTCTCATCGAAAAGTTATTTTATCGCCTGAAGAGACAGTTAAAATTGGCGGCTATACATACAAAGGCGGCCGAGTGGTCATGGAGACCTTCTCAGAGCAGTTACTAGAAATTTTAGACGAAAAAAGACAGCAGTTGGCTCGTTCAACGAAGCAGCCTTTGCATTATTTCAAGGCTTCTTAATAAAAATAAGCGGCCACCGCTTTTCAATCAAAGAACCAATAAGTTAATTTGTGATTACGAAGAGGTGAAGATAGATGACAGTAATTATAGCCCATCGCGGTAGTGCAGGGACGCATCCTGAGAATACATTACCGGCGTTTATGGAAGCTGTAAGAAGCGGAGCAGACGGCATCGAGCTGGATGTTCATTTGACGGCGGATCAACAACTGGTAGTTATTCATGACGAAAGTGTTGATCGAACGACTGACGGCAAAGGGTTGGTTCGTGAATTGACATTAGAACAAATCAAAAAACTAGATGCTGGCAGCTGGTTTGATAAAAAATATCAAGCAACGAAAATTTCGACGTTACAAGAAGTGTTGAATTTATTACTACAAATGCGCTTTCGCGGTATTTTATGTATTGAGATCAAAACAAATAAATTTCACTATCCGGGAATTGAAGAAAAAATATCAGAGGTAATGACTAGCAAAGAATGGCCCTTTACTTATTGGTACGCGAGTTTTAATCTTGATTCCTTAGAAATCATGCATGAATACGAACCAGACGCACAATATGATTTGATTCAAAAAAATGCCCTTGATAAGTATCAGCTAGTTTTGGATTCACCTTTTATTGAGGGGTTACATCCAAGTTATGATTGGATCAAACAAAACCCTGAAATCGTTAAAAATTTTGAGAAGTCGATCCGTCCGTGGACGCCTAATTTGTACGAAACGATGATGAGTTGTTTTGAAAAAGGTTTTGCCGGGATCATTACCGATTTTCCAGAAAAAGCGATTCGCGCTAGAAGTAGGTTCAAGCAATGAAAATCATCACAATCGTCGGTCCAACAGCTGTGGGAAAAACGAGTTTGAGCATTGATTTAGCCCGACGTTTTAATGGCGAGATCATCAGTGGTGATTCCTTACAGGTTTATCGCGGCTTAGATATTGGTACAGCAAAAGTTACCATAGAAGAAATGGCCGGTATTCCGCATCATTTAATTGATGTTCGTGAAATTCATGACAGTTACTCGGCTGCGGATTTTCAGCAAGAAGCTCGTCTTGCGATTGAGGATATTAGCCAGCGCGGAAAATTACCGATTGTAGTTGGCGGCACTGGCCTCTATATCCAATCATTATTATGGGATTACAAGCTGGGACGAGAAGGCGAAGTGGATGATACTGGGCTGCGAGAAAAGTACGAAAGCTTCGCTGAAGAAAATGGCAATCGAGCATTGTGGCAGCAATTGCAAGCAGTCGATCCATTAGCCGCAGAAAAAATTCATTTCAATAATCGTAAAAAAGTGATCCGAGCTATGGAAGTCTTTGAATTGACAGGACATTCCATCTTAGAACCGAAAGAACAGCCGCAAAAGCTTTACGACAGCTTTATGATTGGTCTAAATACGGATCGGGAAATACTTTATCAACGAATTAATCAACGTGTGGATATCATGGTGGCGCAAGGTTTGCTAGATGAAGCAGAAAAATTGGCGGGTACACCAGAAGTTCAAGCCGCTCAAGGAATCGGATATAAGGAATTGTTTCCTTATTTTGCAGGCAACATTACGTTGGAGTCTGCTCTCGAGGAAATTAAATTACATTCCAGACGCTATGCTAAGCGTCAATTAACATGGTTTCGCAATCGGATGTCGGTGAACTGGTATGATCTGGTTCAACAACCGGAAACACTTCATGAAATTGAAGATGCGATTGAAAAATGGTTAGAGGAGGAAACGAATTGACAGAAAGAGTCATCCTAGTCGGCGTTGAGACAGATGAAAGTAAACACAATTATTTAGAATCGATGCATGAGCTGGCTGGACTAACCAAAACAGCCCATGGGGAAATCGTTCATTCATTAACACAAAAACGCCCAAAAATTGATCGACAAACGATTATTGGAAAGGGCAAAGTGCAGGAATTGGCGGAGTTGGTGGACGCTCATGAAGCGGAGTTGGTCATTTTTAATCATGCCTTATCACCGCGGCAAAGCCAAACGATCGAAGCAATGATCGGCGTACCAGTTATTGACCGGATTCAATTAATCTTAGATATTTTCGCGCAACGGGCTCGTTCAAAAGAGGGGAAGTTGCAAGTTGAGTTGGCCCAATTGGACTATTTATTGCCTCGTCTGATGGGACAGGGTCAAAGTCTTTCTCGTTTAGGTGGGGGGATCGGAACGCGGGGTCCTGGTGAGACCAAACTAGAGACGGATCGTCGCCACATTCGGCGCCGTGTTTCAGCTATCAAAAAAGAATTGAAAGAAGTCGAAGCTCATCGTGAACGGAGTCGACAGAAGCGCCAGCAATCAAGCGTCTTTCAAATGGGGCTGATCGGATATACGAATGCTGGGAAATCCACGATCTTAAATTTATTAACCAATGCGGATACGTATTCAGAAGATCAGCTATTTGCTACATTAGATCCGTTGACGAAACGTTGGCATTTGCCTCAAGGCATGGAGACGACGATCACTGATACGGTGGGATTTATTCAAGATTTGCCGACTCAATTAGTGGATGCCTTTCATTCGACCTTAGAAGAAAGTAAAGGAATGGATCTTTTGTTACACATTGTTGACGCCAGTTCAGAAGATCGGCAACAACAAGAAAAAACCGTCATAGAGCTTTTGAAAGAGCTTGAAATGGACGATATTCCAATCTTGACGATTTATAATAAGTCGGATCGGATCGACGAGTTTTCATTTGCGCCGACCTTGTTTCCTAATGTTTTGATCTCTGCTAAATCCCTCAAAGGAAAAGAGGTGCTGGCTGACGCTATCAAACAAGAGATCATGAATTTGCTTGAGCCTTATTTGATTACATTAGGGGCTGATGAAGGTCAAGCGTTAAGTGAAATGAAACGAGAGACCCTCGTTTTAAGCGAGGACTTTGACGAAGAGCAGGAAAAGTATATCGTGCGTGGCTTCGCTAAGAAAAAGTCTCTTTGGATTAGGAGAATGGAAGATGAATTGGACAACGAAACTGGCGCCTGAGCTAGTAGAAATGGTCGATCAAGTCGATCAACAAATCGGAGAACGCCTGCAAGAAGTTCGTGAGGTCGCATTATCAAATCAAGCGAAGGTCTTAACGGCTTTCCGTGAAAATCATGTTTCAGAGACGCATTTTTTACCGTCTACTGGATATGGCAATGATGACCAAGGACGGGATGTTTTAGAAGCAGTTTATGCTCAAACTTTTGGCGGGGAAGCGGCACTGGTTCGTCCGCAAATCGTTTCGGGGACCCATGCGATCGCAACCTCACTTTTTGGTGTACTGCGTCCGGGAGATGACCTACTGTATATTACAGGGACTCCTTATGACACCTTGTTAGAAGTGATTGGTGTTCAAGGGAACGGGATTGGTTCTTTTAAGGAATACCAGATTGGTTATGATGAAGTCGATTTATTACCCGATGGGAACGTCGATTTTGCTGGAATTAAAGAAAAAATGACCACTAAAACGAAGGTCGTAGCGATCCAGCGTTCACGAGGGTATGCTTCGAGACCGTCATTTACAGTCGAAAAGATCAAAGAAATGTGTGACTATGTTAAAAGCATCGCACCCAATGTTGTGATCTTTGTCGATAATTGTTACGGCGAATTCGCTGAATTAATGGAACCAACGCAAGTGGGTGCGGATCTGATGGCCGGTTCATTGATCAAAAACCCTGGCGGCGGTATTGCCAAAACCGGCGGCTATATTGTTGGCAAGCAAGCATTGGTTGAACGCTGTGCTTATCGTTTAACGACCCCCGGTGTCGGTGCGGAAGGCGGCGCAATGCTAGGAAGCGTCTTTGATATGCTGCAAGGCTTTTTCTTAGCACCTCATGTAGTCAGTCAAGCGATTCAAGGCGCGATTTTTTCAGCGGCTTTATTGGCTAAATATGATTTAGAATCAACACCTAAATGGGATCAGCCGCGAACGGATTTGATCCAGCTGATTGATTTTGGCGATCGTGAAAAAATGATTCAGTTTTGCCAAGCGATTCAAAAATATTCACCAATCGATGCGTATGTTGCGCCGGTGCCTTCTTACATGGCGGGCTATGAAGATGATATCATCATGGCAGCTGGAACCTTTATTCAAGGGGCGAGTATCGAATTAAGTGCAGATGGCCCGCTTAGAGAGCCGTATTCGTTGTACTTGCAAGGCGGCTTGACCTTTGAACATGTTAAGGTCGCAGTAACAAACGCTGTCAATGAAGTGTATCACCAATAGATAAACCCGTTTGACGACATTTTTGATTTTAAGAAACGGAGCGATCTTTTCAAAAGAAGCGATAAGTGTCTTACTGATTGTTTGCCAAAAAGACCTATGACAATTTATTGTCATAGGTCTTTTTTTAGACTTTCTTTGATTCTAGTTCTGTTTCAGCAAAGTATCCTTTTTGATCACGGCTAAATTGGACTAAATATTTTTTTATGTCTGCTTGGTAGTGAATGACTTGTCCAATAAAACCAGCCATAGGATCTTTTTTATTTTTTAATTCTACTAATTCGCCACGTTCAAAGATCATTTTTGTCTCCTTTGTCGTTTATAGCTAGTATAGCAAGTTCGTAACCATTCGCAAAATGTTGAATTTTTACGGCTGAACTAGGAAAAGCGAACATTCAATATGTCTATGTAAGAATATCTAACATTAGCTCTTGACAATTGGTCTATCGCTTGGTATCCTTTTTTCAACATCAAATAACAAGGAGGAAATGTTATGCGGGAAAAAGAATTGCGGCGTTCCCTTGCAGTTTTTCCAATTGGTACAGTTATGAAGTTGACAGATTTAACTGCGCGACAAATTCGGTACTACGAGGAACAAGAATTGATTCATCCAGAGCGCAGCGAAGGAAACCGTAGGATGTATTCTCTCAATGATATTGATGTATTGTTAGAAATCAAAGATTATTTATCCGACGGGCTGAATATGGCGGGGATCAAGCACGTTTATCAAATGCGGCAAGAAGAAGTGAAAGCCGCCAAGGAAAAACCACCGTTAACGGATAAAGACGTCCGACGTATCTTTTATGACGAAATGCTAACACAAGGTGGGTTACATCAACAAAATCCATATCAATCACAAGGGCCAAAGCTCTAGCGATTGTGGAATATAAAAAATGAAGAGTGAAGAGAAGGGATTAGATATTATGCCGAAAAAAGATCTAAGTAAAGAGGATATTAAGCGAATTGTCGAAGAAGAGAATGTCCGTTTTCTACGTCTGATGTTTACCGATATTATGGGAACAATCAAGAACGTCGAAGTACCCGTTAGCCAAATGGACAAAGTTTTAGATGATAAGATGATGTTTGATGGGTCATCAATCGAAGGCTTCGTACGGATTGAAGAAAGTGACATGTATTTGTACCCTGATTTGTCTACTTGGATGATCTTCCCGTGGGAAAGTGAGCATGGCAAAGTAGGACGTTTAATCTGTGATATCTATAGTCCAGACGGAACACCATTTCCTGGAGACCCTCGTGGGAACTTGAAACGTGTGTTAAAAGGGATGGACGAATTTGGCTTCACTTCATTTAATTTAGGACCTGAACCAGAGTTCTTCTTATTCAAAATGGACGAAAATGGTGATCCAACCTTAGACTTAAATGACAAAGGTGGCTATTTCGATTTTGCCCCAACTGATTTAGGAGAAAATTGTCGCCGTGACATCGTGTTAGAGCTTGAAAGTTTAGGCTTTGAAGTAGAGGCTTCACATCATGAAGTGGCTCCGGGTCAACACGAGATCGACTTCAAATATGCGGACGCGATTGAAGCTTGTGATAATATCCAAACGTTTAAGTTGGTTGTTAAAACGATTGCCCGTAAACATGGTCTACACGCTACCTTCATGCCAAAACCACTTTATGGAATTAACGGCTCAGGTATGCATTGCAACATGTCTTTATTTAATGAAGAGGGAAATGTTTTCTATGACGAAGATGGTCCAATGAAATTAAGTAAAACGGCATACCAATTCTTAGCAGGCCTTTTGAAACACGCACGTGCATATACGGCAGTATGTAACCCAATCGTTAACTCTTATAAACGCTTAGTCCCTGGTTTTGAAGCGCCTGTTTATGTGGCTTGGAGCGGACGCAATCGTTCACCATTAATTCGTATTCCAGAATCTCGCGGCTTATCCACTCGTTTAGAATTACGTTCAGTCGATCCAGCAGCAAATCCATATTTAACAATGGCTGTTTTATTAGAAGCCGGTTTAGATGGTATCCGCAATGAATTGACACCGCCAGCGGCAGTCGATCGCAACATTTACGTGATGACTGAAGAAGAACGAAAAGAAGCAGAAATTTATGACTTGCCTTCTACGATTCATAATGCCATCAAAGCATTACGTAAAGACCAAATCATGGTTGATGCATTAGGCAATCATATCTATTCCAACTTCAATGAAGCGAAGCGGATGGAGTGGGCAGCCTTCCGTCAGACTGTTTCGGAGTGGGAACGCGATCAATACTTAGAGCTTTACTAATCCAAACACAAAAACGCTTGAGGAACTTCCTCAAGCGTTTTTTATACAATTAATTTAAGATAGCTAATCCGAAAGATAAATAGGTCGCAAAGATGATCCATAACAGATAAGGAATAAAACACATCATCGCTACATTAGAAAAGAAGCGGAATTCACGAATGCTAAGAACAATAGAGATCAGGAGTAATAAACTAATAAACGAGGCTATCCAAAAATGGGTGCCGCCAAAAAAAATAATGCTCCAAATAAAGTTTAAGACTAATTGAATTCCAAAAAGACTAAAGGCGTAAGTTTTTTTTCGTCTTTCTTTGCTATCGATAATTAAAAACAAGGACAAGCCAATCAGTGCATAGAGAACCGCCCAGACGATTCCTACAATACTACCGGGAGGAGCGAGGGGAGGTTTATTTAATTGAGCATAGATTGCTGGAATATCACCTGCGAAAAAGCCAGAAAGTGAGCCGACCAATTCAACTCCAATGATACAGGCCAATAACTTGAAAAATCTATTTAACATATTTTTTTCCTCCTTTTTAACTAGTATACCGAGCCCTTAGTCTAAAAGAAAAAAAGATGCTTACGAAAAAAGCACCTGTTCAAGTTTAAACCGTGTTATAATAATTCGGAAGATTTTCTAAAGCCAAGAGATTGGCAGCTTGCAAAATTTGTAAGTTTTGTCTTCTTTTAGTAAAATATAGTTGTTGATAATTCCAAGGAGAGGTGTGAGAAAATGGGATACACAGATGAAACAGTCCGTTTTGATTTTGATGATAATCGTAAGAAAGAAATTAGCGAGACATTGACGATTGTTTACAATGCTTTAGCTGAAAAAGGCTACAATCCGATTAACCAAATCGTCGGCTATTTACTATCAGGCGATCCTGCGTATATTCCTCGTTATCAAGATGCACGGAACTTGATTCGTCGTCATGAACGCGATGAGGTCATGGAAGTGTTAGTTAAATATTACTTGAAAGATCACGGTATAGATATTCGATGAGAGTAATGGGCCTAGATGTTGGCTCAAAGACTGTTGGAATCGCGGTAAGCGATCCATTTGGTTGGACGGCTCAAGGTGTCGAGATTATTCGGATCGACGAAGAAAATGGGAAGTTTGGTTTTGAACGCTTAGGTGAATTGGTCAAAGAATACAAAGTCACGAAATTTGTCGTTGGGCTTCCTAAAAATATGAACAATACAATCGGACCGCGTGCAGAAGCTTCTATAGCCTATGCGGATAAGATCAAAGAGCTCTTTGATCTGCCGATAGAGTTTCAAGATGAACGACTAACGACTGTCCAAGCGGAACGGATGTTAGTTGAACAAGCGGACGTCTCACGTTCGAAACGAAAAAAAGTTATTGATAAACTTGCAGCTGTCATGATCTTACAGAATTATCTGGATCGGGCAGGCAACAAACTTTAGAAAAGAGGAATGGCAATGGCACACGAACACACACACGATCACAATCACGACCACGATCATGATCACGAACATGAAATGATTACTTTAGTGGATGATGAAGGAAATGAAACCTTATACGAAATTCTTTTGACGATTGATGGTCAAGAAGAATTCAATCGCAATTATGTCTTACTTTATCCAGCGGGTGCACCTGAGGATGAAGACGTTGAATTACAAGCGTATGCTTATGTTGAAAACGAAGACGGCAGCGAAGGTGAATTGGAACAAATTGAAACAGATGCTGAATGGGATATGATTGAAGAAGTCTTCAATACGTTCATGGCGGAAGAAGAATAAGTAAACTAGAAAGCTGAACCTTTGATAGGTTCAGTTTTTTTATTTTACTGAATTCTTTTTACGCATTTTAACAAAATAAGGCTATAAACAAATCATTTGTCACTGCCTCATAGGTAGCGTAACATCAACAATGTAAACGTTATTATTTTGAAGGTGGGATCGAGATGGAAAAAATTTATCAAGCAAGTACCGCAGAAGGAGCAATTGATTTTATTAATATGACTGATTTAGAAGAGGGGGCTAAAGAGGTCATTCCTAAAGGTGGTTATGGTTATATTAGCAGCGGTGCCGGAGATGTTTTTACTTATCAAGAAAATGAAAGGGCTTTTAATCACAAACTGATTATCCCTCATGTATTAGAAGATATTGAATTGCCGGATACGAAAATAGAATTTGCGGGAGAAACATTGTCAGTGCCGATTATTATGGCACCAGTTGCGGCTCATGGGCTAGCCAATGTAGCGGCTGAAAAGGCTTCGGCTAAAGGCGTTTCACGTTTTGGAACAATCTATACAGCAAGTTCCTATGCGTCTTGTACGTTGGAAGAAATTCGTGAAGCTGGCGGAGCAGATGCGCCCCAATGGTTCCAGTTTTATATGAGTAAAGAAGATAGTATCAATCGCGATATTTTAGCGATGGCAAAACGAAATGGAGCGAAAGCCATCGTATTGACGGCCGATGCAACGGTTGGCGGTAATCGTGAAACAGATCGTCGGAATGGCTTTACTTTTCCGTTAGCAATGCCAATTGTGCAAGCTTATCAATCTGGGATCGGTCAGACGATGGATGCGGTCTATGGTTCCTCAAAGCAAAAGTTGAGCCCTAAAGATGTTGAATTTATCGCTAGCAACTCCGATCTTCCAGTCTATGTTAAAGGTGTTCAATCAGAAGAAGATGTAGAACGGTCAATTAGTTCAGGAGCGTCTGGAGTTTGGGTTTCAAATCACGGGGGTCGCCAATTAGATGGGGGACCCGCTTCTTTTGATTCCTTACAATATGTCGCCGAAGCAGTTGCTGGGAGAGTACCAATCGTTTTTGACAGCGGAATACGTCGCGGACAGCATGTTTTTAAGGCACTGGCTTCGGGAGCGGATTTAGTGGCGATTGGCCGGCCGGTTATTTATGGGCTGGCGCTTGGAGGTGCAACCGGCGTCCAACAAGTCTTTGAGTTTTTCAAAAAGGAATTAGAGATGGTGATGCAACTGGCTGGCACTCAGACGGTGGCAGACATCAAAAAAACAGTTTTAAGAGAGAATCGCTATTTATAATCAAATGCCAAAACAGGAGCATCGGCTTAGCGGATGCTCTTTTTATCTGCGCAAAATAATGCTAGTTATTAAATGATTGTATTATCACACAAAGAAGGAATTGGAATGCTGTGTTAGCGCTGTTTTTCATAGGCAACTTTCTATAGCTGATTTTTTTTATGTGTTATAACTATACCAAGATTTAAAGTCTCAATAATTGAATGGAGTCGATAGTGATGAAAAAATGGTGGATCGGTTTAACGTTGTTAATGGCCAGTTTGATTTTTACCGCTTGTGGTAATAGTCAAGCTAGCAAGGATGAGAGTTGGAAAAAGATTGCGGATAAAGAAACGCTGACAGTCGCTACCTCAGGGACATTATTTCCGTCTTCTTACTATAATGATGAGAATAAATTGGTAGGCTACGATGTCGATGTCGCCAAAGCAGTCGCCAAAAAGTTAAAGTTAAAAATTAACTTTAAAGAATACAATGTAGATGGTCAAGTGACGGCCGTCAATCGTGGAGAAGCTGATTTTGCTGCCAACGATTTTGGGATGTCAAAAGGGCGAGAAAAGAAATTTTCACTGTCTTCGCCAATCAAGTATTCCTTTGACAGCATGATCGTCAGAAAAAGTGACGATTCAGGGATCCATTCCTTAAAGGATTTAAAGGATAAAAAAGCCGCCGGTGAACCTAATACGAGTTATATGAAGATTGCAGAAAAGTATGGTGCTAAAGCGGTAACGTATGATAACGCCACCAACGATCAATATTTGACCGATGTAGCGAATGGACGCACCGATGTGATCTTGAATGACTATTATTTGCAAAAAATGTCGGTAGCTGCCTTACCAGACATTCCAGTAAAAATTTTGGAAGATGTCTATTTCAATGCCAATTCTTCCGGTTTTCTGTTCGATAAAAAACAAAAAGCTTTAAAAGAAAAAATCAATGAAGCACTGGCAGACTTAAAAGCCGATGGGACCTTAGCAAAAATTTCTCAGCAGTATTTCGGGACGGATGTCTCCGTTAAACCGAAACAGACAGTGACTGAGCAGGTTTCAGCAGACTAATGTATATCCCAACAATTGATTTTAAGCTGATGGTTGATTCATTGCCATTTCTTTTAAGCGGGATCGGCTACACTCTAGGAATCAGTCTTGCTGCTTTTTTCTTTGGCAATGTATTAGGGATTGTGATGACTGTGCTGAACTTTGTTTCCTTTCAACCAGCAAAAGTATTTGTCCGTTTCTATTTATCCTTTTTGCGAGGGACGCCGGCACTAGTTCTATTATTTTTACTGTATTTTGGATTGCCTTATCAGTTAAATGCGGTGGTAGCGGCGATTATTTGTTTTAGTTTGACTAGTAGCGCCTTTATTGGTGAAATCTATCGCGGTTCGATCGCCGGGATTAATGAAGGACAGTGGGATGCTGCCTATGCATTAGGCAATCGTTTTTTGCCAACGATGTGGTATATTGTTTTGCCCCAAGCGCTACGCATTTCAATTCCAGCTTTGAGTAATGTGGCGATGGATTTGGTGAAAGGTACTTCTTTGGCGGCGATGATCACAGTGCCAGATATTTTCCAAAAGGCTAAGATCGTTGGTGGGCGCACGTTTGATTATTTATCAATGTATCTTTTAGTTGCATTGATTTATTGGATCTTGTGTATTGGGATCGGTCATCTGCAGCGCCGCTTAGAGGTTTATTTTCAGCGAAAATATACATAAAAGCCACGAAACGATACTCGTTTCGTGGCTTTTATCGCAGCTAGGACCGTTTGCGAAAGCTCGTTGTAGGGATACTGATCCTTACTGTTAAATTTACAGAGTTTGTCATGGAATACGTGCAAGTAATCAAAATTCCACGGATACACCATCGGTCTTCAACGATTTTTGATTAGGGTTTTCTAATAAATCTTTTTTCTTGCTTTAATATCATATTTCGGTAGAATATAAAATTAACTCAAAAAAGATTGGATGTGTGGGCTATGGGGCAGGTATCACCTTCGAAATATGTGCTGAAGGATATTGTACAATTTAGAGTCGCAAACGATATTTTAACTGGTGTCATTGAGCTTGCTGATTTTCCGCGATCTTCCAGAATAAACTACCGTTCCTATGATATTTTTGTTGAAGAACGTGGCTGTTCCTTTAAACATGTCCCAGAGTCTGATGTTCTGAAAAAAATTTAAGTTGAGTATAAAAGACCTGTCGAGTAAAGCTGTCATACTGCTCGTCAGGTCTTTTACTAGTATTCATGGAAAATATTTGTGATAATGAAGCAAACTTAAGAAGGCGGTGTTATGGGTGAAGGATGCTACTTATTGGGCAGAAAAGCTAAGGAAAAAAGAAGTCAGCTTTTCTGAATTACTAGGAGTTTTTTCAGAACAGGCACGTTTGAAAAATTCTGTTTTAAATGCTTTTGTCTCTACAATGGAACAAGATGCAGTGCAAGAATATCAAAATCAGGCAAACATTCTTGAACGGCCTTTCGCCGGTTTGCCGATTCCATTAAAAATGTTAGGACAAGAAAAAAAAGGTTGGTTAAACACCTCGGGATCAAAATTATTGAGAGAACATCGATCAAATCAGACGAGTTACTTTACGAAGCGATTAATAAAAAACGGGCTGATTCCTTTTGCTCAAACCAATGTGCCAGAGTTTGGCTTTAAAAATATTACCGATGCAGAGATTTATGGTCTCGTAAAAAATCCATGGAATTTGGATCACTACTCAGGAGGATCCAGCGGTGGCGCAGCGAGTGCTGTAGCAGAGGGAATCGTTCCGTTGGCGGCGGCTAGTGACGGTGGCGGTTCGATTCGGATTCCGGCTTCTTTTTGCGGCTTGATCGGTTTAAAGCCTTCGCGAGGAACGATGCCAGCGGGACCTTCTGGTTGGCGAGGTTGGCAGGGAGCGTCGATCGATTTTGCTTTGACTGTCTCCATGCGAGATACCGAACGACTTTTTTACGGAATGCGTGGAATTGCTAGTGCAGCGCCTTACCAGGCTTCTAAAATAGAATGGCAACAGCACACAGCAGCCCAAAAGAAAGAATTGAAAATTGCGGTTATCATCGATTCCCCTATTGACTCAGAGGTTTCTTCTGAAGCGGTGAAAGCCGTTGAAGCGGCCAGAGATTTTTTGATTAAGCAACATCATCAAGTAGAGATGATTTCTTATCCAGTAAATGGGCGTCAGTTAATCAATAGCTATTATTTAATGAATGGCGGAGAAACGGCGGCGATGTTTGCGGGAATTGAAAAAAACTTGGCTCGCCCCCTTGAGATAAATGACATGGAACTGATGACTTGGGGAATCTATCAATATGGTCGCAAAATTTCGGCAGCCCATTACATCCAAACGTTAAATGAATGGGATCAAGCAGCTTATCAAATGGAAGAATTGTTTACTCGTTATGATTTATTATTGACACCGACTACTGCATCGACTGCGCCGAAACTGACAGAAGATCTGCAAAGTCCAGAAATACGAGATGGATTGACAGTATCATCTAGTTTATCTGAAAATGAATTGGCAAAATTGGTTGAGAGAATGTTTGAAAAAAGTTTACGAATCACTCCCTATACGCAGCTCGCCAATTTGACAGGTCAGCCAGCAATCAGTTTACCTACCGCTGTAACGGAAAAAGGTCTGCCCTTAGGAATCCAATTTACCGCTGCCCGCGGAAGAGAGGATCTACTGTTTCAAGTTGGAAAGCTATTTGAAGAAAAATATGGCTTTTACTTACCGGCTCACTATCAAAAAAACTAAAAAATAGATACTACTTTTTTACCAGCTAAATTAGTTAAAGTTTTTTGATGATTCTTTCTGACGGTAATGCAGTAATTAGTGCCGAAAAAAAGGTGGCTACCGTTGATTCAGCCGATGTACCTGGCCAATTACAGTTAGGATTACAAGCCGGCGTTTAGTTGTTGAGAAGAATGGTTTAGCAGACCTCCTGCATTGTGAAATGTAAGTCTTATCTGGGCGACGAAGTTGTGAAAAAAGAACCAGCCCAAAATTTTCGTGGGTTGGTTCTCTTTTTAAACTAGTTTTTGAGCTTTTTCAGTATTGGCAAAATGGAGCTTTGCATATTTTTTTAATAAGGACATGCCACCTTGACGCAATAGTTTCGCTGCTAATTCATCAGAAGGCTTACCGGCACCAGACGGAACCTTGGCTCCTAGTGTGTGTGAGGCGGCGTCTAATTCCTCTAAAAAACTAGCTCGACTAATAATCGATGCTGCGGCCACAGCTAGATGATACTGCTCGCCTTTAGTGACGAAATAAATTTTTTCTTTTACAGGTTGCGTCTCTTGTTTTACGTATTTTTGATAGTTGGCTTCAGGAGTGAATTGGTCGATTAAAATCGCATCGGGCTTTACCGGTGCGATTTGTTCTAACAGTAATCGGATCGCTTGATTATGTAAGGCCACTTTCATGCGGACCGCGTTGTATTTTGGCTGGATTTCATTATATTTTTCCGGCTGAAGCACTAATAATTTATAGGGAATCAATTCTTTGATCGTTTTTGCCATACTGCGAATTTGGTCATCCGTCAGCATCTTGGAATCTTTGACGCCTAATTTTTTTAATGCTGTTAGATGTTCATTATCCGCGTAAGCAGCACAAACACAGAGGGGACCGAAATAACTGCCATTACCAACTTCGTCACTGCCTAGAACAGCCAATGAAGCAAAATTCGCCGGTAGACTCCCACTGGTCTTAGTTGACGCTGTGGCTGGTTTGCCCCAGCGAGCCGCCTCGGTCTCAGCATTGTTTCCTTGAAACAAAACTTTACCAGAAGTGTAGGCGGTAATGCTTACGCCATTTTTTTTGGCTGAGAACTCACTGTAAGGAACATTTTTGTGTAACAAATAGTCTGTGTAATAATTTCTTAATTTTTGGATTTCTGATTTTGTTAATTTTAGGACAGTCGCGCTCATAAATTTTCTCTTTTCTTTAATTAATTAGTAATTGATTGGTGAAAGTTGTACATACGAATGGTTTTAGCATATAATATACTAGTATTTTTGTCATCACGTGATTTAAGTAAAATAAGTTTTTAGGAAGGTTGATCACTATGGCGCAAAACCGCTATAAGGCAGTCGTTGCCGGTCAGACTTATACTATCATTGGCCAAGAATCCAAGCAACATATGGATATGGTCACCGCGGTGGTCAATGAGCAGTTAAATGAAATTATGTCTTTATCTCCTGAGATCACACAAGAAAATGCTGCTATGTTGTTAGCAATCAATGCGGTTTCGGACCAGTTAAAGAAACAAGAAGAATTAATTAAAATGGAAAAGCAACAGTTCACTTTAGATGGACAGGCGGCGCATAATCTTGAGCTGGAAAATCGCATCAAGAAAATCGAAGCGATCGAGGCTGAAGCTAAAGAAATCATGCGGAAAAATGGACAAGGCGATGTGCCAATCCGCAATCACGTAGAGGCACAACAAATTGTCAACGAAAACCGCAAGCGTGAGATCCAAAAAAGAGCGGCAAATAAATAAGTGAGGGATACTATGTTAACATTGGTAATTTTATTTGCAATCTTACTTTCTTTTTACTCAGGTTATCGGCGAGGGCTGGCGTATCAGTTAGTATTTGTTGTCGGCTACGCACTGTCATTTGTCGTGGCCATGATGTTCTATCAGAGATTAGGCTCACATTTAGATTTATTCGTTCCTTACCCGTCAGTAACGAGCAATTCCAAAATGGTTTACTATTCCATCGAGCAGGCCTTTAATCTGGACAAAGCTTTTTACGCAGGGACTGCTTTTATCTTGATTTTAGTTATTGGCTGGTTATTGACCCATCTAATCGCCATCTTTTTTAAAGATTTGCTATTTCGAGTGATGATCCCGCAATATGACGGACTCATTGCTGGGATTTTGCAAGTGTTCATTGTGTATCTCGCGATTTTCTTACTATTGAAAGCCGTCAGCTTTGTACCAATGGCTTTGGTTCAAGATCAATTGGAAAAAAGTGGGTTGGCCCGTTTTATCATCGAACACTCATTATTCTTGAGTCCGATGTTTGAAAATCTATGGGTCACCAGAATTATTGGGTGACTATTGCATAAAGTAAAGACCGAGACGCTGTTTGACAGGTTTCGGTTTATTTAATGAAAGAACCGATTGGTGGAAGATCAGGGCGCTCAACGTCCGGCTTCGTGAACGAATTGTGGAAAAGCAAAAGAAGTTCGCGAGGTCTTTCTAATTAGATATAGAAGGTGAAAAAATGAATGAACGCATTCTAAAAACATTGGAGTTCGAACAAGTAAAAAATAAGATTCAACAATCTTTAACCACGGAACAAGGCGAGGCAGAAATCCGCCAGCTACAGCCTTCTAGTGATGAGGCCACCATTCAGGCTTGGCTGGACGAAACCGAGGATGCCATGAAGGTTCAACGTTTACGAGGGGGACTGCCGATTCCTAAATTGAACAATATCAACCCCCACATGAAACGAATCGAAATTGGTGCTAACTTGAACGGGTTGGAATTAGCGGAAGTATCTCGGGTACTTTCAACGACTAGCGAGTTGGTTCGTTTTATTGAAGACTTAAGAGACAGCGAGCAAGAATTTTTACGGCTTTATTTTTGGGAAGATCAACTTACAACTTTGCCTGAACTGAGCGGAAAACTTCGTCGCTCAGTAGAAGAAGATGGGCGTATTCGAGATGAAGCATCCTCGGAATTACGGACAATCCGGGCCCAAATCCGACGCAGTGAGCAGACGATTCGTGAACAGCTAGACGGATTGATTCGTGGAAAAAACGCGAAGTATTTGAGTGACAGCCTGATCACGATGCGAAATGATCGCTATGTCATTCCGGTAAAACAAGAATATCGCGGTATTTTTGGCGGCGTGGTTCACGACCAAAGTGCTTCTGGGCAGACATTATTTATGGAACCAAAACAAATCGTCGAATTAAACAATCGTTTGCGTCAGCAGCAAATTGCGGAACGAACGGAAATTGAACGGATCTTAGCGGAGCTGTCAGCTGAATTAGTGGCCCCTCGTAAAGATATTTTACATAACGCCTATGTTTTAGGCCGTTTTGACTTAATGAATGCGAAAGCGCGGTTTGCTAAAGACTTAAAAGCAGTCGTCCCAACCATCAATCATGAAAATCATGTCTATTTCAAACAAGCTCGTCATCCGCTATTGGATCAAGACAAAGCGGTGGCCAATGACATCATGATTGGTGAAGATTTTCAAGCGGTAGTAATTACCGGACCGAATACCGGGGGAAAAACGATCTCCTTAAAAACATTAGGACTCTTGCAACTAATGGGTCAAGCAGGGATGCCGTTGCCAGTCGCTGAAGAAAGTGTGATGGGAATCTTTGATGAGATTTTTGCGGATATCGGTGACGAACAGTCCATCGAGCAAAGCCTATCAACCTTTTCTTCTCATATGACAAACATCGTGTCAATCTTAGATAAAATCGATGAACACAGTTTGGTTTTATTTGATGAGCTGGGAGCGGGGACTGATCCGCAAGAAGGTGCGGCTTTGGCGATCGCGATTCTCGATGAGGTGGGGACAAAATCTGCCTACGTCATGGCGACGACCCATTACCCAGAATTAAAAATTTACGGCTACAATCGTTCGAATACGATCAATGCCAGTATGGAATTTGATGTCGATACGTTAAGCCCGACGTATCGCTTGTTGATTGGCGTGCCAGGTCGTAGTAATGCTTTCGAAATTTCTCGCCGACTAGGTTTAGACGCGACGGTGATTGAGAGTGCAAAACAGATCATTGACGAGGAAAGCCAAGATTTGAACGAGATGATCTCTGATTTAGAAAACCAACGAAAAGCAACGGAAACCGAATACTTGGAGATTCGTCATTATGTCGATGAATCTGAAAAGTTGTATCGTGACTTGAAAAATGCCTATTCTTATTTCTTTGATGAACGCGAAAAAGAAATGGACAAGGCTCGTAAAGAAGCAAATAAAATTGTTAATGAAGCACAAGAAAACGCGGAGAAAATCATCAAAGAAATCCGTCAAATGCAGCTGTCTGGGCAAGGTAATGTGAAAGAACATCAGTTGATTGATGCCAAGAGCCAATTAGCTGATTTACAACAAGACGAGCACCTGACTAAAAATAAAGTGCTGCAAAAAGCGAAAGCCAAAAAACAATTTAAGCCAAACGATGAAGTCATCGTAGAAACTTATGGTCAACGAGGAACATTGATCAAAAAAGTGGGCGACGATCAGTGGCAAGTCCAATTAGGAATCTTGAAGATGACTGTTGCAGAAGCGGATATGACGTTAACAACGCCGATCGAAGAACCCAAACAACGAGTCGTTACCGGCGTTCAACGGGGGGCGAGTGCCCGCGTGAAGCCTGAGCTAGATTTACGCGGTAAACGTTATGAAGAAGCGATGGCGGAAGTTGATCAATATATTGATGCAGCGCTACTTGCAAACTTTGCCCAAGTTCGCATCATTCACGGCAAAGGAACCGGTGCGTTACGAAAGGGAATCACTGATTATCTGAAAAATAATCGCAATGTCCAAAGCTTTGAATTTGCTCCCGCAAACCAAGGCGGCAATGGTGCAACGGTGGTAACATTTAAATAGTTTACAAGTGTAAGCAGAAGAGTAGCGTAGAAAAAGCCAGCGTGCTATACTACTTTTAGTAAGAAAAAGGATACACAATTAGTATCCGAAGCGAATATAGGAGGAATTCAAATGTCACAAGTAGTTACTGATAAAACGTTTAGCGAAGAAACAGATAGCGGACTTGTCTTAATCGACTTTTGGGCAACTTGGTGTGGTCCTTGTCGTATGCAAGCACCGATCTTAGAGCAATTATCTGAAGAATATGACGAAGATGAATTCAGAATCGTAAAAATGGATGTGGATGAAAATCCTGAAACGCCAGCATCATTTGGCATTATGAGCATCCCAACTCTTGTTTTGAAAAAAGATGGACAAGTTGTTGATAAAGTGATTGGTGTTCATACAAAGGATCAACTACAAGAGTTAATCAAGACTCATATGTAATGTAAGGATAAGGTTGTGACAGAAGTTACTTTTGTCACGCTATTCATGAATAGGGAGATATGACAGATTTTGTCGTATCTCTCTTTTTACGATTAAAATTTATTTCTACAAAAGAAGACCTGAAAGAATGACATCAGAAAGAGTGGTAGTATACTAACTATAGGCAGTTCAAAAGTCTTTTTGATGGGAAGGGAAACAACGCATGAACGAAAGAATCAAGAATAAATTAGCGATCTTGCCAGATCAACCGGGCTGCTATTTAATGAAAGATAAAAATGGTACGATTATTTATGTAGGGAAGGCCAAAATTTTAAAAAATCGTGTCCGTTCGTATTTCACTGGCAGTCATAATACCAAGACGGAGCGGTTAGTTAGCGAGATTGAAGATTTTGAATACATAGTGACCGAATCCAACATCGAAGCATTACTACTTGAGATCAATTTGATCAAGAAAAATGATCCTAAGTACAATATCATGTTGAAGGACGACAAGACGTATCCATTTTTAAAAATCACCAACGAAAAATATCCACGTTTGATGATTACTCGGAAAGTTTTGAAGGACAAGGCCCATTATTTTGGTCCGTATCCTGACGTCAACGCGGCGAATGAAACCAAAAAACTATTGGATCGCCTATTTCCGTTACGAAAATGCAAGCCGTCACAAAAAACACCGTGCCTGTACTACCATTTAGGTCAATGTCTCTGTCCCTATGCCTTTCATGTAGACCCACAAGTCTATAAAGACATGGTAGAAGAAATCAAAAACTTTCTTAATGGCGGACACACTGAGATTCAAGATCAGCTAGTTGCGAAAATGAATCAAGCGGCATTGGATATGGAATTTGAAAAGGCGGCGGAATATCGTGATCAAATTAAAGCGATTGAAACTGTCATGACCAAACAAAAGATGACGAATACGGATCTGGTCGATCGGGATATTTTTGGTTATGCGACAGACAAAGGCTGGATGTGTGTGCAAGTCTTCTTCGTTCGTCAAGGAAAATTGATCGAACGAGATGTTTCGATGTTCCCTTTTTATAATGAAGCAGAGGAAGATTTCTTAACTTATATTGGACGATTCTATCAGGAAAATGAGCATTTTATTCCAAAAGAAGTCTTGATCCCGGACAGTATCGACAAGCCAAGTGTCGAAGTGATGCTGGATACGAAGGTATTGCAACCACAACGAGGAGAAAAGAAGAAATTGGTGAAACTGGCCGGTAAAAATGCACAGGTTGCCTTGAATGAAAAATTTGACTTAATTGGTCGCAGTGAAGCTCGGACAATTGGAGCCGTGGAAAAATTAGGCGATGCGATGAATATTCCGGCGCCAATACGGATCGAAGCTTTTGATAACTCCAATATCATGGGGACCGATCCAGTTTCAGCGATGGTCGTTTTTATCGATGGAAAACCAGCTAAGAAAGAATATCGTAAATACAAAATCAAAACCGTTAAAGGCCCCGATGACTATGCCTCTATGCGAGAAGTTATTTATCGCCGCTATTCTCGAGTTTTAAAGGAAGGCTTACCATTCCCGGATCTGATTGTGATCGACGGAGGGAAAGGCCAAGTAGATGTTGCCAAGGATGTGCTGGCCAATCAATTGGGGATAGACATTCCAATTGCGGGGTTGGCGAAAAATGATAAGCATAAAACCAGTGAATTATTGTACGGCCCAGAATTAATGGTTGTCCCACTGGAACGTAACTCGCAAGAATTTTTCTTGTTGCAGCGGATTCAAGATGAAGTCCATCGCTTTGCCATTACCTTTCATCGGCAATTGCGAAGTAAAAATAGTTTTGCTTCGAAACTGGATCATATCGATGGATTAGGACCAAAACGTAAAAAAATGCTGCTAAAGGAATTTAAATCATTAAAAAATATTCAAGCGGCCTCTATCGAAGAATTACAAAAAGTCGGATTGCCAAAAGCAGTCGCTGAGAAGACGCACCAACAACTACAGAAAAAATAATGTATAGCACCCTTTACATAAAAAGTAAAGGGTGCTATACTTTTTGGAACAAAAGTAAAGGACACTGTACATGAAGGGGTGATCGTTTGCAGAATCGGATTCAAAAGTTACGGAAAGAGCGCAAGCTGACCCAAAGCGATTTGGCTGACCAATTAGAAGTGACACGTCAAACGATTATTTCTTTGGAAAATGGTCGTTACAATGCTTCGTTGATTTTAGCCTATAAGATTGCTCGTTTTTTTGACTTGACGATTGAAGATATTTTTATTTTTGAAGAGGAGGAAGAAGAATGATGGAAAAATTATCCAAAGCTGACCGCGAATATCGTGAGAAATTGCGTAAGTTTAATATAAGCTATTTTATAGCGGTCCTTTTCATGATTGTTTGTATGGTAATTCTTCTGATTGGGCCGCGAGTCTATCAGCTGGAAATCAGTGAATCCGCCGCGGGCTTTTTAATGGGCTTTTTTTCCTCTATCACAATTGTTTTCATTCTTTTCATTTTGCGGAATCGTCAGATTATGCAAGACCCAAAAAAATTGAGAATGCAGCGTATTGCGCGCACGGATGAACGAAATGTGCAGATCAACGGCAAAGCACTTCGTTTCACTAGCTTCGTAATGAGCTTCGTCTTAGTTCTTCTGAGTATGATCGGCAGTTTTATTTCAAGGGAATTAATGTATACGGCAACTTGTTTGCTATGGGTATTTCTAATCAGTTATCTGGCGGGCTATTTTTATTTCAAAAAGAAATTATAAGGAGTGAGGAAATGTTACAAGTTGAGCACTTGAGTAAAAGCTTCGGCACGTATAAGGCATTAGATAATATGGATTTTACGATCGAAGACGGGAAAATTTTAGGATTGATTGGACAAAACGGAGCGGGGAAGACAACAACCTTCCGTTTGATTTTAGATTTTCTATCGAAGGATTCTGGAACTGTTTCTTGGAATGGACATCCACTGTCTGGTAAAGACTACGACATGATTGGCTACTTGCCTGAAGAGCGTGGGTTGTATCCAAAAGTAACGATTGAAAATCAATTATTATTCTTTGCCTCGTTGCGGGGAAAAAGCAAACAAGAAATCGCCCCTAAAATTGACGAATGGATGGGAAAGTTCCAAGTCAAAGGAAAGAAAACCGATAAAGTAAAATCCCTTTCTAAAGGGAATCAGCAAAAGGTTCAATTGATCTCAACACTGATTCATGAGCCAAAGCTAGTTATTTTGGATGAACCCTTTAGCGGATTAGACCCAGTCAATGCGGAACTACTAAAAAATGGCATCATCGAGTTAAAGGAAAAGGGCTCTTGTGTCATCTTCTCTAGTCACAACATGGACAATGTTGAAAAAATCTGTGACCACTTGATTATGTTGAATAACGGTAAAACTGTTTTGAATGGTAAGGTTCATGAAATTCGCGAATCCTTTGGTCGGAGTAAATTATATTTGGAATCACATATGACGCAAGAACAACTAAACGCGTTTCCAGGTGTGCAGTCGGTGCTGTCAAAAGAGGATGGTAGCTTTGACATTACTTTAGATGATCCTAGCGCTGGGCAAGCAATCTTTACAGAGGCGACGAAGGATGGCTATATCCCAATGTTTAATCAGCAACCGCCAACCCTTGAAGAAATTTTTAAATGGAAAGCAGGTGCGTCAAATGAGTAAAATGGGCATTATCATTAAAGACGTTTACAAGAAAAACGTGAAATCCACGGCATTCGTTATTATGATCTTAGCGCCGTTTTTCGTGATGGGAATTTTCTATTTGTCTCAACATTTCTTCGGGGATGCCAATGATATCAGCACGATTGGGATCGTGACTGACCAACCGGCGGTAGCGGAGCAGTTGGCAAAGACGAAAAACAAAGACTATACGTTTAAAACGGTGGATGGCGATAAAAAAGCGCAACAGCAACTGGAAGATAAAAAAATTGACGCCTATCTTGATTTAAAAATAGGGGAAGATCAACTATCTGGGAAACTTTATAGTAAAGCATCGCTAGGCACCTCAACGGAAACACAATTGCAACAAATCTTAAGTTCAATGCAGGCAAGTATTCGCGCGAGTCAGTTGAATTTAACCACGGCCCAAGTACAAAAGGTAATGGAACCGGCAAAATTTGATTCAACCAAGGTCTCTTTTGAGAATGGAGAAATGAAAAGTGACGATGGGGATTCCGGTATCCAATTTATTTTAAGCTTCTTAACGACGATCATTATGTTTATGTTCATCACTAGCTATTCCTCGATTATCGCTCAGGAGATCGCTTCGGAAAAGGGTACACGGATTATGGAGGTTTTACTATCCAGCATGAAAGCCAAGAGTCATTACTACGGCAAGCTTTTAGGTGTTTTACTGGTAGCTTTGACGCAACTATTGATCTACGTGGTGGCGATTGTTGTCGCCTTCCGTCAATTTAAGGATCTACCGATACTGCAAGGCTTCATAAATAATGTCTCTATCAAGAGTCTTTTAGGAACAAACGTTGCCTTGATTATTGGCTTTATGTTGATTGGAATATTCTTATATGCCGTTCTTTCGGCGTTGTGTGGATCGTTAGTCAGTAAGCCGGAGGATACCGCCAAGGCAGTACAGCCAGTGATGTATCTTTCAATGATCGGGTATATGCTGGGCTTAATCTTAGGTGCTTCTGATCCGACCAATATGATTATTAAAATTACGTCATACATTCCCTTCTTATCGTCTTACAGCATGCCGATCCGTTTGGCAACGGGCACAGCCGAAATGTCTAGTGCTTTCGTTTCTCTCGGGATCTTAATTGTCTTTACAATTTTCTTAACGGCTTTCTCTGCACAATTATATAAATCCAATGTTTTGGTTTATAGTGAAGGTGGAGCATGGACTGCATTGAAGCAATCGATTTCTATTATGCAAAATAATCGTAAAGCTAAATAAACAAAGTAGTTGACCCAATGTCAAAAGACCCTCACAATAAAAAGATACGATAGGTTACAGTACCCAAATGAGGAGGTAAGTTGGTGAAAAATACGAAGCGATTAGCCAATGGAATTGAAATGCCGCGCTTAGGTTTAGGCGTTTGGCGTGTGGAGGAAAAGGACGCGACGAATTCTGTTAAGTGGGCCATCGAAAGTGGCTATCATCTGATCGATACCGCTGCTGTTTATAAAAATGAAAAGGGCGTTGGCGAAGGTATCCGCGTATCGGGAATCAAACGTGAAGAATTGTTTGTGACTACGAAGCTGTGGAATGCCGATCAAGGGTACGAATCCGCTCATAAGGCTTTTGATGAGAGCTTGGAGCGCTTAGGTCTTGATTATGTGGATCTTTATTTGATTCATTGGCCGGTGGAAGGAAAATTCAATGACTCGTGGCGGGCAATGGAAGAAATTTACGAGAGCGGGCGGGCAAAAGCGATTGGTGTTTCTAATTTCCACCAGCATCATATTGAAGAACTGATGACTACCGCTAAAATCAAGCCAATGGTGGATCAGATTGAGCTACATCCAACGTTGACACAAGTAGAATTGCGGGAATATTTGATGCAAGCTGGGATCGCAGTTGAAGCGTGGTCACCTCTAGGACAAGGAAAAATTTTGCAAAATTCAACTCTTATCGAAATCGGTGAGAAGCATCAAAAAACAGCTGCTCAAGTGATTATTCGCTGGCATTTGCAAAGTGAGATCATCGTCATTCCAAAATCTGTTCATGAAGAACGGATTAAAGAGAACTTTGAGGTATTTGATTTTGAATTAAGCAATGAGGAAATGAAACAAATTGATGGGTTGAATATTAATGAACGCTTAGATGCCGATCCGGATAAGTTTGATTTTTAATTAATTATAAAAACTGTTTACGAGCATATGAAAGGGTCAATGACTCTTTCATATGCTTTTTATTTATAAAAAAGGACATTGCTTCAAAAAAAAGAGTTCACAGTCTAAAAATCATTCAAAATGAGGAATTTAATAATGCAAAACAAGTATTATTTCAATAAAATGAACGTTCAATTAAAAAATGTGGTAAAATGGCAAAAAAAGGGAGGGGTACCATGGATGGTTTTTTATCAAATCTTAATTCTTTGATTTGGGGAGCACCAATGATCCTATTGATTTTAGGAATCGGTATTTTATTGACTGTCGGCTGTCGGATGATTCAGCTTCGTAAATTGCCACTTGCATTGAAGTATATGGTTAAAAATGAAGAAGGCGGTGCAGGGGATGTCACCAGCTTTCAAGCATTGTGTACAGCGTTATCTGCAACGATCGGCACTGGAAATATTGTAGGTGTCGCCACTGCCATTGTAGCTGGTGGACCTGGTGCTTTGTTCTGGCTGGAATTGGCCGGATTATTTGGAATGGCGACTAAGTATGCCGAAGGGTTATTAGCGGTGAAATATCGAACTTTTGATGACCACGGGAAAGCGTTAGGCGGGCCATTTTATTACATTGAAAATGGGTTGGGTCAAAAATGGAAATGGTTAGCTAAAATGTTTGCCTTTTTCGGAGCAATCGCTGGTGTGATCGGAATTGGAACAATTGCTCAAATCAATGGAATTACTTCAGCTGCGGAAACTTTTTTTGATCCAAACAAAGCGAATACGATCACTTTGTTTGGTAATCAGTATTCATGGGCAGTAATTATTTCAGGAGCAGTGGTTACATTACTAGTTGCAATTGTATTGATCGGAGGCGTGCAACGAATCGCCCGCGTATCAGAAATTATTGTTCCATTAATGATCGTGATTTATGTCAGCTTATGCTTGTTCATGATCGTAATTAATATTACAAAGTTGCCAGCGGTAATTGTTGAAATTGTCCAAAGCGCCTTTGGTTTACGGGCTGTTTCTGGTGGCGCACTAGGAGCTATGATGATTGCAATGCAAAAAGGGATCGCTCGTGGAATCTTCTCTAATGAATCTGGGCTGGGGAGTGCACCAATCGCAGCAGCGGCAGCGCAATCAAAAGAACCTGTACGCCAAGGGTTGGTATCCATGACCGGAACGTTCATTGATACATTAGTTGTTTGTAACATGACCGGAATGGCCATCATCTTAACTGGAGCATGGAAAACAGGGTTAGAAGGATCCGCTGTGACTATTTTTGCCTTTTCCGAGGCCTTGCCGATCTCGCAAAACATTGCTTCGTTATTATTGATGACTTGTTTAGCCTTTTTCGCCTTTACGACAATTTTAGGTTGGAATTATTATTCAGAACGTTGCTTAAGCTACTTAACAGGTGGAAATACTAAATTTTCTACTGCTTTTCGCGTACTATATATTTTCGCAGTTTTCATTGGGCCCTATTTGACTGTGACAGCAGTTTGGACAATCGCTGATATTTTTAACGGCTTAATGGCCTTTCCAAATATCGTCGCATTGATTCTACTAAGTCCGGTAGTATTTAAAGAAACAAAAGATTACTTTGAACGCCTTGCAAAGGATCCTGAAATGGATCTTGTCGGCAGTTCATTCGTTGAAATCACTCCTGAAGATGATTAAAATAAGAGAGCGAAGAACAATTTTTGTTCTTCGCTCTCGTTGTATCGTATCTGTTTTAAAAATTACTCAAATTCTTGGACAAAAAAATCAAAGAGATTTTGTTCTTTTGGATCATTTTGACGGGTTAATTCAGGATGCCACTGGACGCCTAGAATTTTATTGTTTTGTTCGCGACTCTCTACGGCTTCGACAATTCGGTCAGAAGACCATGCGATTGGGACGAGACTTTCAGCTAAGTCTTTCAATGCTTGATGGTGGTATGAATTTACTTGTGCACGCTCTCCAAATAAGGGAGCTAATGTGGAATCACCTTTAATCGTAATTGAATGTAAACCAAAGTCAGGAACCGTTGGAAACATATCGTGTTTGACTTCCCAATCAGGATATTCTGACAAGTCTTGATATAAAGACCCACCTAACGTCACATTCAGAAGTTGTGTCCCACGGCAAACAGTCAAGATTGGCTTGTCTTGCTTGATGGCTTCTTTGATCAAAGCCATTTCAAAACGATCTCGATCGATGCTTGTCGGACCAAGCTTTGGATGCGGTTCTTCATTATACAAGAAAGGCGTAACATCTTGACCACCCGCTAATAATAGTTTATCGATTGTTTGGATGTACTCACCGGCAAGCTCAGGATCACTGATAGGAAGCAAAACAGGAATGCCTCCGGCTTGGTGTACGCCATCAATAAAACCTTGAGGGCTATAAGTAAATTGTTGATCAAAAAAATCTTGGTTATTTTGATAATGTTGATTCGCTGCGATACCGATGATTGGTTTTTTCAAAAAAAGACACTCCTTTTTAAGTTATGTTCGATGATTTATTTAATAGAATCGCCGATTGTAAAATTAAGCTAGACAAATAAAAAAGTCATTTGTGCTACACTCAAGATAGTTCCCGCAAAAGAATT
>NZ_BJDW01000026.1 GCF_005405345.1 Enterococcus viikkiensis | reverse complement strand
GGTTACGACGAAGCAGAAGGAATTATATGAGGCGTTAGGGGTTGCCCCTCCCTCGTTATAAATTCCGGGAATTCAGGATTTTAAAGGACAAGCAATGAGTGTTCAAAAAGATACTGATCAAATAGAGAACGATCAAACAGTCACAGCGACACCGATGTATAATGAACAAGGCGATGTAACATATGTTTATACAGGAAGTAACGAAACGGGTGCTAATGCTTATAATTACATAGTGCCGGAACCAACTAAAAATGCTGATGATCACGATCTAGAAATTGGACAAAAAGTAACTTTTACTATTAAACTAAATATTCCTAATGATGTAGCACAATATACCAAATTTGAATTAGAAGATGAGTATGATTCTAAGTTAGAACTTATATCTTCTATGGATGATATAAATGCTACGGTTAATATTAATGGTAATGCCCAAAAAAATGTTGAGACAACAACTGTGAAAAATAGCGAAACTAAATTTACTGTGAAGTTTAACAATCCTAAGCAATTGACTCCTTACATTAATAAAGATGTCACTTTTACGGTCGATATGAGATTGAAGCCAGGAACTGCTTTAGATACTGGTATTGCCAATAAGATAAATTTTAACAATAACTTTAAGCCTAAACATAATCAAGATACTGTTAAGACTTATGGGCATTCATTTATCAAGAAAGATTTAGATTCTGGTAAGCCGCTTCAAGGTGCAGAATTTGTTATTGCAAGAAAAACGGTAAATGATGAAAAAGAATTTGCCCAATTTGCCAATATCGGCAATGGATCTCATAACACATTGGCTTCAAGTAAAATCACATGGATAAAAGAAGAAAAAATGCTACAAAAATATCTTCAGATGAAAATGGTCATTTTAGTGTGTCTGGTTTAGCCAAAACAAAATCTGATAGTGATAAGGAAGATATTTCATATGAATTAATCGAAACAAAGGCACCAACAGGATATGTTTTAGCTAGAAAACCAATAAGTTTTAACGCAGATAATGGTAAAACTGAGTTACAAGTTAATAATAAGTCTAAAGGAACCCTTCCTTCTACCGGTGGTAAAGGGATCTACGCGTTCATCGCAGTCGGGGTGATTGCACTTATTATCGCAGTGGTATACTTTACTCGTGGTAGAAAACATTTAGAAGCATAAAAAATTAAAGAGCATCTAATTTAGATAGACTGCGAATTCGTAGTCTATCTTTGTACATAATGAGGGAAAGGAATTTTTCCGTGAAACAGAAACAAAAAAAGAAACGGCTGTTCCTTGATATTGTAATGATGATGGTATTACTGATTGGGGTAGGAGCATTGTTGTACCCGTTTGTCAGCGATAGTCTGAATAATATGCTAGACCAGCAGATCATCAATTATTATCAGCACAAAGCCAACTCAGAAAATGAAGCTACGATGAAACAGGCCCAAGAGAAAATGGAACAAAAAAATAAAGAATTAGCAGCTAAAGGTAGTAACCCTGGTGCTGATCCGTGGTCAAAAAAAATAAAGGGCAAAAAAGTACCAGAAAAACCAACCCAGAATTATTTTGAGCAACATACGATTGGTATCATTGATATTCCAAAACTCAAAGTGAAGTTGCCAATCTTTAATGAAACGAATGATCTGTTTTTATCGAAAGGCACGTCCTTACTTGAAGGTACATCTTATCCCACCGGTGGAGCGAATACCCACGCGGTAATCTCAGGCCACCGTGGATTGCCGGAAGCCAAGTTGTTTACCGATTTGCCCGAGTTAAAAATGGGGAATAAATTTTACATTCATATTAATAAACAAATTCATGCCTATCAGGTAGATCAGATCAAAGTAGTCGAGCCTACCAATACCGATTATCTACACATTGAGCAGGGGCAAGATTTAGTCACTTTGTTGACTTGTACGCCGTATATGATTAACAGTCACCGATTGTTAGTCCGTGGACATCGCGTCCCTTATGTGCCAGCTACAGACGATAAAAAATTGAATCAAGGCAATCGAGATCGCTGGCTGAAATTAATTGGGATTCTTGGCGGGGCCTTATTAGTAGCCTTGCTGTTGCTATATGGGTTTTATCGTTGGCTCAAATCGGTTCGGATTGCGAACCGGCGCTATTTACTGCGGCTGACAATTATTGACGAAGATCATCAGCCAATCGCTAATCACTCATTCACGTTGTATTCACGTAATGGTCGTCGCGAAGTATATCGTGAGGGCAAGCCCTTGACTGGAATCAGTGACGAGTCAGGAACAGTGGAATTTGAAGCCGTGAAGGGTGGCCGCTATCGACTAAAGACCGAAGACGGAAACGAAATCAAGGCTTTGATAAAGAAAATAAACGATGAACAATTTTATTTGGCGCCATTGAAGCATTCAAATTTTTCAGTGATGGGTCAAAATAATAATCTATTTCAATTCAATAGGAATGAATAATGAAGTAATAAGCAATAAACAGCGAGAAAAGTAGTAATGAAACCTCACAAAAAAGACGGGCCCAATAAAAATGGACGCGTCTTTTTTTGTAGAACGAGTATTGAAATAGAGACATTGGTGTTTCTGCGTAGGTAAAGTTTACGGAAGTCAAATGATCTGTTAACGAAAAAATAAATTTAAATGGGAAGGATTTTCGAATTCTGTTGCTATTCAAAGTGTTTGAAAGAAATTAGAGCACCTTGTGTTGTTCAAAGAAACAAGCCGTCGAGTAATTCCAGTAGGTCTCAGTTATCTACATAGTGAAATAAAAAGTAAGCTTGCTTGAACAAGGCATTGAAGGACAAATGGTTGAATCGCATGGGGGAAGGGGTATGAAGTGCAAAAATCTGTCCTTCATCAAGTTTATAGTTGATAATGCAGATGTAGCGAACTGAGTGAGAAAATGAGAGTGAAACAGAGCCTTCCGAATGGATCTGTTAGGCAATCAAAAAGTGCCGGTCAACACTGACCGACACTTTTTTTACGCCGCACTGGCTAAGTCCAAATTTTTCTCATTGAAGGTATCTCCGTGTTCGAGATCACCGTATTTGTATCCTCGTTTAAACCAATTGATTCGTTGTTGGCTCGTTCCGTGTGTAAAGCTGTCGGGAACAACATAGCCTTGGTATTCCTTTTGCAACGTATCGTCACCGATTGCATTGGCAGCGGTGATCGCCTCGTCGATATCGCCTTCTTCTAAGATCGGTTGGCCTTGATAGGTTTGGTCGGCTAAATAGTTAGAAAAGCAGCCGGCTAAATAATCAGCCTGTAATTCTAAGCGAACACTGTATTTATTGTATTCCGTCTCCGAAACTCGTTGCCGTATTTTATCTAATTGTTTAGAAATTCCTAGTTCGTTTTGGATATGGTGCCCGACTTCATGGGCGATCACGTACGCCATCGCGTAGTCGCCCGTTGCCCCATATTTAGTTGATAATTCATCCGCGAAGCTTAAATCTAAATAGACATTTTGATCGGCAGGACAATAGAAGGGGCCGACTTGCGAACTAGCTTGGCCACAGGCGGAATTCACACTATCAGTGAAGAGCACCAGCTTCGGATTTTGATACGCTTCATTTCGTTCAGCGAATTCACCCTCCCAATAATCTTCTAAATGAGCAAAAACCACCGCTGCAAATTCTTTTTGGTCAGTGTATTCCTTTGTGGACACATTTTCGGTTTCATAGGGAGCTGGTGTGACGCCCCCGCCTAAGGTATCGGTCACGGTACTTAAATCACCACCGGAAATAAAGAAAACGATAATAGCAATTAGAAATACGCCAAGACCGCCTCCGGTAGCAATTTTGCCCACGGGTCGGCTGCTACCTGAACGGTCCTCAACATTCGAACTTTGTCGATCTCCTCGCCAACGCATACGATTTCCTCCTTTTTGATTTTACTTTAATTTTAGAGGAAAAAGGGGATAGAGCCAAAGAAAAGCACCTAGCCCATTTTTTCATCGGAATCGAACAGCTAGCTTTTATGAAAAATAGAAGAATTAAGCACCTCTATTTGAAATGAGCGGATTTATAAAAAGCAGATACAATCGTTAAAATAACTTACAATCAATGTTTAATTTATTGAAATATAGAGAATTGATTACCGATAAAACAATTTTTTTGAAAAATAAAATAAAATTGATATTGAAATATATTTGTAACATTTTTTTTATCTGTATGATATATCACTATGTTAGAATTACTTTTGTCTTAATGAGATCGATTAGATTTTAAATTAAAGTAACAGCCGGAGGAATAATTAGTGAAGAAGAGTTTATTATCAGCATTGTTGGTATGTTCAATCGCCGTATCAGCGGTTCCCAATATTGCTTTTGCCGATAATTATGATCAGCAAATTCAAGAAAAAGATCAAAAAATCAGTGATTTACAAGGTAAACAATCCGACGTTCAAACACAAATCGATGGATTAACTGCTGAAATTGCGACAGTTAGCGGAAAAGTTAACGAATTAGAAGTGAAACAAGAAAAATTAAATCAAGATACACTAAAATTGCAAGATAAAATTGCTGTTTTAAAAGTACGTATCGCAAAACGGAATGAAGTTATCAAAAATCAAGCTCGTGATACACAAGTAAAAGGGCAAGCAACGAATTATGTTTCCGCTGTATTAGAAGCAGATTCATTATCTGATGTTGTTGGTCGTGTTCAAGCGATGACGACAATGGTTAAAGCGAACAAATCTTTAATGGAACAACAAAAAGCTGACGAAAAAGCTGTTGAAGCAAAAGTTAAAGATAATGAAGCAAAAGTTGCAGAAATCGCTGCAAACCAAAAAGAATTAGAAACACAAAAAAATTCAATTGCGAATAAGCAAGCAGAATTGAATGTTGTAAAAGCAAATTACGCAGCAGAACAAGCAACTGCTGAGCAAGATAAAGCTAAGTTGAAAAAAGATCAAGAAGCAGCGAAAGCAGAACAAGCGCGTATCTTGAAAGAACAAGAAGCGGCAGCCAAAGCGAAAAAAGCTGAGCAAGAACGTCAAGCAAAAGAAGCGGCCAAAGCACAAAAAGCTTTTGAAGCAGAGCAAGCTAAAGCAGCTGAAGAAGCAGCGAAAGCGCAAGAACAAGCAAAAGAAACAACGGAAACAACAGAAAGCAGCACGACCACTGCTTCATCTAGCACCAGTGAAGAAAGCACAACAACTTCTTCAACTGAAGCGACAGATACAAGTTCTACTGACAACTCTAGTACGCCAACACCTACGCCATCGCCAGCACCAGCGCCGTCAACCGGTGGGGGTTCAAAAGTCGATCATACAGGTTCAGGTAATATGTATGCGGTTGGTCAATGTACATGGTACGTGAAAACTGTGGCACCATGGGCTGGAACTTATTGGGGCAACGGCTGTCAATGGGGTGCCTCAGCAGCAGCTGATGGTTTCCAAGTAGACGGGTCACCGGCACCGGGTTCAATCGTTGTCTTCGGACAAGGACAATCAGTTGGAACATGGAACGCTGATCCAGTTTATGGACACGTAGCGTATGTTCAATCGTACAACGCATCAAACAATACGATTACAATCACGCAAGGTGGAATGGGCTTCCCAACTCCAACAGGACCAAACACTGCAACATTAAGTGCAGCAGGGTTACAATATATTCACCCATAATCAAAAAATGAAAAGTCGCCGATTGATTCGGCGGCTTTTTTTGAATATAGACTAGAAATGGAAAGATATTCCATCGTCTTCATGTCTGTTAACCGTAACAGCTTGAAGGCTTTTTAGCTTGTCTGAAAGTGTCAAGGGAATAAATTTCAAAATTTTTTTTAAAGGAAAACGGATTCTTTAATTTTCTGAATAAAACACTTGCATTTACATTTTATAAGAGGTAATATCAAACAGCATTAATAACTAACGCTATTAGGCATTAATGAGAAACTAGATTTTTTTAAGAAGGAGGAGTCGTATGACATTCGCAGAAGAAGCTGAACGTGAACTGATGGATCTAATGGTACAAAATCGCCATGGCGCATTCAGTAAGATCGAAAAGAGTAGTAAAGGTGCGAATATCGTCATTAAAGCATTAGATATATTAGGTGAACCTGCCAACCCCAAATTTTTAGCAGACACACTCAATTTATCTACGGCACGAATCGCAGCTGTGTTGGGAAACTTAGAAAAGCGCGGGTTAATTAGTCGCACGATGGACCCTGACGATCGTCGTAAGATCAATGTCAGCTTGACGGAAGCTGGAAAAAAAGTAGCGAAAGCTGAAAAACAGGAAATGCGGACGAAAATCATTCGAGTATTTGAGTTAATGGGAGAAGCAGATACTAAAAAATATCTCGAATTGACTGCTAAGTTTGTCGACTACTCAAAAAAAATATCCATGGAAGGGGAAAGTGATCAATAGTGAAGATTTTTAAATATCTTGGAAAATACTGGTACGCGATCATCGCTGTATTCTTGCTATTAATTGTGCAAGCATCCAGTGATTTAAGTTTGCCTAGTTTAACGTCAGATATCGTAGACGTTGGTATTCAACAAGGAGGACTTGAACAGTCGACGCCAGAAAAAATCAGAAAATCAACGCTTCAAGGGCTTGAGATTTTCATGACCGATAAAGAGAAGCAAACAATCAAAGACAACTATAAAGAAGCGACTCAAACGGTTGATGGGAAAAAGGTCGATATCTACAAATTAGACTTGCAAAAAGGAACAACAAAAGATGAGCTAGCAAAAATCTTCAATCTACCTATGATGATGATTGCTTCCGCCCAATCAAAAGATTCAACCAATGGGAAAGAAGCCAAAGAAGTTCTGGATGATTACCAAGCCATCGCTAAAAACGGAGCGAAAGCTCAAGCTTTAGGTCAAGAAGCGAAGGCATTAGGCGAACAAGCGCAAGCGGCTGGTAAAGCAGCAGCAAGTGCAACAGATGGTGCAACAGCAGCTGCCAAAGGTGCGGAGGCGCAAAAATTAGCGGCTGAAGCACAAGCCAAAGGTGCAGAAGCACAAAAAATTGGTGCTGAAGTCAAAACACAAAACGATGCAATGCCAGCAAAAGTTGAGGCTGCTCGTAAAGCAACGAAGAAAAACTTAGGCGATGTGGGTGAAGATTCGTTAAAAACAGTCGGGATTCAATTAACTTTAGCTGAATACAAGGCATTGAATGTCAATACCCAAAAAATCCAAAATGCTTACATGATGAAAACAGGTGCCAAAATGATCGGTTTGACCTTCGTCTCAGCGATTGCTGCGATTATCGTTGGTTTGATCGCGTCATTAGTTGCCGCAACAGTCGGTAAAAATTTACGCGTTGGTCAATTTGAACAGACATTAGCTTTTTCCAACAATGAAATGGAAAAATTCTCACCCGCTTCACTGATCACTCGGAATACGAATGACATCCAACAGATTCAAATGGGGATCGTCATGATCATGCGGATGGTTTTATATGCACCAATCTTAGGGATTGGTGGGATCTATCGCGTGTATAAAACAGGAACAGGAATGGGTTGGATCGTTGGTGTAGCCGTGGCTGCTGTTTTAGTTCTAGTGTTAACCTTACTATTAACAACGATGCCAAAATTCAAAGCATTGCAAAATTTAGTTGACCGTGTCAACTTGGTTTCTCGTGAAATCATCACTGGATTGCCAGTTATTCGTGCCTTCTCTCGTGAAAAATATGAAGAAGAACGGTTTGATGTAGCGAATACGAACTTGATGAAGACGCAAATGTTCGTGAACCGGGCGATGTCATTAATGATGCCATTGATGATGCTTTTAATGAATGGGATCTCAGTTTTGATTGTCTGGGTTGGTGGCCACAACATGGATATGGGCCAATTACAAGTCGGTGACATGATGGCCTTCATTACGTACACCATGCAAATCGTTATGGCCTTCATGATGTTATCAATGGTTTCAATCATCTTGCCGCGTTCAAATGTCGCAGCAGGACGTGTTGATGAAGTCTTGAACACGAAACCGACGATTGTCGATCCTGAAGAACCAAAAGATGATCATGATTTCAAGGGTGAAGTGAAATTTGAAGGCGTCCAATTCCGCTACGGTGATGCCGACGAAGATGTCTTGCATCATATTAATTTCACAGCGAAACCTGGGGAAACCACGGCCTTGATCGGTTCAACGGGTTCAGGGAAATCAACCATCGTTAATTTGATTCCACGTTTGTTCGACGTAACTGGTGGACGAATCACGGTGGATGGGATTGATATTCGTGAAATGAGTATGCATAAATTACATGAGATTATGGGCTTTGTTCCCCAAAAAGGGATCTTATTCTCTGGTGATATTGCTTCAAATATTAAGTTTGGTGATTCCGATATTACGGATGAACAAATGAAAAAGGCCGCTCAAATCGCACAAGCAGAAGAGTTTATCGACTCGAATGAAAAGGGCTTTGATCGTGAAATCTCTCAAGGTGGAACGAACGTCTCTGGTGGACAAAAACAACGCCTATCGATTGCGCGTGCGTTAGCGAAAAATCCTAAGATTTTGATTTTCGATGATTCCTTCTCAGCACTTGATAACAAGACAGATGTGGCGTTGCGAAAAGCGCTCGCTGAAAACATTAAAGATGTGACTCAAATCATCGTAGCCCAAAAAATCTCGACGATTCTTCATGCGGACAATATCATTGTTTTAGAAGAAGGTCGGGTCGTGGCGCAAGGTCGTCATGAAGAATTGATGGAAACATCTGAAGTCTATCAAGAAATTGCTCAGTCACAATTAAGCAATGCTGAATTAGGCATAGAAGAAGCGGATTAAGGAGGAGCGAATAAAATGGCAGAAAAAAAACAAAATCGCCCTCGTGGTGGCGGCCCTGGACGGATGTCTGCGCCAGCGGAAAAAGCCAAAGACTTCAAAGGTACGCTGAAAAAATTAGTCTCGTATCTTGGGGCGTATAAAATCGCGGTATTCTTTGTAATGATCTTCGCGATCGCCTCAACAATTTTCAATATTTGGGGTCCAAAAATCTTATCAAAAGCAATTACTGAATTATTTAACGGGTTAATCAAAAAATATCAAGGAACCGGCGATATTAATTTTGATAAAATCGGGGGTATTCTTTTATTCATGCTAGGCCTGTATGTGGTGGCTTCCTTATTCGGAGTCATCCAAGGTTGGATCATGTCAACGATCTCCCAAAAGATCACGTATCGGATGCGGAAAGAAATTTCTGAAAAAATCAATCGGATGCCAATGAATTATTTTGAAAGCCGGACAACCGGGGAAGTTCTTTCACGCATCACGAATGATGTGGATACGTTAGGTCAATCACTGAACCAGAGCTTGACACAGTTGATCACTTCCACCTTCACGATCATCGGAGTTATCGTAATGATGCTTTCGATTTCGGTGAAAATGACGGGTGTTGCCATCTTGATCGTCCCTATCTCATTGATCTTGATCTTGATCGTTGTGAAAAATTCGCAAAAATATTTCAAAACCCAACAAGAATATTTAGGGGTTATCAACGGGAAAGTTGAAGAAACTATCGGTGGGTACACCATCGTTCGTTTGTTCAATGATGAAGAAAACTCGTTGAAGGAATTCAAAGAACAAAATGAAGTGCTATTCAAATCTGCTTGGAAATCTCAATTTCTGTCTGGTTTGATGCAGCCGATTATGAACTTTGTCGGAAACTTAGGTTACGTGGGTGTGGCGATCGTCGGTGGATTTATGGCTTATAATGGCACAATCACAGTTGGTGATATCCAAGCCTTTATCCAATACGTTCGTAACTTAACCCAACCAATCGCACAATTAGCCCAAGTATCAAACATGTTGCAATCAATGGCTGCCGCAGCAGAACGGGTCTTTGAATTCTTAGATGAGGACGAAGAAGATCAAATGGCTGAAAATCCGGTGCAATTGGATAAAGCAAAAGGCATGGTAGACTTTGATCACGTACAATTTGGTTACACACCAGACAAGATCGTTATCCAAGACTTTACTTCTCATGTCGATCCCGGCCAAACAGTAGCGATCGTTGGGCCAACGGGTGCAGGGAAAACAACGATGGTCAAATTATTGATGCGTTTTTACGATGTCAATTCCGGGGCCATTAAAATCGATGGTCACAATATCAAAGACTTTAATCGTGCAGATCTACGGAAAAATATCGGAATGGTTTTACAAGATACTTGGTTGTTCAAAGGAACGATCATGGACAATCTACGTTATGGTCGTTTAGACGCGACGGATGAAGAAGTCTATGCCGCTGCCAAAGCTGCTCATGTGGATCACTTCATTAAGACCTTACCTGGTGGTTATGAGATGGAATTGAATGAAGAATCTTCAAACATCTCACAAGGTCAAAAACAATTGTTGACGATTGCTCGTGCGATCTTAGCAGACAAGCCGATCTTGATTTTAGATGAAGCCACTTCATCAGTTGATACCCGGACAGAAGGTTTGATCCAAGAAGCGATGAACAACTTAATGAAGGGCCGCACGTCCTTTGTTATCGCTCACCGTCTATCAACGATTAAAGACGCTGACAAGATTCTTTACATGCAAGGTGGAGACATCAAAGAACAAGGGAACCACGAAGAGCTATTGGCTAAAAACGGATTGTATGCGTCTCTTTACAATTCACAATTTGAAGAATTAGCTGAATAAGAATAGGGTGTAGGCCGACTTTGAATCAAATACAAACGGATTTGGTTCAAGGGATCTCCTTATTCTAAGCACTAAAGAGATGTTGAAGCTTGCGTGTTTGAGTATCATAAATATAAATAAGTCTATTCTGATTCCTTTTCATTGAAATCAGAATAGACTTATTTTCGTTTTGTACCAAAGTTTCAGAAAGAGGGGATTGTTGTTGGTAGAGATACTATTTTTATTTGGAATGAGTAGTATCACTGGAAATTGCATAGACGGATAAGAATAGGCAGAGAACTGCCAAAGCAGCCATCACCCAAAAAACATTGTGAAAGGCTTGAATAAAGCTTGTTCCTAGCCGAGGTGTAATGTAACGGACCCCGGGAAGCTGGGCAAAGAGCACCGCAGAAGCGATACTAATACCTAAACTCATCCCGATCGTTCTAAAGAAAGAAGTCAAGGATCCCGCAACGCCGGTAAAGTGTTTCTCTACAAAAGACATCGCCAATGAATTATTCGGCGATAGGAAAAGCCCCATCCCGACCCCATTTAATAAAATTGGCAACAGGATCAGCAGCCAATGAATTGATAAGGGATAGAAGGTATAACCGATTTGCGAGAGGATTAAGACGATTAGACCGCTGATAATTAATTTACTAGAGCCAATCTTATCGGACAAACGTCCCGCGATTGGTGAAATCACCAGCATGACAACTGATTGCAAAACCATCACGAGGCCACTGATCAAAGGATTGACCCCATTGAAACTTTGCAAATAAAAAGGCAGTAAGATATTTGATGCGACATTGGTCAGCATCGCTAAAAATAAAGCGAACATCGAGAGCATGAAGCGTTTGTTGCGAAGGACACTAGGCGAAATCCAAGGGCTTTTACTATGATCATCCTGAATAAAAGAAAAAACCGTCAAGGCTGCACCACCAACAAAGGCTAGACTGCCGACTAGATAGCGCGCTTGCAGATCTTGGAAAAAGAGACTAGAAAGGGATAAAACAATAATCCCAGCAGAAAAAATACCTTGCCCCAGCCAATTGGCTTCTTTCAAAGGAGCTTCCAACGATGCTTTCGTAAATTTAGGAATCGTGAAGGTCTTGAATCCAAGGTAACTAAAAATAAGTCCTAAAGGAACATTAATCAAATAAATCCAACGCCAAGAGAAGACCGACAAAATCACGCCGCCTAAAGCGGGACCTGAAATCGATCCAACCGAGATAAACATCGAAATGACTGCTAGGGTTGTTCCGAGGGTCTCGGGAGTAGAATATTCAGTTGTCAAACCAATGGAATTAGCCATAATCATGGCTGATCCAATGGCTTGGATGACTCGACCAAATAGGAGCAGGACAAAGGTTGGTGCTAGCCCATTGACTAAAGAGCCCACTGTAAATAACAGGCCACCAACTAAGAAAATTAACTCTTTCGACAACACATCGCCGAGATGACCAAAAGCGACCAATAAAATTGTCGTGGTGATCAAGCCGACTTGAACGATCCACGTCGCTTGATTATTAGTAATTGCTAAAGCTCGGCTGATCGTGGGCAACGCTAAGTTGGTACTTTCACCAGACAGCGAGGTGATAAAAGAAAAGAGCCCAAGAACAAGGATTGATTTACTAAGGGTTCGTTGTTTTTCCATAAGGTTCACTCCAACGGCTAAGCGAGTTAGTCTTTTTTTTATTAGTATAATAATGATGATCAAAAAATACGATTAAAACGTATTCTGGAGAGGACTAGAAGAGTGAACAATGAAAAAAACAAGTGTCCCTCGAAAGTTTCGGTCGAGGAACACTTGGCTGGTTAATTTAGATAAGGCAGTAGCGTCTGGAATAACAAGGCACTAGAAGCTGCCCCTGGATCAATGTGTCCGATGGAGCGCTCGCCTAAATAAGAGGCGCGCCCTTTTTTAGCTTGTAAGTCTTTGGTTTGTTCTTTCAGTTGCTCAATTTCTTGGCTGGAGAAGCGATCTTCTTTTAAAAGAGTAAGGCTAGGGCCCCAGACGTCTAACATTGTTTTGTCGCCTAGTTCTGCTTTTCCCCGATTTTTGATGCCATCGAAGCCAGCAGTTAGTATCGTAATTAATTGTTCAGTAGTAGTAATTTCAGGAAGATCTTTAGCGGCTTTCGACATATTCATAAAAGCGGAGCCATACAAAGGACCGGATGCACCGCCAACTTTTGAGATCAGCGCCATCGCTAAGACTTTAAAGCTATTAGCGATAGAGTTGGGCTCATTTCCTTTAGAAACAACTAAATACTCGGTCATTCCCCGATGCATATTGTTGCCATGATCGCCGTCACCAATCGGCGTATCCAATTCACTTAGATAATCTTTATTTTTTTCAATCGCAGCTGCAAAATCCTGCAACCACGCTTGGATATCATTTGTTGTTACCTTCATTTATTTTTCCTCCTTAGGATCTATTACCAAGAGATAGTTGAAACATGGTGAGTCAAAGCGTGCTGCCAAGTTTGATCGGCTAAGTCAATAAATGTTAAAGACAAGCCTTGCATGTCAATAGAGGTCATATAATTTCCGACCTTATGGAAGCTGACAGAAATATTTTCTTCTGCTAATAGATGTAGGACATCATTGATAAAGACAAATTGCTCCATCAAAGGTGTACCGCCCATGCCATTGACTAAGACGCCGATCGTTTGGGGTTTTTCTTCATAGGAAGCCAATAGTTTAGTCACCATTTCTTGGGCTAAAGCTTTAGATGGCTGCAAGTGCTCTTTACGATAGCCAGGTTCACCATGAATACCTACACCAAATTCAATTTCATCTTCGGCTAATGAAAAGCCGGGCTTACCAACTTCAGGAACTGTTGCAGCTTTTAAAGCAACCCCGATTGTCTTCGTTGCTGCCACGACCCGATCACCTAAAGCTTTTAATTCAGTCAGACTGGCACCGTGTTTAGCGGCATTTCCTAAGATCTTATGAACGAGGATCGTCCCAGCCACGCCGCGTTTACCGGCAGTATAGGTGCTATCTTCTACCGCGATATCATCGTCAACGACAACGATCTCTGTAGCAATCTCATTCATTTCTGCCAAATCCTTGGCCATTTCAAAGTTTAAAATATCGCCCGTGTAATTTTTGACAATCAATAGAACGCCTTGCCCTTGATCTGCTTCTTCAATCGCTATTTCAATTTGATCGGGGGTTGGAGAAGTAAAAACATCCCCTAAAACCGCTGCGCTCAACATGCCGTCGCCGACAAAACCTGCATGGGCTGGTTCATGTCCGCTGCCGCCACCAGAAACTAATCCCACTTGTGTTAAGCTAGAATTCCTTGCGATAACGCGAGAATCAGCTACTCGATGAACGAGCGTAGGATAGCTTGCGACGATACCAGACAACATTTCTTCAATAATATCTTTTGGTTCATTGATTATTTTTTTCATGTTATTCCCATCCCTTTCCGGGTGCATTTTTTGCTTCAGCGATAATGTGCGGAAGATCATCGGAAACACTAGCAGTGATTCCCGCTGCGAAAGCTCCCTCAACTAGAGGTGCATCAACTAAAATATATTTGGACTGTTGTGTTTCTTCTAACATGTCAAAGGCTAATTCTGCACTTAAAACAGCACTGCCGAGATCGGCAAAAACGAGAAATGCTTCAACGGAATCGGCTTCGTTGACAACATCAACGATCTTCGTTGGATCACTGCCAAGCTCACCATCTGAAGTGCCGCCTAATGAATAAATTTCCAGTGAATCACTTTGAGCCATTTGCTCGATCATTTCTTTGATACCGTCAGTGATTTTTTGACTATGTGAGACTAACAGAATTGCCTTTTTCATGTAAATACTCCTTTTTTCAATTTAAAATTTAATGTACTTATTTTCAAGCCGTGTAGCATTCTACTGGAGTAGAGGGGGTGTTTATGGACATCCTTTTTCGATAAATAGGAAGATCGTTATGACACATAACGTGTTACTAACTCGCTGAGGCAAGCTAGTAACACGGCTGTTGACTATTGATGTGCGTCTTTGTAAGCTTGACCGATGCGGTCGGCGACGATAATAGCATTGGCAACTTCTTCTTCTACGATTGGGAATGGCATTGAGTGAATGGATTCTTCTGGAATAGAAGCAATTTTGGCAACTTCCAGTGCTTCTTCAAAGCTGATTGATTCAACCCCAAGGTCAGCCAATGTAAGCGGCAATCCGATTGAAGCCATGAAAGCCATCACTGCGTTGATTTCTTCTGTTTCAGCATCTTCTAAAACCAATTGTGCTAAAGTAGCGAAGGCAACTTTTTCACCATGTAGATAGTGGTGTGTACCGGCTAGAACGGTCATTCCATTGTGGATCGCGTGAGCTGCTGCTAAGCCGCCACTTTCAAAGCCTAAACCAGATAATAAGATATTTGTTTCAACGATCTTATTTAATGCTTCAGTTGGTAAGTTTGCATCACAAGCAATCTTTGCGTGTAGCCCATCTTCTTGTAGATTTTCCCAACATAATTTTGCCATAGCAAGTGCAGCGTAGGTTCCACTGGCTGGGGGAGTCAATCCTTCACGAGACCCCATTGGTAAACTAGCATTGACCCGTGAGTAAGAATTGTGAGTGGCACGAGCTTCAAAGTACGTGGATAAAGCATCGCCCATGCCGGCAACTAAGAAGCGAGTGGGTGCTTTTGCAACGACCTTTGTGTCAACTAAAACAACGCTAGGACTTTGTTTGAAATAAGCATAGTCATCAAAAGAACCATCTGCGTGATAAAGTACAGCAGAGTGAGAGGTTGGTGCATCTTGCGCAGCAATTGTTGGAACAATAATCAAGTGTTCACCTTCAGCAACCACTTTTGATGCATCAATGGCTTTTCCGCCGCCGAGTCCGATAATGCAGTCAGTTTGATATTTTTCTGCTACTGCTTGCAATCGTTTTGTTTCTTCACGGGTAACTTCTCCGTTGAATCCGCCTTCATAAAACGTGATATCGAATTTCTTTGCAGTCGCATCCAATTGTGGACGTACTCGCTCAACGTCATCTGGATTAGCAATCAATAAAGCGGACTTGCCAAAGGTGGTAACGAAATACCCTAAATTTAATAACTCATCTTCACCTTGAACGTATTTTGTTGGTAAAATCAGTGCTTTTCTCATAAAATGAAGCCTCCTTGTTTTTATTTACAGTGCTATCATAAAGCGTTATCATAAAAGAATCATTGAATAATGTTACCGTTTTCTTATGAAAATCAATTGAATTATTTTGCTAAATAGAACTATTTTGTTATAACTAAGGTTCTACAATGTCGTTATGAGGTGATCGTATGAAGGGAACACAATTTGATATTGAACAAGTGCTAGACTTAACGAAATGGGAAAAGTTGCAAGAAAGTATTGCTATCGCGACTCACTTAGCGATTATTTTAGTGGATTATCGTGGACGGCCGATTACAAAGCATAGCCAAGTACAGCCTTTTTGTCAGTTGGCCCGCAATCATCCGAAGCTTTCGGCGTATTGTGAAAAATGTGATTCACGAGGCGGGCTGGAAGCAGTACGAACGGGGCAGTCGTTCATTTATCGCTGTCATTTTGATATTGTTGACATGGCGATCCCGATTATTATCGACGGTCATTATGCGGGTGCGATTATGGCAGGAGAAATTTTAATGACGGACGAACAGAATGACTTGGAGCAAGTATTGCAACTGGAAGATCAACAACTCGTCACTGATTTTAAGCAGGAGCATCAAGACTTGATTGCGCAATATCCGCGATTTAATCGAGAGGATCTGAATAAATCGGCGGAGATGTTAGAAAAGCTTAGTGAGTATATTATTAGTGAAGCAATCAAAAAAGATTATTTAATTAAGGCTTACAAACAAACACTGCGCTTATCGAAACATGAACTGCCGCTAGAAGAAGACTTGGATTTGTCATTTGTGCAAAAGGATATCCAACAATCGTTATTAGAAAATCGACTACAAACAGAAAATGGAGTGTACCAGGCGACAAATCGGCTGCTACAGCCGGCAATCGATTTAGTATTTGAAAATAAAGGCAGTCACGTTGATCTGCCGACGCTAGCTTCGGTGACCAATCTATCCCCTAGTCATTTGAGCCGGTTGTTAAAAGAAGAATTCGGCGAACCTTTTAGCAAAATCTATGGAAAACTAAAAGTGTATTGGGCCGAACAATTATTAGAAACAACTGATTGGTCAATTACCGAGATCAGTGATGAGTTAGGGTTTGTCGAGCCAAGTTATTTTGTCCGTAGTTTTAAAAAAATTACAGGAACCACGCCGTTAAATTATCGTAAAAATAAAATTGAAGCGAATAAGAGACAATAAAACGAGCGTGTTGTTTACTCGCTTCTTTTTGCCAGAGATCAAGGTCTATCATAATTTTACGATTCCGCTATAATAGACAAGGATGTTTTATTATAGAGAGGATTCTTTTTCATGATTAATTTTTCAAAAGATAAGGAGCGGTTGGAAACAGAGGTTTTCAATGATCAAACCACATTGCAGCACTTGCTGGCACAAAATAATGGGGCGGAGTTCAGTTCGGAGCAACTAGCGGCAATCCGCTTTCCGATGGAGACTCATCTGCGGATTATCGCTGGTGCTGGTAGCGGCAAGACCCAAACGATTTGCGGAAAGGCGGCTTATTTAGTCTTAGAAAAACAGGTTGATCCCAAAACGATCATGATGTGTACCTTTTCCCGCAAAGCTAAATTGGAAATGGAGGAACGGGTCAATCATTATCTAGGAGGCTATGGCCGAATCCGAGTTCAAACCTTTCATGGTTGGTTCAATCGAGAATACCAAGAATTGATCCGGCACAATCCAGCACTCAAGCAATGGGGAATTGAAGGGGCAATCGATGAAGAGCTTTATGGACAAACGGTCAATCAACTAATTAAGAAATATCGTTTATATAACTTTGATAAATACGAGGATCGCAGTCTCTTGTCGCGAATCAGCTATTGGCGCAATATGGGCTATTCAGATCAAGCGATGGTCGGTTTTGTTGCGGCTTACTTTGATGGAAAAGATCTTTTGCCGAACCAAACCCTCAGTCATGTCTTTCAACAATTTTTAAAAGAGCTAGCTGTGCTTAAAAAAAGTCATCAATTTATTAACTTTGATGATATGCTTTATAATCTAAAATTGATTTTAGAAAATGATCGCACTGCACGAGCAAGCTTGCAGCAAAAATACCGCTACATTTTTATTGATGAGTTTCAAGACATCAACCCTTTGCAAAAGCAAATCGTCGCCTTGATCTGTCCACCAGATAAGCAGAGTCAGAGCCCGTCTTCCGGTAAACTAATCATCGTAGGAGATGATGATCAAAGTATTTATTATTTTCGAGGGGCAGAACCACGCTATATCAAAGACTTTGACCAAGAATACAACCAGACTTCGTTGACACTCATGACGAATTATCGCTCGGAAGCACCAATCGTTGAGGCGGGGAATCGTTTGATTCAACAGAATGCTCATGATCGATTGGCTAAAACCATGACCGCCATCAAGCCAGCTGTTCACGAAATCTCCGCATTGAGCTTTCCCGATGATGAAGTAGAAGCTGCTTGGATTGGCAGAGAAATTCAAACACTGGCGACTCAATCGCCGAAAAAAGACGGCACTCCCGATTATACCGATACCCTTGTTTTGTATCCAACACGGGTGCAGCTAAGGTCACTATTAAAACAATTAACGGAACAAAGGATTCCTTTTGTCACACAATCAACGGATGATCTCTTAGGAATCTTTGGACTCCCTTTGTTTAAAACATTATTTGAACAATTACAAAAAATCGCGTACGCAATAAATAGTAAAGAAAAAAATGATGCTTTAAAAACGATCATTCAACAATACGCTTTTTATCACTACATAAAGTTCGGCACCAGCGCTGCTTTCTTGGAAAAACTTTTCACCCAAAATAAATTCAAAATCAATGATCTAGTTACTTTCTTAGTAACTGAAAAGCAGCTTGATCGATCAGCGCAAACGAAGACAAAACAATTCTTCAAGCAAATCTATACTTTTTATCAAAGCCAGCAGCTACAACTGGTTCCTTTTGTGGAAGCCATCCTGGCGACTCCTAAATTTAAAAAGGAACTAAGTATGGAAGAAGCTGACTGGCTGGCAAAGGAATTAACGGAAGCCGAGGATTGGCCCGGTTTAGTGGCAAGCTTTGAGCGAGCTCAAAAACAAAATCAAGGAATGAAGCAACGTTTAAAGGAATACGATCAACAGCAACTAAACGCCGTCTATCTATTATCGATCCATGCCAGCAAAGGACTAGGAAAAAAGAATATTTTTATTAAGGGTGTTTATGAGGACGCCTTACCAAATCATCATACAGTTGAAAAAGTAGACTGTGATTTGCAGGCGGCCGTTGAGCAGGGCGCACCGCCGACAACGATGGAAGAACAGCGACGGCTGATGTATGTCGCTATCACGCGAGCGAAGGAAAGATTATATGTGACGTTCCCAAAAGCTGTCAACGAGAAAAAAACCGAACCCTCAGCATTTATTGCAGAAGCCGGTTTAACAGTTAAAGAAGTCAAAGAATAGTTGACTCAACCAAGACTTTCAGCAAGACCGGGGCTTTCTTTAGTGCAAAGAAAGCATGGGCAACCGCCCTTGTTCAGAGTCAGTTGGCGAGGCTGTGATAGAAGTGTTCAGTTTCAAGAAATCAATCGGATCATTCGAAAATAGTTTCTCGTATTTTTTGAGATTATTAGACATATTTCCGAAGGCACTACGAGTGGACCGTCTTCGGAAGCAGGAGGTATGACAAATTTTTTGTCATACCTCCTTTTTGCATGTAAACAGCTTATTCGTCTGTCTCATTGTAGGGAGTCATTTTTCCTAAACTAATTTTTTCTTTGCGAGAACAATTCTTTGCCGGTTCGTTGAAAACATTGTACTATCGGAATTAGAAATGCCAAGTTATTGTGGAGACCTATTTTAGGAAACGTTCTCTCTTTAGCAGGCATATGCTTAAAGCTAAAACTTATTTTTTTCAAATAGAGGAGATGGAACCATGAAATTTGTAGTAATAGGTGGGGTTGCAGGCGGGCCTTCGTTTGCTACCCGCTTGCGTCGCTTGAATGAAGAACACGAAATCGTGATCTATGAACGAGGAGAAAATATTTCTTACGCAAGCTGCGCATTGCCTTATTATTTAGGAGGTGTGATTGAGGATTTAGATTCCTTGATTGAACGGACACCAGAAATATTGAAGGTAAAGAACAATATCGATGTCTTTACGAAGCATGAAGTTCAGACGATTGATCCAGCGAATAAGCAATTAGTCGTCAAAGATTTGGCAACTGGCGAAACGACTGCGACTAATTATGATAAATTAATTATTTCAGCAGGGGCTCGTCCAACCTTACCGCCAATTAAAGGTGCCGCAGAAGCGGAAAATGGTTTTGTTTTACGGAGTGTGACAGATGCTGCGGAGATCAAAACCTACCTTGATGAACACGATCCTAAGAGTGTTTTAGTTTTAGGCGCCGGCGTGATGGGGCTTGAATTAGCTGAAAACTTTAAACATCGCGGAATGGACGTAACACTTGTGGATCAATTGCCGCAAGTCGCTTTTCCGTATGATGAAGAGATCGCGGATTTGATCTACGCTAAGTTGCTTGAAAATGATTTGCATGTTCATTTAAATACACGAGTGGAAGAAATTCGTCAAGCGGGCCAAGAAGTTCTTTTATCCGATGGAACGAGTCTTAATCCAGAATTGATTCTCTTTGCGACTGGAGTAGCACCCAATAATGAAGTCGCTAAAACGGCTGGTATCGAATTATCCGAAGATGGACAAATCATTGTCAACGATCAATTAGAAACGAACGTTGCCGACATCTATGCAATTGGTGATATTATTAAAACCACCAGCGTAGTGACAGGTCTAGCAACCTCAAGTATGCTATCCAGTGCCGCTAATCGTCAAGGTCATATGTTAGCAGATATGGTTAATGGTACACCAATGAGTTATCGCGGCTATATCGGGGCCGGCGTAGCGAAAATTTTTGATTATACCGCTAGCTACACAGGGATGACCGAGCATGCCTTGAAAGCGTCTGGTATCACGAATTACAAATCTGTTTTTGTGACCCCTTTTGATCATGCTTACTTTTATCCCGGTGCAACACGTCTAAATCTGAAGATTATTTTCGATGCGGACAGCGGCAAAATTTTAGGTGGACAAGCGGTTGGAGAGCAAGGTGTCGATAAACGAATGGGCGAACTGTCTGTTGCCATCACAGGTAATCTGACCGTATTTGACCTGCCCGATTTAGAATTACCTTATTCACCACCGTACTCAACCACGAGAGATCCATTGAACATTGCCGGCTATGTGGCAATCAACCAAATGACCAACGTGGTGGAAACAATCAAAGCTACGGATATTTCAGCTGAAGATTTAGCTAGTGCCTTTTTCTTAGATATTCGTGAAGCGGACAAAGCACCTTCTGGGTCTATTCCTGCAACAAAAAATATTCCTATGAATGAACTACGTGAACGAATCAATGAAGTTCCAAAAGATCGTAAGGTTTATATCACCTTTAGAAAAGGGTTAAATACCTATACGTCTGCACGGATTTTAGCTGGCCTTGGGATTCCAGCAATTTTAATCGAGGAATAGGCAAATGAATGAATTCAAGCAAGTTTTCAATCAGTCACAACAATTTTTGATTTTACAAGCGTATATTGATCAGCAGCTTTCGGAAGAAGAATTAATGAACTTTACACTGCTGGAAACCATCGATGAGGTACCGGTGGTGTTTTATGCAGCAGGCATGCTGGTGATTCAGCCTAATTTAGATTTGGATCAATTTCAGCATACGTTTTTTTCTAAAGAAGCCTTTAAGTTGCAACAAGAAAATGATCGACTAGTTGTGGCTCTTTTAAATCAGACATTGACGTTTCAATTTGCTGATTCATCAGAAGCAGAGCAAGTGGCTGGCGATCTTGCTTATTTGTATTCAACCGCCGAATAAGTTGAATAGTTGCCCTTACTAAAGTGCCGTAGTACAGTTGAAGAAGAACGAATTCAAATGAACTAGGAGGCTTTTACGATGGAAAGTATGCAATTGGCAATGGAGATTTTGGATCGCGCACAGGAACGTTTTGAAGAGACTTTTGAACAAATGACCACAGAAGAGGCCAACAAGATGCCGGCACCATTGATTAAATCAGTGACGTGGCTAATGTGGCATACTGCTCGTGAATTGGATCTGCAGATTTCAGCTTTAAATGGGACCGAGGCGCTTTGGACGAGTGCTGGCTGGACAGAAAAATTTGCATTGGATTTACCGGATGATACCGAAGATTATCGCCACTCGCCGGAAGAAGCGGCAAAAGTCGTAGTAACGGATCGGCAATTAGTTTTAAAGTATCTAGCGGACAGTATACAGTTTACCAAGGAGTATTTGGATAAATTGGATGAGGACAGCCTTGCAGATGTGATTGATACCACTTGGACACCGCCGGTTACACGCCAAGCCCGGATCGTCTCAGCAATTGATGATGCTGCGATGCATTCTGGTCAAGCTGTGTACACGAGACGCTTAGTAATTGGAAAATAAAGTTCGTAGAAGCAAATCTTTCTTTTGAAAGATTTGCTTTTTTAAGCGTATTAATTTACTTTAATGCAATTTACGCTTATTATTAGAACGATCATTCTAAAAAGAAGGTGTTCAAGTGGCTCGAGTAAAAGAATTTGATGAAACAGAAGTGTTAACAAAAGCGATGCAATTATTTTGGCAGCAAGGTTACGAAAAAACTTCGATGCAAGAATTAGTGGATGTCATGGGGATTCACCGGCGAAGTATTTATGATACGTTTGGTGACAAGCATCAACTGTTTTTAAAAAGTTTAGCCCTCTATGAACAAAACTTAGCAGAAAAAATCAATCAGCGAATTCCAGCTGAACTGACTACGCGTGAAAAAATCAGACGGTTACTTGCGATAACCTTAGACCGTGAAACCGGTCAACCGTCGGGCTGTCTAGTGGTGAACACCGCCACGGAACTGGCGTTGATCGATGATGAAGCTAAGCTGCGGGTAGCGGCGATCTTTCAGCGAAGCGAAAACTATTTGTTGACGGTCTTGACCCAAGGCCAGCAAAAAGGCGAGATAGCACAAGCAGTGTCATTGAAAAGTTTAGCTCATTATTTTCACACTGTCTGGCTAGGGGTACGAGTCGATGCGAAGATCAGTAGCGATCCTGCAGAAATAGTTCAGACGATCGACCAAGCGTTGCAAGTGTTGTCTTAGTTAGGAAGTGGCTACTGAGACAATCTTTTTTTACAAATAAACTAGAACGTTCGTTCTAAAAAGGAGAAAATATAATGAAGGCTGTACAAATAAAAAAATATTCAAAAGAGCTTCAAACTGAAATCAATGAAATTCCGATTCCTGCAATCACGGAAGAACAGGTCCTAATCAAGGTCAAAGTAGCGGCGGTTAATCCTTTAGAAATATTGAATATCACCGGTTCCGTAAAATTAATCCAAGATTATCCGATGCCTTTAACATTGGGAAATGAATTAACTGGTGTAGTTGAAGCGGTTGGGAAAAAAGTGACGACTTATCAAGTCGGTGATGCGGTATACACCCGCCTTCCACTGGAACACATCGGGGCCTTCGCAGAATATGCAGCAGTCGATGCGGCGGCCCTCAGTCCACTACCGAAAAATTTGGACTTTTTAACCGGTGCTGCTGCGCCTTTGACGGGTCTAACGGCTTACCAAGCGCTACACGAGGAATTAGAAGCGAAAGCTGGTCAAACACTGTTTATTCCTGGCGGTTCAGGCAGCTTTGGTCAGATGGCAATCCCTTTAGCAAAAGATTTAGGCTTAACAGTGATCGTTTCCGGTAGCCCCGAAGCAAAGGAACGGACATTGGCAGCTGGAGCAGATCGCTATTTAAATTATAAGACAGAAAATTATTGGGAGCTGTTAGAGCCGGTTGATTTTGTGATAGATACCTTAGGAGAAAAAGAATTTGATAGAGAGATTTCGATCATCAAGCCCGGTGGCCGCCTGCTCAGCTTGATTGCAGGGCCCAATAAACGGTTCGCTATCACGAAAGGCATGCCAAAGGCGAAACAGTTTTTATTTGGTTTAGCTGGAAAAAAATTAGACAAAAAGGCCAAAGAAAAAGGAGTCGAGTATCATTTTATTTTTGTCCGTTCTGACGGCGAGCAATTAAAAGAAATCAGCCGAATCATTGAAAAAAATCAAATCATTCCTGCCATCGATCCAAAAGTGTTTCAGCTTGAAGATAGCAATGAAGCGATACAATATGTCGCCAAAGGGCACCCTCAAGGGAAAGTTTTATTACGAGTGGATCTAAACGAATAAAGACTTAGCCAGACCAATCCCGAAACAGGTTGGTCTGTTTTCATTTATTACTTAGGATGCAAGCAATTGAAAAGTCATTTTATTTGTCAGGGAAAAAACATCGTGCTATCGTTTAAATGTAAGAGGGATGGTGCTCCCTCCTGACTGCTGATGTATTCAGCTGATGGCGCCTGTTATAAGTTCAATACTTTTAACACTTTGGCTGAGAGGCATAAGGTGTATTTAGAAGTACTCAACTTGTAACAGGCTTTTTTGTATTTAGATTGAGGAGGAAATAGACATGACAGTAGTAATTGAAACAGTAAAAGCAAGAGAAATTTTTGATTCTCGTGGAAATCCTACGGTGGAAGCAGATGTGATTTTATCCGACGGCACATTAGGTCGTGCAGAAGTTCCAAGTGGTGCCTCAACAGGCGATCGTGAAGCAGTGGAATTACGGGATGGCGGCGATCGTTTGATGGGTAAAGGTGTTCGTAAAGCTGTTGAAAACGTCAATACTGAAATCAATGAGGCATTAAACGGTTTAGTACCTTTCGATCAAGCAAAAATCGATCAAGTTATGATTGACTTAGACGGTACACCAAACAAAGGTCGTCTTGGCGCCAATGCGATCTTAGGTGTTTCTATGGCTGTTGCTCGGGCTGCGGCACAAAGTCAAGGTGTGCCATTGTATCGTTATCTTGGTGGTGTCGATCTTGAATTGCCACAACCATTCTTCAATGTAATTAACGGCGGTGTTCATGCCGATTCCGGTATCGACGTGCAAGAATTCTTAATTACACCAGTGAAACGTGAAAGCTTCCGTGATGGTGTTGAAAAAATCGCCAACATTTACCACACGTTAAAAGGTGTGCTTGGCAAAGAAGGGTATGAAACAGCGGTTGGAGATGAAGGTGGCTTTGCTCCTAAATTAGCTAGCACCGAAGCGGCGATCGAAATGCTTTATCGTGCCATCAAAGAAGCCGGTTACGTACCTGGTGAAGAAATTGCCATCGCATTAGACCCCGCATCAAGTGAATTTTATAGCGATGAAACAAAGAAATATCGCTTTGAAGGCAAAGAAATGTCTTCTGACGAAATGTTGACCTATTATCAAGAGCTAGTGAAAAAATACCCAGCAATTATCACAATTGAAGATGGTTTCTCAGAACATGACTGGGACGGATTTAAGAAAATGACGGAGACAATGGGCAAAGAAATTCAACTAGTCGGCGATGATATTTTCGTCACAAACCCAGCAATCTTCGCTGAAGGTATCGAGAAAAAAGTGGCTAACTCAATCTTGATCAAATTAAACCAAATCGGTACAGTTTCTGAATCCATCGAGACAATTAAAATGGCTCGTGCCAATGGGTATACAACTATGATCTCTCACCGTTCGGGTGAAACAGGCGATACGTTCATCGCAGATTTTGCCGTAGCAATGAATGCCGGACAAATCAAGACTGGTTCGATGGCCCGCAGTGAACGGGTTGAAAAATACAACCAATTCCTACGTATCGAAGAAGAATTAGCCGGTTATGCCAAACTAGCTCGCTTCCCCAAAGCATAATAAAAGATAGTTAGACCGAACCCCTGATCATCCAAAAGATGGTCGGGGGTTTTGTTTTAACCTTTTTTCGTTTAAAAATATTTTTGGATAAAAAATGACCATTTTTTGAAAAAAACGAGAAATCTCTAGGATTTCATAGTCATGGATAGCTACTTCCGCTTATAATAGAATGAACAAACCGGCGATTGAATATCCTGTTAATCATGGATTGAAAAAAGACACAAGCACAAATATTTCAATGTGATTGAAGTTTTGTCAGGATAGATCAACAATGCCTTTAAAGCATGCAGACCCTATTTTTTGCGAGTAAACCAAGTTGTTCCTAAAGAGTAGGGAAAATTTTCATTGATCCGAAAATACGACCAAAGAAAGAGGGATTCGCATGTGCGCACAAGAAAAAAAGAGTAGATGGTTTTCAACCCGAACCATCATAGATAAGATTAACGCAATTCCAGATGAAAAAATTACTAAAGGGTCTGAGGCGAAGATTGCTCAATTAGCAGATAAAATCGCTTCGAAGCAATCAGAGGAAATTACGGAATTAAAACAGATCCTGACTGAAAAAGAAGCAGCGCTAGAACAGTATCCGCAGGAAATGGCGGTAAAAAGACAGCGGCTTGAAAATGAAAACGAAAATTATAAACAGGCGATCCAACGTTGGGACGCGGAGAAAGCTAAAAACAGTGAGCAGATGAACACGTTGGAAATGGAAATAAAACAAATTAAAGAGGACACAGAGACACTGCAAAAAAGAGAAGAGCTGGAGCAGCTCAGAACAAAATTAGTCCAAGCTAGAGCAGAAAATAGAAAATTGCAACAGGCGAAACAACAGTTGTCAGCTCTTGAAAAAGAAAGTCAAACGATACAGCAGAAATGCCAAGAAGCAATCGCGCAGCAAAAGAACCGAGAGCTTTGGCGGTATAACAAAATCAATCAGTTAGAAAAGCAAGTGGCTTCATTGATTGCTGATCTGGATAAAAAGGAAGAACAGATTGAACAACAGGAACTGATTCTTTGGAAAAAAGAACAGCGAATCAGAGAATTACTGCTTGCGCAGAACAGTAGACCGGCGCTGGTGAAAGAAGAAACGGTGACTGAGCTGCGCCAGCATGTGGCCAGCGAAAAGAAAATGAACGCTTGAAGCAGGAGACATTTCGGTCTCAAAAAGAGGTTGCCGAAACATTGAGTTCCACCCGTAAACAGGCGGACCGCATGATTGGAAAAGCCCACTATGATTCTCAACGGATCATGCAATCATCTGAAAAAGAGGCACAGCAGATTCATACTCGTGTACGAGCAATTTCAATTGAAATCACGCAAACAAGAAAAAAATCATGGGCGTCTATGAGGATCTGCACAGCCGGATCGACCAATTAAAGCAACTGAACAGTGACTGACTAAACGAGTGAATTCTTTTGACCTTAGCGGAAATGCTAAGGTCTTATTGTTTTGCGGTTTAAAAATAATAATCAGGAATCTTTACTCGTAGGTTCATTTACCGTGAACAGAAAGGAACAATGACTTTCTGTTTTCATCAGTAAAAGTATTCGTTTTGTGTTAGACTACTGAAGAATAATCGAAAGTAAGAGGAGCCTTATTCATGCGAAATATAAAATTAACGATCGAATATGATGGAAAAAGATACCTTGGCTGGCAACGGCTGGGGGACTCAGATAAAACGATCCAAGGCAAAATTGAAAGTGTCATCAACCAGATGACCGGAGAAAAAATTGAAATTACCGGATCAGGCAGGACGGATGCGGGGACCCATGCACGTGGACAAGTAGCAAATTTTAAAACCAATACAGAGCTTTCTCGGCCTGAGATACTAAGCTTTTTCAATCGTTATTTACCAAGTGATATCGTGGTAAAAAAAGTCGAAGAAATGCCGGAGCGTTTCCATGCGCGCTACAACGTTAAAGGCAAACAGTACAGCTACTATGTCTGGAATGACCCAATTCCAACTGCCTTTGAACGCTATCACAGTTTTTATGTACCACAGGAATTAGATCTTGCGAAAATGCAGGAAGCTTGTGAAAAATTAATTGGGACGCACGATTTTCTGGGCTTTTCGGCTCTGAAAAAAACTAAAAAATCAACGACTCGAACGATTGATGAGATTGCGATTGAGCAAGAAGGCAGTATGTTGCATTTCACGTTTATTGCAGATGGTTTTTTGCATAAAATGGTGCGGATCTTGATGGGAACAATCTTAGCCATCGGTGCAGGTGATTTGGGGCTAGAGGTTATTGATGAAGTCTTGACGGAGAAAGTTAGAAAAGCCGCGGGAGAGACCGCCCCCGCACAAGGACTTTTTCTTGATGAAGTTTATTACTAAAAGGTGAATAATAAAAAAGAAGCGAGAAGCTGGGACAGTGTTATATTTCCAGCTTCTCGCTTCTTTTTAGCTCCGTAATCCACGACCTTTTTGAATCAAGTACCAGCAGATGCTATAAAGCACGGCAATAAAGAGAATCAAAATCGTCATGGAAACGACGATGGACACGTCCATCACGCCGAGAAAGCCATAACGGAAACCAGAGATCATGTAGACGATCGGATTGATTTTTGAAACAGCTTGCCAAAAGGGTGGCAACATAGAGATGGCATAAAAGACACCGCCAAGATAAGTTAAAGGTTGTAGGACAAAAGTTGGCACGATGGAAACATCATCAAAGGATTGGGCGAAAATCCCGTTCAATAAGCCTGCTAGTGAAAATAGAATTGCTGTCATCAATAATGTCACAACCACGATGAACCAGGAATAAACATGGAGGGGAACAAAAAATAAAGAAATAATCGTAACCAGTGCGCCTACTAAAACACTGCGGCCTAAGCCGCCAATCACAAAGCCCCAGATAATAATATGGGTCGGCACCGGAGCGACTAAGATTTCTTCAATATTTTTTTGAAACTTCTGAGAGAAAAAAGAAGATGAGACATTGGAATACGAGCTGGTGATCGCCGACATCATGATCAAGCCGGGAACGATAAATTCCATATAAGAAAAGCCCGCCATATCCCCGATCCGACCACCAATTAAATTACCAAAAATGACGAAATATAATGAAGTCGTAATGACTGGTGGGACTAGCGTTTGGACCCAGATTCGCAAGTAACGGTTGGTTTCTTTTACAGCGAGACTTTTTAGCGCAGTGAAATATAAATTAAACATGTTTTTCCTCCGTAATTTTCAGGAATAGTTCCTCTAGACGGTTCGACTTATTCCGCATCGACAAGACTTTGATTCCTTGTGTAGTCAGTTGGTCGAACAATTCATTGATTCCTTGATCTCGTTCGACTTCCACCGCTAATGTTTGCTCATCTTCGAAACTATAATTAAAACCGTTGATTTCGGGTTCTTTATCATAGGGAGCCAAATCTAAAATAAAGGTTTCAAATTGCAATTTTGCCAGCAATGATTTCATACTGGTGTTTTCGATCAACTCTCCTGATTGAATAATCCCGATGTGACGGCACAGCATTTCCGCTTCTTCAAGGTAATGGGTCGTTAAAATAATGGTCGTACCATTGGCATTCAACTCACGTAAAAAAGCCCACATTTCACGCCGCAGTTCGATATCCACACCGGCGGTCGGTTCATCTAGGATCAATAAACGAGGTTCGTGCATCAAAGCCCGAGCAATCATCAGCCGCCGCTTCATTCCACCTGAAAGCATTCGTGCCCGGACGTTGCGCTTTTCCCATAAATCGGATTGTTTCAAATATTTTTCACTGCGTTTTAGGGCTTCTTTCCGAGGTACACCGTAGTAGCCCGCTTGGTTGACAACAATTTGCTGGACGGTCTCAAAGGGATTGAAATTGAATTCCTGCGGGACTAACCCAATCTGTTGTTTAGCATTGACCAAATTAGTATCTAAGTCATAATTAAAAACCTTTACCTTGCCAGAAGTTTTGTTAACGAGTGAAGTAATGATTCCGATCGTTGTTGATTTCCCTGCACCGTTCGGACCTAATAGGGCATAAAAATCCCCTTCTTCTACTGCTAAATCAATGCCCTTCAAGGCTTCGACACCCGTTTGGTAGACTTTGGTTAAATCTTTTATTTCAAGTGCATAAGTCATGAAATTCTATTCTCCTTATAGAGTTTATTCCTTATTCTATCATTCATTTTCGCGGGAACAAACCTGAAATGTTTATACTAGTTGTTGAAGGTTGTTTAATATAAAAAGAAACCAGCAATGCCCGCAAGACACATCAAGAAAATTGGATTCAACTTGAACTTGCGCAGGATAAATAAGAATACAACAAAAAGAAGCACAGCGATCCCATCAAGGTGAGCACTGAGTATAGTTGATAATTCGGAGGAATCAAAGAAGGTCAACAGCAAAATGGTAAAGCCGGCGGACATAATCAGACCAATCGAAGAGGCCCTCAAGCTTTTTAATACCTGTGAGACATAAGAGGATTCTTGATGTTTTTGGAAAAAGTCGTACAGTGCGATAGAAATGACACAGCCGCCTAAAATACAGCCGATGGTTGCGACAATCGCTCCGACAAGCCCGTTTATTTGCATGCCGACGAAGGTGGAAGTATTTACTGCGATCGGTCCCGGCGTCATTTGAGAGATTGTAATGATATCCGTAAATACGTTATCCGTCAGCCAACCTTGTTGATTCACGACTTGTTCTTGGATTAAAGGAATGATCGCGTAACCGCCACCAACGCTAAACAACCCAATTTTTAGAAACGTCCAGAATAATTGCATTATCTCGCCTCCTTTGTTTGTTGATAGCGAACTTGAAGTAAACACATCATTGCGCCGAACACCAAAATAAAAATGACGTTTACGTTGAAGAAAACATTGGCAATAAAAGCGGTTGGGACTAATAGATTAAGCAGTTTAGATTTTTCTTTTCGTAACAATTGATACATATCGATCACGACATCGACGATTAAGGCCGTAACACAGGCTTGCATTCCTTTTAGAATCGCCATAATCATTTGGTTCGCGGCGAAAGCTTCATACCAGCTAGAGACAAAGCCCAAAATGACCAACGGCGGCAAGATCGAACAAATGACACTGAGGACGGCACCAAGAGAGCCGCCCGCTTTTTTTCCGGCTAGAACACTGAGATTGATGGCGATTGCTCCAGGGGAGGATTGAGCAACCGCCGCCATTTCCATTAATTTTTCGTTGGAGAAGACGTGCTTCTGCTCAACGTAATATTTACGTATCATTGGCACGACAACATAGCCGCCACCAAAAGTAAACGCGCTGATAAATAAATTGACTGAACAAAGCCATAAATAGAACTTAAGGGATTTCATGATTGCTCCTTTCCAAACAGATTAGTTTTAGTGTAAGGGTTTGTTTTTCATGTGTGAAATGATATTATGATCTCATTAGTATGAATTCAATTCATGGGAGTGAAGGCTTTGAACTTCAAGCAGTGTTTGATTTTTCGCGAAATCGCTCGTACAAAAAATTTTACGAAAGCAGCACATAATTTATATCTGACACAGTCGGCTGTCTCACATGCCATCAAGGATTTAGAAAACGAAGCGGAGACGCAACTGTTCGAACGGCTTCATCGCAGCGTCAAACTGACACCAGCCGGAGAATTATTCTTAAAAGAAATCCAGCCGATGATCGAAGAATTTGAAACGGTGGAGGCTCGGCTGCCTCATTTAGAAAAACAATCGCCCTTAAAGATTGCTTCTTGCATTACCTTTGCCCAAACACAACTCCCTCAGCGGTTACAAAGGTTTCAAGTGCTTCAGCCAGCGGCAAGTTTCGAAGTTCAAGTTTTTCCGGCGGCAGAATCACTTGCACGGTTGGAAGAAGGAAAAGTCGATTTAGCCTTTATCGAAGGTCAAATTTTTCAACAATCAGTTGAAGCAAAAAAAATCGCTGAATACCCTCTGTGTGTTGTAGCAGAAGCGGCACACCCGATGGCTGAGTTGTCCTTTGGCGAATTACTAGAGCAGCCTTTATTATTGCGCGAGCGGGGCAGTGCGGTACGGGAAACGTTTGAATCATCAGCGGTTTTACAAGGAGAAAAAGTATTTCCGATTTGGGAAAGCGTAGATTCTCAAGCGTTGATTGCGGCAGTGAAGGCGGGATTAGGCATCTCGGTGCTTCCAAAGATTTTAGTGGAGGAAGAACTGTTAAGCGGCCGTTTGAAGGAAATAAAAATCAAAGAATGGTCATTAACCAATGATATCACTGCTTTGCTGCGAAAAAGTCGCTATCAGTCGCATTTGTTAGGCGCTTTTTGGCAACTGTTAGATGAAATATAATGTGCAGGCTGTATTCAATCGAAATAGGAATTGATTTATAAGACATTTATAATCAATTCCTATATAATTAGAAAACAAAAGGGGGGTATTAATTATGAAAACGACTGCCGAATTAAAAGCAGAAGCGAAACAAGCTTTAAAAGGAAGATGGGGGCAGGCTGTGCTGTTAAACTTAATTCCCACATTATTAGGCCTTGCCGTGCTGTTCTTTGTTTTATTATCGGGGATGATTGTCTATGTACTTCATGGATCTGGTGACGGGATGATTTCATCTGTTTCAGACTATCAGCAAAATTATAGTAATGGAGTGGGAGCAAACCTTGTTTCCTCGATTGTCAGCGCCTTATTTATGAGTGGGATTTCTTGGACTTATTTAGATTTATTACGAGGTGAAAAGACTGAAATTGAACCATTCAAGGATGCTTTTCGCGGGTTCCAAGGGGTCTTCATCGCAGGTGTCATTTTACTTGCACTATTGACGAATATCTTTTCTACGTTGTGGGCCTTGCTACTGATTATTCCTGGAATAGTTAAAACATATTCTTATTCACAAAGCTATTTCCTTTATTACGATCAAATCAAGCAAACGGGTGAGAAGCCTAAAGTGTTGGAAACAATTACAGCTAGTCGCCGTTTAATGAGCGGACATAAAGGTCGCTTGTTCTGGTTGGATGTCACTTTCATTGGGTGGCATATTCTGGCGCTCATTACATTTGGGATTGGCTATTTATGGCTAACACCTTACATTACAGCGACTAAAGCAGCATTTTACAAAGATCTATCAAAAGCTTAAACAAAAGACGTTGGAACCGCTCGAGGTTTCCAACGTTTTTTGTTTAATTTAATAAAGAGGGTATTGACGTGTAAAGAAGGGATTAGATAATAAGAGTTGTCTGTTTCTTGAATCGTGTAGTTGGGAATGGATCAGACAACTGACTAGAGAAGGATACAATAAAATTCAGACAGAAGGCGATGGGAAATGAACAGCTATCAGTGGTATAGTGACCAATGGGGAAAGCCAACGAAAGATGATCGGTTATTGTTTTTATTGCTGACGGTTGGCGTTTTTCAAGCAGGATTAAGCTGGCAAGCGTCTGCTAGTAAGCGTGAAGCGTTCATACGAAATTTCTGTGAAATGGATTTTCGTAAGGTCGCCGCTTTTTTTCCTGACGATGTCGAAAAAATTATGAATGATCCCGAGATGATCCGCAATCCTCGAAAGATTAAAGCAGTCATTCAGAATGCTCGGGCAATCGTGAACTTGCTGGATGATTACCATAGTTTCGCGGACTATCTATGGGATTTCTTTGGTGGGGTACCTGTGTTGCACCAGTATGAAACTAGGGATGAAGTGCCGAATCAATTACCGGAAGCCACGGTGATCGCTAAGGATATGAAGAAACGTGGCTTTATCTTCGTCGGTCCGGTAGTGACTTGTATGTTTTTGAAGGCCGCTGGGATTATTCAAGATCAGGTGATGGAATAAGAAACTGCTAAGGAGATAGAACCTGCATTCCCGAATTGTGTAACGATAATCACTCGAAAAACCGCTGTAACGCTTGATATATAGCGGTTTTTTTGT
>NZ_BJDW01000025.1 GCF_005405345.1 Enterococcus viikkiensis | reverse complement strand
AAGCGGGTGACGGGCTTCTAAGCCGTTTTATAGGAAGATAAAACCAATATGCAAAGCATAACACACATCTTCTATGATGTGTTTTTCTTATGCAAATTATTTCCTTTTTGTGTAATTTTTGTGTAATCAATCGCTTTACACGCCGAACATATGTTTGTATAATGTTTGCGAGGTGATCTATAATGGCTTACACAGACGAAGGTGCTAAAGAAGTATTCTTAGAAGCGAAACGTGCGTATCACGATCGCGGAATGATGAAATGGATGACAGGATTCTTTTTGTCTGACCATACTGCTGCTATGAAAAAAGATAAAACAGAACGAGCGAAAGTTAATGAACAGAAACCACAGATGTACACTCACGAAATCGAACAAGTATTAGAACACGCTCGTTTGAAGTCACGGCCCGTTGCTATTCAGCTGGAACAATTAGACGTTGAAGGAAAATATCTTGATGATATCACTGGTATGATCCGTGGATTTGATGAGCTTGGGATCTACATTGATGATCAGAAAGTAGACTATGACGAGATAAGAAACGTGGAACTTTATGATTGGAAAAAATGGAGCGAGCTAAAGTGAATCCAATTTTAGCTTACGAATTTGGATATATCCCCTTTTCTAAATTGGAAACAGTATTGTGGGATTTTGGTCCTAATGCAATTTATGAAGTCGGAGAGCGTTGCTTTTCTTTTTATTGTAGTAAATCAAATGGATTGACTGATTTCGATTACTATATTTTAAATTATGGGAGTGGTTTAAATGATGAGTTTGAATGGTATTGTAACTAGCATCAAGATACTAAAGTTTTCTGAGCGTCCCCTCGTCTATTTTAAGCTAAACAATCAATCGTGTTTAATTGCTACTCACTCTCTTAATTTTCTGGCAGATGTGGAAGACGGTATGAGGATTGCCGCAGCTGGTGAATATAATAGTAGAAAACAATTCGTAGTGAAAAAGTATGGTGTGATCGGTGAAACGAAGATAATGAAAGAATTTAATAGAATAGCTGTGTGATCACGTACCTTCTTTTTGAGGAGGTATTTTTATGTGCGTTTTTATATGATTTTATTGAATTATTCAGCAAAACCATTGACATATTATAGTACCTGTACTATAATATAAGTATAGAAAGAGATATGAAAGGATGATCATCATGATTAAACATCAAGTTGTCGCTTATACAAATGAAAAAATTGAAGTTGGCGGAGAATTGAGAAAGCTAGGTTATACTTTCGAAAAATTCACTGATAAAGGTAAGCTTAGTAAATCAGATGATAACTACTATCTTATCGAAACTTATCCAGAATTAAAAGAAGCTGCTGAAATCGAAATCGCTAAATATATTGAGTTAGCGGAACAAACTGAATCAGACATGAAACGAGCTTTAGAATTAAAAGAAATCATTGATAATGCTGATTTTGACGGCGAGTTAGTCACTATCAAACATAAAGTATCTAAATCAAAATGGTACGAAGGAAACGGCGTTGGAAACATGAGAAGCCGTTACGACGTTAAAGTTCCTGCATCAGTCGAAAAAGAAGCCCGCGAATTACAAGCAATCCGCAAAAAACATCAAGGAAACGACGCTTTCAGTTTCGTAAGAACAGCTTATAAAACAATCACTGTACGCGACGCGGATCATGACAACTACTAGAAAGGAATTATATTGATATGAAAGAAAATAATACTTACTATCCAGATAACCAAAAAAAATACGAACAGGGTCTTAGCGCAGAAGCTAAGACTCATCGTAGAAATTTAAAAAACTTTTCGTCTGCAAAAAGTTTTATTAAGTTGCACGCAACGGACGATCAATTAAATGATATTATTGAATTAGCTAAGAAGAAATTGGAGGAAAAACGTGAAGACTAGCGTACCTGGTGTTCGCTCTTATGAGCAAAACGGCGTCACTAAATATCAATCTGAATTGTGGGTTAACGGTTCACATTACCAAAAAAGAGGATTTTTAAATTTTGAAGATGCTGTACAATTTCGGAAAAATCTCAAAGCAAAATATCTTCCACAAAAGATGATTAAAGTGGATAGCAAAGCGGTTGTTAAGACGTATCAAAAAACTGAATCAATTAGAGAAACAGCAATTCAACACGAAATATCACGTGTAAAAGTCCGGAAACTATTAATCACTGAAGGCGTCTACTCTACTCCTGAAAGCATTAAAGTTAATGAATTGCTAAACGAAGGATTTTCTTCAAGTGAAGTCGCTCAGAAACTATCTATTTCTATTGGATCAGTTAATAACCTGTCCGCGTATCGAAAAGGCGAACACAATAGTAAAGAACCAACTCGAAGTGCCGTCAATGCTAGAAAATGGCACGAAAAAAATAAGCCCCCGACTTTTTAAAGTCGAGGGCTGTTTTACTATTTAGCTACAGCGTCCTGTTCAAGAATCCATTCAGCTGGTTTGTTAGCATTGTATTTGATTAAGTATTCATTTTGCAGCTTCCCGCCAAAAATCAACTGGTGAACTTTTTGAACGGTGTACCTTTTATCTTTGATCGTGTTTGGTGTTACTCGATGTTGCGAGCTTGGACTAAAGTTAGTGCTGTGCTTTGCAACTTCGATCACTTGCGGATCAAAAGCATTGACAGCGTCAACATCAGTCGAAATAACCCACTCTCGTTTTCCTTGATACTCGACTAGATACTCGTAGTTAATTCTAGCATCATACGCTACATCAATCCGCTTGATGACTGTAAACGCCATGTTTCTAGCACCAGAAGGAATCACGCGTTTTTGACTAGAACGACCGTAAGCACGAGCGGACTCTTTGATTCGAACATACTTCACTTCTTTGTCTACATTAACGGTATTTGGCGGTGTTGGTTTGTTTGGTTGATTGTTTAAACCATTGGCGATATCGTTAGCGAACTGCGCTTTGCTGATTCCCATAGACGCTAGGTATCCATAGGGATCGGTGTGGTCGCCACCAAAATTATTTGTTACCCATAAATGCGACTTAGCGCCATTCGTTCCGTAGATGTTATCTAACGTTTTTGGAATCCCGAATTGATTGCAGAGATCACGAATCAACTCGATATATACAGCGTAGTTTTTAGCAAACAAGACTTTATCTGGCGTAGCTTGTAACTCAATTTGTGCTGGTGCATAAGGATTGGCGTTCAAAGCGCCGTAACTTACATATCCTGGCTGACCAACCTGATAAACAATCCCATCGCCAACAATGTGCGTAGTATAAGCATTTCGCCAGTTGCGCTTCATATACGTTGCTTCGTTACGGCCTGAAGCGTTCGGATTTGCCGTATCGTGGACGATGATATAGCGATTTTGGGCTAATTGTGAGCTTCCTTCGCCTGGCCCTAAATTAAATTCGTGATTAACCGTATACGCGAATCCGTGAATTGGCAACAAAAAAAGAGCCATAAACAGGCTCAAAACAGCAATTTTCTTTTTCATTCTAGTCCTCCTATGAATCATTCTGATTGTAAAACATCTTGTAGGTTCTATTAGATACACCTAAAATGGTTCCTAAGAACGCACCTAGCCCGGAAACAATAATTACCGTAGTATCGGTATATTCCCAATTAATTGCTTTACCAACTAATCCAATGAAAGTAGCTAACGCAGGGATTACAATTGCTGCTACCCATTTGAGTGTCTCATATGTCTTATTTTGCACGTGGATCACCTCCCTTCAATGGTAATTCTTTGACTCTGTTGTAAAGTAGCTCGCCCGTACCGTTTCCACCAAGACCATGATAGCCACGCCATAGATAATCTAAATTATCCAAGTCATCCACCGATATCTCACCTTGAGAAATAAAGTACGTGCATTGCTTGTATATCTCGTTATGCAAGATTGCGACGTTGGCCGCTTCAAGCACGACAAATCGTTTTTCCGTTAATTGTTTCGTTTGTTCTGTTGTCTCCCTGTTTTTCTTAATGAGTTTTCCAACCCAAGCCAGAACGCCAACAATTCCACCAACCCCGAACGACATTAATACCCCGTTTAACTCCAAAAGCTCATCTAAAAAATGCACATATCTTTCCACCTTCCAATCAAAAATAAAAAAGCACACCCGAAAGTGTGCTAATAAAGAGACCAGTGCAGCACTCCTGCAGCCCAAGTTGTTCTTTGGGTCCAGTTCAATCCTATCCAGATTCCTGCGTTTTCAGATGTTTTACCCATCACGTTCGCTGTCGCTAAAATTGAACCAGAACTTGTTCTGATATTGCAGAATTGCCAGCTGTTCGCAAAAGGTACAGCCCAATCGGGGAATGTTGCAACAAGTGAATCTGATGTATTTACCCCATTCAGCACATTGAAATAGGCTCGTACTTGTCCAGGTGAAATCTCTTCAACGACATTATAATTTTGAAGCCCGTTATTCGTATTTCCTGTAAATCCGTTTTTCAATGTCAAACTTCCATATCTTAAAAATCCAGATTTTGAATTAGTGGTGATAATATCGACACCCAGTCCCTCCTGTTGTTGGTGATTTTCTTCAGGCGTCGTCCACGTTCCAACTAGCAAGCCAGCTTTATGGAAAGCAGTGATATTTTCTTTTGTGAGCGTTGCCGAATTATAAGCGACATCAATTCCAAATCGGTTAGCTTTGCAAATATCTAATCCGTTTAGTGGAATAGAATTTTGAATCCACATCAACTCTATTTCGTTTGATCTTTGGCGTATCCTAGCTAGAATATCTGCATCAAATGAAATAACAATCGCGCCATCTGGTAACATTCTGAATTGATGTAATGTATCCATGAACTTGTCTAGTTGCGCATCTGAATAGACTTCGCCCGCCCCCCCTTTGATTTCGATCATCGGGATTGATTTTCCATAACGGGCACACTGGCATACGTCGCTTAAATCAGGAACTACCTTTTGCCAGTCCTGCAAATTATTAATATTACTGCCAGCATCTATTTTTAATGCCCGAATCTGAGCGTAGGTTAAATCTTTGACGTTTCCTGTCCCATTCGTCGTGCGGTCGACAGTCGTATCATGCATAACGATCCACTCATCGTCTTTCGTGACTTGTACGTCACATTCAAAAAATTCATGACGTGTTACAGACTTAAACGCCTCCAAACTGTTTTCTGGAAATACGCTGTTGTTTCCACGATGCGCTGCATATTTAGTTCGAACAGACAAAAACTTGCTACGATTTTTTTCTTGGCTATCATAAAATAATTTTGTCGAATACGGAGTCAACAATTGTTTTTTATTTGTTCCAATCAATACATCAGAAGCTGTCGCGATACGTTTGTCCGTGTGCTGCTTGACTCCTAAAGGAGTGACAAATTTATTCTCAGCTAATCCTACTTCTGCTTCTGATTGCGTAGCTACACCGTAGTTATCAACGTTTCCTAGTCCAATTTGCGTTTTCGTGACTTTATGTGGATTACTGATATTTTCAGTATGGGAATCAAGAGTTGCTTTTTTAGCAATCGTGTTATCCTCAGCTTGCCACGAATAGTCCGCTGGATTATCAGAATCTACTAAACCGATTCCTCTATATTGTGGTACCGCATTTATTGGGTCTTCTGATGGTGGTGTAGTATAAATTGTCTGAGTGTTGCCTTCTTCAACCTTTACGTTATAAATTCTGAATGCCCCTTGTGGCGACTTATTGAAATAAGTATGCACAAGCGTATTCGAGGTTGTGGTAAGTTTAAAAGTAGCAAATACCTTGACTTTTTTATCTTTGATTAAAATTGGTTTGTTGTGTTGAACGGAAGTAGTAGAGTTTAAATAAAAAACGCTATTTGCAAATTGAATAGTGTCGTTTAGCGCTTCAATTTCAAAAGACATTGTGTACGTTTTACTTAAATCAGTTATCAATTTTCCAACATAGAACATCGCAAAAGCTATGTTCGGGCTTACAGCTTCATAACACACTAATTCTCTATTCCATATTAAATTGTCTGGATAGTCTGCAATGTGATTAAAGATATTTTTTCCCGGATAAACCTTAGTGAACCTGTCAGTCCCGTCTGCTGACCAAGCATAGGCATCGTGAAGTCTAACACCTAGTTCAAGTTCGTCTAGTCGTTTAGCAAGTTCGGATAAACGGGTTTGAATAGTTTCAGCTTGCTCTTGCAAATCAGCAATATTATTTTTTTGAAGTTCCTGTAATTCAGCGAATAGTTTATTGTATTCAGTGATGACCGTTTCCGCTTCTGCTGCATTTATATCAGCGTTACCAAATACAATGATTTCGATTTCGCCGCTGGTGTCTCTAATCCCATCTTTAATAAAAGAAAAGTACGCTCGTTCATATTTTCCTTTGACGGCAAAAGCCATATTCGGAAAAACATAATCAAACGTACCTTTTTTTAAACCTTCAGATGTAACGACGACATTATCAGAATCAAACACTTTTGTCTTTCCGCCGCTTGTCACACCTTCAAACGTAATCGTATATCCTGTTAAATCTAGTTGTTCGTCACGTTTCGACGTATTTAATGTAACTCGCTGACTGCCACCATCGCCGACACGGCCGTAAATAATTGGATTCAATTTGGGCTCTTTTGAGATATCCAGATTCAAAATTTTATTTGTCATGGTCTACCTCCTCATAATCTTTAACATTTCCGTTCTCTAGCGGATATTGAACTAAGTCTGGTGATTTATCTCCATTTGTTTCTGGTGTTTCCAAGTAGAAATCTTCGTATCCTTTTCGATATGCTACCAATTGCCAACTAACTTCAACATTAGGTTTATCAGATTTAATTAAAAACCTGTCAGTTTCTAAATAGCATGCATATGCATTAGAATTGTCGTATGGGGAAACAAATACGTGATAGTTCTTCGATTCCGTATTGATCGTCTCCAAAAACATCGGTTCAATTTTCACTTCTACATATCCATCTTCATTAGTAGTCGCTTTACCGTACGTTGCAAATAAATATTCTGGTGTTTCAAATGCATACAATAGTCTTTCGTTATAGTTTTTTGTTTTTACTAATGAGCTTTTTGTCCCACTAACACTTAATCCGCCCGCAACGCTTAACCCATTTCTAACTCTCAAACCATCATTAAAAAAGCTGTCTTGGTTATTATATAGCCCCCAGCTCATCCCGTTAGTCAGATTGCCATTCCTAAAAGTGTACGCAGTAGGTGCGTTAATAGTAATTTGATTTGCATCTGCACTAATCCTAGTGTTTCCGCCAAAAGAGTTACTATTCCAATCAAAGTTAGATGCTGAAAAACTTAGCCATGTGGAATCTTTAACACCATTATCCCAAGAACTCATAACTAGATTTCCCTTAGTATCAACGATTCTAAAGCCCCCACCTGGAGACATTTTGTATTGAACCACGCCAACATCAGTTTGAGGTGAATCTACTGACTCTAAAGAGATAACATCCTTCTTTTTTGAATTTGAAAACCAAGTCATTTTCCCGTTGTTCATTGTGATTTTATAATCTAAACCATCGCTTGAAATGGTACTACCACTAATTGTTACACCTATGATATTAATTGCCTTTAATGTTCCAGTTGTTACTCTGTCAGCAACTATTGCACCATTATTTGTCATAGCTAGGTCGTATGTTCCGTTATAACCTGTAGAGCTGAACCCAAGACCGCCCGCATTCCACTTCCATACATTTTTTGCAGTATCTATATCTTTTGTATCCATAATTAATATTTCTTGCGGATCAGCTAATGAAGGATAAATTACTACATTACCTCTTCCAGGATTATTCAAAATATTAGATGCTTCATTTTGTGCGTCCTCAAGCCAATCAAGTTTATCTTCTATTTGCCCCGTATCAGTTTTGTTATCTTCAAGTACCTTTGCAAAATCAGTTCTTGCGTCTCCTAGCTCAACACTATCGTACTTATCTAATCCAACATTCCAAACAGTTTTTACGATTTGAGCTGACGTGTTGATGCCCAACTGGTTAAAACTGATAGTGACATAGTCACAGAGATCAATGGATTCTAGTAACTTTAAATTGTCTGCATTAACTGAGCTAGATAATTCTTCGTACTTTGCTTTAATGCTGACTTTCGGGACACCGATTTTATTGTTTTTGATGAAATTTTGAACCGCTGTTCTTAGTTGTGCAGTGGTTGTAATCGTCTCGTCGCTAAAATCTTTCATCTGTATTCGGCGTTGAGTGTACGAGCCAACGTATTCCGAATCAATGTATGTTTCAGGAAGCGTTATTACTTTTCCTTCCTCGTCTTTGGCCCAACCGTAAACAGAGGTATACGTGCTCTCGATTGACTCTTCTTGAGTAACATCTGTCAAATTTTTGCCATAAGCAATAATGACATTGGATTCTTTTCCGGCAGATTGAAGCAAGCTAACTTTATTGTTATCGAAAAGATATTCGCCGCCAAAGTTATCTAAGATAGATCCTCGAACGCCGCCTAAAGCCGATTGTACATTTTCAAATTTTGCCGGATCAGAAAAATCCATGCCAGCATCTGTTTGAACATCACTGAAGTACGTGAAATCACTTTTCGGTTCGCTAAGCTGCAACAATCTATTTAAAGCAAGTTGTGCTTTTGTGGTGGACATTTTCTCTCCAACTTTGACGATCGTTCGCAGCAATTGATACCGCTTATGTTCACAATAAACCGTAACAATTCCGTCAATCGGTTTTGTTATCGTCGCAATTTCAAAACGTTGTGCTTGGGAAACGATTGTCGGTCCGGCATCAGAAACAATCCAACGTCCAATTTTTAGTTCGTCGAACAATGGACCATTTACTGGATATTGAAACTGCAGATCATAAATACCGTGTTTTTCTCTTGTTACTCTTGGATTCATTGCATCAACCAGTGGACCGAATCCAAGAGAATTCCAATCATTATTTGTTTTGTCATGTAAAATAATTGAACTCATACAGCTAGATTCCTCCATCTTGGTTTAATTTTAAATTGATCAATATTGTTAAAAGATATTTCATTTTTACCTGGTTCGAGTGTGATCGGGTTATAACCAGAATTGTTCATTAAGCAATATTTCGATACGTTAACTCCGCCATCTTTATAAGCGATCCCTGTCTCACTATCAATAGTGATAATCCCTGTACCTGCTTCTTTTGCGATGCGGAATTGCGTGCCGTTAATGTAGATATTGCTGTCAGCCGTCGCGGTTGTCTTGTTAAATGTTACGATTGGCAGGCTACTTATTGGCTCAGGATTTGAAATAGATTTACCACTCATGATTTCTCGTTCGTCTTCGCCGTCCAAACGAAAAACAAAAGGCTGACATTTGAGCGTAAAGTCAATATCAAGCCACTCTCGCACTTTGTCATGAGCAGAAGTACCGCTGTAACCAAGAGCTTTATAGTAATATTCACCGTATTCGCTAAAAATTAATGGAGAATAGTCGTGAGATAAATACAGCCACCCAGCAATATTTCTTAGCTGTGTGGCTATCGTACTATTTGATTCTTTATAAATCCTTACTGGAAATACCTTTTCTATATCTTTGTACTTCCCACGATCAAAAATAACTTCGGAATTTCTACCATCAACATCGCTGAAATTTAAAGAGGCTTCTGGGATTACAAACTCCATTTCATTTCTGATTCGCATTTTGAAGTCATTTGATTTTTTCCCTCTAAATTGGAAATATGGATAATTCGTTAAGTCCATCCTAAACGCCCCTTTAATTGTCTTGCTGTCAATTGTGCCAACTCTTCTGATTGTTCTTCAATACTTCGTTCGCTGCTCATGTCCGCTTTATCGATATTGATGTTGACGGATGGGCTAAACGTTTTAGAATTGGAAGAATTATTGATAATCGATCCAGCTGAATTAGCTAAACCAACTCTATTTGCTCCAAGTGCGACTTCTGGAGTAATATCATCGAATAAACCATTAGATAAACTCTGCATTGCTTTATAAGCTGTATCAGCATCTGCTTCAATACCAACCGCAATCCCTTGAGGAATATATTTACCAACTTGGTCTCTAAATACTCTTGATGGCGAATGTATCCCTAATGCGCTTTTAACTGCATCTACTGCATTCCTAGCTACTCTAGATGCTGCACGTACTGCAAAAGATGCCGCATCGGCAATCCCATTAGCAAAACCAAAAATCAAATTTTTACCAGCGCTCCATAATGAATCTGGAACAAATACACCCAAAAGAGCTTCTAACAAATTTCTTCCGGCATTTTGAATATCAGATTTACGATTGCGAATATTATTCGCAAACCCATTAATAAGCTCAATAGCAGCATCCATTAATCTTCCTTGAGCTTGTAACACTCCGCGAACCAACGCATCTACAATGCCCATTGCTGCATCTACTACTTGAGAAATCTTTCTTGCAATTCCTTGTAAGAATACGACTATAAGATTAATAGCAGCATCAATAATCCGACCAAGATTGTTAGAGATCCCTTGAAGTATGCTAACAATTAAATCAACACCGACTTTGATAATATCAGGCATTCTAGAGGTAATCGCTTTGGCAAAGTTAAGAACAAGATCAACTGCCGTGTTAACAATATCTCCCATTCGACTATTAACTGCTTTGGCGAAATTGACAATGACTGAAATCGCTGCATTAGTGACATCTCCAATTTTAGACGCTACTCCTTGTAGAAACTGGCTTAATAGTTCCATCCCAGCGGCTACTATCTCTGGTAAATGTTGCGTTAATGCACCTAACCAAGCTACGATTAAAGCAGATCCATTAGCGATTAAGGAAGGAAGTTGTTGTGTAATACCCTGTAACAAAGAATTGATTAGAGCAACGCCTGCTGCTAATAACTGCGGGAGCGCAGTAGCTAAAGCAGAAAGCAATGCAGTTATTATCATCGTTGCTGACGCTACTAAGGTTGGAATCAACGTGACGATCGTCATTGTTAATGACCCAATCAGTTGAACGATTGCAGCGGTCAAAGATGGTAAACCTTGCGCAATCCCCATAATTAGACCACTAACGATTTGTAACCCTCCAGCGATAATGCCAGGTAAGGCAGAAGCAATCGTACTTAAAATCCCTTGAATTGCAGTACCAAACGATTGGCCTAATTGCGGTCCGTATGTTTTTATACCCCCAGATAACCCAGAAATAGACTCAAGTATCTTATCTATTCCACTTTCTATACTTCCGTTTCCTACAATTTTAGCTAGAAAATCTAATGCCTTGCCCACTAATCCTAGCGGTCCCAGCAAACTAGAAAGTATAAACTTAAATGCGGATAATAAAACATTAGACCCATCAAACGAAGAATTACTCTTAGTGACGGCCCCGACAATAGATGAAAATACACCCGCAATTTTTTGACCGATACCCGAAATGGCATCCATCGCTTTCCTTAATAACTCCGTTACTTCTCTAGAACGAAGAAAGTTACTGATCATTTTCCCTGTTTCACCAATGATTCCGTCGGCAAACGCCTTGAATTTTTCATTTGTCTTGTAAAGATATGCCATCCCTGCTGCCAACGCAGCAACACCAGCAATCAGCAAAGCAAATGGATTTGTCAGGATTGCAGCCTTCATAACTGAAAAAGCTGTTTTTATGCCTTTGATAGCATTAGAAACGCTATTCATAATAGCGACGGTACTTTGAAAAGCAACAAACCCGGCTACGACGCCTATTAGAATTCCACCTAAAATCTTAAATGCAGTAGCATTTTCTTTTACAAATCCGGTTACTTTTTCAATTATCGGAATAATATTATCCATTGATTTAACAATTGCTTCACCAGCAGAGTTAATAATTCCTTTTAAACCATCGATATGTTGTGCAATCGTTTTGCCTGAAACTTTTTTAACAATTTCATCGAACTTAGTTAAAATATTTGCTAAATTTTTTGAAATAGAGTTTTTCAAGTTCCCGAATGAGGTAGCTAATCCTAAGCTATTTTCTTTTGCTAGTTTTGCCAAATCACCAGTACCAGTACCTAACTTAATTAATTGGGTTTGGAAGTCTTCGAACGTCACTTTCCCGTCTTTTAAAGCACCGTACAAATCACGTTGAGCGGTTTTTCCTGTATAGCCCATCGCTTCAGCAGTCTTTTGCAAAGCTAAAGGCATCGTTTCTTGCAAGGTTTTCCATGACTCTAAGTCAACGGTTCCTGTCGAAAGCATTTGATTAAACTGTTGCATTCCTCGATTGGCATCCTCAGTCGAAGCACCAGAAGCTAGAAAGGCATTGTTTAATGCTAAAACTGTGTCTGTCGATTTATCCAAATCACCAGTTATTGCTGTCATCTGTTGCGTATTTGCTACAACATCGTCTAACTTTGTAGGCAGTCCATCAATACCGTCAGAAAGCTTTTTGATTGATTTGTTTGAATCGCTAGCGCTAAACCCAAGAGCTTTCATCACTTTTGGGAATTTCTGCATCGTGTCAAAACGTGATACGGCATCACCAACTGAATTTTTCAATACATTGAATACAGCACTAACCGCTTTTACAGCACCGACCGCAAGAGCCATATCTCTAATACTCTTACCAGCTTTAGCCGATTTACCTTGCAACTGGTCTAAAGTTTTGTTTAGACCAGTGACATCTTTGCCATTAACGTTCACTACTATTGTTACTGTTCCATCAGCCATCATCTTCCTCCTCTCTTAATGTATTAGGAAGAGCGTACTTCCGTTGCAGTTCTCGCATTTTTCGTTTTTCTTTTGCGTCCATTGCTTTTTGCGGTTCCCAATTCCGAATTTGAATGATCCTTTGCATAATCGTATTTTCTGGAAGGCTTTCTAAAAGAGCTTGAAACTCTTGCCAAGAAAGCTTTCCTTGTTCTTCAAAAAGATTGATTCCAATTTGGCGAAAAGAAGCATAGATATACTTCGCATCTAACGAAATATCTATGCTTTTTTTGCTAACTTTCGTCGGCATTTCGTTTCCTAATTCATCAGTTTCAGGAGTGGCGCTGTCGCCGATTAAAATAAAGTTTGATTTAATGTACTCCCACATTTCCAACTTTTCGATAATAGATAAATTAGTCTCTTCTACCAATAAATCAATAACCAGTTCAATCTTTTGCTCTTTAAAAAGTGCTGAATCTGACAGCACATCAAATACATCGAGTACATTGTCAAAAGATAAGTCAATCGGATAAGTTTCACCACAAAAAGAAAAAGAGGTAACAAGCGGATCGTTTAACCGCATCGCTGTCACCCCTTTTTCTTAGATTTCTTACTCAAGTATTTACTTTTAAGTTGGCTTGATTTTTGTTCCTGCTCTTTTTTAAATTCGTCCACATTTTTTCCAATGCCAGATGACAAATCGAAAAAGGCATTGATCCATGCCAGTAAGTCCGGCACCTTTTCATATAACTGGTTAAAGGCACCTTCACCTAGCATGACATCGTAACCGAGTTTTAACGCTTCTTTTTGCGATTCGACCGAATCAGTTTCATCTAATTCTTTCAGCTTATTTTCTACTTCAACATATTTTGATTCATACTTTTCGATATGCTCTGTTGAACAATCAAAAAAGAATTCGATTCCGGCTAATGTCACTGGAAACCCGGTGCGGTTTACGTCAATATTAATAGCTTTCATGTGTTATTTCCCCCTAAGCGGTTGGTGTGGCTTTGACAATGGTGCTCTCTTTGCCATAACCGACTTCATTTTTTGCTTGAGCCTTAAAGTCGTATTGAGATCCGTTCGTTAATCCAGTAATCTCTCCTGTTTTAGCCGTTACTTCTTTTTCAGCAAAAGCAGCTGATCCTGTTCGATACAAAATCTTATAGCCAGTAATTCCCGAAGCACCGGCCGGATCAGTAAGTGTATAACTTACCTTTCCGTTACCGGCAGTGACGTTAATCGTTGGTGCGTCGGGTGCTATTTTTTTGGCGTAACGTCTGGAATACGATCAAATGTAATTGTGCAACTGAAATCTTCATATTCTGTCGCATCCCCAGCGCCGGCAATAATATCCGTGACGGTTGCACGACCGATATACGTATCGCCATTTGTCATAACGACTTTATGCCAAACTTTTCGGCCTTCACCAATCTTATATTTTTTGCCAGCCACAAGAGCTTGTGCCGCATCTTCTGGATCATAGAAACCTTCTGGACTATAAGCTCCTGCGACACTCGTTACGGTTGTTTCTGGTGTGCCATCGCCATCGTAGAAACCTGTATCATCTGTTTGTTCGTCGGTATCATCACCGATTGAGCTGATATATTTAGCTAAACGTAGCCAGTTTTCATCGGTGGATGTCGGCGCTGTTTCTTGTCCAGGCGTGTATTCAGCTAAATAATGTTCACGCTTTGCGTTTTTATTTCTTGAAAATGTTTGTAAATCCATTTTTAAAAGCATTAATTTTCCCCCTCAAATGTTGTAAGTTTTGCTTGAAAATCCAACAAAAAAACGAACCAGCCTTGTTCATCAGCATCGTTAATGAAAGGCTTGCTCGTTATTGTTAGTCTATTAAATTCGAATGATTCATTCGTGCTATGCACTTCTTGTAATTGTTCGAGATAGTCCGAAATTAGCCATAAAGACTGCTCAATTCTATCGCCGTTTTTGGATTTCATTGCGATCTCGTAGTTAATTTCTTGGTCTTTGATGCCGTCATAATACTCTGTTACTACCTGACTGCCTGGCAAAGGATAGATCACTAAACTCTCTTTCTCTGAAAGGTAGCCTTTTTTAATCGGAATAGGCAATCCATCAATCGTATTGATTGCGTCTTTTATTCTGTCGATAAAGTCCATTACTTAATTCCAGCCCCTTTCAAAAAAGCTCGTTTCCATGATCTTCCGTGAATCGATTTTGCTTTAAGATCCCAACGTGGGCCTGTTCCCGGCGTAGAGTATTTTCTACCTCTTAAATAAAACTGACGCTTTGCATATTTGGTTTCATACAAAATAGCAGAGCCGTCATTTTTTAAGTGAGCGGAATTTCTAAGAATATTATCTTTCTTTGGTACATAAGGATTCATATCTGCCATCGCTTGGTTCCCTAAAGCATATCGCCCTCGCTTCATTGCTTGCGGACTGACCTTTGCTCGAACGCCTTTAATGTTGACTTTAACACTCATCATACCACCTCTATTTCATAAGAATAGATTTGATCAGAGTAAGCTTCTGTCACCGGCACAACATTAGTAATCGTATGATTTTGACCATCATAAACCACTAGTGATTGGTTTTTAAAGTCAGGCAACGGACTGGTTAATCCTGCGTAGCAAAAGATCAATCCATTAAAAAGCACTTGTTTACCAGTTGGACCAAATGAGTATTGGCTACCTCTATCAATACGACAACTGGTTATAACTACTGGATCCGCATATTTGGGTTCGTTCCAATCGCCCTCACCTAAATATTTTTTGTATTCAAAAGAATCGACTAAGAAATCTTTTGGTGGTTTCGGCATCGTCATGAGCGAACCCCTCGATATAGCAATCCTGTTCCTTCAAGATAAATATAGATGTCTTCAGCAACTAATGACTTGCTTTCGTTTGCGCCAGAAGAATTATACCTACTTCCGTTAGAAACGCTTGTTCGACCAGCTGAAAATGACTGTGGCGACTTATTCAAACTTTCAAAAGTATCAGCACTCATTTCCGAAAAATAATCAATCTGACTACTTAAAGCCAATTTGTATTGTTTAACTCGAAAGGCAATCTTGTCTTCATTAATATTATTAAATTGATAAAAGTGATTTGTGATGTTGTCAATTACAGCAACTGCTTTGCGATAATATTTATCAAAGTTTGTCTTTGACTCATCGCCTTTTCCAGTAAGTTCTTTGTATTCCTCAAACGTTAAATAGTCCATGACAGCCTCCTTTCAAAAATAAAAAGGCTAGTCAAAAGACTAACCTTCAGTAATCGTTACAGCACAAGTAGCCGTTTTTCCATTGGATGTTGTCACTGTAATCGTAGCTGATCCAGCTTTAACAGCAGTAACCTTTCCTTGGACTGGCGTCACTGTTGCAACTGTCGAATCACTCGAACTGTAAGAAACGGACTTGTCGCTCGCTTCAGCTGGCGTTACAGTTGCATTTAATGTTTCAGTTGCCCCAACGGTTAGAGATAACGTTTTTTTGCTCAACGTCACTTCATTGGGGTCTACGCTTTTGGGACGTAAGAAACATAGATCGCTTTCTTAGCGTTGTCGAATACCATAGCATCGTAGTAATCTAATCCTTTGATTGTATCACGGTATCCAGAACGATCTTGAGACGCCGGAACAGTATCGACTGTACCGAATTTTACAATCGGTGCGATTGCTGTTAAAGGCGTAATAATAAAGTTAATTGTATCCTCGATAGATACGCCACTAATGCGATCTTTAGCAACTTTTAGAATAGGAACACCGCCGTCAATTTGAGCTACAGTACGGTTGATGCCATTAATTTGCATTTGATTAGTAGAAAATGTTTTGCTCACACCTTCTGCATTTTTCAATAAACGATATGTTGCAGCTGAAACAAACATCACGTACCCGCCCGGAACTTCGTTGTCCGTCATGTATTCTTCTGCTGCATCATAAGCTGCCAAAATATTTTTTTCTGTCAAAGTCTCATTAACTTTGTTTCCAGCATTATCAAACATTACCTGAACCGCTACTTTGTCACGACGCGGAACTGTGATTAACCGTTTGTGTTCTGTAACAACATTATTAATTGTTAATGCAGCACTTTCCGATTGGTCCAATTGGTCCACGTCGTAACCAAACCAATCTTCATGAGTTAGCTTAATCGTTTCTTTCGCAATACTGATTTGGTTACGAGCATTTTCACCGTTACGTTTATACGCTGATGCATCAACAAACCCCGACATTTTATTAATTCGAACTTCATTCACCCCGACAAAATCAGCTGCAGTAATGCTTTTTGCGCCTTGAGTTAATACGTCCCAAACTTGAGAGTCTGCCTTAAATTCTTTATCGATGATCGCTAAATCTTTACTATCTAATACTAAAGCCATATTTATTCACCTAATCTTTCCTGAATTTTTTGTAATACTGTCTTATCTCCGCCGCTACCACCAGCAGGATTTCCACCAGCCACCACTTGCGGCGTTTTTTGTTCTGGTTCTTTATTTTGAAACAAGAAAGCTTTGTTTTCTTTTAAACCTTTTAATTGCTCGTCTAAGCCCTGCAATCCATTATCAGTAACTTTGATCGTGTCTCGGTCTAAAAGGTTTAAAACAATGCTTTCATCAAGCGCACTCGCTTCTTTTAAAGCAAGCTTGATTGCGAAATCTTTTTGTTGCTCTAATAGCTTCGTTTCTGATTCAGATTTAACGGTGTCGAACTTACTTTGCAAATCAGCTAGTTTCTGCGTTAATTCCTCATTACCTTTCGCTGACTCTTTCAATGTATTTAGTTCAGTTTGGTTTGAATCAAGCTGTTCTTTGAATTGATTCCGTTCTTGCTCTGCAGTAGCTAGCCCTTTATTCAATTCGTTAACCGTTTGACCATGTAATGCCATGATTGAACCGATTTGTTCGTCTGATAAACCTAAATCTTTTAGTTGTTCTCTTTTCATTACCTTTTCCATCCTTTCGAGTTTTAACGTGGCAACGACCACGATCGGATTAAACAGTTTAACGCCATGGTTAGGGCAAAATAAATAGCCTTCACGCGGCTAACGAGACTTTGGATCACCAACCTGACCGGCACTAACTGCCTGTTGCGGTTGCGCCTTTTCGTCTGGTGGTTTCTTTTGCATTTCGTTAATTAGATACTTTTGATAATTGACATCAAGACCTTTGAAGAACTCTACAAAATCATTTTCGTTATTGCGGTTTCTGTTTTCCATAACGATCACTCCTTAAAAATTATCGTATCTAAAATCTTTCATAAGCGTGTTTAGTGGCGTGTATACTTTCTCTCTAGCGTAATTGCGTGATAAGTATTCATTTGATGCAACTAACTCACGTTGCTTTGCTTGCATGGCACGGACTTTCTGTCCCCATTTTTTGGCGCTACCAGAATGACCTAAGGTGTCTGCTACCATTTGATTCTTTTTGAACTTAACAATTTGTCGTTCGTACATTCGTTGCTTTTTTGTTAGCTCAGCGACTTTTTCATTTTCTTTTTGGTCAAAAAGTGGTTGATTGTTTGTATTAACGCCAGGTATAAACGGAATGTGCAGATGATTGCAATTAACTCCCCGGTGGCCTCCAGCTGTTCCGTACTCTGCTTGCCAATAAGGATCGTAAATACTTCTGTATTCGCTATTTGAAGGAACCGATTCTCTTAAATCAACGATGTGGCCTTGTATTCTCGAACATGCTTGCCGTGCTCCCATATGACTTGTTACCACAACTGTATGCACACCGTATTCTTCCATACGATCTTTCCTAAGCTGATCATAGGTATTTGATAGTGTTGACTTCAAAACCGTTCTAACATATCGTTCTAGACTCCACGAATGCCCGCCCTTATCAACGAACGCTGAACGAATTCCTTTTTGTGCCCATCCTTGAATCGTCCTTTCCAACGCTTCATCAAACGTAAAAAGACCACTGTTAAAAGCAGCAGTCGTCTTGTTAATGATGTCGTTATACATTCGAGTTGTTGCCGTACTATATCCAAAGTTAGTAGATAGCAATGTTTGATTCACGTAGTTGTTAATATCGGACCAAACTTGATCATGATACGCTCTCATGATATCGTCTAGATCATTTGGTAATGGTAACGGATCATAAGGCAATTGACCATCAATATCTTTAACAATCTTTTGACCCGAAGTTTCAAATATTCGAGTCACTTCTGATTCTGCAATGCCGGTGATTTGAGAAATAGCTTTGATCGCGTCCTTGTTGAACAAGTGTAGCTCTTGCAACTTTTCTTGTTGCCAGTCGAGTATATTGTCATGACCGCTATTCAATCGTTTAGCGATCAAACGTATTAATTCGCCTTCTAACGATTGATAGAGGTGCCCCATATTGCTGGACCACAAATCTAGCTGATGCGGTGTGATCATGCTATCACTCCATCTCTTGTTTTAACTTATCCATCTTATTTTGAATCTCAGCTGCAAGTTTTGCTCGATATTTACTTGGCTTAGTATTTTTCTGTTTAATTAAAAGCGAGCGAATCTCTTTGCCAGAATAGAAAATAGTTGTTTTCTTGTGGCAATGTTCGCATTCAGCATATTCATGAATAATTTCGTTTTCCATCCATGTTTTGCCAGTGATTAAATGAGTTAACTGACCACATTTCCCACACTCAAATAATTGATCTGACACTATTCATCATCTCCTAACATCGATCTAGCAGAATTTTCTTCTTGTGTTGAATAATCAAGATCAAGACTCTCAGCTCTAATCTCGTAAATGATTTTCATCGCTTCTTTTTCTGTCGCTCCAGTCAGTTTTTGAATAGCTGACAATTTGGACGAAAGACCAGCAGTAACCAGTTTAGAGTAATAATCTGCTTTAGCATCTTGTGATTGGAAAACACCATCATCAAAATCAATATTTACTCCAACATCTGTTTTACCAGAGTAAAGCTTGTAGGCTTTAGCCAATTCGAAAATAGTAGTAATGAGTTCTTTCAACGCTTCTTCAACGATCAAAACATTATCAGAACGAGTAGAGAACGTCTCAGAGTTCTCACTGATGATTTCTGTTGCCGTTTTGACTGATTGGCCGTCAAATGAGAACGTACCCGAACTAAATCCAGTCTGAAGTTCGATAATACGAAGAATAAAGTTGATGCTGTCGATGAACTCTTTTGATCGTAATGAAGGAGAAAACTCATCGATAAATGGTTCGTCAGATTTCAAATGTTGAAAAACTCCAGTTTTGCTATCGAAGCGACGTGTAGGATTACCTTTTTCGTCATAACGAACTTTAAAGAAATGATCAGAAGCAAGAATTTTACGTTTGGCTTCCTCAATTTCCCACATGAATTCATCGTACTTTTCATTAATATCAATCAATTGCCGTTTTGCATTATCGATCACGCCTAAACTAAGCGGGCTATTCAAATCAATATTGTTCTTTCCGGCTAACTTAATGTAGACGAATAGTGGACGACTAAAGCCCTTCATAGCAACTTCTTCTTGCAAAGACGCATATTTATCAAGCGCAGACAATGCTACTTTAACGCCAACTTGGCTCTGTTCTTCTGAACGATACAACTCATTTCTAATAAAGTACGTTCCGTTCTCCCACTCATGAAATTCAAGCAACGTATAATAGATTGTCTTTTGACCTTCTGTTTGCTGCGTAACCGTGGCAATTGCCGCTTCTGATATATCATTGGTGTTTGATTGCAACGGGTAAAAGGTGTCCGCTCGACAATAAGAAATGCGAATCTTATTAGTATTCGTATCAACATAAGGCCGCAAAGCTAAGCCGCCGATAGCATACCCAGCCTCCAGCTCTTCACCGAAATTTTTCCGAAACTTGTTATCAGAAAAAACTTCTTGTAAGAACTTGTCTGCAGTTTTATCATCCACACTAATATCGCAACCATCATTAAAGACGAGCTTAGAAAGCTTTCTTGAAACGACTTTAGACACATTCAGTGAATGAAACGGGCGTTTCATCTCATGGCCGTCGCTATTTGTATAAGTAACATCTCCAAAAGTATTTCTGTAAATCCGTTTGTTTTCTCGAATTCGCATCAATTCATTCGCGTTTGTAGATATTTTAGGATGATCAGTAATATCATTTAACGTTTGTACGACTCCCACTTTCGCACCTCCAATTCTCAATAGATTTTTCAATTTCTCAAACATGAATTCACCTCTTTCTTTTAGGCGATATAAGTCTTGTAAAAATAATTGTTGCCGTAACGCGCTTCATCAAGCGCATGATTGTATTTGTCGATTGGTAGTCCGTTATCGTTACGAACATACATAGATAATTCTTTTTCGAAATTGTAGTGATCAAATTTATCGTTTGTATCTAGTAATAAGAATTGTTTACTTTGTATCGTATTTTGCAGTCGCTCAATACCGACTTCAATCTTCATTCCATTGCTAGATACTTTGTCAGAGCTATTGTTGTCAGCTTTTTCTGTTCCGACACCAATCAATTCAAGCTCTGTTCTAAGCGTTTTACAAGCTGGATCGACAAAGAACCAATTCCAATGCGGAAGTTCTTTCCACTTGTCATAACACCACGTCACAAATTGTTTGATCTCTTTAGCATAAATAGACATAGCTTTAGTAACTCCGGTGTCTGATCCGCTGTGATAATAGTTAGCAAGACGGTACAAATAAAACTTACCCTCATAATTCGTTACCAACCAGAAAGCACAAGTAGTTGCATCCGACTGTCCGCCATCCGCTGTAAAGAACGTTTCTATCACTCGGCCTTTTATTAATTCGACCTTATTGTCTTTCCCAAACATTGAGTAGATAACACCTTGTGGTAGCACGCGTTTACCGTACCAGTCACGATCCAGTAAATACTCACTACTAGACAACTCGTCATACAGTTGTTGCTTTCGATCAGCAGACAAAATGGGATTGTCATCAGGAGTCCAATGTCTAAATAAAAAACGTCCCGATTTCTCGAAACGTTCTAACAGTTCTAAATTGGGATGGTTGGGAGCCGGCGGATTTTGTTCGCCTAGATGATAGCGCCATTCTGCAGCAAACGTCCGCCTAAAGCACTCATTGATGAAATCTTTATGCAGTAGATTAAATTCAAGAAAGGTAACCGAACCTAGCGACATACCTGTAATAGCGCCTACACTATTAACTTTTCCGCCACCTTTGTAATAAATTTTCTTTTCTCCATTTGGTGCGTATAAAAGCAAATGATCCCCATGTTCATCATGCCGAATATCAGAACATCCATCAAATATATGGGCTAAGCCGAGACCGTCGCCATCCATAAACATCCGATAGGCTTGTTCCTGATTATAAGCTGTGACCATATGGTTTTGGTCAGGAGAACGTAAATAGAAGTCTGCCATTTTAAAGATATCAGCAGTGGTTTTTCCGCTCCGGGGAGTTAAGTGCCCTCGTTTAATTCAAAAGTTATACCTGAAATTACTTGATTAATGTTTTGAGTTTGTTTGGTACTGAATTTTAACAAGGTCTATCACCCTCTCTCCTAAAACAAAAAAGATCACAGATATGTGACCTTATAACCTAATCTCGATTTATTTCGACCTTTCAAAACATTTCTTAAAGTCTTTTCGTTACACTCTACGTTTGACGCTGCTTCAGCGATGCTGTCGAAAGCTGCATCTATTCCTAGCTTTTTATTTACTACTCTTATAGGACGTTTCTTGTCCTCAGCGAAGCCTCTGAGTCTCTCTACTTGCTCTGGTGTCAGTTTCTGAAGACCTGTTTTGTAAGCATGTAACTGATTTTCAGATTGTGTGACCCACTCTAGATTATTAACGTTATTATTATACGTATCTCCATCTTTGTGGTTAACATACGCTTTCGATTCGATTTCCTCTAGAAAATACTTAGCGACCAGCCTGTGTATTAAGAAAAACTTCTGTTTATCGGTGCCATTTCTTAGTCCGATTTCTTTATAATTACGCCTAGTGACTCTCTGTTTCATTATTTTGCCTCTTGAATTTCTAATGTTCCCCAAGCTGCTCACTTCATAGTTAGGGTAATCTGTTATTCTTTTCCACATTTCCATATAATCACCTCGTGATTATATTTTACCACAACTTCGGGAACTATTCATTATTATACGGAACTAAACATCAGCTTGACCACTTCCATCACCTCCAGACTTAACGTCTAGAAGCGATTGTAACAACTCATTAACTTTTCCGCTTTGAGTTAATTTATCAGCTTTATTCTTAGCAAGTGCGGCTTCTGCTGTAGCCTTGTCTGCTTGAGCTTGTAATAATCGTTCTTTACCTTCACGATCAATTGGATAACGTTTAAGTATCTCTTTCAAAGCGGTGGTTCGTTGATTTATGTCCGGCTTTTTATCCTCGATAGTGATTACACCGTCAGAAGTACCTATATACATTGTCTCTTCCATTTCGCCACGAGCAATAGTAGTTAACAGTTCCATAGCTTCAGAAGCCTGCATAATTCGCTTCGATGCCATTTCTTCAAGAACGCCGTTAATATAGGATTTAATACTAGGTTTTGCTAGGTTTTCTGTACCTTGTGGATTAGGCTTTTTATACCCCGCCAGCCTTGCCGCTTCCGTTGCATTGCCTAATCGAATATATTCATCTGCAAAACGATGTTGTTTTTCTGTTAGTTTAGCCATCCATATTCCACCACCTCGCTATCTGTGTTTGTTTTGTAAAAAAAGACTTCTAAGAAAAATTAAACTCTAATTGTTTTCGTTCTCTTTTCTAATGTACTGTAAGCGTTATTATGATATATTTTTTCTACGATTGGTAATTAAAATTTGTTTTATTAGGCCGCTGCGGAAACAGCGGTCTATTTTTGTGTTCTCTATTATCTAGTCACCAGCCCGTTACTCTTGCCAAATAAACGTTTGATCCGATCTAGCACTTGTTTCATGTTCTACTTCTCCTTCTAGGCCATCAAAAATGTATGTTTTCGGCCATAATAAAAAGACCACTCGATGAGTGATCTCGATTATGTATTGTCAGCAGAGGCGGTTTGGATTGTCCTTCCCCGCTTACTGACCGATAAGGCTATGACGAGATAGCCAATGTTTAAACGTTTCAGAATAAATCCTTCCACGCCCAACGTTCCAACACGTTGTTTCAGTTGCTTGAAGTGACATAACAATAGACGGCACGAGACATTTAGAAGAAAGGAGTTTTCACTTCCAATCTTTTTTATTTTTTTGGTGTGCCGTCATCAAGAACGCTAAGATTGTAGAAATCAAGAAGGGAGCTGTTCACCTCCTTTTTTTCTAGGTTATTTGTGAGTAGCCTAGAATTTTTGCGCTCTCGTTTATAAAAACAGCTGATTCAGATGCTCTTTTTTCAATCCGTAAAAACGGTTGTCCTGTTTAAAATGTTCGTCTGATCAGCTGTAGATATACTATTTGATAGTATTATATTAACAGCGATTTAAGTGTTAAAACCGCCAACAATCCCGCAAAAAACCGCCAAAATATTTATTAACGATATGCGATTAACCTACCTTTTTTATATGCGTCCGCGAATTCGATCAACGCTTCTGACATGAGTCTTTCAACGCTACGCTCAGAGTAGCCGATTTCACGCCCAATCTTATAATTGGAATAGGTGTCGGGAGTACAGTAGCGATAATAGAGCACTTGACGACTAGTAATCCCTAAAGCCATGAGAGCGGCTAAGATAGCGTCTCTTTCACCTTCCGCTTCCATAAACTGAATCATTCCGTCCTCTACTTTATTCCCCCATCGATCCCCTTTTGGCATATCAGACATGATTGGAGATTTAATATCTATATTTGATTTACCAGCTATCCGATTCCATTTACGATATTTTTTAAGAATTTCTCTTGCATTACATTTTGTTTGGTAAAAATCGACTTCTCTTAATAGCGCTATCATGCCACCCGCTCCTTATGCTATAATGTTATTGTCTAGATAACCTATAGCACTGAGCGAAAGCTTGGTGTTTTTTTTATGAATATGTTAAATTCTAAGTAATCTAGCGGAAACTAGATATTGGTCAATGTTGGGTAGCCGGTGGTCGGCTACCTTTTTCTATACAATTGCGTCGGTTAGTTTGCGACCATCATTTTTGAGGGTCACAAATCATTCCGCTTCTAACATTTCAATGATTTCATTCATTTTTTCAATTGCCTCATCGATTTGTATTGTAATAAACGATTCGCCACCGACAGCATTAAACTCACGATGATACACTAGTTCGAGCAACACATTGACTATTCTGATATCTTCTAGTGTTTCAACATCACTCTTCAGCATTTGCAATTCCCCATTCCGCAAAGGCAGCGAGGACTTGTGCTAGTTCTCTGTCATTCAACTTCTTAAATGCTATTTCTTCTTTTTTATAAGAAAATCCAGCACTGTATAGTTTGTTTAATTCGAATATAGCATTCCGAAAGTCAGAATCATCAAGCGTGTACTCCTTCAACCACTCCAACACGATCTGCTGGTCAGGGTTGAGTTCCGATCGCAAAGGCTCATAATTGGTTAACATTACAAAAGGAGTTGTGCCAGGTATCTTATCAATCGAATACGATTCACATTTTCCTATTGGCTTATCATTGTTATAGACTAAACTCATTCTCACACCTACACTTTCTCGACTGCGCCACCTATTAATGACGTCTGTTGTTTTGCTTCTTTATAGCTTTTGAAATGACATGCTAGTTCTTTTTTGGGCGTAATTTCTACTGTCTCAATTTGTCCTGTTTCTAATGGACTCTTTAGATACATAGTGCTATAACAAACTATCCACTTCGGCTCTTCCTCAACCTCGTAGCCGTCTAGCATACGTACAAGTGTCTCAATCGGTTTGCCATTTTTATTATCAAACCATTTACCAAACTCACTATTGTCGCTCGCATAGTCCTCAAACATATAGTCTAGAATCGCTCGATCTAGAACGTACTTATTAGTTTCGAACCACTCCGCCACAAACGCCGGCACTTTGACTTTCTGTGGTTCGTCTAAATCCTCGATCATAGAAATTAATTCCTCTTTTTTAATTAAAATGAAACGGTGATTTCCCAACCATTCGTTTTGATCTTTAATATGATTAATCAATTCTTGTTTATTCATTTCATACCTCTTTTCTTACGTGATAGACTGAGTTAGCGTAGTTACTTACACTTTTTCCATCGAAAAATATCCCAGCAACGTCCCATTTTTTACTAACTGAAATTTTCGATCTCTTCCATCAACATCATTCATATATATTCCCTCTAAAAGCATTTTGAACTGATATTTAAGTCTTAGTTGCGTCGCCTCATTTTCTGACACGTAAGATACTTTTTCGGGTTTCCCTAGTAATGTTTCAGTTACTTTAATCATTTTATTTCCTCCAATAACTCTGGGTTTTCGTAGATGTTGCCAAGGACTTCTGCGTATTTAGCGGATATAACTAGCCCGCTTTTTTCCGCACCTTTACTTGTTAAATTTGAACTAATGACTCTAGTTCCCCAACTGTCATCCTTCCAAATCACTTGTTTTATAGTCTCTTCATACTCTCCTGTTCCAGTCGCTCCAAGATTGGTGTAAATCCCAGAAGTGCATTTAAGTATATCCCCTTCGAAAATCTCAACAACATTTTTGTCTTTCAGTCCTGTGGATTGCATAATTTTATAGTCATCCGGACTCATTTCGGCATGTGTTAACAAACTCCCCGCTGATCCATGTTTCATTTTATTGAACTGTTTCACCGAGCCACCAAACGGTGTGTACCACGCTCTAAATTTCGGTATCATTCGCCGTCCTCCTCAGTAGTGGAAATTGTAAGAGTGTTGATTTTAGCTCCTATCAACTGCTGTAAAACAAGCTCCGCATTATCTACAAGTATTCCATCACGCTTGATTGATGTCCCTTGAATCCTACCTAATGGTATTTCGCTTACCGTCACAGGAAGAGGAATAGACAGTTTCATTTCCTTTGCTAGTTGAAAGAGCCTTTGCGCCTCACTGTGATTACGAACGAGAATGTAGTTTCCTGATAAGGCTGATTCTTTTATAAGGTCCAGTGTTTTACCTGACCGTCTTCCACGAGCTATGACTTTCATTCGCCGTCCTCCTTATACACATATTGAAAAAATAAAACTTGTGATAATGATATTGATTCTTCTAGCATGTTCATTAACTCTTGAATTTCGTCAATATCTACACCTTGTTGCTGAAAACAACTCAGCTTTTCATTCAAACTGTTTATTTCTTCAACTATCTCTGTTTGAGACATTTTTTCCATTCAAATCATCCTTTCAAAAGTTCTGTAATTGCTGTCCGTTAATGTAGGTTCCATTGATTAGCCATGGCTTCGGCAATCCCCTGGAAAGTTCTACTTCTCTCTTTCCATCTATTCTCACTAGGCGGCATACGATGAACCCTGCTTTCTCTACCATCAACAATGTTAGTTGGTTCTAGCAATGGCAAATTCTTTAACCATAAACAAGTTGCTTTAGTTTCTCCGTGTCCGAATTGCCAAGGTTGAATGATTTGATCAGGCTTTTTAATCTTGCTTGAAATGACTGATATTGGATTCTCGATTGCGATTCTTTCAACAGGTAAATCCATCAACCATCGAACGAATTCTAATGCCTCGGCTTGCTCTTGTTGCTTATCTTTAAACCACCTAGCGCCACTGACCGCTAAATGGGTACATGGCGGATGACAGATAGCCAAATCGAATTGCTTAAAATAGTCTCTTCCAAGACTTTGTACGTCTCCAATCATATGAGGACCTGGCGCTTCACTTTCAAGTAAATCGAAAGACACCGCCTCATGACCTTTTTTTATAAAGGAATCTCGGACGATTCCTGAAAATTCACATATTACAGCTACTTTCATAAATATTTTCCTTTCAAAAAAACTACTTGATAGCGCCAGTTTGCGGAGCTTAAATTTCCATAGTATCCCAGATTTTTTTCAATAATCGAAAATATCCATCTTTGTCTAGTTCCATTTCTTTTGCCAATTCAATTGAATATGCGCTTAAAACTGCTAACACGTCAGTATTTCCAGCTTCTGTATATGCATGAAGCTCCCCATCGATAACCTCTATTACTATTTTGTGGTTTTTATTTCTTTGATCCATAAATTCCTCCTTAATTGTTCAGTTTCCTCACATCATATTTTTAAGCGATATACCGATCATGAATCTGCTTGAAGTCCATACCGCTCACATCAATATACCCTTGCGTAGTGCTGATGCTGCTGTGTCCCAAGAAAATCCGCACATTATTGATTTCCATGCCCTGTTTAATCGCAAAAGTTGCAGCCGTCCTTCTAAATTTATGAGGATGAGCGTATGCAACACTCGCACGCTTAGCGATTTCTTTGATCATCTTTTGAATTCCATTCGCAGTCATACCAGTTCCGACTCCATGCAAGCCACAAATTATCGGGCCAAGCATGTGCGGTTTCAGTTTCAAGTAATTATCTACGGCAACTTTTGCGCGGGCATTTACGAAAACTCTCCGCTCTTTATTGCCTTTACCGATCACGGTTATTGATCCTGATTGTTGATCGTAGTTTTCCATAGCTAACAAAGTTAGTTCAGTCACTCGGCATCCAGTTGAAAGCAATAATTCAAAGACCGCTTTTTCTTTAGGTTTCACACACGCGTTTCTCATTAATTCAACCTCAATTGGTGTAAAGGCCTTTTTGAGTCGCTTCTCAACTTTGATTGTTTCAACGCGTCGGCCAGGATCTTTAGGGATGTATTCCTCTTCAAACAGCCAGCGGAAAAAACGGCAGATACAACCGCGCTCTCTATCCAAAGTAGCCGTGCATAGATGATCGTTCATTTCTCGGTGAGCGATATAGAGTCGTATATCGTTTGTAGTTACGTCTTTAAAAGCAACTCGGACCCAACGATTAAACTTGTCTATTGTCCTCATCGCTAGTTCTACAGTTCCTTTTGACAGCCCTCGTAATTTCATCGATACAAAATACTGTTTATATGCTGCTAAGTCTGATGACTCATCATAAATGATCACGTCTCGACGCTCTTCTTCTAATCGGACTTTATCTAAATTGATTGTTAAAATGATTTTTAGTTTTCTAAGTTGCTTTGCTTCAAGTTCTGGCTCCATGTTCCGAATTACAGAATTTACAAACTGTTCTTTCATCTCCATGAGTACCACCCTTTCACAGTTACCTATTCAATTTTTGTTACTTTTCCCTTTTTCACGCTGATCCGATGATTCCACCTTTTCAGCTCTTTGTAATCAACTTCGTGCCAGTTAACAATCTCAAACGATGCTGTATTTCTATATTCGTTTATCAATTTTCCAACGATTGGTTGATAAAATCTGTCTCTATCCTCAATTTTGTAAAAAGCATCATTGTTAAATTTCGGTCGCTTTGGCTTTAACCAGTTTTTCATTTCTTCAAACTTATCATTTTTCGGCTTTTTATTCCGTTTTTTAGCAGCACAGCTTTTGCAACTAGTCAATTTCCAAATGTTATCATTTTTAACTACTCGCTCTCTCCCACATGAGCACCGAGCAATCCACTCTCTAGGATTTTCGGTAGGCCCGATAATCGTGTATTGTCCATAAACTTCACCGGTTCGATCTCTTTTTTTATGTTGTGCTATTTCCATTCCTAAACCTCTTCTCACTTCAAGTCTTCTAAGATATTTCTGCGGTAGTCGATAATCCCTGTCGCCTGATCTACCTCATATTGCTCTAATCGTGCGATAGGAATCGATTTACGCTTGATTGTTAGCATTTCTTGTTCAATGCTCAAATAGTCGTCAATATCGACCAGAAACACTCTCCTAGCATTTTCAAGAGCAACTAGCAGAAATGCACAAGCCCCGTCTTTTTTAAAATCTTTTAAAAAGCTTTTTGATGTGGCTTAACTGTAACGACCTTGCCTGACCCAAACGGAAAATTTGTCTTGTTAGCGGTCAATTTGCAGTCAAAGGCAATCGGTGTGCCGTCTAAATGTCCGATAAAGTCACATCCTGTTTTCGTGTCTCTAACGATGATCTGGCGGCCGCCTTGCCTGATTGTTTTCGTGCCGTTCGGAATCTTTTCGACAACCCCAAATCCTTTGACACGATAGAATTGATTCACGCTCTCAATATGTTTTTCAAACTGACTCCAAGGCTTCATGCCCCTATCCCACCGATCAAACGTTTGTCCTTTGTTGCTTTCATTGATACGACAAAGCCTTTTGAGTTTTGCAATATTCTTGATAAAATTCGTTCTCCATATGCTTCTTGGAGCTCTTTAGCCGTTAGATTAGTTGTTACAACAGTTGCCATATTTTGACGAGCTTCCAACAACCCGGTAAGCGTATCGTTGTTATATCGCGAACTATCAGATGTCTTGTTTCCACCTAGCTCGGCTCCAATATCATCGATGATAACTAGGTCAGCTGTTTTTAACTCCGCCATAAGAGCACCTTGTATTTGTCTTTGTGCTTCTTTGTCGTTCATCGCGAATCTCAATTGATCTAATAACTCGCGATAGTTAACATACAGCACGTCTCTATCATAATTTGATCGTTCTAAAACATCCCATGCTATAGACATCGCTAAGTGGCTTTTACCCGTGCCTGATTTCCCAGTAAACACAACATGAACTGGTTCGCCTAAAATAAATTCATTCACTGCTCTTTTAGCGATCTCTAGCGCGTTCTTAGTCTCCTGGTCTGTCACCATGTAACCTTTCAGTCGCTTCTCAAACAGTGTTTTATCCGGCACGATAGAGCTATGTTTGAAGTAATTTAACGCACGCTTTTTCAAACTTTCGTTATACATCACTCGAGTATCATAATCTTGCTTTCTCTTAAGCTCTTTGTGTCCACAAATCATGCAAGTCGGCCCGCAGCGATCTTCGCCACTAGGTAGCTTTTCACGCCATTGGTACATCTCAGCTCCACAATCTGGGCAACTGCCAACAGTAATGAATACTCGGTCAATGATTTTTTGCATCGCTTGTCCTAAACTTTCCATGCGCTACCTCCTACCAGCCCAAATTGCCGTATTCACTTGAGCCTGTATTTTCTAATTTTTTGCCGCCGGATTTATTTTTCTTTTGATTTTCGATATCTTCTTTGGTGTACGCAGCATTGTTATCCCAATTTCTCAAAACACCGTCAACATAATTCCAAAAACGACGGTTATTTCCAGAAGCTACTTTAACGCCCATAATCATCCAATCATCAATTTGGGAGTCCTTGAGTCCTTTTCCCCTTAGGTTCTTTATCCATCCACTGATGTCTGTTGCCATCGGTTCAGAATACGGATTCCCAAAATGATTTGTTTCCAAGAATTCAAAAACGCCGAAAACATAGTTGTTTGTTTTACTTTTATTTACTTTAGTTTTATTTACTTTACTTTGTTCATTATCGCCCTCATTAATTCCACTTGAGCTGTAGTTATTGCCGTCATTAACTACAGTTGAACTAGGGTTACTGTCATCATTAACTAAAAACTCTTTTTTAACTTCGACACCTTTTCTTTTTGTAGTTGCTTCAAAGTATCTTTTTTGAATCCCATTTGAAGTTAAAATTTTGTATTGTTCATATTTTTGGTGGTCAAAGAATTTTGATTGAATTGCTTTTGCTACAACCTCTTCAACTAAGCCCTCTTTCGCCCCAACTTCGTCAGCAACTAAGAACACTGTATCTTCATCCCACCCAATGTAATACCCATTTTCACGGTAAATATTACCCAGCAGGCAAAGTAGTATCTCGATAGATTGTGGTCCGCAAGCTTTTCTTATCTTTCTTACTTTGATATCTTTTAAAAAATTAACGTCTAAGGAGAAATAATCAATGCCTTGTTTTGTTGGTCTAGCCATCAAATTCCCTCCTACAAATCATTCATATTGATAAAACCAGTGATTCGTTTGTGTCCTCTACAGTAATCGCATTGACCACATTGAGTTGGTTCTTCTTGTCCCATCTTCACTCGATGGATATGATCAATGTTTTCTTCTAATCTCGATAGTTCTGATTGCATCTTCGATTCGTCTAAAGTAATTAAACCAACGTCACTAGGTGTCTGTTTGCTAACTGCTGCAATGAATGGAACGAACTGTTTATTGTACTGTTGCTCTAACAACTCTCGATAGACAGCCATTTGAAGCGCATATCCGTAACGTTCGATGAAGTTAGCTCTAGGGCCCCAATAAATGTCATACTTCTTTTCATGTATATCTTTTGTTGTCTTGATATCAACAAAGTAACCATCATTTAGATTTAAACAATCAATCTTGCCTTTCCATTCGATTCCAAATAATTCACCAGTCACAATGACTTCCTTATCTCCTCGATAAATCTGATTGAATGCGGGTTCCTGTTTTAGTCGATCAATCATTTGTTCTGCGATTTGAAAGTCTTTTAAAAGTCCGAATGGTTTGCGACTGGAGAACATTTTTTCTTTGTTTTCATCTTTGAAGGTTTTGTGAGCTTTTTTTGATTCGTAATAAGAATGGACGTAATTTCCAACTAACAAAGGTTTCTTATCTCTATCTGCTTGCCATTCACCTTTTAATTCAGCAAGCGTTGCTGCTTCACACGTTAAAAAACTTTTGTATTGGCTGACTGACATGTACTGCCAGTCAGCCTCATTTGAATAATAGTTTTCATCAGAAAGGATAATTGTCTTCTCCGTCATCAATCGGAGTCACGTCCTCTCTATCAAAGTTATGAGTATTTGGATCAGGATAATTTAGATCAAGCTCTTCTTGCTCAATGTCTTTGTCTAGTTCTTTATCCGCTTCTTCAAGATCAATTTCATTGATAAACTCTTGAACTGGTTTTTTGATAGTTGATTGTTTAAATAGCTTATCTTCTATCGCTTTCGTCTTTTCTGGTTCAGGAGCAATGTCCTTAGATGTTGTTGCATGATTTAATGGTTGTTTATCATCTTCCGTGTACATGGCGCCTAACGTTTCAGGAAAGGCTTCTCGCAAAGCATTAACGATTGCAGTTTTTCGAATCATCGTATTTGGCATATTTTTCCAAGTTGCTTGACCTTTAGAGAATTCTTCTAATGCTACTTGAGATTCAATCGGCATCTTACGATCTTTTCGATAAACCTTCGCCCAGCCACCGATCAACTTGTCTTTAGGAAGCTTAATACCACCAGATAGTTCCTTGATGTCGTCTCCACGTTGGACCACAATACCAGCTTCAAATCCATCATATTGTGGGTGATTTTCTGCTCGCTTCATAAATGCTTCTTTAGAAACAATTATTTGAGCTGGTTGAGAGCCGAACTTAACTAGATATGCTTCATTTAGAAAAGGATTTAGTTTTTGATATTTAGCAAGTTGTAGAAACATCACCAACTCTTGATCAGTAACTTTACCGTTACCAGAAACGAGGTACTGTTTAACCATGTTTCCTGTTAACTTGACTTCCTCGCCGTTCGCTTCATATTCAATCGGTTTTTCTAAAATTTCATTACTCACGCTCTAACGCCCCCTCTAATTTCTTTTGAAGATATTCTTTGCCTTCTATGGCGAAGCTATAGTCTTGATACTCGATACCGATGTCATCAATCAGATCAACATAGTTGTCGATCGTAACGTATTTAGCGAAAGTAACTTTTAGTAATCGATCACCGCATATCTCTTTTTTGGAAAAAACAACTTTCATGACTAGGTCTTCTGGGTGAACTTCTGAACCTAAATCATCAAACATATAGTCATACTCTGAATCGATATTATTTGATTCGGTAATATTGATAAACACGCCGTTGCTGGTGTCTTCCATAGCTCGATCATAAATAAACATTGTTAACTCCTCCTGTATTTGATAGAATGAGGTCAAATAGATTAACCTTTTGAGTCTTACTTTTGCTTGCCGGCTAGTAAGTCTCTTTTTTTGTGTCTTCATTTTCTACCCTGTGTTTCTGAGAGATAAATGACAGAACATTTACAATCGCTACACCAGTAACTAAAACTACTACTTCAAAAAGATTGGTTTGTGACATTTTTAAAAGAAAAAGCAAAATCAACAATCCAATCGCTGTGTCTCTAACATAATTTTTCATGCTCGTACCTCCAATTTTTCAAAAATTGACTCATTACTTAATAAATCAACACTGTCAACATTTAACGCTGTTGCCAATTTAACGACCGTTTCAAGCTTCACTTTTTCTTTTCCTTGCCAATCATTTTTAATTCTGCTAATTACTGCAGTTGATACTCCACTTTTTTGGGATAAATCAGTAATTTTTATCGGCTTATTGAAGCCCATGCAAAGATATAAATTGCGTGATAATCTTCGAGCTAATTCATTCATCTGTTTTTCTGAATCAACCATTATCATTCATCCTTTCCGAAATAACCCGCTGCTTGCCAATCTCTCATAAAGGTGTCAAACAAATCCATAATTGAAATATTTTGTATATCGCATAACGCATTTAAATATTGAATGTTTGCGAATACCGCCTCAGCTTGTTCCTTAGAAAATTTAAGCAGTAAATCAAAGTCCTTTGAATCTAACTTTTGCACTCGTTTCAAAAGAACACGTTGAGCGATTGCTTTAGCTTCATCCCTCTCGTTCTCTTCTAACTCTCTCAGATCATCCGATGCCGAAAGGTCTCTTCTATAAAGATCACCATCCATAGGTCTAAATACACCGAAGAATTGATAGATAATGCTCATAGTCAATTCTGAATCGTTGGCGAATTCAGATAATCGAACGCCATTTTCAGGAGTCACATTTGCAGGTTTATCCTTTGTCCAATCAGTCGGCGTTTGCCGTGAAACTCCTAGAGCTTTTGAAATTTCTTTTTTGCTTATCTCGCTTTTAACAAGCCAGTTAATAATTGGCCGTCTTAATACTTGTGATACTACATTCATCTAATTTCCTTCCTTTCTTCTGAATACACAATCTGTATTTCAGATTGGCTTATTGAGATACTGTAAGCAAAGCTTGAATCATTAAGCGAAAGCTGCCTCATATAATTCACGCTGTAGCTATTTTTGAACTTCTTCTACTAGACGATCAAGCTGTTCATCGTTCGCACATTTAATGATTCTTTTTAGATTTGGTCTTGCATCTATTACTAATTCAATTTTTTCTTGCTTAGTCATTAGATCACCTCCTTCGAACCATTGTCATATGGCAACGTATCACTAAAAATAAAAAGCTTATCAAAATCTTTTTCTGAGAAATTAAAAGCTTTAAGTATTTTAGGAATCAGTTCACCGCCAACTCCGCGATCTCCATTCATAATACGATAGATGGTTGAAGGCGCAACGTTCATTTTTTTCGCTAATGAATATGGGTCAAAATCATTGTCTTGCATTAATTTTTCAAATATATCTTGTTTGAGTAAAATCTTCACTTTTACCACCTCCGTTGCCTTATGACAATAATATACCATTTAAATTGTCTTAAGGCAACACTTTTTGTTGCCAATTTGCAATTTTTCTTTGTGATTATTGCCAGATGGCTATATTATAAATAATAAGAAGGGGGGATTTTTATGGAATTTGGTGAAAAACTTCGAGAATTGCGTAATTCTAAAGGCTATGGCGTGAATCAATTGGCTTTAAAATCCGGTGTGAGCGCATCTCAGATTTCACGATTTGAGAATGGAACCCGAAAAGACCCTACTTTAGATACTGTAAAAAAACTTTCTAAAGCACTCGGGGTGTCTATTTCGTATTTTGATGATGAAACCGATGATCATAACATTCAAACAGTTGCAGCTCATATAGATGAGGATGCTTCTGAAGAAGACATGAAAGATATCCTCTCATTTATTGATTACATTAAAAACAGAGATCATGGTAAGTAGGTGTAATATTTGAATAATGTTGAGAAGTTAATGGCAAGGTTTCCAAGTCTCGAATATAGGTTTGAGAATAAAATGCCCGAAAAGCAAAAAGGCTTGTATATAGACAACGTTATATATTTAAATCCTAGCCAATCATCAAGTGAGCTTACTTCTACTGTTGCAGAAGAAATCGCCCATCACTTGACGAGCTACGGCGATATTATTGATCAAGATACAAATGAAAAGCGAAAGCAAGAGCAAAAAGCACGTGATATCGGATCAACACTTATTGTTAGTCCGGAAGATTTCATAGCTTGTTATTACGAACGATTCACCTATATGTGGGAATCAGCCGAGTTTTTGGGAATTACGACAGAAGCCCTAAAAGATGCTGTAAAGACCTACTCAAAGATGTATCCAGAAGGCATGTCGTATAAAAATTACAGAATCATTTTTAGAGCAAACGGTACAGTAGGAGTATTTGAATGGTTTCGATAGTCTTTTGAGAAGATAGGGGTTTTCTGTATAGGGTAATCCAACAAATAAAATGTAATTTTAGGAGGAGTTAAAAATGGATATGTTGGCAAGTTTAGTTTTTATTGCAGGCTGTGTGGGGACGTGGTATTTCATAAAAAAAAGGCCTAATAAAAAAAACAGAAATATTTCGATAGGCTTAATTGTATTATCATTATTAATTATTGGAGTTTTCTCACCTAATGACGAAACAGATAAAGATAGCAAGGATGCTAATTCAGCGACAGAACAAAACACTAAAGAGAGTTCGCTTTCCTCTTCAGAAATTCAAGAATCTAAATCAAAAGAGGAATCTGAAGAAAAATTACGTATTGAGCAATCTCAATCCAGAGAAGCAGAACAACAAAGAGTCAAGGAAAGTAAGGAAGCAGAAAAAGCAGCAAAAAAACAAGAGGAAGAACAAAAGTATGCTGAAACAAATGCTCTAATTGACCAGGATTTAAAACTTAATCAAGGATGGGCAATGGGAACAATCGATGGAAATGGTAACCTTACTTCAGCTGGTACCCCTAATCCTGACTATACTAATTGGATGTACGTTCAATCTATCAAATATGACGGTTCTGATATTGATATGCAGGTCACCGCTGATTTTCAAACTTTATCAGAGTCAGACAAAGATAGTTTAGCTAGTTCAGCTCAAGGAATAGTAATGAGTAATGAAGCTTTGGATACTAGACCACATATCTATGTATACAATGGTGAAAATTCGTATGGTGGTTCAAGAATACTTTCTGCTAACGAATTTAAATGGAATTAAGATCAGCCTTCGGGCTTTTCTTTTCACGCCAAAAAGAACATACGTTTGATTTTATATCTAAAAATCAGAATGGAGTATGAAAATAATGCGAATTAATAGGCTTTATGGACTCTATTCCTGATTTAATACTAAATAATCAGAAAGGACAATTGATTATGGCAGAACCGAAAATGATCGAAAAGGGTAAATGGAGACTTCGGTTTAGGTATAAGGACCCAATCACAAATACTTGGGAAAGCAAGATGCTTACAGGCCCTACAAAAAAAGCAGTTAAAGAAGCTGAAATTGAGTTTTTAAGTAAAGTTTCTCGTGGTGAATCTGTCCACCAAACTAACCTACTCGATTTTTTTGATGAATATGTAGATACTTTTAAACGAGGAAAAGTATCGAATAGAACTTTAAGAAGATATTTACTGACAAGAAAAAATCTTCAACAGTTCTTTGGCGATCAGCAGACCCTTTTGGGTGTTACAAAATTAAGCTATCAAAAGTTTTTGAATTGGTTAGGCAGCGAAGGTGGGATCAAAGGCGACGCTCTATCTACCACAACAGTTAAAAATAGACATGAAATCTGTAAAGCCGTCTTTCTTGAAGCTGTTGATATGAGGTATATCCATTCTAATCCAGCTAGAAACGCTAAGCTAACAGGTGTCGAACCCGAACATGATAAAAATATCACGATTAGTTACGAGGAGACAAAGAAATTCAGAGCTACACTTCTAGCTCGCCCTGACACTATTAGTAAATATTTTGTCTTGGCGCAGCTCTACACTGGATGCCGATATCAAGAGATTGCAGCCTTGTTTTGGTCTGACTTAGATGAAAAACACGGAGTAATTAAAATTCAGCGGGCTTATCAAAATGATGAAGAAGATCGAGGTCTTGGCGATACTAAAACTCCAAGTGGTATTCGAGACGTCGATGTCCCCTACTCTCTATTTATGGAGCTCAAAAAACATAAGAGAATTCAAAATGAACGTGTCATTTTAGGAAAAGTTAAAAATCCAAGAAACTTAATTTTTGTGAACGAGCAAAACACATGGCCAATTTCTAACGATGCAGTAAATGATTATATTGAAGAGACTTGCAAACTTGCCGGTCTTCCTAGGATAACTTCTCACGCTTTTAGACATGCAAGAGCTGACGCCATGATTTTAGCCGAAGCTGATCCAATATATATAAAAAACCAACTTGGCCATAAAAATATTTCACAATCTTATGAGTATGCATCTGCGACCAAAGATAATAGGAATAAGAACAAAAAGAAGGTCTTCGATTACATGAAAGACATCCTCTAAAAATACGATTTTTATACTTTTTGTGTAATTTTTGTGTAATCAAAAAAATAAGAACGTTAGAAACCCTTATATATCAAGGGTTCAACGTTCTTTAAGGAAGCGGGTGACGGGCTTCTAAGCCGTTTTATAGGAAGATAAAACCAATATGCAAAGCATAACACACATCTTCTATGA
>NZ_BJDW01000024.1 GCF_005405345.1 Enterococcus viikkiensis | reverse complement strand
ATTCTTTGGTCAGAACTATTTTGAGTGTAGCACAAATGGCTTTTTTAGTTGTCTAGCTTAATTTTACAATCGGCGTTTTTATCTATTAAGTGAAAGTAGTATTATGTGAAGGAACAGAGTGTGGTACTATTAGATGGAAACTCAGGAGGCGTGTGATGAAGAAAAAAAGGAATTGGCTCATAAATATTTTTCTTTTCTTATTGCTGCTCGTAGGATTAGCGTTGATTTTCAACAATCAAATCAAATATTTTTTGATGCAGTATAACGGTGAGCGCTATATCGTGTCAAAGATAAATAAAAGCGAAATCGATAAAAATATGCGCAAAGAGGCTTCTTTTGATTTTGATGCGGTGGAGCCCGCTAGTACAGAAGCCGTGTTGCAGGCACAATTAAGCAACAAGCGCTTGCCAGTTATCGGTGGCATCGCGATCCCTTCGGTAGAAATCAATTTGCCGATATTCAAAGGGTTATCCAATGAAGTGCTTTTGTATGGTGCGGGAACCTTATCTCCGGATCAAAAAATGGGTGAAGGAAATTACGCGTTAGCGAGTCATCGGGCGGATCGACCGGGTCTTTTATTTACACCCCTTGAAGGAATCAAAGAAAATGATCTTATCTATTTAACCGATCTGCAAAATGTTTATACGTATAAAACGACGTTGAAAGTACGCGTCCAGCCGACAGAAGTAAAATATCTAGACGTCCAGCCAGGGAAGCAGCAGATTACCTTGATTACTTGCGGCGAGATCGAAGGAGTTACTCGGATCATCGTCCAAGGGGAGTTAGTTGGTGTCACTCCGGTGAAAAATGCGACGGACACGATGTTGAAGGCTTTTCAGATGGAACAAAGAACGTATTAAAACAAAAAACTTCGAGGCTAGCCTTGAAGTTTTTTTGTTTTAAAAGAATTGATCCTTTTAGCTAAGGGAACCGCTTGGATTTCTGCTATACTTGAAACAAGTATGACGAATTACTTTAATCAAAAATTTGAAGGAGACGGTGATGGAGCTTAAAAGAATTTACGCCTCTGAGCTATTAGCAGATTGGACAATTTTTCAGCAGACGCATTTGCTTTTTCCCTTCTATTCTTCCCATCGTCAAGCACGAATGGAATATTTTTCAGCGGTAAAAAAAGGGCATGGGTTTTTGTTGCGTTACAAAACGGCTTGCCTGTTTGTTGATAAGATCGTGGAAAAAGAAGCGTGGTTGATTAATAACTTACTGATTACAGCGGAGTTGAACTGGAAGACCGCTTTTTTATTATTAGAGAATGCGGCTCGCCGTGAATTTAAGCACACGTTGAAATTGAAGCTGAAGGCGAATCTGATTATTCAACAATGGCTGATCAGCCAAGGCTATCACTTCACTGAAGAGGTTTGGCAAAAACCGTTAGTTTATCAAACAGGCTTGGTTTTAGGCGGCGGTGGCGCTCGCGGTGCATATCAAATCGGTGTTTGGCAAGCTTTGCTAGAAAAAAATATTTCTTTTGCTGTGATTAGTGGCACGTCGGTGGGCGGCTTGAATGGCGCCTTAATCGCTCAGGGAGAGTATGATCAAGCTGTCTCGTTGTGGGAAGAAATCGAAACGGATAAAGTATTAGAGATCACCTTCAAAGAGGTCGAAGAATTGGATTTTGCGGCGCAGGTGGATCAACTGCGAACCTTTATTAAAACATCTTTGCGGCAACGAGGTCTTTCCTCGGCCCCTCTAAGACGCTTGTTGGAGGAACGGCTTGACCCGCAAAAAATTCAACGGGCTTGCCCACTGTCAGTTGTGACAACGAAGGTACCTGCTTTTCAAGAAATTATTGTTTCACTTAACCAATGTCCTAAAGAGGAGATCATTGATTGGTTGTTGGCATCGTCGACTTTTTTTCCGATGATGGCAATGGCGAAGATCGGGGATGATTTTTATGTTGACGGTGGCTATCGGAATAATTTGCCAGTGGACGTCGCGTTGCAGCAAGGGGTCACGGAAGTTATCGTAGTAGATGTTCACGGACCGGGCCTTGATAAAAAATATCGTCTGCCGGCGGAAGTCGCGGAGCTTTCTCTAGCCAGCCCCTGGAGTCTAGGGGATTTATTGCTGTTTCATAGTGATCGCGCGTCAGTCAATATTGATTTAGGCTATTTGGAAACGAAGCGCGCATTTGGCGAGTTGCAGGGAGAACGCTACTTTTTTAGTTGTCAGGCTGATTTTCAACGGTTGACGAAGGATTTTTTACAAAAAGTCAAAAAGCAGGTACCTGTTGAGCTGGATCAGCTTTACCCTGAATTAAAAAAGTTTTTCCGGCGTAGTGTACCGGTTGAATTACTGAGTCTGGCTTTTTTAGAGTTTTTTGCTTATTGGTTGAAGGTTTCGCCGGTCCAAGTATTTACACCGGTAGAATTGATCGCTGTATTGCGACGTCAAATCGAGGCGCCAAGTAAATTCGGACCGGGAATTTCGGTACAAGAACAGATTGAGGATTTTATCAATCATCACAATCTTTTTTCTGACTATCATCAAGTCTTACAAATTTATCAACAAACTGGCTCTTGGGAACAGTGGTATCGCCGCTGGCCGATCCAGACCTTGCTGGCACTTTTTTTTAGTTATCTACAGGAGGAATTATAATGGCAGAATTTAATTATGAAATCGTTGAGGAAATCGCTGTGCTATCGGAGAATCCGAAAGGCTGGCGCAAGGAATTGAACCTGGTGAGCTGGAATGAACGGCCACCTAAGTTTGATCTTAGAGATTGGGCCCCTGACCATGAAAAAATGGGCAAAGGTGTGACGTTAAGCAACGAAGAATTTGCGGTGTTGAAAGAAACGTTAAGCAAGATGTAGTCTGAAATCCATTTTTTTCAAAAGAGGGGGACAACGGCAATGAAAAGTATGACTGGTTATGGTCAAGCAGCACACACCAATGACAATTATGAGTTGAACATTGAATTAAAAAGTGTCAACAATCGTTTTTTAGATTTACAGATTCGCATGCCAAAGGAATTAAATCCTTATGAAGCATTAATCCGACAACTCGCAAAAGAAAAAATTCAACGAGGTCGCGTGGATGTGTTTATCAATCTGACACCGATGAAAAGTGGCAATAAACAAGTAGTTGTTCATTGGGAATTGTTGAATCAATTGGTTCGAGAATTACAAAGTGGCGGTAAAGAACATTTCTGTGTGGTGGATCTACCGGTGGAACAAGTCTTAGTGAAAGCGATGGAACAGGATGATTATGTCACGATCGTTGATCAACAGACGGCAGATGACTCGTTAGAAGGATTAGTGGAAGAAGTTGCGACAGCCGCCTTTACCCAGCTTGCGTCCAGTCGGGAAAAAGAAGGCGCGGGTATCCAAAAGGTATTGGTGGAATATAGTGAGCAGGTCCAACAGTTGACGAGGAAATTGGCAAGTTTTGTGACCGAGTACGAAGCAGATTATCAGCAACGGTATCAAGCGAAGCTGGAAGAGTATCTAGGCAATACAGTTGATCATGAGCGTTTGCTGACAGAGTTGGCGATCTTATTAGAGCGAGGCGATATCCATGAAGAGTTGGATCGCTTAGGGATTCATTTAGAAAAAATGAGTGTCTTGCTACAAACGACTGATCCAGTCGGCCGCGAATTGGATTTCTTATTGCAAGAAATGAATCGTGAGGTCAATACCATCGGCTCAAAATCCAGCCCAATTCAAATCAAAGATAGTGTTGTTCAGTTGAAAACGATCTTAGAAAAAATTCGCGAACAGATTCAAAATGTCGAATAGTTCATGTGTTTTATAAGAATTAAGGAGGAGCTTTGCGCTGCCCCTTGAAATATTCAAAAAAAAAGTGCACAATAGGCGTTAGCTGAAAAAGACGATGAAAGGGCGTTAGTATGTCTGAACGAGGACTGTTGATTGTATTGTCGGGACCTTCCGGCGTTGGCAAAGGCACCGTTAGAAAAGCCATTTTTGAACGAGACGATAATGAATTTCAATATTCTGTCTCAATGACCACCCGACCAAAACGAGAAGGTGAAGTCGAAGGCGTTGATTATTATTTCCGAACGAAAGAAGAGTTCGAGGCGATGATCGAAGCCGGCGAAATGCTGGAATATGCAGAATATGTGGGGAATTATTACGGCACGCCGTTGACCTATGTAAATAAAACGCTAGATGAAGGCAAAGATGTCTTTTTAGAGATCGAAGTCCACGGGGCGCAGCAAGTAAAAGATAAAGTTCCCGATGGCGTGTTTATTTTTCTGACACCGCCGGATTTAACGGAACTAAAAGCTCGAATCGTTGGCCGCGGCACCGATAGTGCAGAAGTGATCGATGAGCGAATGCGCGTTGCCCGTCAAGAGATCGAAATGATGGCTCTTTATGATTATGCTGTTGTAAACGATCAAGTGTTAAAGGCAGTTGATCGGATTAAAGATATTATTGTTAGTGAGCATTACCGAGTTGACCGAGTGATTGGTAAATATATAAAAATGTTAAAGGAGATCTAAGTTTATGATGTTAAAACCTTCGATTGATACGTTGTTAGACCACGTGAATTCAAAATATTCATTGGTCATTTTAGCCAGCAAACGTGCCCACGAATTAGATGCAGGAGCACAACCAACCTTGGATTCATTTGAATCTGTGAAAAGTGTGGGACAGGCATTAGAAGAAATCGATGCCGGCGCGGTCATCAATGACCCACATCCAGAAATCAAACGTGAACGTTTGAAGATGGAAGAAGAAGAACGCCATCTTCAACGTGAACGAGATCAACGAGATCTAGAAGCACGTATCTGTAACGACCAAAACTAAGCGCTGAATTTTTTCACGCAAATGTAAATGGGATTGTACCAAGTACTTTTGGCGCAATCCCTTCTTTTTTGTTACCAAGTACATAGAACATTTCTTAATTTAGACCAACCGCGTCGAAATTTAGTACAATAATAAAGAATGGAGGCGGAAGAAATGAAATTAGCACAAGTGATCGTGGATGTTCCTGCGATGCAGACGGATCAACCCTTCAGTTACTTGATCCCGCCTCAATTAGCAGTAGAAGTCGGCATGCGGGTAGAAGTTGGTTTTGGGCCACGCCATGTGCAAGGTTTTGTGGTTGGTTTTAAGACCGCACCAGACCCATTGCCGGATAAGTTAAAACCACTTATTCGTGTGTTAGATTTAGCGCCAGTCTTGAATCAGGAATTATTAGCTTTGGCGGATTATATGAAAGCCACGACTTTCGCCTTTAAAGTGACTTGTTTGCAGACGATGTTGCCTAGTGTCATGAAGGCCAATTATCAAAAAAGTTTTTATTTGTTGAAGGACGTTGACACTGTTCAAGCAAACTATTTTGCTGGTGGCTCTTCCCTTGACTGGGAGGATGCTGAGGCACAAGGCTGGTTGAAGGAATTGGCTGCTTTGCGGGAGCAAGGCATCGTCGAGTTACGTTACGAAGTCCATACGAAAAACAAAGTCAAAACCGAGCGTTACATCAAGCGAACTTTTTCTCCAGCTAAATTAGCAGAGCTGAAAGCCGGATTGCGTAAAAATTCCTACAAACAGGAACAGCTATTGGATTATTTAGCAGCTCTTGCGGAAGAAAAACTGATAGCGGTGAAAGAAATGAAGGCGGAGGACTTTTCTTTAGCTAATTTGAATCAAGCTGAAGCAAAAGGGTGGCTGACCTTTGTCGCAGTGGAGAAATACCGAGATCCCTATGCGGAGCGTGAGATCCAACAAACCTCGGCTTTAGATTTAAATCCAGAACAACAGGCGGCTTATGAAGCGATTAGCCAAAAAAATAGTGCTGGCGAACATCAAGTCTTTTTGTTAGAAGGCGTGACGGGCAGTGGCAAAACGGAAGTTTATTTGCAAGTGATTCAAGACGTCTTAGCCAAAGGTCAAACGGCCATGATGTTAGTACCAGAGATTTCCTTAACACCGCAAATGGCAACCCGTTTTAAAGCACGTTTCGGTAGCGAAGTAGCAGTTTTACATAGCGGCTTGTCTCAAGGTGAAAAATACGATGAATGGCGGAAATTGGAGCGTGGCGAAGCCCACGTAGTTGTTGGTGCCCGTTCAGCGATCTTCGCCCCTTTAGAAAATATCGGTGTCATCATTATTGATGAAGAACATGAGACGAGCTATAAACAAGAAGAGTCGCCCCGCTATCATGCACGAGATTTAGCGATTTGGCGAGGAAAATACCACCATTGTCCAGTGGTTCTAGGCAGTGCTACGCCGTCATTAGAATCCCGTGCACGCGGACAAAAAGGCGTCTATCAATTATTACATTTGACGGAGCGAGCGAACAGTCAGGCAAAGTTGCCCACCGTCGAGATCGTTGATATGCGGGAAGAAATGCAGCGCCGCCTGAATTCTTCCTTCTCTGAAAGTTTGGAAGAAAGATTGCGGGATCGATTGGCTAAAGGGGAGCAGAGTGTGCTGTTGTTGAATCGTCGCGGGTATTCTTCCTTTGTCATGTGTCGAGATTGCGGCTTTGTCTTACCTTGTCCCAACTGTGATATTTCTTTGACGCTACATATGGATACGAAAACGATGCGCTGTCATTATTGCGGTCATGAAGAGGGCATTCCGCATCGTTGTCCCAACTGCGGCAAAGATAAGATCCGTTACTTCGGGACGGGAACGGAAAAGGTCCAAGAAGAATTGGAACAATTGATTCCCGAAGCCCGAGTGTTGCGAATGGATGTCGATACGACTCGCCGCAAAGGGGCTCATGAAAAAATCTTAACTGCTTTTGGTGAAAAAGAAGCAGATATTTTATTAGGCACACAAATGATTGCGAAGGGCTTAGACTTTCCAAACGTGACCTTAGTCGGTGTTTTAAATGCCGATACGGCGCTAAATCTACCAGACTTTCGTTCTAGCGAGCGGACTTTCCAATTATTGACACAGGTCAGCGGCCGAGCGGGTCGGGGAGAAAAGGCGGGGGAAGTCGTTATCCAGACCTTTAATCCAGAACATTACACGATCAAGCTGGCCCAGCATCATGATTACGAGAATTTTTATCAGCAGGAGATGCGGATTCGTCATCAAACCGATTATCCTCCGTATTATTACACGGTGAAAGTCACGGTCTCTCATCAAGAGGAGATGAAAGCGGCGCAAAAAGCCTTTCAATTAGCGGAACAGCTGCGGCAGCAATTAAGTCCTCAAAGCATTTTGTTAGGACCGACACCAGGAGCAATCTTACGAATCAAAAATCGTTATTACTATCAGCTGATTATTAAATATAAACACGAGCCGAACTTACAAGGAACGTTAGAAGAAATTTTACAAGTGAGCCAAAAAGATCAACGTCAAGGGATATTGATTGCCATTGACAATGAACCAATGTATTTTATTTAAATTGTTTAAACAGTAAAAGAGATGGGAGTGAGGATATGCGTTATCCAATTATTATTCATCCTGACAAGCGGTTGCTGCAAAAGGCAGAGCCAATCGAATATATTTCCGACGAGATGGTTACCTTGCTAGATGATATGTATGAGACGATGGTGGCTCATGATGGAATCGGGCTGGCTGCGCCGCAAATCGGTAAAAACTTGCGGATTGCCGTGATTGAAGTGGAAGAAGGCGACCGCTTTGATCTAATCAATCCTGAGATTATCGAAGGTAAAGGAACCAATATTGATGTGGAAGGCTGTCTGTCGATCCCTGAAACGTTTGGAACGGTCGAGCGTTATGATGAAGTGACGGTACGCTATTACGATCGTGATGGGGCTGAGATGGAAGTCACTGCCTATGGCTATTTGGCTCGGGCGTTTCAACACGAGATTGATCATCTAGACGGTAAGTTGTTTATCGATCAAATGATCGAGCAGATTGCCCCAGAAGATTTAGAACGTTATATGGAGGAACATATCGATGACTAAAATTGTATTTATGGGAACACCGGCCTTTTCGGTACCAATTCTAGAAAGCTTGATTGAGGCGGGCTACGAGATTGCTGCGGTTGTAACGCAACCAGACCGCCCAATTGGTCGAAAAAAAATTATTACTCCGACTCCAGTAAAAGAAGCAGCCTTGAAGCACGGGCTGCTAGTCTTACAGCCGGAAAAAATCAGTGGCTCACCAGAAATAGAAACCATTAAAAAACTAGCGCCAGATTTATTAGTGACGGCGGCATTCGGTCAATTTTTGCCGGAAAAATTATTACAGGTTCCTAAATTAGGGGCCATCAATGTCCATGCCTCTTTATTACCAAAATATCGTGGGGGTGCACCAGTTCATTACGCAATCATGGAAGGTGAAGCTGAAACGGGTGTTACGATCATGGAGATGATTAAGAAGATGGATGCAGGCGGTATCTTCAGCCAGCAAAAGATCGCCATCACGAAACAAGATGACGTGGGAACGATGTTCGAAAAATTAAGCCAAGTGGGGAAAGAATTATTATTAGCGACTTTACCGAAAATTATTTCCGGTGAATTGAAACCAACGCCGCAAAATGAAGCGGAAGCGACTTTTTCGCCGAATATCAGTCGAGAACAAGAAGCGATCGATTGGCAAAAAACGGCTGAAGAGGTTGATAACCAAGTACGGGGGATGCATCCGTGGCCGGTGGCTTTCACGACCTATGAAGGGGCGCGGTGGAAACTTTTCCATACGACTCCACTAGAAGAAACAACAACTGCGGCCCCAGGGACAATCGTTTCGCGGACTAAAAAGGCCTTGCACATTGCTTGTGGCAATGGCACGGTCTTGGCAATTGATGAATTGCAGCCAGCTGGTAAAGCGAAGCAAGCGATTCAAGCCTTTTTAAATGGCAGTGGTCAAGCCGTGGCAGAAGGACAGCAGGTGATCTAGATGGCAAAAATTCCTAAAAAATTACTGCACTCCGTGCGTTTTACGGCTTTAGAAGCAATCGAACGGATCAATCGCGGGGGAGCATATTCAAATTTATTGCTAAATGAACTGATTCAAAAAAATAAAGTTGACGGCAAAGATACTGCGTTATTGACAGAGCTAGTTTATGGCACGATTAGTCGCCAATTATTATTAGCTTATGAGGTCGAACCTTTCATCAAGAAAGCGAAAAAAGTGGATCCGTGGGTTAGAAGCCTGTTGCAATTGTCTCTTTACCAAATGCTTTATTTGGATCGTGTGCCGGACCATGCGATTATTAATGAAGCGGTAGAGATCGCCAAAGCCAAAGGCAATCCGGGAACAGGAAAATTTGTCAACGGCGTTTTGCGTTCGATTCAACGAGCAGGGGTTCCATCGTTAGATTTAATTAAGGACCCAATCGAACGCTTGGCAACGGAAATCAGTATGCCAAAATTTTTAACTGAAAAGTTTGTGGCAGAGATTGGTGAGGAAGAAACCCGTAAGCTGGGCTTGTCACTATTAGAGCCAAGCCGAGTGAGTGCTCGCGTAGATTTGCGTTATTTGAGCCGTGAAGAAGCTATTGAAGCATTGGCGGAAGATGGGATCGAGGCTCGTATCAGTGAGCTGTCTCCTTATGGAATTATTGCTGACCGTGGTTTTTTAGCTGGTAGTGAATTATTTCAAAATGGTTGGCTGACGATTCAAGATGAAAGCTCGATGCTGGTGGCGCAAGCGATGCAAATTATTCCAGGTCAAAAAGTGTTGGATGCTTGTGCAGCTCCGGGTGGGAAAACGACTCACATTGCTGCCTTATTAGAAAATGAAGGCTCCGTTACCGCACTAGATATCCATGAACACAAATTAAAATTAGTTCAAGAAAATGCGGAACGTTTACGAGTGACGGATCGAATCGTCACGAAAAAGATGGACGCACGAGAAGCTGCGCAACATTTTGAAGCGGAAAGCTTTGACCGGATTTTAGTTGACGCTCCTTGTTCTGGCTTAGGCTTGATGCGGCGTAAACCAGATATCAAATATCAAAAGCAGCCACAGGATTTTGTTCAGCTGCCAAAAATCCAATTAGAAATTTTAAAAAATTGTGCGCCCACATTGAAATCGCGTGGGATTATGGTATACAGTACATGTACCATCACATCAGCAGAAAATCAAGCAGTGGTCGAAGCCTTTTTAGCAGAGCGGTCGGATTTTGAAAAAATCGATCTGACACTAGACACAAAATTACAGGCGGCAATCCATGACCAAATGCTGATTTTATATCCTGAAATGTTTATGACAGATGGATTCTTTATTTGTGCAATGCAAAAAAAATAGATAAATGAGGTGGACAAAAGATGGAAATTCAATTTCAATCAGACATCGGCAGACGTCGTCACACGAACCAAGATTATGCAAATGTTTTTACGAATCAAGCAGACATGTATTTAGCTGTACTTGCAGATGGTATGGGCGGTCATTTAGCTGGCGATGTAGCTAGTAAGATGGCGGTTGACGGTTTAGGCGCTGCTTGGTCGACCTCAACTATTTCACAACCAGAGGAAGCAAGCCAATGGTTTTTGCAAGAAATTCAAAAAGTTAACGAAGCAATCTATCAAGAAGGAATTACACATCCAGAAATGCAAGGAATGGGAACAACGATCGTCAGTGCAGCGTTACTGAATGAAACATTTGTTTTGGCCCATGTTGGAGATAGCCGAGCATACTTGATTCAAAACGATCAGTTGAAGCAATTGACGGATGATCATTCTTTGGTAAATGAATTACTAAAGTCAGGCGAGATCACCAAAGAGATGGCGGCTACCCATCCGCAAAAAAATATTTTGACTCGTTCTGTGGGTGTCTCTGGACAGGTGGAAATAGATGTTTCACGGCACCAATGTCAAGCAAATGATTATTTACTATTATGTTCAGATGGTTTGACCAATATGGTGAGTGAAGCAGATATTTTGTCAGTCGTGACTAGTGACCAAACATTAGAAAGCAAAACCAAACAACTAATTTCTGCGGCTAATGAAGCTGGTGGTGCGGATAATATCACTGTTTTATTGATCCACTTTGAGGGGGCTGCATGTCCATGATCGAAATAGGCAAATTGGTCAATGGACGTTATAAAGTTATCGCCAGTATCGGCAGTGGCGGGATGGCAAACGTCTTTTTGGCCCACGATTTGATTTTGGATCGTGATGTTGCCATCAAAATATTACGCTTTGACTTTCAAAATGATCAAACGGCAATTCGCCGCTTCCAGCGAGAAGCGCTGGCAGCAACAGAATTGGTGCATCCGAATATCGTCGGCGTTTATGATGTCGATGAAGAGAGCGGTATGCAGTATTTGGTCATGGAATATGTCAAAGGAATGGATCTAAAACGTTTTATTCAAACGAAACATCCTATTTCTTACAGCAAGATCGTTGATATCATGCAACAAGTTTTATCTGCTGTTAGTTTGGCACACGCTCATGGGATTATTCACCGTGATTTGAAGCCGCAAAATATTTTGATGGATCAAGAAGACGTGGTTAAGATCGCTGACTTCGGAATCGCGATCGCCTTATCTGAAACCTCTTTGACCCAAACCAATTCAATGTTAGGCTCTGTCCATTACTTATCGCCGGAACAGGCACGAGGCGGAATGGCCACAAAGCAATCAGATATTTATGCGTTAGGTATTATCTTGTATGAAATGTTAACGGGTAATGTGCCTTTTGATGGTGAATCAGCCGTAACGATTGCCTTGAAGCATTTTCAAGATAAGATGCCTTCCGTAAAAAGTTTTGATCCGGAAGTTCCTCAAGCTTTAGAAAATATTGTGATGCACGCCACTGCAAAGGAGCCTGCGGATCGCTATAAAACCGCGGAGGAAATGGCTGAAGATCTTTCTACGGCCCTTTCACCAAGCAGAATAGATGAGCTACCTTGGCAACCAACAGTGATGTTGGATGAGACAAAGGCGTTGACGCCGATCCAGCCGGAGAATCCGCCAGAAGAAACAAAAGTGGAAGAGCCGCTGTCAGAAGAAAAACCGAAAAAGAAAAAAGGCAAACGCCGCTTTATTTTTCTATTGATTTTACTCTTAGGAATTATTGGCGGTACTACCGCGTATCTTTTGACTAGTTCAGCGGAAGTCTCAATCCCACAAGTGGAGGATATGACTGAAGCCGCAGCTCGCAGCGCGTTAAAAGATGCTGGCTTATCCGTTAAGAGTAAAGCAAAAGAGGTTCCCAGCGATATAATCGGAAAAGGTCGCGTTGTTCGAACCAATCCAGCAGCTGGCAACATGATCAAAAAAAGCCAACAGGTTCGTCTATATGTTAGTTCTGGTACGAAAAAGGTCGCAATCAAAGAGTATAAAGGTGAAAAAATCCGGGACGCGCAAGAGGACCTGCAAGACATTGGATTTTTATCGAAGAATATTCGGATTGAGCTCGTAAATAGCGATACAATCCCTGAAGATCAGATTATTAGCCAAGAACCGAAAGCTGGTACAAAAGTTGATCCGAAAAATGATGAAGTGGTTTTTCAAGTTTCGGATGGACCGAAGACTATCAAAATCGGGAATTATACTGGCTGGGAATACCAGAACGCACGAGAAGAACTCTTGGAGTTAGGCATCACAGACAGTCAGATTAATCAAACTTCGGCAAGTGATGAAGTTGTTCCAGCAGGAGAAGTGATCAGTCAAAATCCAGTCGGTGGGACAGCGATGACTGCTAAAGATACGATTACTTTGAAAGTAAGCACTGGTTCGGCCAATGTCCAACTGGACGATCAAACTGGAAAAGACAAAGCCGAAGCGGAAGCGGCCATTACTAATTTAGGGCTGAAGTATCTCGAAACACAAGAATTTTCCAGCGAAGTTGCTGCTGGGAAAGTCATTTCAACGAATCCAAGTGCTGGCTCCGTAAAAAAAGGTGCTACAGTTACTGTCGTCGTCTCAAAAGGTCCAGAAGAAACCCAAGAATCAGAAGAGCCCACCACAAAAACCTTTGATGTCACGCTCGCAGCAAGCTTTACCGGCTCGGGTGATCAGAAAGATACGATTACCGTTTTAGTGACGGATGCAAAAAATGAAACAGCAACGCAAAAATTAGATTTTACAATAGATAAAAATACCCAATCCGCCGAAAGAACCGTATCGGTTACAACGGAGGGGGATCAGCCAGCTACTGTTGAGGTTCAACGCAATGGCAATTCAGTTATTACCAAGAGCGACATTTTGGGAGCTGAAACGATCACGGTTCCTTAAGAAAACCTTTCCTGATTTTGAATCAGGAAAGGTTTTTTAGGTCATTTGTACTGAAACGAAAAATGAAGTATGCTACAATGAGACAAACGGACAAGCTGTCAGGAATTACAGCTTTGAAACAAAAAGGAGATGAGACGAATCGAAGGACAGATTCGTAAAGCTTTAAGTGGTTTTTATTATGTTGCTAGCGAGGGGAAAATTCATCAAACGCGGGCGCGAGGAAATTTTCGTAAAAAGAAATTGACACCTTTAGTGGGAGACGAAGTAGTATTTAGCAGTGAAGAAAATAGTGAAGGCTATATTTTGGAGCTATTACCCCGCAAAAATGAATTGGTTCGTCCGCCGGTAGCCAATGTTGATCAAGGCGTAATTGTCACTAGCTTGGTGGAACCCAATTTTTCCTATAATTTATTGGATCGCTTTTTAGTCACCCTTGAAAATAATGACATTCATCCGATTATTTATTTATCAAAGACCGATATTGTTTCTGATTCAACGATGGTGGAAAAAATTCGGTCGGTTTATGAGCCTTTAGGGTATCCAGTGATAGATGGCGAACAGGACAAGAAGAAACTAACCGATTTATTCGCCCATCAGTTAACGGTTTTCATGGGACAATCTGGAGCAGGTAAATCCACTTTGCTGAATGATGTTTCACCAGAATTGAATTTAGCGACTGGCGAAATTTCTGATGCTTTAGGTCGTGGACGCCATACGACGCGCCATGTGGAATTACTAGAGTTGTTTGACGGTCTGGTAGCAGATACGCCGGGCTTCAGTTCAATCGAATTTCTAGAGCTGACTGTCGAAGAATTACCAAAAGAATTTCCAGAATTCCGGGCCGCTGCGCCTAAGTGCCGCTTTCGAGAATGTCGCCATGTTAAAGAACCTGGTTGCGAAGTAAAACGTCAAGTTGAAGCGGGGGAAATCGCCCAGAACCGCTACGACAATTACTTGCAATTTTTACAAGAAATCGAAAAACGCCGTCCAATCTATAAAAAGAAATAACATATTCTACAAAATGAAAAAGGATGGCAGTCCGACTTTTCACAGTTTACAAGGTTTAAAAACAGAAAAAAGGTCCAAACGAGGACAAAAGGAAAGCGCTAGAAGGATGCTATACGGCTTGAAGATCGGACTTATTTTTCTGAAAGGAAAATAAATACATTAAAATGAAAAAGGAGTAGGAACTATGAAAATTGCCCCATCGATTTTAAGTGCGGATTTTGCACGACTAGGTGAAGAGGTCAAAATGGTAGAGGATGCAGGTGTGGATTATATTCACATCGACGTGATGGATGGAAACTTTGTACCAAATATTTCCTTTGGTCAAGTTGTTGTCAAAGCATTACGTCCTGTAACGAAGCTACCGTTGGATGTTCATTTGATGATCGCCAATCCTGAAAATTATATTAGCGATTTTGCCAAGGCTGGTGCAGATATTATCATGGCACATGTGGAGGCAACGCCTCATATTCATCGGGTAATTCAAATGATTAAAGCAGCGGGGGTGAAACCAGGGGTTGTCTTAAATCCTGGTACACCAGTCGAAGCTGTCAAATGTGTTTTAGGGGATGTGGATCAAGTCTTGGTGATGACCGTTAATCCTGGATTTGGCGGCCAAAGCTTCATCGAAAGTACGGTTGAAAAAATCGCTGAGTTGGATCGTTTAAGAAAAGAACAAGGTTACCATTATGAAATCGAAGTCGATGGTGGAATTCAACCAGAAACGGCTAAAAAATGTGCTCAAGTGGGTGCTGATGTTTTTGTTGCGGGTTCATATATTTATGACGCAGAAAATCCGCAAGAAAAAATTAATGCTTTGCGGGCGGCTTTAGATTAATGCAGGTCTTACTTGTAGCAGGCGGTGATCCCAATCACTGGCCTGCTTTTTCAACTAAATTTGAAAAAATCATCGGGATTGATCGTGGCAATTTGTTTCTTTTGCGTCGAGGGATCGTGCCGGATCTAGCCATTGGTGATTTTGATTCGTTGAATGAAAAAGAAAAAGAAGAGGTCTTCAGTCAGATTGGAGAAGTGTTGGAAGCTCCGGCGGAAAAGGATGACACGGATACTCAGTTGGCTTTAGTGAAGGCATTTGAGCGATTTCCTCAAGCAGAAGTGACGCTGATTGGAGCGACTGGCGGACGATTGGATCATTTGCTGGCGAATTTATGGTTGGGCTTGGAACCACGCTTTCAACCGTTTCTTTCGCAGATTACGATTAGCGATCGAGGGAACACGATTAAGTATTTGGCTCCAGGTTCCTATGGACTTGAGCAAGAAGCGGGCATGAAGTATGTTGCCTTCTGCTGTTTGACAGCAGTAAAGGAGTTGTCACTAACCAATTTTAAATATGAATTGAAGAAAGCGGATTTCCAACAGCCTACTAGCCTAGCTAGCAATGAGTTTTTAATTGGCCAGGCAGAGGTAGTTTTCTCAAAAGGGATGATTGCTGTCATTCAAAGTCGTGATGTTTAAAGAAGTAGGTCAAGGAGCTGATTATTGTAGCAGTGGTTGACCTGCTTCTTTTTCATTTTTGAGAGATACTAAAATTCTTTAAAATCAACGGCTGGCGCTTTTTAATCCCCACGTTTAGTGGTAAAATTCATTTTATATTATAGTGTCCAGAGGTGCCTAAGTGAGAAAGTTTAATCCAAATAAGAATATTATTATTTTGTTAATTGTTGTTATTATTGTTGTCACGACCGTCTCGATCACCGCGGCAAATCGTGCAAAAGATAGTGGAACGAATATTGTTCAGTCCGCGATCAATGATACAGTGAGTGTCGTTGATAAAATAATCACAGCACCGGGACGTTGGGTAACGGGGGGCGTTCAATCTGTTTCCAACCTAGTCAATACGTATCAAGAAAACGAAAAATTGAAGAATGAAGTCGATCAATATGATGAAGTGAAGCAACAAACCAAGAACCAAGCCCAAGAAATCGAACATTTAAAAGCTGAGCTAGAACTGAATCAAACGTTGACCAGCTATCAAAAGGTGACCGCCAATGTTATTACCCGCTCGCCGGATACGTGGCAGGATATGTTGATTGTTGATAAGGGTAGCAGTGATGGTGTTGAAGGAAATATGGCAGTGATGTCACAAAAAGGACTGATTGGACGAGTAATGGAAGTCAATGCGCATTCCTCAAAAATCCAGTTATTAACTTCAAATAATAAAAACAGCAATCATTTTCCCGTAAAAATAAGTTCAAATAAAGGGAATTCTTTTGGCGTATTAAATAACTACAATATAAAAGAGCAACAGCTAATTGCGTCAGAGATTACCGGAGATCAAGACATCAAAGAAGGCGATGTTGTCCAAACCTCCGGATTAGGTGGGAATTCGCCTGCGGACTTGCCAATTGGGACGGTTGTCAAAGTAAAACCTGACAGCTACGGATTAAATCGTGAGGTGTATATCAAACCATACGCACAGATGTATGATATTTCTGTGGTGACGATTGTCCAAAGAATGGCAGGGGCGGCCGAATGATCCAACGAACAACACTGAAATATATCACGCCGATTTTATTATTTTTACTATTTTTATTAGATGCCCATATCACTCGAATAATGGCTTCTTGGACAAACAATGCATACGTTGCAAACGCGCATTTTGCCTTGCTTGCTTTGCTGATCGTTTCCAAGGTTATCGATGAGCGATTTTTACTGGGAACAGCTTTGGTTATAGGAATCTTGTACGATTTATACTACATCGGTGTCATTGGGATTTATGCTGTGATTTTCCCGTTGTTAGTGATGCTGTTGTATTTTTTTAAAGAGGTTATTCAGCAAAATATTTTAACCTTATTTTTCACGATGGTCATTAGTGTGACGATTTTTGAATTAGTTAGTTTATTACTGCAAACCGTTTTTGGTTTGACTGGAACCAGCAGCGATTATTTTGTTCCTCGGTATCTAGGTCCAACGTTGCTCTTCAACATTTTTATCTTTGTAATTTTTATCTTTCCGTTGGAAAAGCTACTGATTGCACCAGCGGATGAGAGTCTGGATATTTAAGATCTACAATAGAATAGCGCTGACTAAAAAAAACAGGAGCTTTCGCTTCTGTTTTTTTATATTTCAAATTTGTAAGTAAAAAATAGCAAAATGAAATATTTTTGTAACAAAGCTATTATATGCATGACATACAGCTATGGTAAACTCATGAATGTGTTAGTAAAAAAGTCTAATAAAATTCAAAAATGAAAAAAAGTAGTCGGAGGACATTAAAAGTGAAAAAAAGTTTGTTATCAGCATTAATGGTATGTTCAGTAACATTAAGCGCATTAGCAGCTCCAGCCGCAGCTTCTGCCGATGAATTCGATAGTAAAATCGCTGATCAAGATGCGAAAATCTCAAGTTTACAGAACCAACAAACGGATGCACAATCACAAATCAGTGCATTAGAAGGTGAAGTTGCTTCAATTAATGACAAAGCTCAAAGTTTATTAAATGAACAAGCAACACTAAGACAAAAATCACAAGACCTACAAAAACAAATCAAAACCTTGCAAGAACGGATCGAAAAACGTTCTGAAGCAATCAAAGAACAAGCTCGTGACGTACAAGTAAAACAATCATCAACCAATGTTATTGACGTAGTATTGAATGCTGAATCATTCAGCGATGCTGTTGGTCGTGTTCAAGCGATGTCAACAATCGTTAAAGCAAACAATGACTTAGTTGAACAACAAAAAGCTGATAAAGTGGAAGTTGAACAAAAACAAGCTGAAACTCAAAAACAACAAGAACAAATTACTGCTAACCAAGCAGCTTTAGAAAGCCAAAAAGGCGATTTAATTACTAAGCAAGCTGATTTGAATGTTCAAACAACAACATTAGCAGCAGAACAAGCAACAGCTGAAGGTGAAAAAGCCAACTTGAAGGATAAACAAGCAGCAGCAATCCAAGAACAACAACGTGTACAAGAAGAAGCTAAGAAAGCTGCTGAAGCACAAGAAGCAGCTCAAAAAGCTGAAGTAGAACGTCAAGCAAAAGCTGATGCAGATGCAAAAGCTGAAGCGGATCGGAAAGCGCAAGAAGAAGCAGCCGCTAATACATCTTCAACAGAAAGTTCAACTGTAGAATCTTCTACAACGGAAGCTTCATCAACAGAACAAACAACACAATCAAGCACGGTTGACTCTTCAACTGCATCAACTAGTGAAGATAATGTCCAAGGTGGTGGTGCCACTTCTGAATCAACGACACCGGAAACAACACCATCAACAACACCATCAACAACACCAGAAACACCAACTAACAACGGAAATTCAAATTCTGGGAACCAAGGGTCTAACCAAACGCCGGCGCCAACACCTACGCCGACTCCTGAACCAACACCGGCGCCAGCGCCAACTCCTGCACCTTCAGGAAACACAGCGGGCGTTGTTGCTGAAGCAATGAAATACATTGGTACACCATATGTATGGGGTGGAAAAACACCAGCTGGATTTGACTGTTCTGGATTTACATCTTATGTATTCCGCCAAGCAACTGGTCGTGAAATCGGTGGCTGGACAGTTCCTCAAGAATCAGCTGGAACACGTATCTCTGTCGGTGAAGCACAAGCAGGCGACTTATACTTCTGGGGTAGCCCTGGTGGTTCATATCACGTAGCGATCGCAATGGGTGGAGGACAATATATCCACGCACCTCAACCAGGCCAATCAGTTACCGTAGGTTCTGTAAGCTACTTTGCACCAAGCTTTGCAGTTCGCATGTAATCAAGAATTTAAACAATTACTTACCGGTACGTTCTTTCGTACCGGTTTTTTTATGGATTAAATTATTCCACGTTTTAGTTGTACTGGATGGTTAACTTGTGTCGTTAGAAAAAAATGATCAGTAGTAGTTGGTAGAAAAATAATGTTTAGCGTAAGTAGCATGGAGGAACAAAGATGCAAAAGCAATTAAAGAATGGAAACGTCTATTTAGGGATTGCCGGTTTAATGATGGTGGTTTTATTTATCAGTTCATCTATGACGTATCAGCAACAAAGTCAAGTGTCAGTGATTCAAAAATATTTAGCCAATGAACCATTAAAGCAATTCTTCAGTAGTATTTCCTTTAATTATGCAGGTAGTGAAGTAAGTATTGCAGCGAAAGGGTACGTCAAGTTTGTCGAATTTTTTATTCGTAAGGCAGCGCATTTTACCACTTATTTTATTTTAGGTGGAAGTCTATATTTGGGATTATTACCGAAATTAAAACAAAAATCACTGGTCTTAGGACTAGTTTTTGCTTGGCTAGCAGCAACTGGCTATGCGGCAACCGATGAATTTCATCAGATGTTAACCGGTGGACGCACCCCCTTATTTCAGGATGTAATGTTGGATTCTAGCGGTGCTTTAACGGCGTGCCTTTTGATTATGTTTATTCATATGTTGCGACGAAAACGCTGATTTGTTTTTTCTTGACGAAAATAGTTTTCAGGCGGACAATGGGTAAGGAATAACTAAATGGAGGTATGTAGCATGTCAGGACACAGTAAATGGAACAACATTCAAGGACGAAAAAATGCTCAAGATGCAAAAAGAGGAAAGATCTTTCAAAAGATCTCTCGTGAGATTTATATGGCCGCTAAGGCGGGCGGTCCTGACCCGAGTACCAATCCAGCTTTACGCTTGATGGTAGACAAAGCGAAATCTGCTAATATGCCCAATGACAATGTCGATCGCGCGATCAAAAAGGCCACCTCTGCAGGTGAGGGTGAACATTATGATGAAATTACTTATGAAGGCTATGGTCCAGGAGGTGTAGCGATTTTGGTCCATACGTTAACCGATAATCGGAATCGAACCGCGACCAATGTCCGTGTGGCGTTCACTCGCAATGGCGGCAGCCTCGGTGAGACGGGAACAGTTAATTATATGTTTGATCGCAAAGGTTATATCGCGATCGAACGAGAAGGTTTAACGGTGGATGAGGATACGATGTTTGAAGATGTGCTAGAAGCAGGCGCAGAAGATATGGAGATTTTGCCGGAAGTATTTGAGATCTATACGGCTCCAGAAGATTTCGAGAGCGTTCGAGATCAATTAGAGGCGGCCGGCTTTGCCTTAGCTCAAGCGGAGTTAACGATGGTTCCTCAGACGACTGTACAATTAGAAGCGGATCAGCAAGAAAAACTCGATCGTTTAGTTGAAAAGTTGGAAGATGATGATGATGTATCGGAAGTTTATACGTCGGCTGAATAGTATAGGGAAGTATTCGAAGCTTTATTACAATATAAGAGACAAAAAAACCAGCGAATTAATTTCGCTGGTTTTTATTTTTATTAAAAGACGAGTACTGGCGTACCGACCTCAACCATGTCAAAGAGTTTTGCCATGACATCTGGCGGAGTATTTACACAACCGTGAGAACCACGGGTCTTCCATAGCTCGCCGCCATACGCTGGCTGCCAATCAGAGTCGTGAAGTCCAACGCCGGTCCAATCAATTGGCATCCAGAAATTTACGGGACTCGCATAATCGGTACCGTCATCGTTTTTCCCTTTTAAAGTCTTATTTTTTTCTTTTGACCATACATAATCAACGCCCGGTGGGGTAGGTGATGTTGGTTTTCCACTGACGATATCTGTTTCTAAAGCCACTTTGCCGTCTTTGTAGTACCACATATGTTGGTTTTGCAAATCAACTTCAATATAAGTCTTATCTACTAGCGGTTTGTCCGCAGTTGTCGCACCAGTAACGATTGGTGAACGGGTGAAGTCTTTGCCTTCTAAAATTTGGTTCGTTAAAGCAGTCACTTCTTCTGGTGTGTTGATCGTCCAACTGTAGGTGCCAGCTGGAACAGAAACTTTTCCGCGGCGAGTGCTGTTGAACTCAGTTGAATTTGTTTTTGTATTGTATTTTTCACCTAAGCTAGCGACATAAGTAGTCACTTTTGCTTGGTCTAAAGACAAGGTTCCGTTGTCGTCGATCAACCAATCGTTGATGTCGGCTGTCGGGATTTGGAAGTTTTGCCCATTGATGCTGTAATTTGCTTTGATCTTGGCAATGGCATTCATTTTATCCATCGTCTTTTTCAGACTCTCATCATTTTTAGTGATGGTTGGTTTGCTCAAGTAATCTGTAAAATTAATAGTTTGCTTGCCGGTTTTAGCTGCTTCTTTGAAGGCTGCTACCGCTGCATCAACGTCGATCGTCGTTCCTTGTTTTTCGGGAACGATCTCAAAGCCTTCATTTGTATGGGTAACTGTTGCATTTTCTGTCGCAGTTCGAGTCGTGTTCATCTGAGTGATTTCTCCACGAACCGCTTCGCCAACAGCGTTTAATTTGTTTTCATCCAATGTGTTGCCGTCCACATCTTCTGTATCGGCAGCCGAGACAAGTTGCATTCCCCAGCTGAAAGGATTTTGTTTTTTCTGCATTTCTGTCAGACCGGTTTGATAATTATTTTGCCAGCCTAAATCTTTTCGTTGGATTTCTTTCCAGTTTTTATTATCAACTTTGATAATAAATGGAGATTCTGATAGCTCATGGGTAATTTTTTTATTAGCTTCATCTACCGTTAAGTTATCGATCTTTACGCCGTTAACAACAGTCTTAGGAAGAAACCTCTGAGCATAATATGTACTGCGAACTGCGTATCCGCCAACTAAAACTACCAATAAACCTAAGAGAACAATAACACCGACCCTCGTACGGCTGCGAGAATTTCTTTTTTCATTTCTTGTCATAGAAATAACTCCTCATTGCTTTTTCTTTATTTGGTTTTCATTAACTATCGATGCACTTCATCTATCAAAATAGTCGATTTTTTTAAATGATATACCGAATATAAATATACCACAGAATAGGTTAAATACGAGTGATATGTTTTGAAACGTTAGCAAATATTAAAAAAACCACAAAGAATAAAAATATTCTTTGTGGTTGAATATTAGATACTTTTTATTTTCCTTCTGATTCAAGATCAGCGAAAGCTTTATCCATTACTTCTTTTAATTCTTTAGCAGAAGCGTCCATACGATCTTTTTCAGCGTCTGTTAAAGGAATTTCAATAATGTTTTGAATTCCGCTGGCGTTGATAACAGCGGGCGCCCCGATATAGATGTCATTTTGTCCGTATTGTCCTTCTAAGTAAACAGACAACGGGAAGACAGCACTTTCGTCATTCAAGATCGCACGAGTGATACGAGCTAAAGCAACTGCGATACCATAGAAAGTTGCGCCTTTTTTCTCGATAATTTCGTAAGCTGCGTCACGTACACCGAAGAATAAGTTAACCAAAGCTTCTTCATCGACTTCAGGATTGTCTTTAACCCATTCGTAAATTTGTAAGCCGGCAACGTTAGCATGTGACCAAACTGGGAATTCTGAGTCCCCGTGTTCGCCTAAAATATAAGCATGGACGTTCCGTGCGTCAACGTCTACTAATTCAGCGATTGCTTGACGGAAACGAGCGGTATCTAATGAAGTACCAGAACCGATAACGCGTTCTTTAGGGAAACCTGAGAATTTCCACGTAGAGTAAGTTAAAATGTCAACTGGGTTAGCGGCTACTAAGAAGATACCATCGAAGCCTGAAGCGACAACTTGTTCTACGATGCTTTTGTTGATGCGTAAGTTTTTGCCAACTAGATCTAAACGAGTTTCGCCTGGTTTTTGTGGTGCACCGGCAGTGATGACAACAAGGTCAGCGTCGTGACAGTCTTCATAAGTGGCAGAATAAATTTTCTTAGGAGAAGTGAATGCTAATGCGTGAGATAAGTCAATAGCGTCTCCTTGTGTGCGATTACTGTCGATATCGATAATACCGATTTCTTGTGCGATATTTTGATTGACTAAAGCGAAGGCATAACTTGAACCTACTGCTCCGTCGCCGATTAACATTACTTTTTGATGGGTTTTATTAGCTGCTTTTGCAGTCATGTGTACCAATCCCTTCTTATATTTGTTTTTTCAGTGAAATCATAACATTAATTAATGAAACTTGTCACGTAACTTACTCATTAATAATACAGTTTTTCCAGCTGTTTGCAGAGTAAGCGTTTCATGTATTGATGGGTCAAGGAGCTGGTATGATTAAGTTTTTACAAAAATAACAGTATTTTGAAAACAAGTGAAAGTGTTGAAAACGGTCACTACAGTCTAGTTTGTGTTATACTGGATAAAGAAAAAAATTCGACTGGGTAGTCAGGTGACTATCCAGCCTTTTGTCATGCTTTTTCAATTTCTGGTTTAATAGGATTAGTGGGAGAGCTGTAAAAAGCTAAATTAGTTAAGAACGAGGCGGAATAAAGTGAAAATGATCGTAGGTCTGGGCAATCCCGGAAAAAAATATGAAAATACGAAGCACAATGTCGGTTTTATGGCAGTGGATCGTTTAGCAGCAGAAAATCAAGCAGTCTTCAAAAAAAATCCTTTTGAGGCGGAAGTGGCTGATTTTTTTGTGGAGGGTGAAAAAATATTATTAGTAAAGCCAATGACGTTCATGAATGAATCGGGTCGAGCCGTTGGACCGTTAATGACTTATTTCGGGATTGAACTGGACGAGTTAGTGGTCATCGCGGATGACTTGGACATGGAATTAGGAAAATTACGCTTACGGCAAAGAGGTAGCGCCGGGGGTCACAATGGATTGAAAAGTATTATTTCCCATTTAGGCACCCAAGAATTTAATCGGATCAAGATCGGGATTGGGCGGCCACAAGGAAAGACTGTGGTAAACCATGTGTTAAGTACGTTTAGTAAAGAAGAAGCGGCAACGATCGCCAACAGTGTCGCGAAGGCTAGTGAAGCGGTCGAGTATTTTATTGCTCGTAAGGATTTTTCACAAACGATGAATCAATTTAATTAGGCGTTTAAAACCGTCAGCAGAAATAAGGAGCAGAAACAGTGAACGTGATCGAATTTATCAATCAGATGCCATTAGTAAAAGAATGGCAAGCATATCTAAAGAAAAAAGCCAAGCGTCAATTATTGATTGGGCTTTCGGGTTCGGCTAAGGCCTTAATCATGGCGGCAGCTCAAAAGCAAAGCAATGAGCAAACAGTCGTGGTGGTACCGAATCTCTACTATAGTAATCAGCTAGCAGAAGAATTGAGACAGATTACCGAAGATGTCCACTTATTTCCGGTGGACGAAGTACTGTCAGCTGAAATGGCCTTTGCTTCTCCAGAGGCGCGTTCTGAACGGGTTTCTACCTTGCGGGCGCTATCACAAGGAGAGCAAGGGATTTTTGTCGTGCCAGCCGCAGCACTACGAAAATATTTACCGGCACCTAAAACATGGCAGGCCAATCAGCTCCACTGGCAAGTTGGCAGTGAAATTGATCTGGAGCATCTTGCGCAGCGCTTGGTCTTAATGGGCTACGAGCGACAAACCATGGTGGGTAAACCGGGTGAATTCAGTATGCGAGGCAGTATCGTGGATGTCTATCCGTTAACGACTGAATATCCAATTCGAATCGAGCTGTTTGACGTGGAGGTCGATTCGCTGCGGTACTTCGAAGCGGATACGCAGCGGTCGGTGGAAAACTTAGAGGAAGTCTGGATCACACCGACGACGGATCTGGTTTTTTCTGCCGAAGATTTGACCCAAGGTGCGGCTAAAGTGAATCAGCTGCTGCAAAATCGGTTAGCGGTGACGAAAGAAAAAGAAGACTACAACTTTTTGAATGATTATTTTGGTCAGTTGATCGCTTCATGGGAAGATGGTATTCCTACTGAGGATGCGAAATATTATACCGATCTTTTATATGAAGAAAAAGTTTCATTATTGGATTATTTGGATCAAGAGGCATTACTGTTTGTGGATGACTATCCACGAATGATGGAAACGTATCGAGAAATGGAACGAGAAGAAGCGGAATGGCATACACAAAAAATTGAAGAAATGCGGGTCTTTTCGGAACAAACTTTTGGGTTGAATCTTCATGAGTTGATTAAAAATACCAAGTTAACAACTAGCTTCTTTTCATTATTCCAAAAAGGAATGGGCAATCTACGCTTTGAAGCGATTCACAATTTTCAATATCGTTCGATGCAGCAGTTTTTCGGTCAAATGCCGTTGCTAAAAACGGAAGTTGATCGCTGGCAAAAACAAGGTCAAACCATTCTATTTCTTGTTTCAGACCAAGAGCGGCAAGCAAAATTAACCCAAGAATTTCATGATGTGGGCATTCAAGCGATTCAAACGACGCCAGAAAAGTTGTTGATTGGTCAAGCTCAAATCATGACTGGAAATTTAACCTCAGGCTTTGAATTGCCACAAGATAAGCTAGTGGTGGTGACGGAACGGGAGATTTTCCAAAAGGTCACGAAAAAGCGAGCCCGGCGTCAAACAATCTCGAATGCAGAGCGGCTAAAAAGCTACAATGAGTTGAAGACTGGGGATTATGTCGTCCATGCCAATCATGGGATCGGGAAATATGTCGGGATGGAAACAATCGAGATCGATGGCGTCCATCAAGATTACATGTCGATTTTATACCAAAAAGATGACAAGCTGTTTATTCCGGTTACCCAACTGAACCTGATTCAAAAATACGTTTCTTCCGAAGCGAAGCCGCCGAAGATCAATAAATTAGGTGGTAGCGAATGGACTAAGACGAAGAGCAAGGTCTCAAAAAGAATCGAAGACATCGCGGATGACTTGATTGAACTTTATGCCAAGCGAGAAGCCGAACGAGGCTATGCGTTTGGCCCTGATGATGAATACCAAAAAGAATTTGAAGATGCCTTTCCTTATAGCGAGACGGACGATCAGCTGCGGAGTACCGCGGAGATCAAGCACGATATGGAAAAAAATCAGCCGATGGATCGTTTGTTAGTCGGGGATGTGGGCTTCGGGAAGACCGAGGTCGCTTTACGTGCGGCCTTTAAAGCGATTAAAGAAAACAAACAAGTGGCCTTTTTAGTGCCAACGACAATCTTGGCTCAGCAGCATTTCGACACGATGACGGAACGTTTTGAAAATTTTCCCGTCAATGTGGCGATGTTGAGCCGTTTCCGGACGAAGAAGCAGCAAAATGAAACCATTGAACAACTGCGGACCGGTCAAGTCGATATCGTAGTGGGGACCCATCGCCTGCTGTCACAAGATTTAAAATTTTCTGATCTTGGCCTATTAGTGATTGACGAAGAGCAGCGTTTTGGGGTAAAACACAAGGAACGATTGAAACAATTACGCTCACAAGTCGATGTCCTGACTTTGACGGCAACACCCATTCCCCGGACATTGCATATGTCGATGTTAGGTGTACGGGATTTGTCAGTCATCGAGACACCACCGGAAAACCGTTACCCGATCCAAACCTATGTGATGGAAACCAATCCTGGGGCGATCAGAGAAGCGATCGAGCGAGAATTGGCTCGTGGCGGACAAGCATTTTATCTCTATAACCGCGTAGAGACGATTGAACGAAAAGTTGAAGAATTGCAAATGCTGGTCCCTGATGCCAAAATTGGTTTTGCTCATGGCCAGATGACGGAAGTACAATTGGAAAATACCTTGATGGATTTCATCGACGGTCAGTATGACATTTTAGTCACGACTACGATCATCGAAACAGGCGTTGATATTCCGAATGTGAATACTTTGTTTGTAGAAAATGCCGATTATATGGGATTATCAACCTTGTATCAATTAAGAGGACGGGTAGGTCGTAGCAATCGAATCGCTTATGCTTATTTCATGTATGAGCCGCAAAAGATTTTAAACGAAGTCAGTGAAAAACGATTGCAGGCAATTAAGGACTTTACTGAGCTTGGCTCTGGTTTTAAGATTGCGATGCGAGATTTGTCGATTCGTGGTGCGGGGAATTTATTAGGAGCCCAACAACACGGCTTTATTGATGCAGTAGGATTTGATATGTATTCACAAATGCTCTCTGAAGCGGTAGATCGCAAACAAGGGAAGAACACTCAGATCGAACGGACTTCGGTGGAAATCAATTTGGGAATCGACGCCTATATTCCGGGAACGTACATCGAAGACGAACGGCAAAAGATCGAGATTTATAAACGCATTCGCGAATTGGAAAGCACGGAGATGTTGGATGAAGTCGAGTCTGATCTGGTGGATCGTTTTGGTGATTATCCAGACGAAGTGGCGAATTTATTAAACGTGGGTCAGATTAAAATGGATGGCGATCGTGCCTTAGTCGAAAGCATCCAAAAACGGCAACAACATATCATTGTGACGTTAAGTAAAGTGGGTACCAAGGCCTATCAAGTCAAGCAGTTGTTTGAAGCCTTGAGTGCAACTAAGATGAAAGCAACGTTAGGCGTGGAAAAAGATAAAATGGTCATCAAGTTGATGATCGACAAAAAAATGGATGAGGCTGTTTGGCTGCGAGAAATTAGTTTGTTTGTCAAAGCTTTGCGGGAACAAAAGTATAAAGAGTAGGTGGTGAAGGCCTTGGCAAACAAAGAAATGAAAGTCATGATGCAGGGGGCCTTTGTTTTGACGGTGGCTTCCTTTGTCGCGAAGCTGTTAAGTGCCATCTATCGCGTACCTTATCAAAACTTGGCGGGAGATGAAGGCTTTTATGTTTATCAGCAAGTCTACCCGATTTATGGGATTGCGATGACGTTGGCTTTGTCCGGCCTGCCTCAGTTCATTTCGAAATATGTGGCAGAGCAAAAAGAACCGCGTCAACAGCGAGAGGCGTTGAATGATTTATTCCCATTGATCAGCGGATTTGGCTTGGTTTTGTGGGCATTATGCTTTTTCTCGGCACAGCCCTTTGCTCATTGGATGGGTGATGGGAAACTAGCGCCGCTGATTCAAGTTGTTTCGTTCACCTTTCTCATCATGCCCTTTCTTTCGATTACGAGAGGCGAATTTCAAGGCAAGCTGTTAATGGTTCCAACCGCCGTTTCTCAAGTCGTCGAACAGTTGATTCGTGTAGGAGTGATTCTTTTAGCGGCCTGGTCCTATAAGCATTTTGACATGGATGTTTATTATACCGGGACGATCGCGATGTCTGGGGCTTTAGTTGGAGGCGTGGCCGCCGTTTTTGTTCTCTGGTCGTATCGTCGCAAGGTTTTAGGAACGACATTTGCAAAGAAGCTTCCACGATTAAAAAAGGAGAGTTGGCAGCTAGGAAAACGTCTTTTATTGGAAGGCGGCCTAATGACTATATACAGCGGTTTGCTGATTTTATTTCAGCTGATTGATTCCTTTACCGTGAAAAAGGCGCTGGTTGATTTTGGCTTGAGTGAACATGGGGCGAAGTTAGCCAAAGGGGTCTATGATCGCGGGCAGCCGTTGGTCCAATTAGGCCTAGTGGTGGCATTGGCTTTGAGTGCCAGTTTTTTACCGCTATTGACGCGCCATTTAGTGAATCAAGACCACTCGCAATTTAGTAAAACGAGCCAGACTTTTTTGCGTTTGACTTGCGGGATTGCAGCTGCGGCCTCCGTTGGCTTGGCATTGCTGCTGCCTTACGTGAATTACGCGCTGTTTAAAGACTACCAAGGAAACGCGACATTAGTACTCTTCGTCTTCGCAATTTTTTTGGCGGCAATGGTACAAGCCTATCAAAGTATCGCTCAAAGTCAGAATCAGTATCGTTCGTCACTGCAAGCAGCCGGAGTGGGGTTGTTAGTCAAGCTAGTAACTACGGGTGGCTTGACGAAACAATTTGGGACGGTCGGTGCTAGTCTTTCGACATTACTTGGTTTAATGGTCTCTTTATCCATCTTGCATTTAGCCAGTGATCGTCTGACTCGCGGGTATAGTAGTGAACGTCATTTTATGCGCCACTTATTTATTTGCTTAGGCGGTATGGTAATGGTGATGCTGTGTTATTATGGAGGTGTCAGTTTACTATTCGGTGCAGTCACGAAACGAAGCGTGGCATTACTGGTGGCCGTTTTAGGCGTGGCCTTCGGCGGTTCAGCCTTTTTGTTTTTAGCCATGCGTTTACGGCTATTAACTATCAGAGAATGGCTGATGTTGCCCTTCGGTAGTAAACTCTTACGATTAAAATGGAAAAGGGGATAGAAGATGCGGTTAGATAAGTTTTTAAAAATTTCACGGATCATTAAACGACGTGCGGTGGCCAAAGAAGTGGCAGACAAAGGTCGAATTCAAGTGAATGGAAAATTAGCAAAATCTTCAACAGATATAAAAATTGGGGATCAATTACGTATTCAATTTGGGAATAAAGTCTTGGAAGTCGCGGTAGAGGAACTGCATGAGTCGACGAAAAAAGAAGACGCAGCTAAAATGTATCGGATAATTAGCGAAACACGTTTAGGGAATAACGATAATAACGGGAATTAGGAACAATTCAAATAGACAATTATATCTTGAATTGATATAATAGTGAAGAATTTCATGATAGATAGGAGCGCGTAGGAATGAATGAAAATGAAACGCAGAAAATCGCTTCATTGGATACGCCGTATGCGAAGGAGCAATACCGCAAATTTCAAAAGCAACATCGTCAACTCGTCTTTAAGCGTCGTCGTTTGGCTGCTTTGTTTGCTGTCGCTGCTTTTGTCTTTATCGTCATGGGCGTTCAAATCTTTAACGAACAGCGTCATTTAAGTGAGTTAATTGAAATCAAGGTCAAGACTGTTGCTGAATCCGCTAAGGTGGATCATCGGGTAGCCGGCTTGAAGAACGATGTAAAGCTGTTAAAAGATGATAACTATGTAGCGAAGCTCGCTCGTAGTCGTTACTATTATTCAAAAGATGGTGAATTAATTTTTGTTTTACCAGATCCAGCGAAAACGCCTAGCAAGGACAATACGCCTGCTGACGAAGTAGTAAAGTCCGAAACTACGAAAGAGTAGTTTTAAAATAAATGGAAAAAAATTAGGAGGAACAATTTTTTTATGTCAATCGAAGTAGGAGCTAAGCTGCAAGGAAAAGTATCAGGAATTACTAATTTCGGTGCCTTTATCGACTTGGGTGAGGGGAAAACTGGCTTAGTCCATATCAGTGAAATATCTAATGGTTTTGTCAAAGACATTCATGATGTATTGACTGTTGGCGATGAAGTAACGGTGAAAGTGACTTCTGTAGGAGATGACGGCAAAGTCGGCCTGTCTATCCGTAAAGCACAAGATCAGCCACAACAGCCAGAAAAGAAACCTTTTAAACGTGAGTTCCGCGATAATCGCGACAACAATCGTCAAAAGCCACAAGCAAAAGGAAATCCTAAAAATAGCGGCGGCAAACAAGACTTCGATTCATTGATGAGTTCCTTTTTGAAGGACAGCGATGATCGCTTGTCATCGATTAAACGAAATACTGAAGGCAAACGCGGAGGCCGAGGCGGTCGCCGCAGCTAATAGAAGGGCTGAAATTCTTTAGAGGATTTCAGCTTTTTTTAGCTATAAAGATAGTATGAAATTTTCACATGAATAAATCGCTTTGCAACAGGCATATTCATGTCCGACTTCAGGAACTAACTTTAGCGGCAATAAGCCAAACGATTTCAAAATCGTTTGGTCTTATTGCGTAAAAGCTGAGCGAGTTCGTGAAAGCCTTTCTTATGAGTAAGGAGCGTAATATGGAGCAAGTTCTTTTTCGAAAAAATCCAGAGCTACAAACAGATCAAAAGATTTTGGTTGCCGTTTCCACGGGTGTCGATTCGATGGTCTTGCTGCATTTGCTGGAGCAAGCGGGGCTGTCTGTGGGTGTAGCCCATGTGGATCATCAGTTGCGGGCAGAGTCGAAAGACGAAGCCGAATTTTTACGGGATTATTGTAAACGCCATAAGCTGCCTTTCTATTTAAACGTCTGGCAACAGCCGGCGAAAAAAAACATTGAGGCTTCGGCACGAAAAGTCCGTTATGATTTTTTTGAAGAAATCATGGAAGCAGAAAATTATTCGTTGTTGGTGACGGCCCATCATGGGGATGATCAGTTAGAGACGATGGTGATGCGTTTGGCGCAGGGAGGCTCGCTTGCAAGTCACAGCGGCATTGCACGAAAACAGATTTTTGGCACTGGCAGTTTATTACGACCGCTGCTGTCGTTTTCGAAGGCTGAGATCTATCACTATGCCGAAGAAAAGCAAATCACGTACTTTGAAGACATCACCAATCAATCGACTGATTTTTTTCGCAATCGGATGCGGCATAACGTGATACCAGAACTAAAAAAAGAAAATCCGCAAATTTTGCAGCATGTCCAGCAATTTCAACAGCAGCTGACGTGGGCAGAACCACTGATTAAACAAGCGCTAAAAGAAAATTTAAGAAATATCCGGCAAACCGATCAAGGCTGGTCTTTTTCAACTGAGACACTCCCTGATGAAAGGGGTGCTCGTTATTATTTTCTGACGAGCTTCTTCCAAGATACCGAAGGGCAGACAGGCTTGGCGGTCTCTCAACGGCAAATCTTCGGGTTGCTAGACCAAATTCAACGGCCGGTTAGTCAATGGACACTAGACCTTGGTAAGAACTGGCTGTTTGCTCGACGGTATCAGCAATTCTCTTTAGAAAAAAAGCCCACCTCCATATTAAATGAAGGAATTTTTTCTTTAGTTGAAAATCAAACACTGACCATTGGTGGCGCTGAAAAGGTGACTCTGCGGAAAAGTATGAAAAAACCAGAAATAAATGGGTACCACGTACCGCTACCGTTAGACATTGAGTTGCCGCTAACGATCCGTCGCCGTCAGCCGGGAGATCGGATGCGCTTTTCGGCGACTTTAAAAAAACGTATTAATCGTTATTTTATTGATCAAAAAATCCCTGCTGATAAACGGAACAACGCATGGGTAGTAGAAGATTCGTTAGGAGAAATCGTAGCGCTTTTACCTTTTGCTAATTCCTATTTGAGTATTGCAGTTGAAACTGATAGAATACACTACATACTTGACTATATGCATCAAGTGTCGAAATGAAAGGAGTTTAAATATGCTTGCAAAAGATATTGAAAAAATCTTAATTACAAGAGAAGATATTCAAAAACGCTGTGTCGAATTAGGTGCACAATTAACGGAAGATTATGCCACTAAAAATCCATTGGTCGTTGGTATTTTAAAAGGGGCGGTTCCTTTTATGGCTGATATCGTTCGTGAAATTGACGCACATTTGGAATTGGATTTTATGGATGTTTCCAGCTACGGCAATCAAACGGTTTCTTCCGGAGAAGTGAAGATCATCAAGGATTTAGACACAAATGTGGAAGGCCGAGATTTATTAATTGTGGAAGATATCATTGACAGTGGCCAGACCTTAGGCTATCTGGTAGATCTATTTAAGTATCGTAAAGCGAAATCAGTGAAGATTGTCACATTATTAGACAAACCAGAAGGACGTGTGGTAGATATTCACGCGGACTACATTGGTTTCGATGTTCCAAATGAATTTGTAGTAGGCTACGGGCTGGATTATGCGGAAGACTATCGTAACTTGCCATATGTAGGTGTATTGAAGCCAGAAATTTATCAATCAAATTAGTGACTGAAAAAATCTTAGTATGATATACTTAAAAGGTCAAAATTGATAAAACTTTATTAACAAGCTAACAAGCGCGAGGAGGACGCAGATGAACAAAAACAATAAGGGAGCAAAGAATGCTCTCTATTATATCCTCGTCATCTTGGCAATGGTCATGGTGGTTTATTTCCTTTTCGGAGATAACAAATCAGCTTCGCCAGATATCGAGTATTCAACCTTTACAGAACAAATGCAAGAAGGCAAAATCAAGAACTTGACGATTCAACCTGCCGGTGGTGTTTACAAAATCACTGGTGAGTATAAAGAAAAACAAGAAGTTGCGAATTCCGGTGGTTTGAGCATTATTGGTCAAACGGATTCGAAAACGACACACTTTTCAACCATTGTTTTGCCCAATGATTCTAGCTTGAGTCAAGTTACTAACTTAGCCAAAGAAAACAAAATCAAAACATCGATCGAAGAAGAATCCAGCAGCGGTATGTGGGTTACTTTATTAGTAAGCTTCTTACCAATTCTGTTAATGGTCTTTTTCTTCTATATGATCATGGGTCAACAAGGTGGCGGCGGTGGCGGCAATGGCCGAGTGATGAACTTCGGAAAATCCAAAGCCAAAGAAGCCGACAAAAAAGCCAACCGTGTCCGTTTCTCTGATGTAGCTGGTGCGGAAGAAGAAAAACAAGAATTAGTCGAAGTCGTGGAATTCTTAAAAGACCCACGTCGCTTCGTGGAATTAGGTGCCCGAATTCCTGCTGGGGTCTTGCTTGAAGGACCTCCCGGAACTGGTAAAACATTGCTAGCCAAAGCTGTAGCTGGTGAAGCAGGCGTACCATTTTATTCAATCTCAGGTTCAGATTTCGTGGAAATGTTCGTTGGGGTCGGCGCTTCTCGTGTCCGGGATCTTTTCGAAACAGCTAAGAAAAATGCACCAGCCATTATCTTCATCGATGAAATCGATGCGGTCGGTCGTCAACGTGGCGCAGGTATGGGGGGCGGTCATGATGAACGTGAACAAACCTTGAACCAATTACTGGTTGAGATGGATGGATTTGATGGGAATGAAGGCGTCATCGTCATTGCTGCAACTAACCGTTCTGACGTATTAGACCCAGCGTTACTACGTCCAGGTCGTTTTGACCGTCAGATTTTAGTTGGTCGTCCTGACGTTAAAGGTCGTGAAGCGATTCTTAAAGTACACGCCCGTAACAAACCGTTAGCAGACGATGTGGACTTGAAAGTCGTTGCGCAACAAACACCGGGCTTTGCCGGTGCCGATTTGGAAAATGTCTTGAATGAAGCGGCTTTAGTAGCTGCTCGTCGGAACAAGAAAAAAATCGACGCTTCTGACGTGGATGAAGCAGAGGATCGTGTGATCGCGGGACCTGCTAAGAAAGATCGCGTCATCAGTAAACGTGAACGTGAAATGGTGGCCTACCATGAAGCGGGTCATACAATTATCGGAATGGTCTTGAACCGTGCTCGGGTCGTTCACAAAGTGACAATTATTCCTCGTGGACGCGCTGGCGGTTACATGATTGCTTTACCAAAAGAAGATCAAATGTTGATGTCAAAAGAAGATATGTTTGAACAAATCGTTGGTCTATTAGGTGGACGGACAGCTGAAGAGATCGTCTTCAACTCACAAACTACGGGTGCCTCAAATGACTTTGAACAAGCAACTTCATTAGCTCGTAGTATGGTAACTGAATACGGAATGAGCGACAAGCTTGGTCCAGTTCAATACGAAGGCAATCATCAAGTCTTTGTTGGCCGTGATTATGGTCAAACGAAAGCTTATTCAGAACAAGTGGCCTTTGAGATCGACGAAGAAGTTCGTAGTATCTTGAAGCAAGCACATGAAAAAGCGCGTGAGATTATTGAAACCCACCGTGATCAACATAAATTGATTGCTGAAAAATTATTGGAATTTGAAACATTGGATGCCAAAGCAATCAAATCATTGTATGAAACTGGTGAAATGCCAGAAGGTAAAGACAGTCCTTATCCAAGTGAGAAAGCGCAAGCGCAAACTTTCGAAGAAGCCAAACGTGCTCTGGAAGAAAAGGATGCGGAGAAGCAAGCAGAAGATAAAGAGTCTGGACACAAAGAGTCGGACGATCAAATCGCTCCTGACGATACAAATGATAACCAAGAATAAAGCTTAACGACATGTCCCTCGGACATGTCGTTTTTTGATAGTTTAGAAGGAGGAAGAAATAGGGCAGGAAGGATTCGTCTATGTAGTTTCGAAGATTAAGTCGAATGACAGGCAATCAGCAGAGAAACCTTCAATGAGAGCTTTGCGGCAGATAATGATCCAGCTTTATTTACTTAGCCGAGAAAGTGGCCGGTTCCTTAAAATTAACTATTGGTGACGCTCAAACTGAAGCAGTTGATCCAAAAGGTTTAGAGGTAGAACGTATCTATATTCGGAATGCTTTCAAACATCAAGGCTTAGGGCGGCAGCTGTCGGATTATGCCTTTGAGTAGGCAACGTACGAAAGACGCGCGAGCATCTGGCTGGGTGCCTGGGAAGACAATCAAAATGCCTTGAAGTTTTACCGGTCTTTTGGGTTTAAACAAGTTGGTGGGCGTGATTTTTATATTGGAACCGATCGGCAGACCGATTTGCTCATGCAAAAATCTTTGCTCTAACGTGGATATATTTGATGAATCGGCGTAGAATTAAGCACAAAGGGGTTGATCTCATGAAGCGCAGTCAGAAAGTAAAAATAATGATGGACCAAATAAGCCAAGCTTATGGGGATGAGGAAGTCAAACGCTACCCTGAGGCTCAAGAATTATTATTAGAGAATGCCCAGCTATTGGAAAAAACGGAGGATTATGGACTAGTGGCGACAAAAATCTGTAAGGGTTTGGCATTATTTGCCTTAGCTCACCAACGTGATTTTCCAAAGGCGCTAGGAGAGTTGCACAATCAATTAAAAAAAGAAGCAACCAACTATGATGCGACGGCGCTGGCAAGCATTTTGTTACCTATGTGGCTTTAAGCGGCAGACGAGGGATCGTCTGCTTTTTTATTTTAGTATAAGCGGTTGAATAGTAAACTTTTTGGCAAGGGTGTACGGAGAAGTTGAAAAAAGTCGAAACACCTAGTATGATGCAATCACGAGTAAAATTGAATGACGAATTCATAAGGAATTGAGGAATAGATAAATGAGTGATTATTTAGTGAAGGCATTAGCCTATGAAGGCTTTGTCAGGGCCTACGCGGTCAATGCGACGGAGACAGTCGCCGAGGCGCAACGGCGTCATGATACTTGGAATACAGCTTCAGCGGCATTAGGTCGTACGCTGGTTGGTGGATTGATGTTAGGCGCCACCTTAAAAGGGGAGGACCGACTAACGGTGAAAATCGACGGCGATGGACCGGCTGGGGCAATCGTGGTAGATAGCAACGGTAAGGGCGAGGTCAAAGGGTATATCAAGAACCCTCATATTAGCCTGCCTTTAAATGAGATTGGAAAAATTGATGTTCGAGGTGCAGTAGGAACCGAAGGGATGTTCACGGTCATTAAAGATCTAGGACTGAAAGAGCCGTTCTCTGGTCAAACACCAATCGTTTCTGGTGAAATTGGCGAAGATTTTACGTACTATTTGGCTGTCTCAGAACAAATTCCATCAGCAGTAGGTGTATCGGTATTAGTTGACACAGACGATTCGATCAAAACCGCCGGGGGCTTTATGATTCAGATCATGCCGGGCGCTAGCGACGAGATTATCGATCAAATCGAAGCACGTTTGAAAGAAACGGCCCGTATTTCTACCCTATTAGACGAAGGGCAAACACCAGAAGAGATTTTGGAAAATCTTCTAGCGACGGATGATGTTTTCTTTTTAGAAACCATGCCGGTCCAATTTAAATGTGATTGCTCAAAAGAAAAATTCGCGTCTGCTATCATTACATTAGGGGCAGAACAGATTCAAGAACTAATTGATCAAGATCATGGAGCCGAAGCTGTCTGCGCCTTTTGCAATAATAAATACCAGTACAGTGAAGAAGATCTTTACGAATTAAAGCAAGAGATTTTGGGGGAATAAACGTGAAACCATTAAATGGCACATGGAATATCGGGAAGGTTGAGATTCCCAATCGGGTCGTTGTTGCTCCGATGGCGGGGATTACCAATGCTGCCTTCCGCGTAACGGTGAAAGAATTTGGTGCTGGTTTGGTGGTCTGTGAAATGATCAGTGACCAAGGCATCCATTTTAGAAATAAGAAAACCTTGGAGATGCTGTACATTGATGAAAGAGAGCATCCCTTAAGTGTGCAAATCTTCGGCGGCAATAAAGATTCTTTAGTTGAAGCAGCGCAATTCGTGCAAGAAAACACTGAGGCGGATATCATCGACATCAATATGGGCTGCCCAGTAAATAAAGTGATCAAGGCTGAAGCTGGTGCTAAATGGCTGCTGGATCCTAATAAAGTCTACGAAATGGTTGAGGCAGTCTCATCGGCGGTGGATATTCCCGTGACAGTGAAAATGCGGATCGGTTGGGATGATCAACATGTTTTGGCGGTGGAAAATGCATTAGCTGCTGAAAAGGCTGGGGCTTCTGCTATCGCAATGCATGGTCGGACGCGGGTCCAAATGTATGAAGGTCAAGCGAATTGGGATGTGTTGAAACAGGTTGCTGATAAATTGACGATTCCATTCATGGGTAATGGCGATGTTCGTACTCCGGAAGATGCCAAACGTATGATTGAGGAAGTCGGCGTTGATGCGGTGATGATCGGTCGAGCGGCTTTAGGCAATCCATGGATGATTCATCAGACTCAGCATTACTTGGAAACAGGAGAATTAATTCCTGAACCGACGGCTAGAGAAAAAATCGAAACAGCCAAGTTGCATTTAGAACGTTTGATTCACTTAAAAGGCGAAAAAATTGCTTGTCGTGAATTCCGCCAGCATGCTAGCTATTATTTAAAGGGCATTCCTCGGGCGGCTAAAACCAAGGTCGCAATCAATCAGACGGAAGAAAAACAAGTGATCTTAGATTTATTGGATCAGTTAGTAGAAAAGACTGAAGCGAAACAGAAAATTAGTTAAAACTCCAAGCCGAATGTGGATTCGGCTTGATTTTTTGCGAATTCATTGGCATTATAAGGAAGAGTAATTACATTTGAGGAGGAACATTCGTGACTGAGGAACAAACCAATTTAACAGAAATGAACGACCAGATGCGTGTCCGCCGCGAAAAAATGGAAAATCTTCGTGAAGAAGGTATTGATCCATTTGGCGCACGTTTTGAACGTACAGCAAATTCAAAAGAATTGCATGAAACATATGATGTGAATACAAAAGAAGAACTAGTTGAAAAACAATTAACAGCCAGTGTCGCTGGCCGAATGATGACGAAACGTGGAAAAGGGAAAGTCGGCTTCGCCCATCTGCAAGACCGCGAAGGCCAAATCCAAATCTACGTCCGTAAAGACGAAGTGGGGGAAGAACCTTACGCAATTTTCAAAAAAGGTGATCTAGGCGACTTCTTCGGTGTAACTGGGGAAATCATGAAGACTGATACCGGCGAAGTTTCTATTAAAGCCAAAGAAATCACGTTGCTTTCAAAAGCACTACGCCCATTGCCTGAAAAATATCATGGATTAACGAACGTGGAACAGCGTTATCGTCAACGGTACTTAGACTTGATCAGTAACCGAGAAAGTTTTGATCGCTTCACGAAACGCAGCCAGATCATTAGCCAAATTCGTCGCTATTTAGATGGCTTAGGCTACATTGAAGTCGAAACACCTGTTTTGCATAATGAAGCCGGTGGTGCGACTGCCCGTCCGTTTATTACGCATCATAATGCGTTAGATATGGATCTTTATTTGCGCATCGCCCTTGAATTGCATTTGAAACGGTTAATTGTCGGCGGCATGGAAAAAGTTTATGAAATCGGCCGGGTCTTCCGTAATGAAGGGATCGACACGACACATAATCCGGAATTTACCATGATGGAAGTTTATACTGCCTATCAAGATTTCCTAGATGTGATGAACTTAACGGAAGGAATCATCAGGGATGCTGCTCAAAACGTATTAGGTGAAACGACACTATCTTATGATGGACAAGCTATCGATCTAGGTGCCGAGTTTAAACGAATCCATATGGTAGATGCCATCAAAGAACAAACCGGTGTTGATTTCTGGCGAGAAATGACGATTGAAGAAGCTCGTGGATTAGCGAAAGAACACCACGTAGAAATCAATGACAATATGGAAGTTGGTCATATTATCAATGAATTCTTTGAAACGTTTGTAGAAGAAACGTTGCAACAGCCAACCTTTGTATTTGGACATCCAGTCGAAGTTTCTCCATTGGCGAAGAAAAATGCGGAAGACGGTCGTTTTACGGACCGCTTTGAATTGTTTATTGTTGGCCGTGAATTTGCCAACGCCTTTACAGAATTGAATGATCCAATCGATCAACGTCAACGTTTTGAAGCGCAAGAAAAAGAACGTGAGCAAGGAAACGATGAAGCACATGGCGTGGATGAAGATTTCTTGGAAGCGTTGGAATATGGTATGCCGCCAACGGGTGGATTAGGTATTGGGATCGACCGTCTTGTTATGTTGCTAACCGACGTTCAATCAATTCGCGATGTCTTATTATTCCCAACAATGCGTTAAAAATAAATAGATATTCCAAGACGCTCAGGTATATTGAGCGTCTTTTTTGATTGATCAAATAAATTATTAGAAAATGATGTAAGGATATCAAAGATAAATGCGATTAAATTTTTCGTGAAAAGGGACTTTTCAATCGACATTCGTGTTATTTGCGAACATTTATGTAAATATTCATAGACATTGGTAGGTAATCAAAAAAACTTTCAAAAACTTGCTATTTTTGATTGACCGAGCAAGATTATGTTGGTATATTATGTAATGTTCCAAAGCGAGTGAAGGCCGCTTAAAAAAACTTCAAAATTGTTATTGACAGATGACTGACTTTCAGTTATTCTAACAAAGTCGCATAAAGCGATGGCGACAACTTCTTCAAAAATTAATTGAAAAAAGTTGTTGACATTTGCTCAGTAACCTGTTATGATATAAAAGTTGCTGAAACAAAGCGACAAACAACGTAGACCTTTGAAAACTGAACGAATAAAACAAACCAAATGTGTAGGGCGCTTCTTTTATAGAAGCAAACAACATAGC
>NZ_BJDW01000023.1 GCF_005405345.1 Enterococcus viikkiensis | reverse complement strand
TAACTTTAATTTTACAGAATGGACTTTCTCTTTTTCTACCCTAAATTTCTATTTACACAAAATATTTTACGCTATCGGGAAAAATTATAGTTTTTAGAAAATTCGCAAAACACAAACAGAAACAACTATGGTTATTTTTAATCTAACGTTCATTTTTTATTTATCTTTATTTTTTTTAAAGCGATTTCATCAGTCTGTAAAAATGTTTTTTATCATTGATTTTGATTCGTTACAACCTATTTTTACTGTACCAATTAAAAAAACGACCTTCGCAACGCGAAAGTCGTTTTTTCTTTTTATAAACGATCGTTTAATTCTTTAGCTAGATCTTCAAAGCCTGGTTTTCCAAGCAAAGCAAACATATTTTTCTTGTATGCTTCTACACCCGGTTGGTTGAATGGGTTAACCCCTAATAAGTAACCAGAGATTCCAACTGCGATTTCAAAGAAGTACATTGCATAACCTAAAGTGTACGCATCCATTGTTGGAATGTTTAACACTAGGTTAGGCACGCCGCCATCCGTATGCGCTAATAATGTTCCTTGGTAAGCTTTTGAGTTAACAAAGTCAACGTCTTTACCTTCCAAGTAACCTAAACCATCTAAGTCAGATTCTTGTGCAGGAATTGCCACTGATTTGCGTGGTTTTTCAACTTTCACGATGGTTTCGAAAATGTTACGACGACCTTCTTGGATGTATTGTCCAAATGAATGCAAGTCAGTCGAGAAGTTGGCACTTGATGGGTAGATCCCTTTCAAGTCTTTTCCTTCTGATTCGCCGTACAATTGTTTCCACCATTCGTTGAAGTATTGCATTCCTGGTTCGTAGTTGACTAAGATTTCAGTCACTTTCCCTTTACGGTATAAGATATTACGAAGTGCTGCATATTGATAGGCTTCATTTTCATCTAAGTTATCACTTGAGTATGCTTCACGTGCATCAGCAGCCCCTTGCATCAATGCATCAATATCAGCGCCACTTGCTGCGATCGGTAATAAACCAACAGCTGTAAGAACAGAGAAACGTCCGCCGACATCATCAGGAATAACGAATGTTTCCCAGCCAGCCGCGTCTGCTTCAACTTTAACTGCGCCACGAGCTTTATCAGTTGTTGCGTAGATACGTTTGTTGGCTTCTTCTTCACCATATTTTTTGATCAATAATTCTTTAAAGACACGGAATGCGATTGCTGGTTCAGTTGTCGTTCCTGATTTTGAAATAACGTTAACTGAGAAATCACGATCTCCGATGACTTCGATTAAGTCAGCAATATACGTTGAGCTGATTGAGTTTCCAGCAAAGAATACTTGCGGTGCTTTACGATCTTCTTTGTCTAAAACATTGAAGAATGTTTGATGCAAGAATTCGATTGCTGCACGAGCGCCTAAGTATGAACCACCAATCCCGATAACAACTAAAACTTCAGAATCAGATTGGATTTTTTTAGCTGCTTTTTTGATTCGTGCAAATTCATCTTTATCATAGTTTACAGGAAGATCGACCCAACCAAGAAAATCATTTCCTGCGCCAGTTCCTTCGTGTAATTCTTTATGAGCTCGAGCTACTTCAGTTTTGATGTAGTCCATTTCATGGTCGCTCACAAATGGTGCTACTTTCGAGTAATCGAATTGAATGTGTGCCATTATTTTTCCTCCTTGAAAATCACTTCAGTACAACCTATACTTTACGTTTCTTTTCCATTTTTTTCAAGCTCGAACCTCCCAAAAATTAAACTAATCCTTGAGCTAACATTGCTGCCGCAACTTTTTCAAAGCCAGCGATATTGGCGCCCGCAGCGAAATTATCTTTTTCAGCATATTTTTCAGCAGTATCACGACAGGTTTCATAAATATTTTTCATAATATCGTCTAACTTACTGTCCACTTCTTCCTTCGTCCAAGCTAAGCGTTGTGCGTTTTGACTCATTTCTAATGCAGATACTGCGACTCCACCAGCATTTGCTGCTTTTCCTGACCCATAAAGAATGTCATTTTCAAAATACAATTTTACAGCATCCATCGTGCTTGGCATATTTGCGCCTTCAGCTACGACTTTAACCCCATTTTTTACTAGGATCTCTGCTTTTTTGCCATCAATTTCATTTTGCGTCGCACATGGCAAAGCGATATCAGCCGCCGTTTCAAGGTCCCAAACAGAACCTTCATAATACTTCGCGGTTGAACGTTCTTTAACGTATTCAGTCAGACGTTCCCGGCGCACTTCTTTAATTTCTTTCAACAAGTCTAAGTCAATGCCCTCTTCATCATAAATGTATCCATCGGAATCGGAACAGGTAATTGCTATCGCACCTAATTCATGGGCTTTTTCAATCGCATAGATAGCTACATTTCCACTACCAGAAACCAATACTTTCTTTTCTTCAAAGGAATCCCCGCGGTCTTCCAACAAATGTTTAACAAAATAAACGGTACCATAGCCAGTTGCTTCTGTTCGTACAAGGCTGCCGTTGAACCCGACTGGTTTTCCGGTTAAAACACCCATGTCGTATTCACGAAGACGTTTGTATTGACCAAATAAGTACCCAATCTCACGACCACCAACACCAATATCTCCAGCAGGCACATCTAAGTTTGGTCCGATATGTTTTGACAACTCCATCATAAAGCTTTGACAAAATCGCATAATTTCTGCGTCGGATTTCTTTTTCGGATCAAAATCTGAACCGCCTTTTCCGCCACCAATGGGCAGATCCGTCAAACTATTTTTAAAGATTTGTTCGAAACCTAAAAATTTCAAAATACTCAAATTAACACTTGGGTGGAAACGTAATCCGCCTTTATATGGACCAAGCGCTGAATTAAATTGGACGCGATAGCCGCGATTAACCTGCCAGTTTCCTGCATCATCTTGCCAAGGTACACGAAATTGAATCATTCTTTCAGGTTCAAGAATGAGTTCTAAAATATTCTTCTCTACGTACTCTGGATGCTCTTCTAAGAAAGGAATGACTGACGGTAAAAATTCCTCCACCGCTTGTAAAAATTCTTCTTGGTTTGGATCCTTTGCTGCTAAGTTCTTTTGAACCTGTTCCACATATTCTCTTACTTCCATCAAATTCCTCCTCACATTTAATATTCATAGTTTACATCATTTTTTAATAGAAGTGGGAATTAATTCATGCTACACTGCAATTTATAAATGGAATGTTCGTAAATGAAACAATGACTTTTAAGTAAAATCGTCAGACAAATATAATAGAGGTTGGTTGACTAGATGAAAAACAAATTTGATGTGATCGTGATCGGTGGCGGTCCCGCCGGTATGATGACGAGTATTACTGCTGCGATGAATGGATCCAAAGTCGCACTTTTTGAAAAAAATAAACGCTTAGGTAAAAAGCTGTTAATGACTGGTGGTGGTCGTTGTAACGTGACAAATAATCGACCAGTAGAGGATCTGATTACCCACATACCTGGAAATGGACGCTTTTTATACAGTACCTTTGCTCAATTTGATAATCAGGACATTATGAATTTTTTCAATGAGCGTGGGGTTGCTTTAAAGGAAGAAGATCATGGTCGGATTTTCCCGGTATCAAATAAATCAGCGACAATTGTCGACACTTTAAAGAAGGAATTGGAAAGTCTAAACGTGGAGCTGCATTTTAAGGAACCCGTTGAAAAAATCATTTCTGATGGAACAACGATTCAAGGGGTACGTACCGCTGAAGGTGATTATTCGGCTAAAAGCGTGGTCATTACTACAGGGGGCATTACTTATCCTTCAACTGGTGCACAAGGAGACGGCTACCGTTTTGCGAAAAGTGTTGGTCATCATGTGACACCCTTATATCCCACCGAATCACCGATTTTTTTAACTGATGATTTTGTTGCTGCAAAATCTTTACAAGGCCTATCCCTGCAAGATGTGTCCTTGAGTGTAGTAGACCAAAAAAATAAGACTGTTGCCGGCCATGAAATGGATCTGCTGTTTACTCACTTTGGTGTTTCGGGCCCGGCAGCGCTGCGGTGTTCCAGCTTTGTCAATCAGCTGCTGAGAACCCAAGAAACAGTCACATTAAAACTTGATTGTTTCCCACAGCTTACGAAAGGCGAACTTTTAGCTGAGATCAAAGAACGAGGCTCTGCCTCTACTAAGCAATTAAAAAATGCTTTAGCCGGTATTTTACCTGAACGATTACTGTTATTCTTTTTAGAAAAAGTTGGAATCAGTGAGCTGACATTTGCCCAAACGTCTAATGAGCAATGTGCGCAACTAATCGACTATTGTAAAAATTGGTCATTGACCGCCAATAAGACCTTTGGTTTAGAAAAATCCTTCGTTACCGGTGGTGGTGTGGAACTTAAAGAAGTCAATCCTAAAGATTTAGCTAGCAAAAAAATCCCCGGCCTGTATTTTGCCGGGGAGGTGCTCGATGTGAACGGCTATACTGGCGGCTATAATATCACCACCGCCTTTTGTACCGGCTATGTTGCCGGAACAAACGCCGCTTATTACGCTTTTGATTAAAGCGTCAACTCAACAAATTGCCCTCGCGTCAGTTCGATAATGGCGTCGGGGGCAATTTCCATTTGTAGCCCTCTTCTACCAGCGGAAATAGCTATTTTTTCGAAATTTTTTGCCGATGCGTCTACAAAGGTTGGAAATAATTTTTTCATTCCAATCGGAGAACAGCCCCCGCGAATATAACCGGTAGTCGCTTCCAAATCTCTTAGATGGAGCATCTCAACTTTTTTATTGCCACTAGCCTTCGCAATTTTTTTTAGATCCAGTTCATGATTGCCTGGAATCACCGCTACTATGGGGCCGGTTTTATTTCCTACTGCAACTAAAGTCTTGAAAATGCGCGCCGGTTCGATTTTGACCTGCTCTGATACATGGCCCGTTCCTAGATCCTCTTCACTCCAAGCATACTCATGCTCGATATAGTCAATTTTCTTTTGTTCTACCAAGCGAATTGCATTGGTTTTTTGAATTTTTTTCTTCGCCATGTCAATTCCTCACCTCTACCTATTTCCTAGAGTCTAGCAAAAAAAAGTCAATCAAACAAATGATCGTTTTATTTGGTCTTTTTCCGCAAAAGTCCTACACTAAAATTGTAGCAAGATCAGAAAGGAAGGATTTCATCATGAAAAGAATTTCAAGAGGAAAGTTTGAAAAGATGCAACAATTGTCAAATGATCACGGCGTCATTGCGGCCTTAGCTATCGATCAACGAGGCTCTATGAAAAAAATGATGCAAACGGCCATGGGCGAGGAAAAATTCTCAATGGACCAAGTTTATGAGTTTAAAGAATTGGTTTCCCAAGAATTAACCAAACACGTCAGTGCCATCCTTTTAGATGAACAGTACGGCTTCAAAGGGATCAAGGCCAAAGATCCCAATTGTGGTTTGATCATGTCTTATGAAAAAACCGGCTACGATGCGAATACACCCGGTCGCTTACCTGAATTATTGCCAGACGAATCCTTAGATCGCTTGTTAGCAAAAGGCGCTGATGCGGCGAAAGTCTTGGTCTATTATGATCCTGATGAAGCACAGGAAATTTTAGACGTGAAGCATGCCTTCTTAGAACGCTTAGGAACAGAAGCTTTAGCGGCGGATATTCCAGTATTTGTGGAACCGATTGTTTACGACAGTAAAATCACCGATGATCATTCACCAGAATTCGCAAAGATTAAACCGAAAAAAGTAATCGATACAATTAAGAAGTTCACCCAAGACAAGTATCATATTGATGTCTTAAAAGTCGAAGTTCCTGTGTTATTTAAATATGTTGAAGGTTATACTAAAAACAGTGATCCCGTTGTTTACACTCAAGAAGAAGCAGCGGCTTACTTCAAAGAAGCCAGTGAAGCGGCAACCCGGCCCTTCATTTATTTAAGTGCTGGTGTACCTGCGGATATTTTCCGGGATGAATTAAAATTTGCCGGACAACATGGTGCCAATTATTGTGGTATCTTAGGCGGTCGAGCTACTTGGCGGGACGGTGTCCAAGTCTATGCCGATAAAGGCAAGGAAGGCTTGATTAAATGGCTCGATACACAAGGACGTGAAAATATTGAAGAATTAAATGAAATTCTCGATCAGTATGCGAAACCTTGGTATGAAATCTATGGCGGGTTAGACAATATCGAAGTCTTTGATCTTGAGGTAATGGAATAACAATAAGAGAGTGAAACATTTTTTAGATGTTTCACTCTCTTATTGTTTGAACTGATATATGTCCCTTCGATAACTCTTATCGTAACTCGTTTACGATCATCGCCAATTTCTCTGCTTCAATCATCGCATCAGGTTGCGCTTTTCCTGCTAAAGACCCATAAGTCATACAAGAGCCATCCAGTGAACCGCCGACTTGTGCAAATTTACCCAGTCTCCCTAGCAAAACAGAAATAATCGGGAGAGTCACAAAAGTCTGTGCCTTCATAATGATTTTCATTTGTCGCAAAACATCTGCTTCATTTTTAGGAGTAACGACAATTTTGGCCAAATCCGCTCCTGAATGTTCAATTAAGTTTAAGCGAAATAACAGTACAGCATCTTCTGGTATCTGTTCGAAATCGTAATAGCTCATAATGACTCGCACATCTAGTGCCTGTATCCATTTTATAAATGTTGTCGAAAGTGTGTCAACGATCGAAACCTCGATATCCACCAAATCAATCGCTCGCGAAGAAACCACAAACTCATTGATCTGCCGGTACTGATTGAGCGGTAAATCCAATGTTCCTCCTGCCCGCTCGGTGCGTAGATTAAAAATCAAAGGAATATTACGGATTTCATCTCGCAAGGCCAGCAAAGTCTGATTCAATTTTTCTTCATCGAACAGGTCCTCATAATAATCCGCACGCCATTCGATTACTTCTGCGACATTTTTCGCTTCATTTGCCTGTTCTATGATTTCATCGAAGGTCTTTCCCAAAATCGGTACGCAAATTTTAGGTTTTCCTGCGTCAAACCGCACCTCTCTTACTTGCACATCCATCATACATATCCCATCCTATTTTTCTATTTTTTAATCTCATAAAACAATACCTTCAAGTAATTGCTTTCTTCAAAATGACTGGCTGGAAAATCGGCAGGCAATCGATAGCTTTCTACTAAACGATAGGTCGCTTGCTTGTTGTCTAAGGCTTGTTCAATTGCCTGTTTGAACTTCTTGATAGAAAGATTGGCCGCATTGGTCGAAGCAATGATCGTTCCTTCATCAGATAGGATCTCGACACTGTCTTCAATCAACCGCCCGTAATCTTTTGCCACGGAAAATGTTTTCTTCTTATTACGAGCAAAACTTGGTGGATCTAAGATAATTACATCATAACGTAAGTTTTTTCGCATTGCATATCGGAAATAATCAAAAGTATCCATGACGATAATTTTTTGCTGTTCTAATGGTAAGTCATTAACAGTAAATTGCTCCTGGGTCTTTGGCAAACTACGTTGCGCTAAGTCCACGCTAGTCGTTGCCATCGCGCCACCGTAAGCGGCCGCTACTGAAAAAGCACCAGTATAACTGAACATATTCAACACTTTCTTGCCAGCCGCCAGTCCTTCAGTCAACCGTCCCCGAACTTCTTTTTGATCCAAAAAGATCCCCGTCATATAACCTTCATCTAGATAGACCGCATAAGAAACACCATTTTCCAGAACAATCAACGGCTCTTGCGGCTTCTCCCCCATCAACCATTGACTTTCTTTTAAGTCGCTAGTAAAGCGGATCTTTTCCACTATGCCTTTTGCAGTTGGAAATGCCGCTAACAAGCTATCTAAAATCTCTTGTTGAAAATGATAGATCGTCTGATTGTACCAAGACAACACTAAATAATCGTGATAATAATCGATCGTCATTCCGCCGACACCGTCTCCTTCACCGTTAAATAAACGAAAAGCGGTCGTTGTTTCATCCGCAAAAAAAGCTTGCCGACGCTGGATTGCTTGTTTAAAAACTTCTATAAAAAACGCACCGTCGATGGGTCGCCGCGTGCGATCTAACACCCAACCCATGCCTTTATTTTGTTTACCTAAATAGCCGGAAGCAACATAGTTAGCACTACCGTCAACAAAAGTCACCCATTCAAGGGGAATTTTTTTAATATTTTGTTTTAAATCTTCTATTTGAATTAACGGATTTCCTTGACGAATTCGTTTAATTCCATTATTTGTTAATTCTATCTTCACATTCATCCCTGCTTTCTCCAACAGTATATCAAAAAAAGTAGTTAGTTTTCGCTTATAAAGTTTTTATTAAAGCTGATTGTTCCTAATTTGATAAAAATTGACGAGGGCCATGTAAGCGAGTAAAATGTTACCAAGTGAACAATTTGCATTTCTTCTGCATTAGAAAGGAAGTTACTATTGAATAAACTCAAAACACCAAAATTTTTAAATAAACGCTTAGGCTTTTATGCCTTATTAACATTCTTATTATGGGCCAAAAGTATCTTTGCCTATTTATTTGAATTCAATCTTGGGATCGAGAGTCTGACCCAATACTTTATCCTCTTCATCAATCCGATCGCCTCAACGATGTTCTTGTTATCGATCGCCTTGTATGTGCGCAGACCAAAAGCATCTTATCGAACAATGATGGTAATTTACGCGCTGGCCAGTTTCTTACTGTTTGCCAACGTCGTCTACTATCGCGAATTTACCGACTTCATTACCGTCAATACGTTCTTAGGTGCCGGTAAGGTCGCTAGCGGTTTAGGTGAAAGTGCCCTTCGTTTGTTCCGTCCATACGATCTTTTATTCTTGATTGATATCATTATCTTGCCGCTACTTTTATGGCGCAAACGAATCAAAGAGGAAGAGCGTCCAGTACGTGCTCGTATGGCTTTTGCGATGACTGCTCTATCGATTATGATCTTCTCAGGAAATCTTTTCTTGGCAGAAGCAGATCGTCCAGAATTATTAACTCGGACTTTTTCTCGCGACTACTTGATTAAATACCTTGGAGTTAATGCCTTTACCGTTTATGATGGTATCCAAACTTATAATACTAACCAAGTCAGAGCAGAAGCGAGCCCGAATGATCTAAAGGATGTCGAAGCGTATGTCAAAGATCACTACGCCGCTCCAAACAGTGACTATTACGGGATTGCCAAAGGACGGAACGTTATTACAATCCATTTAGAAAGTCTGCAACAGTTTGTGATTGACTACAAATTGAAGGATGCAAATGGGCAAGAACATGAAGTGACTCCCTTCTTAAACAGTATTTTCCATAACAACAGCACCTTTGCTTTTGATAATTTCTTCCACCAAGTCAAAGCCGGAAAAACATCCGATGCGGAAACATTGATGGAAAATTCATTATTTGGGTTGAATCAAGGCTCGCTCTTCTCGCAATTAGGCGGAAAGAACACCTTCCAAGCAGCACCGGATATTTTGAAACAAACAGAAGGCTATACAAGTGCGGCCTTCCACGGAAATTCAGGAAACTTCTGGAACCGGACGGAAACCTACAAAAATCTTGGGTATGATTATTTCTTCGATTCTTCATACTATGATGTGAACGATGAAAACTCATTCCAATACGGCTTGCATGACAAACCGTTCTTCCAGCAATCAGTGAAATATCTGGAACGTCTGCAACAGCCTTTTTATTCAAAATTTATTGCTGTTTCCAATCACTATCCATACAGTGAATTTAAAAATGATGAAGCAGGATTCCCAATGGCCGATACTGGTGATGAAACCATTAATGGTTACTTTGCGACAGCCAACTATTTGGATAAAGCCGTTGAAGAATTCTTTAACTATCTAAAAGCTTCTGGCTTGTATGACAATTCCATCATCGTTATGTATGGTGATCATTATGGAATCTCTAATTCAAGAAATCCTGATTTAGCACCGTTATTAGGTAAGTCGAAAGAAACTTGGTCAAACTATGACAATGCACAAATGCAACGTGTTCCTTACATGGTTCATATACCTGGGCAAGAAAAAGGTGGCATCAACCATACTTACGGTGGTGAAGTCGATGCGTTACCTACTCTGCTTCATCTATTAGGTACAGATACAAGTAAATACTTGCAACTAGGTCAAGATTTATTATCAAAAGATCATGATCAAGTCGTGGCTTTCCGTGATGGCGATTATGTCACACCAAAATATACCAATTATAGTGGCAACTTGTATGACAACAAAACAGGTCTTCCGATCACTGAACCGGATGAAACAGTCAAAGCCGAAACAGATGCGAACAAGGATGCTGTTGCGAAACAGTTAGATACCTCGGATCACATTAATAACGGGGATCTCTTAAGATTCTATTCAGCTAGCGGATTGAAACCAATCGATCCTTCTGATTATAACTATAAAGATGGCTTGAAACAGATGGAAAAAATCGAGAACAAACTCGGTGATAAATCCACTAGCATCTTTGATCAGCATGGAAAAAAATCCACTCAGGACTTGTACAAAACCGAAACTTACAAACAGTATCAAGAACAAACTCAACCATAATTCTCAATCACCCATTTCGCCAACATACGAAATGGGTGATTTTTTTGCACTTATTTCTTCTGATAGAATTCATACTTCTTTCAAATTAAGAATCTATACTACTCATTAAGAGGTGAGTATATGAATCTTTTTTCAACAACACTTGCAACGATCAAACGACATCGCTTTCAATTTTCGATTTCATGGGGGATTTGTTTATTCGCCCTTTTTAGTTTAACCAGCTTGGGAGTGTTACGGTCGATCTTAATCCAATTAGATTCGCTCGACCAAATCAAGCTATTTACGAAGCCTGAAATTAAACAGCTACAGGAATATTTTGCTAACCGCCTACTTTTTTGTTGTATCGGTTTCTTTTGCTTACTGTTGTTTGGCTTTATTCTGCGCTTATACAGCCAAAAAAAATATACCACTTCACTAAAACAATTAATTTACACTACAGGATTGGAATTTTTTATTGTCCTGATAGTTGCTACGATTAGCTTGATTCTTTTCTTTGCGATCTTTGAACCAGTCTACGAAAGTGTCTTACAAAATTTGTATCACCAAGGCTTAAACCAATTCAAGAACCTACCGAATTTTGTTTTAAGTAATGGTACCAGTGGAATTGCATATTCGATTCGGTCTTCCCTGTCCTTTGAGTTATCCTCTATGACTTTACTTGATCTTTTTTTTAGTGCTTTACTGAAGGCCTGCATTTTTCTCGTCGCAAGCTTAGGCGTGATGATTCTCCTGCTCCAAACAATCAATCGAATCCACAAAAGGAAGAATGTACGTTAAAACACGAACATTCTTCCTTTTAATTGTTTTTTTATTTAAATAAAACTTGAAAGTCGATTATTCCTTCATTATACTAAAAAAGTATTCGGGTTTTGTCGATATCATGAACTTATTTTAAGGAGCGTTTATTTAAAATGGAAAAATTCTTCAAGTTAAAGGAACACGGAACCAACTTTTCAACAGAAATGATGGCGGGGATTACGACTTTCTTCGCGATGAGTTATATTTTATTCGTTAATCCAAGTATTTTATCAGCTTCAGGAATGCCATTTCAAGCGGTATTTTTAGCAACGATCATTGCTTCTGTCATTGGTACATTAGTCATGGGGTTGTTCGCTAACGTGCCTTATGCGCAAGCACCAGGTATGGGACTGAATGCGTTCTTCACTTATACAGTCGTTTTTGGATTAGGTTATTCTTGGCAGCAAGCACTAGCGATGGTTTTCATTTGCGGAATCATTAATATTTTGATCACGGTTACTAAGATTCGTAAATTGATCATTCGTGCGATTCCTGAAAGCATGCAGCACGCGATTGGCGGCGGAATTGGGATCTTCGTGGCCTATGTGGGAATCAAAAATGCTGGTCTGCTTTCCTTTACTGCTGACTCTTCCGCCATCACTAACAGCGTGGTAGAAGGCGGCAAAGCAACCAATGTTTCGATTAACAGCGGAATTGTCCCTGCTTTAGCGAACTTCAATAATGCACCGATTCTTTTGGCGATAATTGGTTTGGTTTTAACGACGATCTTAGTCGTTAAAAATGTTCGTGGCGCAATCTTGATTGGTATCTTAGTCACGACTTTGTTAGGTATTCCAATGGGCGTCGTTCAATTAGGCGCGATTGATTGGCACGCAAATTCATTAGGCAATTCGATCCAAGAGCTTGGTACGACTTTTGGTGCTGCTTTTGGTTCAGCCGGCATGGGCTCACTTTTTTCTGATTCATCAAAATTGCCGCAAGTATTAATGACGATTTTAGCCTTTAGCTTGTCTGATACCTTTGATACGATTGGAACCTTTATTGGAACTGGCCGAAGAACCGGCATCTTCTCCAAGGAAGATGAACTGGCGTTAGACAATGACGGCCGTGGCTTTAAAACAAAGATGGATAAAGCATTGTTCGCAGATGCAATTGCTACATCGATTGGTGCGATCTTCGGTACGTCGAATACTACGACTTACGTTGAATCGGCAGCCGGTATCGGTGCTGGTGGACGGACGGGGTTGACTTCCGTTGTTGTTGCTATTTTATTTGCTCTAAGCAGTCTGTTTTCTCCATTAATTGCGATTGTACCCGCGCAAGCAACTGCCCCTGCCTTGATCTTAGTTGGAGTCATGATGTTGGCATCCTTCGCGGATATTAATTGGTTGGACTTGGAAGAAGCCGTTCCTGCTTTCTTCGCTAGTGTCTTTATGGGCCTATGTTACAGTATTTCTTATGGGATTGCTGCTGGCTTCATTTTCTACACGATTGTCAAAGTTATTAAAGGAAAAACCAAGGAAATCTCACCGATTCTTTGGATCGTTGATCTACTATTCATTTTGAACTTTATCATCTTAGCGATTTTATAAATTCAACATTAAAAAGAAGCATAAAACCGATTTGGTTTTACGCTTCTTCTTTTTCGTCTTCTTTTACCTCAGCGGGAAATGTCACTTTGAAGGTCGTTCCCTTTTCGAGTTCACTAGTTACCTCAATCGTTCCACGATGCAGGCGAACTAATTCTTGAACGATAGACAATCCCAAGCCGGACTCGCCATATTTCGTATTTTTCCGTGATGGATCAGCTTTGTAATAGCGATCCCAAATATTTTTTACTTGTTCCTCCGACATACCGATCCCATTATCACTAATTTCGATCGCTGTCGCAGCAGCTTCTTTTTGGATTGAAACGTTAATGGTCCCGTTTTGTGTGAACTGGATCGCGTTTTGAATCAGGTTCACCAGCACTTGAACGAACCGATCGTAATCTGCATAGACATCAATCGTATCATTCGTGTTCAAGACTAGTTGATCGCCAGAAGCCTCAGCTTTAGCTTGTAGTTGCGTCAATAGAGTCGAGACCGCTTCAGTTGCATTGAATTTCTGCAAAATTATACTGATTTGATTGGTACGGATCTTTTCATAATCGAGATTTTCATTGACCAAACGAATTAACCGGGACGTTTCGTTTTGCATCAAGCTGATTGCTTTGGCCTTTTGATTTTCCGGAATTGCATTGTATTGTAGCCCTTCTAAAAGACCGTTAATGGTCGTCAGTGGTGTCCGCATTTCGTGAGAAGCATCCGCCATAAATTGTTTCCGACGTTCTTCTTGCCGCTCGATCTCATCTTGCGATTCTTTCAAGGAAATGGTCATTCGATTAAAATCATTGGCTAGATCATCAAATTCATCCCGATTGCGATTTGGGACTACTACATCAAAATTCCCTGTGGCAACTTCTTTGGTGGCCGAGCGCATCCGATTGATCCGTTTTACCTGTCTGGTAGCAAATAAATAGCTAACAATGATCGCAATAATCGAGGCGATGATAAAGGCTTTGAAGAGGTCCGTCACGATCGAATTGACACTGTTCTCCACGTTCATCGCTGGCTGACTTACTAAAAGCACCCCATAAAAAGAATCATTGCTGAAAAACGGTACCATCGCATAAGAAGTCGTTTGATTTTGGCCCATCACATTCTTCGTACTGGTTTCCTTTTGCTGCTGACCGGCCTTTAACGCTTTCCACTGCGCATCACTAACTAAATGCTTATTGACTTTACCGGCTTTTTGCGGATACTGGACATTTTGATCCTTGTCGATAAAAACAAAGGTTACCCCTTGCTGATTCAAACTAACTTCTGTGACACTAATAGCGTTTTGAAAGGCCGCGTCTTCCGTCATCCAATCATATTGGCTGCTGAATGAAAGATTGGTTTTTTCAACCGAGCGGGCATAGCCAAACAATTCTTTGTAGTTATTATCCTCAAGTGTTTTTCGCGTGAATTGAGTAAAGGAAAGCCCCAAGGTCAACAGGATCAATAGGATCAATCCACCGAAAGCCAACAATTGCTGATAAAGATACTTCATCGAGCAACCTCGGTATCATCAAATTTGTAACCGACGCCCCAAACCGTTTGAATGACCTGCGATCCGACTTTTTCAATCTTTTGACGCAACTTTTTGATATGGGCGTCCACTGTCCGCTCATCGCCAAAATACTGATAATCCCAAACCAACTCCAACAACTGTTCTCGAGTAAAGACTTGTCGCGGCTTCTTCGCCATTGTATAAAGCAAATCAAATTCCTTCGGCGTCAGTCCCTCAATCGCCTTATCATCTAAATAAGCTTCTCGCGTTTTCAAGTTCATTTTGAAATGATCGGTTTGGATATCAAAGTTTTCATTGTTCGCTGCGACTTCCTTATTCGGTTCAGCCGCTAACCCACTACGACGATGCAACGCCTTGATCCGTGCGATTAAGGTCAGAGGGGAGAAAGGTTTTGTGACATAATCATCGGCTCCCATTTCCAAGCCAATCACTTGATCGCTTTCAGAATCCCGTGCCGTCAGCATAATAATCGGTACTGTGCTGGAAATTTTACGAATCTCACGCCCCACTTCCATGCCATCCATGCTAGGTAGATTTAAATCCAGCGTGATCATGTCCCATTTTTGCGGGTCAGCTTTAAACGCCTCCAAGCCTTCTTTGCCATCATATTTAAATTCAGCTTCCCAGCCTTCATTTAAAAAGAACATCTGCATCATTTCAGAGACGGATTCATTATCCTCAATCATTAAAATATTCATACAATATCCCCCTAGTGTCATCTATTCTCATACTTAGTATACTCTATTTCAATTTTTCCAACCATTACCTTACTTATATCTTCACTAACAATTTGCTTTTTCTTCAATCTTTTTAGCGCTTTCCTTTGATCAGTCATGACTTTCACTAACGCTCGAAAGCTTTACTTTTTTGCTTTTTTGATAATGAAATGTTATAATTTCAGTTGCAGTAAAATTTTATTAAGGGGCTGTTTCTGGATTCGACAGGCATTGTTCGGGCCTGAGTTGCGCTTCGTAGGTTACGTCTACGTAAAAACGTTACAGTTAAATATAACTGCTAAAAACAATAACAACTCTTACGCTTTAGCTGCCTAAAAACAGTTAGCGTAGATCCTCCCGGTATCGCCCATGTGCTCGGATCAGGGTCTCAAATGAAGTGGGATACGTTTTAACTTTCCGTCTGTAAGTTAAAAAAGAGCGCATCAGACTAGCGAAATAGACTGCTTGTCACTCGGCATGCTATCGAGCGAAACCTTAAATGAGTTGACTATGAGCGTAGAGATTTAGGTTAAGAGATGTTTGGACAGGGGTTCGATTCCCCTCAGCTCCATAACTATTTTTACAAATTGAATTAAGATAAAGGGGTGCTGAAATCAAGCGATTTCGGCACTTTTTTATTTTCAAGATTTTGCTATTGTCGTTCTAACTCCTTGTATTCTGTTTCGATTTCCTTCCAGCTTCCCATCTAAAAAAGCTTCTCTCCAACTACTTTTTTTTAAGATCAACTTTATGACCTCAACCAACGTAACGGCGGCTCGATTTTCTTATGGTTATTTTTTCATTAAAAAGAGCTTGCATTTGCTCTGTTTTTCACCTAAACTTTATTCTTAGAGAGAATGAGAATCATTATCATTTATTGAGGGGTGAGTTATTGGGAAGAAAAGGCCTTTTTCTTGTTTTATTTTTGTTGAGCGCTCTCTCTATTTTTATTGGAGTAAAAGATTTAATGATCCACGCTCTACTCTACGGTGATTCGCAGCAATGGCTAATTGTAGCTACGACTCGCCTACCAAGAACAATTAGTCTGATTTTAGCTGGCGCAACGATGAGTATTTGTGGATTGATTATGCAGCATCTCACTCAAAATAGATTTGTTTCACCAACAACCGCTGGAACGATGGATAGTGCTCGACTAGGCATCTTACTGGTTATGCTGTTTCTACCTAGTGCTTCTACTGCAATCCGAACACTCGCGGCGTTTATTTTTGCCTTTTTGGGAACTATGGTCTTCTTAGGCCTGAGCCGATTGCTCCCAACGAAGGACCCGATCTTTCTCCCATTGTTAGGTGTAATGTTCGGAAATGTTGTGGGTTCTCTAGCCACCTTTTTTGCGTATCAATTTCAATTGATCCAAAATATGTCTTCTTGGCTTCAAGGGAATTTTTCCTTAGTTACAAAAGGTAGTTATGAACTTCTCTACCTAACGATCCCACTTTTTTTTATTATTTATTATTTTGCGTATTTCTTCACAGTCGTAGGTCTAGGTGAAGATGTGGCTGTCAACTTAGGCATCAATTATTCCCTCGTTCAAACATTAGGTATCGGCTTAGTATCCGCAGCCAGCAGCTTAGTCCTAATCATGGTTGGGACTGTTCCTTTTTTAGGAGTAATTGTACCGAATATTATTTCTCTGACCTATGGCGATCACATAAAACAAACTATATGGATTACCGCATTGTACGGGAGCTTATTTTTACTCATTTGTGATATTATTTCGCGAATCGTCATTGCTCCGTATGAAGTACCTGTGAGTCTAACTGTCGGGATTATAGGTAGTCTGATTTTTATCTATTTATTGGTTAGGAGGAACCGCGCATGATCTTTTCTCAGCCAAAAAAAATACTGTTACTGATTGTTCTTGTAATCCTAGCCATGTTCTTGTGTGGACTTTACCTCACTTATAACACCTACGACAACCTCAACTTTGCATTAATGCTCAGAGGGAAAAAAGTTGTCGCGTTTGCACTAGTTGCTTTAGCAACAGGGATGGCGACAGTTAGTTTCCAAACCATGACCCAAAACCAATTTTTGACACCTAATATTCTTGGTTTAGATGCCCTCTATGTTTTGATCCAAACAATCTTATTTTTCATAGGTGGTGGCGTCAATATATTGTCACAGGAACAAACCTCAATTTTTTTACTAAGTATTCTCTTGATGGCCTTATCAAGTTTATTACTAGCCAAAACGTTACTAAAACGGCGGCAAAATGATTTATTTATTCTACTGATGCTGGGGATGATCTTTGGCACCTTATTTAGTAGTACAAGTACTTTTTTTCAGGTCATGATGGACCCGAATGAATATGATCTGTTGCAAGGGCGACTTTTTGCCAGCTTCAGCAATATCAATACGACCCATTTAGGTTTGGCTGCGGGAATCATTTTACTAGGATCTCTTATTTTATTTGCGCTCAATCGCTATTTAGATGTTTTGCATTTAGGGAAAGATCAGGCAACGAACTTGGGACTTTCGGTGAATGCGTTCCAAATTTTTTTGCTATTTTTTATTAGTCTATTAACAGGAACAGCAACCGCACTGGTCGGTCCCATCACCTTCTTGGGCTTTATCGTTGCGAATATCAGTTACCAGTTAATGCCGAGCTATCGCCACAGCGACCTCTTTCCAACTGCGATCTTACTTGGTTTTATTTTTTTAGTTGGTAGTCAATTTTTAGTCGAACAAGTTTTCCATTTAAAGACCACGGTCAGCGTTGTTACCCAATTTATCGGTGGCCTGTACTTTATCGGAAAAATCATCTATGAAAGGAGCCGGTATCGATGATCCAGCTCGAAAATGTTTCAAAAAACTACGGTGCAAAGAAAGTGGTTTCCGAAGTTTGTCTGCCTATTAAAGAGAAACAACTGACCGCATTTATCGGACCAAACGGTGCTGGAAAAAGCACCTTATTATCGATGATCAGTCGCTTAATTACAATTGATGCTGGACAAATCTATCTTGATCACAATGAGGTCAAGGCTTGGCACTCTAATGAACTGGCCCAAAAATTATCGATTTTAAAGCAAAGTAACGGAGTCAACTTACGGATTACGGTTCGTGAGCTGGTAGGCTTTGGTCGGTTTCCGTATTCGAAAGGTCGGTTGACCAATACCGACCAAGACTTGATTGACTACGCGCTGGAAAAGTTAGGATTAGTGGCATTGGCGGAAGACCAAATCGATACATTGTCTGGTGGTCAATTGCAGCGGGCATATATTGCCATGATTTTAGCGCAAGACACTGACTATATCCTATTAGATGAACCACTGAATAATTTAGATATGAACCATTCAGTACAGCTGATGCAGACCTTACAACGCTTGGTCGAAGAAGAACATAAAACAATTCTGTTAGTCATCCACGATATTAATTTTGCAGCAAGCTATGCTGATGAAATTGTCGCGATGAAAAATGGACAAATTTTTGCTCATGGAGCAACGAATAAAATGATACAGCCACAGATCTTAAATGAGTTATACGAAATGGATATCAAAATTTGCGAGTTGGACGGAAAACGGTTTTGTATGTATTTCAATTAGAACAGGCTTTAAGCCTCAAAATGAAGGCTTTTATTATAAATTAGGGGGAATTAAAAATGAAAAAATATATAATGGGGTTATCGTTAGTCGTGCTAGGCTTATTCGTTTTGTCTGGTTGCGGGACAGCAAATGATGCGAACAGTCGTCATTCAACTGGTCAATCAACAACAAACAGCTCAACCAAAAGCGAGTCGTTGGAAGTGAAGGATTCCAATGGTACTGTGACCGTACCGAAGAATCCTAAAAAAGTCGTCGTTTTTGACAATGGCTCATTAGATACCTTAGATGCTTTAGGTGTTGGTGATAAAATTGTGGGTGCAGCGACCGATAATTTGCCCGCCTATCTAAAACAATACAAAAAGGTGGAATCAGCCGGTGGTATCAAGGAACCTGATTTAGAAAAAATCAATCAAATGAAACCCGATTTAATCATTATTTCCGGTCGGCAAAGTGATTTTTTAGCGCAATTAAAAGAGATTGCACCAACTATGTATCTAGCAGTAAACCCTTCAGATACGTGGAATTCAATCAAACAAAATGTTGAAACCCTTGGTCAAATCTTCGAGAAAGAAAAAACAGCACGTAAACAGTTAGCTGAATTGGAGACCCGCATCAAAGAAACCAAAGCAACCGCAGAAGAGAGCAAGGACAAAGCTTTGACTGTCTTGGTCAACGAGGGACAATTGTCTACGTATGGCAAAGATTCTCGCTTTGGGATCGTTTATGATACCTTTGGTTTTGCGGAAGCCGACACTGCCATCAAAGCTTCCACTCACGGTCAAAGCGTTTCCTATGAATATGTTTTAGACAAAAATCCTGATGTCCTTTTCATCATTGATCGAACCAAAGCAATCGGCGGTGACGACAGCAACAATAACGTCGCAGACAATGAGTTAGTTGCTCAAACAACTGCCGGTAAAAACAAAAAAGTCCTCTCTCTACAACCAGACGTTTGGTACCTAAGCGGCGGCGGACTTGAATCTGTCAAATTGATGTTAGATGACGTCAACAAAGCATTTGAATAATGGAAGAAACCCTCAGAAAAACTCGTTTCTGAGGGTTTCTTTGTGACTATTTAGTTGTTGATCTGATTTCCAGTTAATGTAATGACCACCAAACTGATTATTTTTACTTACGGCGTTTTATGAGATACACTGCACTACCCAATATCATTAATCCTAGCACAATTAATTGTGGCTGATTGCGATCATTTGTCTGAGGATAGGACTCTTTCTTTTGCCCTTTATCCACTGATGTATGAACATTTTGCTCATCACTGGACCTGCCTACATAGGTGGTTGTAGTAGTGGACGTCGTACTTTCTTCGCTACTCTCACTTGTTGAAGAAGGTGTCTTTTCTAATTCATTGGTTACAGTAAGGAGTTGCAATTTGTTCAAGTTTTCCTTGGTTACTTCGAATTTTTTAGGCTTAGGATCCAGCACATATCCTGGTAATGCCTTCGTTTCGACAAATTGATAGTGACCAATAGCTAGCTTATCAACAAAAATTCGTCCCTCTTTATCTGTCGTATACGTCTGTAATAATTTCCCATTCGCATCCTCTAGTGCAAATTCAACACCCGGTAAAATTTTATGGGTCTGCGTATCTCTTTTTTCTAGAACCACTTGACCCGTTGCAGCTTCTTTTTTATGATTGATAATCGTTGCGATTTCTGCACTACCGTTTTCTTCTTCGGTCACTTGAACATGATAGATTTTACCATCCAATTGATAACCGTCAGGTGCTGTCGTCTCAATAATATCATAGCGTCCTAATGGCAAATTATTGAAATACGCTTCTCCGGCGGCATTGCTTGTTGTTGTTTTACTAAACTGCCGTTCATGATCATTTCGAATCGCAAATGTTGCTCCTGCCAGTGGATGCCCCGTTTCATCAGTTTTGATTATCGTAGCACTTCCTAGTTTTGCTGCGCTCTTTTCATTCGTCCATTTGATTGTCATTGTTTGTTCGGGTTTTGCTGGATCAATGACAACCTTTTGAGTCAAGGAGGTATTTGTATAGCCACTTGGCGCAGCAAGTTCCCGAATTTCGTATACTCCGGCTACTAAATCGGTAAATAAGACCTCACCTTTGTTATCTGTAGTCTTTTTCTGAAATTCTCTTTGCCCTAACGCCCGGATTCCAAACTGTGCACCTTTCAATAAGTTTCCGTTAGTGTTATCTGATTTAATGATTTTGACAGCACCTTTTACTGCACTCGCTGTTTCTTTCTGGTTTGTCCATTCACCAATGTTCACTTCTTGCGCGGGGTTATTGATTTTCACGACTAAATTCTGCGCTGTCTTTGTATACCCGGTAGGCGCTGTTATTTCTGCAACCGTATAAAAGGTTCCCGCTTTAAGGTTGTCAAACTTTACAACCCCATTTTCGTCTGTTTTCTTGGTAATAAAGATTTTTTCATCTAGTGTGCGAACGCCGAAGACAACATTTTTCAGCGGTTTCCCTGTTGCTTGGTCAATTTTTCTTAATTGAATACTACCTTTTTTCTCAACCATTTTCTGGTCAGTTACTTCCATCTTTTGGGCTTTATCTGACAGGCCAACCTGAATAATTTGAGGTTTCGAATCTACTTGATACCCGTTTGGAGAAATTAGTTCCACAAGTTCATAAAATCCAGGTGTCAAATCTGTAAAGTCGATCATCCCCGATTTATCTGTGGTGGCCGTACGAAAATTCTTTTCACGTAACCCTCGAAGTCCATAAACTGCCCCGGCTAAATCGGCATGCGTTGCTTGATCGGTTTTATGCAATTGGAGATGCGTCTTTAAAACCTCTTGTTTGGTATTTTCCATTTGGACTGTGACGGTTTGACTCTGTTCACTCACTTCCACGGGATAAACTTCTTCATTTAATTGATATCCTTCTGGTGCTTTGGTTTCTACAATTTCATAGTCCCCATGCGCCAGATCAGCAAAAGTCAACGTTCCGTTTTTATCAGTTGCTTTTACATCAAGAAAATCCGTTGTGCCCTTTTTACGAATTCCAAATTCAGCATCTGCCAAAACTTGTTGTGTCGCCTGATCTGATTTGTGAATTTGAACTTGTCCTTTTCCTTCTACATGAATATCTGGAAGCCACGGATTATAAAAATTATGGATTTCCATCCCATCCCGTTGATGAAGATTTTTAGCGAAAACATAGCCATTAATACTACCGGAATGGTACACAACAGTTGCTTGCGGTGCTATGATACTTCCGATTGTAAAACTATGGTAATAATTTTTACCATCGGATTTTCCATAATTGTCTTCACCAGCAACGTCCACCCCGACCTTTGAAGTATCTGGATAGCTTCCATCGTCTTCTAAGTAGTTCACGATACTTGTTGCTTTTGGAAAATAGAAAGTCAATTTACTAGCAAGATCACTATATGTTCCTGCATCTTGTTGCGTGGTTCCTGCAATACTTGTCCCATTCATAACAATCTTTTCTGCACTTGAGGTCACAAGAATTTGTTTATAGTGTGTCCCTTTTAAAAAGTCATTAGGAATTGACAACGTTTTGATTGTTAAGGGGGTGCTATCCTTTTTAAAGGTTAGAATCAATACTTTGGGATCTTGTTTAGAGGGGGCTAATTCAAAGCCATCCCCTTGATATACAGGTGCTTCTACTCCTGCTGTCAACAAACTTAACTGATTGGTCAACTGCTCTTGTTGTGTTTGTAATTTGGCAAAAGCAGTTTGGATTGTGGCATCATCTGTTTCATAAGCTAAAGCAGAAAACCACTCACCCAAATTTTTATAAATCCAATTTTCCATTGGGGCATGGGCAACTAGCCAGCCCTGGCTATATCCATTCGTTGTTCGATTTTCAACGACGGGTTTTACCCAATCATTGGTCGCATGGTTAATAATTTCGCCACCTAAGAGAACATTTACGTACTGATCTGGACGAATTGGATCTCCAATTGTCGTGTTTTGTTCCCTAAAAGAGGCACCATACGTAAATGTTTGCAAATCATTGGGGAAAACACTGTTTCCTTTTACGGCGATTGCACCTTCTGTATCTGCCATGTTAGCAGAGTGTTCGCCAGTCAAATAGGCATTATAATCCCACAATTGACCGAGCTTATTTCTTTCACTTTCAGACAATGTATGAATCGTTGTTCCCTTTGTTCCTACCTGTTTAGGCGCTTGAATTGCTGGTTGCATGGCTTCACTACTGTTTGAACTAGTTTTAGTTGACTTTGATGTTTCACCCTTTGAAGAGGTGCTTGTATTTGCTATGGTACTGTTTTGTGTCGATTGAACAGCGGTTGAGGGTTCTGTCATTTTACCTGTACTCGTAGTTTCTGTGTTAGCTTGATTTGCTTCAATGGTTAAAGAAGCAAGTGATAGTTGTTCTTGTGCATCGGATTTTTGTGATTTTAAGGATAGACGGTATGTTCCAACCTTATCCGCGTGATATTGATAAACAATCCGATTTGCTGTTCTTTCAGACTCCTTTATTGAAAAACCTGTTGCTGGCATGACTGAAAGTTGACTTGTATCTAAATTTTCTCCAGTTAGTGTCACCAGTCCTTTCTCCCCAACATTTTTAGGTTCTTGGTCAAAAGTAACGACTGGCTTTATTGTTTCAGCATAAACTGAATTAGAACTAAAAAATAACGGTAAAAAAGGTATCACCAGTAGAATCATTATATATAACCAATTTGTCTTACGTTGCTTATCTGCCATTTCTATCCCCTCCGTTGAGATAGTATATAGCCGATTGATTCGCCATTCAAACATTTCGTCCGTCCGTTTTTTTTGCGCAAACCCTAAATTTTTATTTATAAAAAAAAAAGAAAAAAAGGACACTTTGAATTTATAGATTCTCTATTTATCAGCTGTTTGTACTCGATCAAGAGTCAGAGTATACAACTGGTAAATTTATTCTTACGGGGTACAACTCGCTTAAAAATACACGTCATCTACATTTTATGATGCTTTTTTTCAATTTTTTCTTTGCTATCTTTGATTTTTTTTTGCCCTACTTTTTCTAAAAAAAACATTTTCCTATCAAATATTTATTCTCCATACTCTTTTTTTATTCCTGAATAAAATTTATTTAAAATAACGTTTTTTGAATTTGACAAACATACCGAAAAAAAACCGACTAATTATAGTCGGCTTACTATCACCAAATGGTCAGTGGTGTTTTTCTTGTCGGTTCAGGATAAACTTGATTCAGCTGGGCTAAATCTTTATCGCTTAATTGAATTTTAGCAGCGCTTAGATTGCTTAAAACATGTTCCTTTTTCCCCGCTTTTGGAATCGCAATTGTTCGTCCATCTCTAATGCACCAAGCCAATAAAAGCTGAAAAATATCACAATCATGTTTCTCAGCTAGTTCTACTAAGGTTTTTTCTTTGGTAAAATGAAAACCTTGACTGTCTCCCATTGCTAATGGGCAGTACGCAATTAATGGCATTTGCTGTTGACGCATTAGCGGGATCAAATCAAACTCAATGCCACGATCTCCTAGGTTGTAGCAAACTTGATTCGTGGCACAGTGGTTGCCATTTTCTAAACGTAAGATCTCCTTCAATTCGTCCGTGTCTAAATTTGAAACGCCCCATGACTTAATCTTCCCTTTCTTTTGTTCCGTTTCTAGTGCTTCAATCGTTTCTTCAAAGGGAATTTGACCTGACCAATGGAGTAAATATTGATCTAAATAATCTGTTTTCAAGCGTTTTAAACTGGCATCTAAACTTTTTACTAATTGCTTCTTTGAGGCGTTTGACGGCAAGACCTTTGAAATTAAAAATAATTTTTCCCGATCATAGGGTGCAATTGCTTCTCCAACCAATTCTTCAGATAAGCCGTTCCCATACATTTCAGCTGTATCAATCACCTCCGCACCGGCTTCGATCCCGGCCTGTAACGCCGTGATTTCTTGTTCTTTCGGCGCACGACCTTCCCCCATTTTCCACGTTCCTAAACCGATTGGAAAAACAGATTGATTTGCTAACTTGACTGTCTTCATACGATTCTACCTTCTTCTACTCTTTTGATAATTAAAGTCTACAAACTTTCAGGAATAATTTCAAGCTAACACCCCCGGCTGGCTTCTGTCTCAGATGAGGGCATTTAGAAAGCCTGTATAGATTTAAAATTAACAGAAGAACAATAAAGAAGGAGTTGTGACAAAATACAGTCACAGCTCCTTCTTTATTAGTTCCGTTTCATAATTGACTGATAGCTCTGGGCCTCAGAAACTTCCATATAAGCCGGTCGAATAATTTTTTGTACATTGATCAGTTCTTCGATTCGGTGAGCCGACCAGCCGATGATTCGAGCAATTGCAAACATCGGTGTATACAATTCTTGAGGCAAATCGAGCATATGATAAACAAATCCGCTAAAAAAATCGATATTGGCGCTAACGCCTTTATAAACCTTGCGTTTTTCAGAAATGATTTCAGGTGCTAAGCGTTCGACCTTGCGATAGAGATCAAATTCAGCCGAAGCCGCGGAGCCTTTCTCTTCAGCCAGCTTCTCAACATAGCGTTTAAAGATTTCCGCTCGCAGATCAGACTCTGCGTAGACCGCGTGCCCCATGCCGTAAATCAGTCCTTGTTTATCAAAAGCCTCTTTATTCAAAATTTTTTCTAAATAAGTACGTATCTCGTTTTCATCTTCACAATCATTGACACTCGCCTTCAAATCTTCCATCATGCGGGTGACTTTGATATTCGCTCCGCCATGTTTTGGTCCCTTTAACGACCCTAATGCAGCAGCAATGGTTGAATACGTATCCGTCCCGCTAGAGGTTACTACGCGCGTGGTAAAGGTTGAATTGTTTCCACCACCGTGTTCCATATGTAAAACCAATGCCATATCCAAAGTCTGTGCTTCTTGGAACGTATACTGTTTGTCTGGCCGCAGCATAGTCAATATTGCCTCAGCGGTGCTTAGATTTTCTGCAGGACGGTGGATATACATACTTTCACCCTTCCCATGATTGTAGGCATGGTAAGAATAAACGGCAAGCATCGGAAATGTAGCAATCAACGACAAGCTCTGATCCAATACATTCTCAATGCTGATGTCATCTGTCTTACCATCATAACACCCCAATGTTAAGACGCTGCGGGACATCATGTTCATTATATTATGTGAGGGCGCCTTCATGATAACATCACGTGTGAAATTAGTTGGTAGTGTTCGTCTTTTACCGATTAAACTCTTGAATTCTGCCAGTTCAGCTTGGGTTGGCAGAGTGCCAAATAATAACAAGTAACTGACTTCTTCAAAGCCTAAACGCTTTTCTGAAACAAATCCGTTCACTAACTCGTTAATATCGATTCCGCGGTAACGTAATTCTCCACACTTTGAGACTACCTTGTCTCCATCCATGATTTGCGGATGAATCGTGGAAATATTGGTTAGCCCAGCCAAAACACCCTTCCCATCAAGATCTCGTAACCCTTTTTTGACATTATGCTTTTTATATAAGGACGCATCCAAGTAATCTTCACGACGGCAGACCTTAGCCAGTTGGTTCAAATCTAACATTTCTATGTCCTCCTAACTCTATCCAGATTTGTATTCGATTTTAAAAACATTATATCACCATTATCATAAAATGAAATAGTTTTAATAATTTGATTTACATTCTTTTTTTTTATACGTATAATATTGCTAACTATCTTCAAACGATAACACACTTAGGAGGGATTCCATCGTGGATTGGAAAAAAAAGTTAATCGTCAATGACGAACATTATACCTATTTTGATCTTCCTTCAATTGTAGCAACTTACCAAAAGGACATTACGGCGTATCCCTACAGCATTCGGATTTTAATAGAAAGCTTAGCACGCCATGAAGAAATTGCTGATTTAGAAAATCTGGTCAATTTTAACGCAAAAAAGCCCACTGGAGTCGTCCCTTTTCGCCCCTCACGGGTGGTACTGCAAGACTTTACCGGTGTGCCTGCGGTAGTGGATTTGGCAGCAATGCGAGATGCGGTGGTCAAACTTGATGGCGATCCGCGGATCATCAATCCCGAGATTCCCGTGACTTTAGTTGTGGATCACTCAGTCCAAGTCGATTGTGCGGGAACCAAAGAAAGCCTGGCTTATAACACTGAAAAAGAATTTGAGCGGAACCACGAGCGCTATCAATTTTTAAAATGGGCCCAGCAGGCTTTTGATAATTTTGAAGTCGTTCCACCGGAAACAGGCATCATCCATCAAGTTAATTTAGAATATTTATCCGATGTGATCTTGAAAAATGAAAAGAAGCTTTTATTCCCCGATTCATTAGAAGGAACCGACTCTCATACCACCATGATCAACGGCCTGGGCGTACTTGGCTGGGGCGTTGGTGGAATCGAAGCGGAAGCGGCGATCTTAGGAGAAGCTTCTTATTTTCCAACTCCAGAGGTCATCGGCGTGGAATTGACTGGTTCCTTAAGTCCTGGTGCGACAGCCACCGATTTAGCCCTTTATTTAACCGAACGCTTACGCAATGAAAAAGTTGTCGGTAAATTCGTTGAATACTTTGGCAACGGCTATAAAACACTAAGTCTCTCTGACCGTGCAACAATCGCCAATATGGCGCCTGAGTACGGCGCGACTTGCGGATTTTGCCCGATCGATGAAGAGACGCTGGCTTATTTGCGCTTAACCGGCCGAACAGAGGGACAAGTCCAATTAGTTACGGCCTATGCAAAACAAAACAGCTTGTTCTATGATGGAACGGAAACACCTGAGTATACTCGCGTCATTCATTTAGACTTATCGACAGTTCAATCTTCAATTGCTGGACCAAAACGGCCTCAGGATCGAATGCTATTAGCCGAAGTGGCGAATAATTTTACTGACTCCTTAACCAATCCCAACGGACCGAAAGGCTTTGGCTTAAACGAAAAGGAGCTTACCCGCCGAGAAAAGATCGCTGGGACTGATGAAATGCTTGAAACGGGTGATTTAGCCTTAGCCGCTATCACTAGCTGTACGAATACTAGTAACCCTTCCGTCATGGTGGCTGCTGGCTTACTAGCTCAAAAGGCCGTTGCTTTAGGTCTGCAGGTCCCGAAAACCATCAAAACTTCTCTGGCCCCCGGTTCAAAGATCGTAACCCAATACTTAGAAAAGGGCCATTTACTCGAACCGTTAGCTGAACTAGGTTTTGATATTGTCGGCTATGGCTGTACTACTTGTATCGGAAATTCTGGACCTTTGGCCGAAGAAATCGAAACGATCTTAAAAGAAAGTGATTTAGTCGTTTCTGCCGTCCTATCTGGTAACCGGAATTTCGAAGGGCGGATTCACCCCTTGATTAAGGCGAACTATTTAGCTTCGCCGCCGTTAGTGATCGCCTATGCTTTAGCAGGCTCAATCAAAAAAGATTTAACGAAAGAAGCAATCGCTGTCGTCAATGAAAAAGAGATTTACTTGAAGGACCTGTGGCCAACGCAAGATGAAGTGGCGACTTATATCAATGAGTTCTTAGAGCCGGCTGACTTCAAAAAGGCTTACGAAAATGTTTATCAATCGAATGAACGGTGGAATCAAATTGAAACGTCTGAAGGTGAGTGCTACGATTGGGATGACACCTCTACCTACATCGCTAACCCACCTTTCTTTGAAAACTTAGGTGCAGCAATTGATGCTACGGAAAGTTTGAAAAATCTGCAAGTCTTGGTGAAATTTGGTGACTCGGTTACTACCGATCATATCTCGCCAGCTGGTAATATCAATTTGCAATCACCGGCTGGTAATTATTTAAAGGCGCATGGCTTGGCTTACAAAGAGTTTAATTCCTTTGGTTCAAGACGAGGCAATCATGAAGTCATGATGCGGGGAACCTTTGGCAATATACGCATTCAAAATCAATTAACTCCCGAAACAACTGGCGGCTATACAACACTTGCTACCACTGGTGAAGAACTGTCGATCTATGATGCGGCGATGCGTTACCAACAAGAAAAAATCGGTACGATTATTTTAGCTGGGAAAGATTACGGTATGGGATCTTCCCGTGATTGGGCCGCTAAAGGAACCAATCTTTTAGGTGTCAAAGCAGTCTTAGCGGAAAGCTACGAACGGATTCATCGCAGTAATCTTGTGATGATGGGTGTGATTCCCTTTGAGTATCTACCCGGACAAACGGCGGATTCTCTAAGCTTAACTGGACAAGAACGGTACAGCTTTGTCTTTCCAGAGGAACCAGCTATCAATCAGTTGATTGACGTAATTGCTCTTGGTGAGACAGACATCCATTTCCAAGTGAAATTACGATTCGATTCTGCTGCGGACATCACCTATTGGAAAAATCAAGGTATCCTACCATTAGTCATCCATAAAAAAATGCAGAAGGAGCAAGCGTAATGACAAATACAACGAATCCTGTCATCCCCTATATCGAAGGCGATGGTATTGGTCCTGAAATTTGGCAGGCAACCAAAAAAGTCGTCGATGCAGCCGTATATTCTGCCTATCAAGGAACACGAAAAATCAATTGGCTGGAAATTTTAGCTGGTGAAAAAGCTTATAATCAAACGGGCACCTGGCTTCCTGACGTTACTTTAGAAGTGATCAGAAAACATAAAATTGCCATCAAAGGGCCGTTGACCACGCCAATCGGTGAAGGGTTTCGTTCTCTTAACGTGACTTTACGCCAAGAATTAGATCTCTACGCCTGTGTTCGACCGGTCCGCTATTTCAAAGGTGTCCCTTCTCCATTAAAGGAACCAGAAAAAACCGATATGACCATTTTTCGAGAAAATACCGAAGACGTTTATGCCGGCATCGAGTTTGCAAAGGATTCTTCCGAAGTCCACGCGCTGTTAGCTTTCTTAACGGAGAAATTATCTGTTACAAACGTTCGTTCCCCCGAAACAACTGCCTTAGGGATCAAGCCCATCTCTCAAACAGGCAGTCAACGGCTGATTGCCGCGGCGTTAGATTATGCCCTTGAACAAGGCAAGACTCGCGTAACGCTGGTTCATAAGGGCAATATCATGAAATTTACTGAAGGCGGTTTTAAGAATTGGGGCTATGACTATATTGAAAAAAATTATTCCCAAGCCTTCACAATGAATCAGTTTAAACAACTTTCCGCCAAAGTCGGCATGGAAAAAGCGGAAGCGGCTTTGGCGGAAGCGCAAGCTGTGGGGAAAATCATTGTTGACGATGTCATCGCAGATAATTTCTTGCAACAAATTCTTTTGTATCCTGAAAAATATCAAGTCGTGGCGACGACAAATTTAAATGGGGACTATATTTCCGATGCTTTAGCCGCCCAAGTTGGCGGGATTGGGATCGCTCCTGGAGCTAATATTAATTATAAAACCGGCCATGCGATTTTTGAGGCCACCCACGGAACTGCACCAGATATTGCCGGTAACGGCTGGGCGAATCCTTGCTCGTTGTTACTGTCGGCGACGATGCTGTTGGATCATCTCGGCTGGTTTGAAGCTAGTCAGTTGATTCTGCAGGCGATCGAACAGGCGCTAGAAAATCATTTAATGACCCACGACTTTGCTAAAATGCTAAAAATCAATGCTCTATCAACCAACACGTTTGCTGAACAATTAGTATATTTTATTACAAAATAGGTAAAAAAGAGGTACGACTGTTTCAGTCATACCTCTTTTTTGTGAATAGAGTGTGTGTCAAAAGTAATTCCGACACGCTCTTTGCTTGCTTTTTTAGCTAAAAAATCGATTATTTGTAACGATGCCTGTAACTTCACTGTATTTAATTAATACTTGGCCTTCAACTTGATCAATTTTATCTACATCTAACCCATAGAAACGCTCGACATTTACAACACAGCCGTCGTCTTCTTTCCGTAGAACCTCTCCAATAATTGGTCGAGCAAAGTCCGTTTTACGACACTCATAGCTCTCTCCGATAATAACTGCTTCTTTATTCATCGAAATCCCCCTTAAAAGTTTTACTACACTTATATCGTAGCATTACGCGGGTTAAAAAGCCATATTAAGTGTGTTATTTCTTTAAATAAACAGCATTATATGCGTTATTTCTAATTTAAGTTGATGCTTTCCATTAATAATGCTACATATTGTTCTAAATAAAATTGATCGATCTGGTCGTACATACCGACTTCTGAACTGTCAAGATCTAGCACACCGATCAATTGATCCCCTTTCTTCATAGGGACGACAATTTCCGAGCGAGCCGCAGAGTCGCAGGCAATATAATTTTTGTGTTCCAAAACATTTTCAACGATCACTGTTTGATTCTTCTCGGCAGCTTCGCCACAAACACCTTTGCCCATTGCGATATGGACACAAGAAACATTCCCTTGAAACGGTCCTAGGATCAACTCATCTTCTTTAAACAAATAATACCCAGCAAAAACAGTTTCTTGTAAAGTTTGATTTAATAAAGCGGAAGAGTTCGCTAAATTCGCGATCAAATCACTTTCTCCTTCAAGCAACGCTTTCTGCTGCAACAGCAGCAATTGATAAGCCGCTTCTTTTCCTTCTTGATTTCTCCAACCCATTCGTTCGTCCCCCTGCTTTTAAAAAATAATTTTACAAATAGCTCATTCTGGCATTATTTTACCGTAATTGATCGAAGAACTCCATTAATCGAGTGAGTCTTATCTAACTTAGATTCCATAAAAAAAGCCACAGTGACTAAATGATACAGGTCAAGTAACATTTTGACTTTTTCCTCTATTCGAATATTTCATTCCCATGACAATCAATACGGTTAGATGAAAATTCGTCTACTCCGAACTTTTTATTCATAAATTCTTATATAATTGAATCCGAAAGATGAAAAAAGTGAGGGAACCCATGATTAAGTTGAAACAATACACGGCGTTGACGTTATGCGCCCTGACACTAGCTGCTACTCCGATTAGCGCGTTAGCAGACGAATACGATCAAAAAATTGCTGATCAAGATCAAAAAATATCCGCATTGCAGCAAACAGAACAATCCGCGGAGGAACAAAGAGCTGCTTTAGAACAGCAAGTTGCCGCTGTTGAAAAAGAAGTCACCGATGTCTTGAAGGAAAAAACAGATGAAGAAAAGAAATTAAGCGACTTAACTAAAAAGATTGGAATTTTACAGGAAAAGATTCAAAAACGTGAACATCAGTTGAGAAGTCAGGCACGTGATGTACAAACTAAAAACCAAGCGACTTCCGTTGTCCACGCAGTTATCGAATCGGATTCGATTGGCGAAGCGGTCAAGAAAACAATGGCTGTTTCAACAATTCTAACAGCTAGTAAAAATATCATGGAACAACAAACCAAAGATAAGGCAGAACTAGAAGCACTTGAAAAAGACGCCGAACAACGCCTAGTCGTGATTAATCAAAAGACTGAAGAATTAAAAGCCAAGCAAGAAAAACTCGTCCAAACGAACTTGGATCAACAAGTTAAAATAAATGCGCTTCAAGCCAGCATTGCCACTGAAAAAGAGCAAAAAGAGACATACGAAAAACAAAAAGAAGAGGCTGAGAAGAAACGTCAAGCCGCTTTGAAAGCTTTAGAAGAACAGCGTAAAAAAGAGGCTGAAGCCCGGGAAAAAGCACAAGCAGAAGCTGAAAAACAAGCGAAACAAGCCGCTGAAGCTGCTCAAAAAGCGGCTGAAGAAGCTGAAAGACAAGCGGCTGAAGCCGAGAGTGCAAAACAAAAACAAGCCGCTGAAATCGCGCAATTAGAAGCGCAGCGTCAAGCCGCTGAAGCCAAACAGCAACAGCAGCAAACGGAGACAGTAACTAATCCCTCTGCTGTGCAAGTAACGACAAACCCATCAACAACTGACATTCCTGATGCACCCAGTGTCACAACACCTAAAGAACCAGAATCAAAACCAGTCTCTAACAGCAGCGGCTGGGCATCCCCGTTATCAATTGGTTTAATTGTCACCAGTCCTTTCGGTCCCCGTGTAGACCCAACTGGTGCCTCTGGTTCCCAGCATGACGGCATCGACTTTGCTGGCTCTGCAGGAACGCCGGTACTTGCTTCAAAAGCCGGAACAGTCGTGGAATCCAGCTTCCACTGGTCCGCGGGAAATCATGTAATTATCAAGCATCCAGATGGTTACTACTCTTATTATATGCATTTAGTATCTTCTGCTAATGTCAGCGTCGGTCAATCCGTCAGTGCTGGTGAAATTCTTGGCGGTATGGGTACAACCGGTAACTCCACTGGCGTCCATCTACACTTTGGCGTCTCTACGGCATTATGGTCTGGCTTTGTAAATCCCGGACCGTTACTAGGAGTCTAATAGTAGTACAATTTATTTCTGCACCAAAAAAGAGCCGTTCACCTTTAGTGAACGGCTCTTTGCTTATTCTGCTTCTTCAATATCTTTCGAAATATCGTCAAGTTTGATTTCATTTTCTAAATAATCGGCATTTTCTGTTGGAAAATGTTGGCGGAACTCAGCTACTTCCATCAGCTCAACTTTCCCCTCTGTTAACTCAAAATCAAGGACGTGACCGCCAAATTGATGATCATCGCTAATAAAGTGTAGATGGAAACCCGCTGCTGCAGCCCCTTGGAATAAGTTTGGTGTGAAGAAACCGACAATCGTCCCGGAAATTTCATCTTCAGAAAATTCTGGTTGATGTCTTGCAATCTCTACAAAGCGTGGATAAGGCTTCTCTTGCTTGGGTGCCACCCGCACATGCATATGTTTGAACGTGCCGCTGATCTTCACTGCGGCAAACAAATTGTGGCTGATTTTTTCTAAGATACGATCCTTCACTGCCGTGTCTGTAAGCTTAGCTAATGAAAAATTCTCATCTGCTTGAAAAGCCGTTACCGCGGCATAAGGAGTAAGCTCATCACCGGCTAGTTGATTGATTCTACCTGTTTCATCTGCATGATACATGACACCATCTAGGATGATCACTTCACCGTTTGATCCTTCTAATGTGCCTAACCCAAAATCACCATAATGCAGCAATTCACCAATTTTTTCCGTACCATCCATTAAATCTTGCATCAAGCCACCAAGTGTTGCATGTTGGTAAATATAACTTTTTGTTTTCACTGTCATAATTAGTCCCTCCTACTTGCCGTCACTCTATTCACCTAGTAAGTCAATCGGCTGTTTAATAGAATTGATCGGGCAAGATCGTTTTTCCTAATTCTTTGTTGTCGCTGTAATCAATCGGAATATCAATAATCACTGGACCATCGGTATGCAAGCCTTCTTGAATTGCAGCTTCCAATTCTGCCTGAGACGTGGCCCGGAGACCCTTGGCCCCGAATGCTTCCGCATATTTTACAAAATCAACTGGACCAAAATGAACACCAGAAGACCGATCGTATTTCATTTCCTCTTGGAATTCCACCATATTGTAACTGCCATCGTTCCAAATCAAATGAATAATTTTTTGCTTCAATCGAACGGCTGTTTCCAACTCTTGAGCGGAGAATAAGAAACCGCCATCCCCAGAGATCGAAAAGATCTGGGTATTTGGTCGAACTAAAGCTGCGGAGATCGCCCAAGGCAACGCCACACCAAGAGTTTGCATCCCATTACTGAACAATAGATGACGTGGTTCATAACTGCGGAAATGACGTGCCATCCAAATATAATGGCTACCGACATCGACTGTTACGGTCATTTCATCACTAACCTTTTTTTGTAAGGTATCAATAACCGCTAACGGATGCACCCGACCCTCAACGGAAGCAACGTGCTTATTGCCATTTTCTAATTTGTCTTGCAGCGTAGTTAAATAATGGACTGCATCTTCAGACAATTCATAATGATCGATCGCTTCGCTTAAGTTTTCCATCGTTTTGGCAATACTGCCAATCAATTCTACCTCTGGTTGCATGTATTGATCGATTTCCATTGGTACCTCATCTATTACTACAATACGCGCATCCTTCTCCGCATTCCAATTTCGTGCTTCATATTCGATTGGATCATAGCCCACTGCCAGAACGAGATCACTACGTTTCAGTAACATATCTCCTGGTTGGTTACGGAATAATCCAACACGACCGAAGAAATGATTTTCTAATTCACGTGAAATAATTCCCGCCCCTTGGAAAGTTTCAACCACCGGCAAACCGGTTTTTTCTACTAATTTACGAATAGCTTGCGTTTCTTTTTCACCTGAGGCACGCATTCCAACTAATAACACAGGCAGTTTTGCTTCTTTGATCCGTTGAATCAAATCGTGAATGTCTTCTGTTGCCGCAGCACCTAATATTGGGGCGGATAAAGGATTGATCGCCGCTCCTTTCACTTCGCCATCGGTCACATCTTGTGGGATTGAAAGGAAACTTGCGCCTTTTTTTGCAGTCTTCGCGATACGGTACGCATTCGCAATGCTTTCTGATAACGTTTCAGGATCTTGAATCTCAGAACTATATTTTGTAATTGGGGCAAATAAAGCCGCGTTATCCATGCTTTGATGTGTCAGCTTAGATAAATCGGACCGTTTAACTTGTCCAGCCAAAGCCAAAACAGGATCGCCTTCCGCTGTAGCAGTCACTAACCCGGTTGCTAAATTACTTGCCCCCGGTCCGCTAGTTGCGATAACCACACCGGGTTCGCCAGTCAAACGGCCAATCGCTTGTGCCATGAAGGCCGCATTTTGTTCATGACGGGCTAAAATTAATTGTGGGCCATGATCTTCTAATGTATCGAAAACGCCGTCAATCTTGGCGCCAGGAATTCCAAAAATAAATGGAACGTTATGATTTTCTAAACTTCTAACAATGATTTCTGAGCCTTTATTTTCCACTGTATTACATCTCCTAAAAATCTGTATCATTTACAATTGATAATATAGCATCTATTCTTTTATATATCAAGAATGAAACACTTTTAAATATTGTTTTTCGGAAACTATTCGTCTTCATACAGAAAATAGATTGATTTTTGACAAATAAAAAGTCGTGAGAACTTACTGTTTCTCAACCATAAAATCATCTTCATTAGTTACTGAGATGTTTGATTGTTATCGCCTTGATTTTATGAGACAATAAACACGAACATACGTTTAGGAGGCGCCCAATGCATTACAAAGCATATAAAACGATCTTATCCCCTAATAATGGTTTAAATCTTTTTCGCGGCTGTACTCACGGCTGTATTTATTGTGATAGTCGTAGTGATTGCTATCAAATGGATCATCCTTTTGAGGACATCGAAATCAAGGTCAATGCCTTAGCAATTTTTGAACAGGAATTGCAGCGGCGGCGGAAACCGTGCATGATTGGCACCGGCGCTATGACCGATCCTTATATTCAATTAAAACCTCGCCTGCAAATTACCCGCGGCGCTCTTGCATTGATTGAAAAGTATGAGTTCGGGGTAGCGATTCAAACCAAATCCACCCGTATTTTGCGCGATCTGGATCTACTGACAGCGATCAATCAAAAAACTAAAGCGGTTGTGCAAATGACTTTGACCACTTATGATGAAGACTTATGTAAATTATTGGAACCGTATGTTTCTACTACAAAAGAACGTGTTGAAGCATTGATACGTTTTAAAGAGGCCGAGATTCCATCTATTGTCTGGCTCTCTCCGATCTTGCCTTTTATTAATGACAGTCAGGAAAACTTGCAAGGAATTCTCGAATACTGTATCCAAGCGGGAGTCAAAGGGATTTTATGCTTTGGCTTTGGGGTGACCTTACGAGCTGGCAATCGTGACTATTTTTATCAGCAACTGGACAAATACTTTCCTGGTATGAAGCAAAAATATCGCCTTGCCTTCGGGGAAAACTATGTGTGCACTAGCCCTAACAACGAGGTCTTAATGGAAATATTTAAGAATACCTGTCGAAAACACGGCATTCTTTACCAAACAGAAGACATCTTTCGTTACCTTCATACCTTTGAAGACAAGCGGGAGCAACTTTCTCTATTTTAAGTAAACAAAGAGCTTGCTCTGAAACGAGTTTCATAAACTATACTGCTTTTGTAAAGAAAAAGGAGGAAGTTTTATGAATACGTATATGAAGATTCAAAATACCGAAACACAAGAATATTTTCATGTTTCTCTAAACTTTTCTGACCACCAGTTAACTCTCATTCGAAGCCAAGGTCTGAAGCGTCCCCTCACTGAGACATTGCAGTTAGCGGACATCACTAGCTTAGTCTTTGATAAATTTTTAGGTAGCCCGATCATTAGTTTCTTCTATAAAAATCGACGCTACACCTTTTATGAATCCGGCCCAGCCGTGACCGAATATCTTAAAGAGAACTTAGCGGCTTAAACACAGAATAAATCCTTGATTAAAGAGGTGTCCCATGGCGAACATCCGTGATATCGCAAGAATTACCGGCTACTCCGTATCAACGATCTCCCGCGTCCTTAATAACCATCCGTATGTAACCGAAGAAAAACGTGAAAAGGTACTGGCTGTCATGGCCGAGCTGAATTATGTTCCGAATCGTTCCGCGCAAAATTTAAGCTACGGAAAGACTAAGAATGTCGGAGTTATCTTGCCCTTTATTAACCATGCTTATTATGATCAAATGCTTAGCGGAATTATGCAGGCGGCTTTTGACCACCGTTATCGAGTGAGCCTACTGCCGACGAATTATGATCAAACACTGGAAAAAAACTACTTAGATGAATTTGCTACCAAGACTTATGATGGACTGATTGTCACCACAAAAGCCAATCCCATCGATATTTTTCAGGACTACCAACAGTACGGTCCAATCGTTTTTTGTGAAAACATTCCGGAGGCACCTGTGAGTTGCGTCTATTACAACTTAGAAAACTCCTTAAGGGAAGCCTTTCACTATTTAAAAGCGAAGGGTGTTGAACATTTAGGAATCACCTTAGGACGTAGTAAAAATATCAGCCATAACTCACAAGTAACGATGCGGATTGCCAAGGAAGTCTTCCCAAACTTTGATGAGGCGAATATTTTTTGGGACTGCTGTGTCCATGCCCACGACGGGGAAAAAGCCGCCGCATTTTTTAAACAGCGTTCTGTTGATGGCATTTTAACCAATGGCGATGAAGTGGCCGCCGTTATTTTGACTGAGTATGAAACCAATCCGCCCTTAGTGATTGGTCGGGAAAATTTGCTGATCAGTAAATTAGCTGGCTTTCCCACTATCGACCATCATTTGACTACGGTCGGGGAATTAGCCTTTGAAGCTTTTTTCCATAATAAACAAGAAAAGATTTGCGTCCCTCATGATTTTATTGAATGGTAAGCCAAAAACAGCCGATTGAAAAATTTCAATCGGCTGTTTGGTTATTTTTCACCAATGTAGAGAGGATTATTCTTTTTGATTATTTTTCAATGCGCTACTCTGTTGCTAACTAAAACAATAAAGCTGCCCATATTAGGCAATCTATCCTCTACCCAATAACAATAACTTATTGACCGTCTTACCATTACGGATCGTTACCTGCTTATTCACGGCTGAACTGGCGATTTTTGCCCAGCGGGATTTTGAAAAAGTCTGCTGAGCTGCCGACCAAAAAATAACATCACCATAATCAGCCATTTGTTCATATACAGGATCGATTTCCCCTACTGCTTGGTACACTTCCGCAACAGTCATTGGTGGAATCACAAAAATCGCATAGTAGATCCTTTCCGTGGCTTGATTCCACCAAATTGGCGCATGTTCAACCGTTTTCGTCAATTCATCCACGGAAAGAACCATCACGGGGATGGTCAAGCCGAATTGATCCTTGAGTAGTGCTTGGCAGCTTTGGACTAGCGCTGTTTTTTCTTCGATATCACTGGAAAAGAGCACATTGCCGCTATTGATATAGGTTTTTACTTCTGAAAAGCCCCACGTTTCAAATGCCTTTTTCAAATCAGCCATCGCAATTTTATTTTTTCCGCCAACATTGATACCTCGCAACAAAGCGATCTGTTTTTTCAAAATACTCCCTCACTAACTCATTAAATTTTTTACAGTAGAAACAGGTCGAGAGTTTTCCATAACACCTGAATTATTTTGACCATTGATATCAGGCTTTGTCCTTGAATATAGCGTTCTACTGATTGCACTGTTAGAAGGCTACTATGCTACTATTGCCTGTGCTTTCTTAATAATTAGGAAGGTTTCCAGTATAAATTAGTCACATCCTGACCAACAACGACACTATGGAACAGTAAACTGATCACTCACTCTCATTAATAAGACAGACCGGTCGTAAATGGCACGGATCTCCTGAAACTGTGGCATTACTTGAAATAGTAGTAGCAATAAACACGCCCACTCTTTCTCTGAGAAATAGGCATGGAAATAAAAGAAGTAACGTCTCATGGACTCACTTACTGGATGGATGTAGAGTGAACGTACCAACGAAAGACACGGTCGATCAAGGGTTTCAGTCCCTAAAACATCCCGAATCTGCAAAAGACGCACCAATTTAATGACCGTTTCACCGTCGTGGCTCTCACGATAATAGTCGATGATCTGTGGCTCGATATTTTCTTGTTTGGTCCGGAATAGTTGATAGGCCGTAAAAGGATGACGCGGCATAAGCTCACCTTCTTTTGAAAATAATTTTTTGCTCTACACTATTATTAACGAAAGATTTTGTATAAATGCTTACCTTTTTTTCGTCTTGTACAACTTTTTTACTCTCAAATCGTAATGAGAACTCGTTTGATATATGTTTCATCCTCTAGCAGCACAATCCGTGAATCCGTATATTCAATGATCGGCTATTGTCTCTTTAAAAACTATTCGTCATCCGTCTCTGATTCTAAAATTTTTCCAGATTGTGCATCAACTTTGACTTCCGTCTCTTTTTGCCCATCTTTTACTTTAACTTCCCAATAAGTCGTACCTAGATCTTTGTCCAAACCCCATTCAGTCGCTTCACCCTTGCCGACATGCTCTACCGCAAGAGCAGAGACCTTTTCGACACTTAACAATTTATTTAACTCTAATTTGTCTTCTTTTCTTTTGGCACCGTTTTTGTCTTCCGCATCTAACGTTTCCTCCCGCTCTTTCGACATGTCCTTCGTATCTGCGTTGACAGTCATTTCGTATTCCTTCTCGTCATCAACACCTTCAATTTTATAGACATATTTTCCTAAAGAGCTCTCTAAATCCAGTGAAGTAACGTCACTGTTAGGGTATGCCTCCTGATAGGCCTTAATCGCTTCCTCTACACTCACTTTGAACGACTGAGCATTGCCCTCGCTGCTAGCTTGGCTTTGGCTAATTTGCTCGTTGTTTGAGCGGTATTGGAATTAGCAGAATCCGTTGGCTCCGATCCACAACCTGCTAATCCACCAATGAACCCAAGGGACAAACCAAAAATAATTATTTTTTTCACGATTACTCTCTCCTTACCTTTTATTTAGCTACTTTCTAAAAAATAAAATGAAATTGCGCCTCTTATTTATTCTATCATCTTACTTCCAATAAGAAATGGAAAACGATTGATGATAACTAGATTATAAAAAGTCTATTTCGACTATTTTTCAGATAGCGTAAAATATTTTGTGTAAATAGAAATTTAGGGTAGAAAAAGAGAAAGTCCATTCTGTAAAATTAAAGTTAC
>NZ_BJDW01000022.1 GCF_005405345.1 Enterococcus viikkiensis | reverse complement strand
AGACACATGCCGGATCCCACTTAGTTGGATTACTACGAAACAAATGTTCTAAAATACTGTCAAATCAACGTTTTTGTCGTTCAATTTATACAGAATATTCGCCATTATTTGATAACATTAGCAAACATTTGCCTCTTTTCTGCCCCTTTTTCATTCTTAATAATTTGTTCGCTTTATAAAAATGAACGTTGGTTCATAGGGAAAACAAAAATTATGATGGAGTTTGAACAGATAATTATTTAATTTACGTACCTTCTCTTTTTGAGAAGGTATTTTTTTATTTGACAATATGCAAAATATTTAAATGGCGTGAAAAAACAAAGCTCCCTACTAAAAAGTAGAGGGTCTCCAGTGTTACAAAGAAAACTTATTCTGGGTTTAATAGTATTATAAATTGCAATATAAAAAAAGACCTTAGCGAGTGCTAGGGTCTTTTAGATTTTAGGCGTATAGTATTGAACTGATTTTTTCAAGATTTATCATCATAGGATAAGATTCTAGCATTTCCTGATTATCTGAATTTTTCATAAATTCAAATCCTAAATTCACATAAAATTCTGTTGCATCATAAAGGGACTCAATAAAAATATTATTTACAGGCAAATTGTATTTTAGCCTGAAATCCATGATATCTTTGTAAATCTCTAACATCATTGATGTGCCAACATTTTTATTTTGATAGTCTACATCAACAGCGAACCGCATTATTTCAAATACAGGGAATTGCTCTACCTTTAATGTATTTATAAAATCATTTATAAATACTCTTTCAAATGAAGGATAACCCGAATATTCTTTTATATTAATTCTACGAAAAGAAACAGTAAAGTATCCTATGACTCTTTCATCGACATCATCATAAAAAAATGTGGTATTTCCTATACCACATCTTTCGCTTTCAGCAGCTTCATCTATAAAAAAAATATTTAATCTTGGATTTCCACAATTAAACTGTCTTATTATTCTATTTGAAACAATTGATGAGTTATAAAATATTTTTTTTATCATCTATCAAAGTCAAATGCAACCTTTTCAAAACGGGCCGCTGCCTTCTCTACACTTTTCTTATAATCATCTTCATTTAGTAGACTTTTTTTCTGATTAGATACCAATTGTTTAATGTCTTTGTATTGATTTGGATTACGAACGACTATTAAAGGATCTCTCTTTAAATCTAAACGCATCAAAATCATCCCCCGTCTAACAATATAAATATGTTTAATATCATACTAGGATTTAAAGGTTATTTCAAGTCTATTATAACTCTCTTATCAAAAGTTAAACATTATTTTGCTTATTCTATGTACCCTGTAGATTCGAACCTACGGCAGGACGATATAGGTTAATTCAATTGTAATGTCTGATAAAAAAGAGTTCAAAACAAAAATAAGCCCCCTACGAAATCGTAGAGGGCCTTTTTTAATACGCTAAATTTTGACCTGGATAAATCAAATTCGGGTTTGATAGTCCGTTTTTTTGTGCCAGTGCTTGATATGTTGTACCTAGTTTCGAAGCGATTGATGATAAATTATCACCGCTTCGAACGGTATAACTACGAGTGGCCGAAGCTGTACCATTAACTTTCAATTGTTGCCCCGCATAAATGTAATTAGGATTACCCAAGCCATTCAAGCTAGCTAGACTTTGATACGTTGTTCTATATTTAGAAGCAATGCCACTCAACGTTTCACCACTTTGCACTACATGGATATTTGCTGTGGAAGGTGCTGTGCTTGTCGTTTGAACAATCTCAACATCTTTCTTGTTGATCCAGCTCATGACTCCACCTAACAAGACCTTAGATCCAGATACTTCTTGAACCGTGTAACTATTCCCTTTAATAAATGCTGGGATAGCTTGACCAGTTGCCCACGTTGACGCTGAGAAGTTCACTTTCACTTTGAATCCAGCTTTGATGTCATTCTTAGGCGTATCGTTAGCCTCTTGTCCTTCTTCTACAGCTGGCGGTGTTGTTTCAGGTTGATTATGTTTCGTATATCCGTTATCAGTGATACCTGTCAGATCGACGTTACCATCTAATCCACCAGCCACGTATGTTGACGTGAATTGATAGATCGCTACGCCTTCCATCGATGGGAAAACACTCCATACAGGCGACGGTGTTACATTGTAATTCGGATACGCCGCCATCCAAAGCGAGTTAGGAAACTCAGCAATGATCTGCTGATAATTTACGTACTGTAGTGTGAACGGTTTGTAAGAATAGTACATTGGCGTGTAGCCGGCGGCTTTGATTCGTCGCATACCGTAAAGAATCGTGTCGGTATTTGCTTGCTTATTAGAGCTTGCTCCATGTTCAAAATCCAGCGCCACAATACTGCCTTTTGGAGTCTGGATTTTTGGCAAGAAATAATCCATCGTTGTTTTAGCAATGCTCATGCTACCCCAAGTGTCGTACCAGATGTAAGTATGAGCACGTTTCCCTTGAGCGATTGTGGATGCTACTTGCGATTTATACGTCCATTGATCGTAAAGACCGCCAGCATTGTATCCCCCGATTTGAGAAATGGAAAACTTATCGTGAGCATAACCAAATTGTCCTTGTCCACCTTGATAAACAGCCCAATCTACCCCTTGATCGCCTTTAGCAGCATTCACACTTGACGGAAAAACAGGAAATAAAAAAAGAGCCGCAATTAGGCTCAACACGATCTTATTCTTTTTCATTTACTTCCTCCTTATTTTTCGGAGCTTTATCTTCTGCGTCATCCTCAAAGACTTGTAGCCAGCGTTGTAGCCACGCCACTTTCAGGCCAAAGTCATGCGCATTTTCAAGAATCGATCCAATTTCATAGACAATCAAAAGAACCGTCCAAATTAATGCCACATTAATTGGCAAAGAGACTCCCAAAATTGGCGCCAATTTATCCAAAGCCGCCGCACAAATGATCGTTCCAAAAGTAACAAATTTAGTCAGCAAACCCACCAAATTAATTGCCGACTTCCAGCTATGGCTTTTCATTGCTTTGATATAACCTGTTACAATATCCAAACCTACCATGGTCAAATAAACGCCCATGATTGGCACACTACCACCAAATAAGTAATTCATAATCGTTCCTCCCGATATTAAAACCAGTAGTTTCATCAAAAATACCTTCCTTTTCTCCCAAAAATAAAAGCACACTCGAAAGTGTGCTACCCTGCCAATTCTGGTAAATCCATATCCAGTAAGATTTCTCTCACTTGTTCGCGGATTAGATCAGGTACTTGTTCGATCGTTTTCTTGCCTTTAATAATTAAAGTCGCATATACTACGGCCATTTCTTCCACCTCCTTTCTGAGCAAATAAAAAGCAATCCTAATCCGCAGTTTCTGCATCAAGGATTGCTTGTACTTCATTTCTGATTGTTCTAGGAACTTCTTCAATAGTCTTCAGGCCTTTCTGGATAAGACTGACATAAATATTTATCATAGTTAAACCTCCTTAGAAAGCGGCACTGACATTTCATAAACTTCCGCAAGCGCTAGTTGTGTGTCTGTTAATTGCGTATCTTGAAGTGCAACTGTTTCAGCTAGACGTTCATTCTCAGCTTGCAAACCTGTAGACAGATTTTCCAGCAATTCAAGTTTCTTAGAATAATCTTGAATAATCGCCTGTTCCCATTTATTCTCTGCAAAGTTGAAGAATTGTGATTGTGGATTTTCTAGTTCCAGTGGAGCAACTTCCACAAAAGGTAATAATACTGGAAAATCATCTGCTACTTCGTGTTCTTCGTAACCGATTGGATATAATACTTTATAAATTGTTTTCATTAAAAATCCCTCCTATTTAGTTAGATGGCCATGGATCTTTAGTTGCCCACACACCTGATATATAAGAGTTTCCATTACCAGAACGAGCGCAAATCATAGAAGCTTGGCTTAAATACGCACGAGCATCTGACGGTTGCGAAGCATTTCTAGTGATTGATAAGGACGTCTGAGCTGGGTATTCTTGATCCCTTTTGAAACCATCCGGAACTTTAACAATCCAACGTGTTTCGGTTGCCGCACTCGGGTAATTGTCACAATTGTAACCCATTGTCAGAATCACGATATTTCCTATTCTGAAAAATTTCCCATTAACCTCTTTCACATTGGTTGTATCACTACGGTCTGCATCTGTAATAGCTCGCTCAATCATTCCCGCCTGGACACCTAATCCGCCAGTTTGAAGCCCGTCTTGAAAATTCTTTGTTCCTAAAATAGTTTCGTTACCAGTCGCAGAAACAAACTTGCCTTGTACCCATTTTGCGATTGCTTTAAATACTAAAGCAGGTGTCATGAACTTATTAGTAGCTGTTCCCGCTTCAGCTTCAGCCTGCGTGGCCGTGGTAAAGTTATCAACGTTTCCTAAACCGATATTTTCTTTAGTTAAATCTGTTTTTTTGGCAAAAAAGATATCTGCCTCGCTTTTTAAAAGAACCTTATTTTCTTCAATTGCGTTAAAAATTTCATTCAATTTAACTTGCGTGTTGTTTAAATCATCAAATAATTTATTAGACGTCTCGTGATATTGATCCATAATCTGATTGAAACCTTGCCAGTAGTAGTCATCTAATTCAGGCGTATTTAAATCAATCGGGCTTCGCTTGATGTCAAAGGTAAAACGTCCAGCAGTGTCTAACGATCGCGAATCAGGTAACTCAATATAAATTGACCCCTCTACACGCCCGACATAACCTAAAATATTATCTTCTAACACGATAGACACAATTCCGTTTATCGCATCTTCGATTATCGCATGATAAATGTGGCGGCCGCCAACAAAATCTAAGCAAATTGGAACAATTGTTCCTTCGGACAACGTTTGATTAACATAATCCTTTTGCAGTTGAAAAAGCATTTTAGCGGTACCTTTGTCATGCGACCAGAAAACCACTCCAGTTGGGATAGGGGTGATTGCTTTTGCTTGAATGACGATGATTTCTTCATTTGTTTTATACATTATTTCCCCCTCCTAGACGATTGGTATTGCATCGTTCGTTACCCAACTTCCAGAAATATAGGATCTCCCATTTCCTGAATACGCGACGATACGGCTTGCTTCAGTCATTCCGGCTCGGGCGCCAGCTGGCTGTGATTCATTCCGATATAACGCTAATGCATGATAGGCCGGATAATTCTGGTCACGCTTGAATCCGGCAGGCACTAAAATAATGTTTCGAGTGTTAGAAACATCAGAAGGAAAGTTATTACATTCAAACATGATTGATACAGTTACCACGTTTCCATCACGCTTAATTGTTCCATTTACATCTGTGACATTTTCTCTATCGCTAATGTCGTCTTTCGTTATCTGTCTTATGATCGGACCAGTCTCGATATTTCCTTGATTGCGTACTTCTGCAATGCGATTTGCTCGTACTTTAGAATCCGCGACGTTCACTCTACCTGCTCCATTATCAGCTATCAGACCATAGTCGTTTCCTGTACCTTTATCTTTTGAGCTGATGACAATATCAGCTAAATTACGCGCTTCAGCAATACAGTTCTGATTTTGATAGAAATTATTACTTGTACCAATTTTTGAAGCACCTATTGCGAAAAGACATCTATTTCCTTTTCCAAAAGTATTTTCAGCGAAACGACAATTCCAAACTCCCAAGTAACTTGATTGTTCAGAATAGATTGCACATTTTAAATCCCCAGAAATATATGCTGCACTGGAAATATTTGCCTGATCGACAAATTGAAGGCCGTTGATTTGCTGATAACCCAGCGAACTAATGAAAGCAATTGAACGGACTTTTACACCCAGTTCTGAGCTTGTATCTGTTACATTTTGTAGATTTCGTATCGTTATGCTGACAGCTTTAAGATTTCTTACTACCACATCTTCGAGATATGCTCCATCGGATATCCAAATTGTTACTCGTGAGCTGGTCAGTAAAGGAATTCGATTGACTGCTGCTTGGATCGTTAGAAATGGTTTTGATTCTGATCCATCTCCAGTCTGGTTATTTCCATTTTTAGATACATACAGACTCAACGTTTCTCCATAAGCACCCATCAATGTTCCAATTGAGTCATTTAATTGATCGAGTTGCCCTTGCTGTGTATCCTGACGAGTTTTCAATTCAGTATAATTAGAATCCACTAGGTTATCCAATGCAAGTAATCTTGAATATAACGTCGGATACGTTGTTCCTTTAACATTCACCCGCGCATCCACAACTTCGTTAGGCGAATCTCCCCCTGAATGTAAGACGAGATTGTCGATTCGCGAGTTAATCGTTTCAACCGTCATAACATTTCGTTGGTTCCATCCCAACAACACTTTGACGTTATCGTTGAAAGTTTTTTTCCACTCAGTCGAAATATTATTTTTCTCTAATAGTTCTAAATCCACTAGCGCATCACTCCTTTCTTAGCTAATCCGGCTAATATAGATGTCATTGTTTTCTTTGTGTTACTTAGTGTTATTTCCGGCGGTTTGTTAGGTAATGCTGGATAGGTCTTAATACCGACTACTTGAATGTACGTATTGATTTTCAAAGGCTCATAAATGAATGGAACGTGATCACCTTTGTTGGGACTGATTTTCCATTTCAAGGTTACGGATCCCGAAATACTTGGATAGTCTTGCAAGTCTGTCTTTAACCGCTCGAGCATGTTCCCTGAAACGGTATACCGTTCGTCTTTAACAGGATCTTGTATCCTGATTCCCCACTTCTGTGATTCAGGACTTGTGTAAGTGATAGGAGTAAATCTATAGTCACTATCTTTAGGATTCTCAGTATTTGCGCCATCCTTCAATTTTCCATAGCCTTTGATTTGTGTTTTTAGACTGTACGTATCAATATCGAATGACACTTCATCTGTATTGTATTTATAGCGAATCTGTTCTTCCGTCTGCTGGCCGTACTCACTGGCGGGATAGAAAGTTAGATGTTTATTATTCGGAATCACGACTGCATTATAGTCAGTCAGAATCTCATTGATCAGCTTCAAATAATTCGCATTACCGAAGTTTTCTTGTTCGACTGTAAGGAATTTCTTGTTTGGATCAATGACTTCCCATGTAAAGCCGCGACTCCCTGCACTAAATACATGTGTGAGTAACTGGCTAATAGATCTCGCACCAGTTACTGCATCGTACTGATAACCATCTTGAACGGTGTAATAGATATGTGTCGCAACTACTTGTTTCGTCAACAACTGTCCAAGTGCTTTGCGAGTCATTTCTTTGATCACAAATTCCTGTCCGTTGTAGAAAACAGAAGACTCGTATTCAACTAAATCAAATACTTCTTGATTCAACGAATTGCTGGTAACGGTAAAGCCAATCTCCCACGTTTCATTTTGTTGCCAGTTTTCATAAAAAGAACCCTTGTCATAACCGACAAGGATTTCTTCTTTGGTTTGTTCATAATTTCGAATAATTAAATCAGTCACTCAATCACCTACTTATATAAGAAACGGAAATCCCATGAAGATTTCACGCGAGTAATATTTTGGATCTCGATTTCATTGACTCCCTCAACCAAATTGATCAGACCGTGATTCGTATTGATCCCACAACTTACACCGTTCAATTTTGGAATCACGCCATCCAAGACTAATGTCTGCCCTAAATTAGTTGAGAGAGAAGGATAATAAATGAATCGATCGCCAGTTGTTTTATTTAGAATCGTCATGTTTCCATCTGATTCCCCTTCAATCCTGATTTTCAGGTCATGCTCACGTGGATCAATCGTGAAATCTCCTGCATTGAACACTAGTATTCGACTTGTCTCAAACTCGTATTGATAATTTTCAGAGACCAATCCTTGAGAAAACTGCCACTCATCGTCCAACGAAAATTCAGATAGTGTGGTTGAAAGTGATTCGGAACAGCCAGAAGGGACATCGAATGTAACTTCGATAGTTGAATAATCATTTTCTTCTTCCGTTAGTTCGAAATTTGACGGATTTACCTTAAACCGTTTTCCCGGACTCAATTCATGTGTTATATAAAACTGAAAACCCGGAAAAACAATTTGATGTAATTCTGTGATGATTAATTCTTTATCGTATTCATTTTTATAAAAAATATCGAATGTAAGAACTAATTCAAAAGGACGAAAAGAAGCATTGACTTCTCTACTTCCGTTCGCCCCCTCGAAATCTTCATATTTCACTTCGTAGATAGGCGCTTGTCTTTTTATTTCTTTGCAGATTATCTTTCCATTTTCTTGCGGATCAAACAATCTACCATTTTGGTTAAAAAGCAATTTGTAAAACAATTAGAAAGCACCTCCTGCTGTATACCCTAATTTGCTCAAATCTCCGCCTAAGAAATCATTAGCAGCTTTTCCAACAGCATCAGTAGTAATACCAGAATCTTTCGATAGGATAGCTTTTAATATCCGCATCAGTTCACTGTGCTGCCGTTGCTGCTGTTTGATCAACGTTACTAATTCAGCAGTGTTATCAGAAGAAGCCGATTGAGAGTTAGGCTGTTTATCCCCAGCCATGAATGCCAATGCTTGACCCATCAATTCGATTGCTCTCGATTTACGGGTTAGTGGAATAACCATTTCAGGTTTGTTTCCTTCACCAGCGCGATACAGACCGTCCTTGTTGATCAGACCGCCATTTTCATAACCGTGGCCTCGACCAATCACGCCTAACATATTCGCTCCATAGCGACCTTTTGCATAACGGATAGCCGCTAACATATTATCAAAACCGTTCATGATATTGCCATGGCCTGGAAAGGCGTTCGCGGCAAATGTACCTGGCTTCGTTTGAAGCAATCCGGTAGCGTTGCCTTCTGCAATAATTCCATCGTTACCACCAACCGCAGAAGGATTCCCACCGGACTCTGTCTGAATTTGAGACATCCACGCATTAACATATGCCTGAGAAGTTGGCAGTCCGTTCATCTTCAACGCTTTCTTTACATACGAGCGCCATCTTTCTACGGATGCGCCCCCGGGAGTTGGCAAACCTCCAGCTACATCTGTTCCAGCTTTAAATATATTTCCTGAGCCTAATGCTCCGTTTAAATGGATGTGATCATAATGATCTCCGTCTGGCCAAGATGTCCAACCGTCATGTACGCCAGTTCCAGAAATACCAACCCGATCTCGTACTCGACCGTTAGTAATTACATAAGCGATTTGTTTAGGAAATTTTTCAAAAGCCCAGTTAGCGGCTTCTGTGTATCTTGGACTGCCGTAAGGATACCCTGAGATGTCCAAAGCTTGGTGTTTACCATGCCAGTAAGGATCACCGGGCCGATATCCAGAAGTGATAGTTAGTCCTCCAAATTTTGACATAACTTTTTGTGCAATATCCACTAAGTATTGGTATACATTATTGGCATTCATAGCTCCATCAAAACTGCCACCACCAAAAGAATCTTCGACTTGCTTTTGTGCAAAAGGATAGGCCGCGCTTGTCATTAACTTAACGCCATCTTTTGTCATTCTCTTCCAAGGTTCCGCGATACTATTGTAGTCAATTCTTTGGTCTACAACTTTCCTAAAAGCACCCTCATCATCGATTAAATCAAAGATATCAAAGTCATCCGTTCCATTGGCATAATGTGGAATATCGAAACCTTTCTTTAATTTCTTAGTAAGACTTGCATTCAGTACTTGCGCCCCTTTAGGAAGGTTGACCAATAGATCCTTTCCTTTGGCAATAAACCCACGGCCATCAGGCATCTGAACATACTCTTCATGAACAGGCCCTTTTTGATCGTTGATCATTGCTAATCCGCCAGGGTGTCCGTCTGTTCCCTTTGAATATTGTGGAACAGTCCAGTTTCCTAATTTCTTGTCTGATTCAACTTCTTTCAGAACATAGTTAACGCCGCCGATTACACCATTAACACCCTTACCAATTCCGCTGACCATCTTATTTGCTACACCGTTCATCGTTGATGATAAAGAGCCACCCATTGAGTTTAGCCCGTTGATCAGTGATTGCATCAGATAGCTACCGGCGCTGTAAAAACCGCCGTTTTTGGAACGGAGATTATTAATTGAATCATTTCCCAGCTGGTTAACTCTTGCAATAAACGATCCATACAATGAGTTCCAACCATTCAAATTATTCTGTTGCCATGCACGACCATTGTTGTACATAGGCGCATTGTAACTCCGAAGAGTTGTCATCGCTTGGTTACAGAATGTTTTGATTAGATTAATGAATGTTCCTGTTAAACTGTTCCAACCATTCATCAAGTTTCTATTCCAAGTGACACCCTGCAAATAATTCGGATTGTTTTGGTTACTCAATTGCGTTAGATAGTTCGAAATAAATAGTGTTTCGCTTGCCATGTACTGCGGGACAATTGAATTCCAGCCGTTCATGAGATTAGTCATCCACATTGAGCCGATTGGAGCATATTGTTCGCCTTGCTCAACCAGTTTATCTGGTGTCAATGCTGTTAAATCAGCACTTCCTTGTGTTCCAGAAATAGTTGAATTTTCAGTCATATTGCCTACAGTGTTAGCGCCTGATTGAACCGAGTTAAACGTTAAAATCAGATTATTGATTGCCTGAATCAACTCGTCTATTTTTGTATCTGACGTGATTACTTCTCCAATACCATCTGCGTATCGAGGTATAAGTTTAGCTGTTTGAGAAGCCTTTAGTACAGATGAACCACGAGGCAAATTAAGCAAAGTGTTCCGTTCTTGTGGAACAAATGCATTTCCATTTGGAAGTTTGACTAATTCTTTATACTTAGATCCTGTTTGGTCATTGACTAATGCTAAGCCACCTTTATGGTAGTTGGTACCTTTTGCATAGTTTCCAGTAATCAGGTTCCCTTTTTCACTCATCTTTTCCTTGATTTTATCCCAAGTGTTATCAAGGAAGGCAGTGAATTTGAAACTAATTGTTTTGTCTTGTAAGTTCGCAACTTCTCGATAAGAACCTAAAGCTTTTTCTGCATTAGGGGTGACATCATCTTTAGCGGTCATTTTCTTTTCTGGAATTTGAACACCGTTATATTGATTCAGTTTATCTCTTGCAGTCTTTTCTTTATTTAAAACATCCGCATTATTGCCAGTTAATACTTTTTGTTCTGGATGATGATTTTTGTTATAATCATCAATTTCATTTTTAGCTTTTGCTGTTTTTGTCGTTACGTCATAATTATCACCGTACATCTTTTTGAGTAACGGCAATACTTGGTTGTACTGCTCAATGCTAATCGTTCCGTCATTGAGTTTCGTATTTAAATCTACGTTATCAGCGAGCATATGTTTAATGTTATCGGGCATTTGAGTCCAAGCTGTGTATGATTCCGTAGAAGCAAATATTTTAGTAGTTAAATCTGTGTTGTCTGCTAACAGTTTTTTCTGATCTACAGGCAACGTATTCCACTGTTTTATTTGTTCTTGTGTTGTAAATAATTTATAAACAGCATCGGCATTATCAATTCCTAGTGCTTTTCTGTCCAGCACATACTGGTTCCACGCGCCCATGGCGTTAATAGTTTCGTAGAGCTCTAGCTTTGCTTCATCGCCATTGACCAATAACATTTTTTCGGTCAACCACAGCTGATCCCATTTACCAGCTTCCCCCATAGCAATTGCCACTTCTTCTTTGGCGTTAGAAGTTAGTTTAGCTTCCTTGACCATAAATTTGAGCTGATTCCAGCCATCATCAGTCTGAGCGATTTCAGTTAAAACATCGGTCATGTTTGTTTTAACTTCACCAGTCTTAGGATCAAGACTTAAAGCGTTCCATTGCATATCGGCATCGGAAGTTCCTTTTGCGAATAAGCTTAGGTCTTTAGTGGTATCTTTGACACTGCTAGACACTAATGCAGTCACTTCTTCAACGTTGTATCCGTACTTTTCCCATTTGAACCAAACCGAATCTAATGAAGATCCTGATTTTTCAGTAAGATTACCAAGAGCCGTAATCATCTCGCCAGTGCTTTTCTTATAATTTTCTTTTAAATCATTTAGTAATCTTTTTCTGACAGATGAGCTAAGAGTTTCGTTACTTTCAATCTCTTTACGTTGCTTGTCATAAGAGGTCTTTTCCTTATCCAAGGATTTTTCTAACGTTTTAATTCGTGTACTTACTTCTTTTTCACTCAGCTTCGACAAATCATCCTGATAAGCTGTTTCGATTGCCAAACGCTGCGACTTAGTAAAACCAGCTGCTTTTAATTGATCATCAGATAAGTTAGCGTATGACGCTCTGATATATTGCATTTCTTGATCAGATAATTGTCGATTATTATCAGAAGCATTTTTGTATATTCCGTTAATCTTATCGATTTGTACTTTAACCGTTTCGGCTGTTTTCTCATCAACTTTTTTCTGCGCAGCAATAACTTGCTCATACCAAGCTTTTGTTTCTTCATCCAAAAAGCTTAATTTAGTAATCTTCTCACGACGTTTTTCTTCTTTTTCCAGCGTTCCTTCAATCGCGTCTTGAATACCTTTATTTGCCTTTTTGATTTTTTCAGCATTGGTATTGACACCGTCTTGATACTCGTTCATATACTGAACGCCTTTTTCTTTTAACTCGTTCGATTTTGTGATTACTTTATCTTGGGTGCCAGTAACTTCTGTACCCCACTTGCCACCAGATAATTGGTAATCATCATAGGCCTTTTTACCTACAACTACAGCACCAGCAACCGCTCCTAATGCTACCAATCCAATTCCAATGGGTCCTGCCAAGCCAGCGATAGACGCTCCTAACCCAGCCACACCACTTGTTCCAGCAGCAGTAGCAGAAGCGGTACCTACTGATGCAACAGTCGTACTAAATCCTGCAATTGCTTTCTTCTCAGCTGCTTTAGCGGCTAACTCTACAATCCCGCCAGTCAATTTGCCTACAGCGGATTGAGTCTTACCTATTACAGAAATACCACCGCCAAGAACCTTCAGCGCAGGCCCAGCAGCTGCTGCAAGACCAATCCATTTCAAAATGCTTTGCTGTTGATCTTTGCTAAGGCTAGAGAATCCTTTAGCTAAATCTCCTAAACCTCTAATTAGTGGCTTAGCCGCTTGAAGTCCATCTCGCAACGCATCAACGAACGGTCCACCTAAATCAATCGCAGCGTCTACCGCTTCATTTTTCAACATTTTTAGTTTCGACTCGGTAGTCTCATAACGTTTATTGGCTTCTTCCGTTAAAGCAGAATTTTCTTTCCAAGATTTATTACCAGTCTTAATCGCGCTGTCAAAAACGCCGCTAGCATTAGCTGCACGTAGCAAACTGTCACGTAGGCGAACTTCTTTGATATCCATGTCATCCAACATTTTAATCGCAGATGTTCCTTGTTTTTCGGCATTGGACAAGCCTTGAATGAATTTCATGATTGCTTTAGACGGATCTGCCTTGAACATTTTTGAAAATTGCTCATTTGAGATACCCGCCACACTAGCAAAGTTTTCTAATGATGTTTTAGACTTATCAGCTTCCTTATACATTTTCTTCAACGAAGAACTGTTCATTCCTAACGCTTCAGCCATTGATTTGAGAGGTTTGCCGCCGTTTACAACTGCTTGGCCAACTTCGCCAATAGAATAACCAGCACTATTAGCTTTTTCTTCCAATTCTCCGAATGCGCCAGTTCCTTTTTCAACGGCTAATTGCATTTGAACCATTACTTTTGATATCGCTGAACCACCAGCTTCAGCTTCAACACCAACAGAACTCAATGCTGTAGCAAAACCAAGGATATCACCTTGACTCATTCCTACCTGTTTACCGGCACCAGCGATTCTCAGAGCCATCTCTGTTATCTCTGATTCTGTAGTGGCATAATTGTTTCCTAAGTCTACGATTGCTGAACCGAGTTTATCAAAGTCTTTCTGACTCATTTGTGTAATATTCGCAAAACGAGCCAACGAAGTTGCTGCCGTTTCAGCAGACATATTCGTTGACTCGCCTAAATCGATCATCGTTTTAGTAAATGATTTTACATTCTGAGTTTTGATTCCTAATTGCCCGGCTGCTTCTGCTACTTTAGCAATTTCCGAATGGCTTGAAGGTAACTGTTTTGCTAAATCTCGAAGGCCTGACTCTAAGTCCGCGTAGGAATATGTCACGTTTCCATTCGAGTCAACAACTTCGTCATTGGTCTTTTTGACACCAGCAAAATCACTTTCCCATGAAATAGCTGCTTTTGTAACCGCTGCTGATCCAGCAAGTAAAGGTGCCGTAACTCCAACCGTCATAGCAGTCCCTACACCTGATACTTTTTGACCGAATGATTCAATTTTCTTACCCGATTTAATCCACTGATCAGATTGTGCTTTAAGTTTTCCGGTTACGCCTTCTGTTTCTACCTTCATGCGGGCAATTTGTCCTGTAGTAGTTTTCATCTGAGCTTCATAACTAGCAGACTTGGCAATCGCTTGATTCAATTCATTTGCATATTTAGCAGTGGAAGTCGTTGCTTTACCATTTGCATCGAAGCTTTTATCATACTGAGTCTTTAACTTACTCATGTACTTTTCGTTAGAGCTAAGCGTTTTGCTAAGTCCGTCATATTTGGCTTGCAAAGCACCCACTTTGTCGCCTGAGTAATTCATCACTTGCATCTGGGCCTTCATAGCCTTTGTGTTATAAGCGACGCTTTTTTTAGCACCTTCTAGTCCTTTAGAAAAGGCGGAACTATCCAAATCCAAAATAACCTTCATATTACCTAACGGTTTTCCGTTTGCCATAATTTTCCTCCTTTCCTAAATAGATTTGACGAAGTCTTTTAGGTCGACTTCTTTTTGTTTTTCTTTTTTCGGACTTACACAGGCTATTTCGATCAAAGTGTCAAAAGAATTGTTCTCGATATCCGAAAGAGACCAACCTTGTTTAGTTAATTCTCGGCACAATTCCAGATACATTTCTTCAGCTTCTTCCGGAGTTACTTTTTTGCATCTGGATCAGGATTATCTTCAATTCCCATTACTTGCCCTAATAAATCATCCAAAGTTTCCCGAGTTTTTTCAGAAGCTAATCCATCTAAAATTTGATCAGAAGTCAATTTGTCTGCTTTGAAAATTTCCACTGCAAAAGCTAAATAAATATCTAATTGATCCCACACCATGACTTTTTCTGCATTTAATTTTTTAATTGTTTGCAAGGCTAAACGATAGTCTTTCCCGGTTGTTTCTAATTTCTCAAAGACTTCTTTTTTGCCTTTTTTATTTTTTAATTCAATTCGAACTTGTGCCATCTATAATTTCCTCCTAATATTTTCAAATAAAAAAGAGGACTACTACAGTCCTCTAAAAACCTATGCTGGTACTAATGCAAGCAAATCTGATTTAAGCGTCTTTCCTGTGTAATCAATTTCGTGCGCTGTCAACCATGCTTTTATTTCTTCAACGGTATTCGCATTTGTTGGCTTTACATCTCCTTCAGGATCAAATCCGGATGTTTCCGGTTCTTGCTCAGCCAATGTCTTAAATGCTGGGATATCAACTTTCATTGATTCAACATCATTAACCAACCGAGTTGCTTGATAGTCTCCCTTTGCTACTTGTGTATTTGCTGCAATACCAGTGATAGAAAGAGGGCTTGTGCCCTCCACTACTTTTGTTCCATCTTTTTTATAAATTCTAAATGTATCTACCACACTCATTCTCCTAACTTAATGCGATTGTTGCCCCTGTTGTCGTCGGGGTAACTGTCCCAACGACTGGGCTTGTTACTCCCCCGCTGGAAAAGCCATTGTGCGCATTGCTGTAATTGACGCCTCTTCATCTCCAACATATTTAGCAACCGATTGCCCCTTTGCTTCGCCATCAGCATCATTGGCAATTGCAGAAAATACATACTCCTCTGCTTCAGGTTCAAAGGCTTCATTTGTTGTAGTATTCAAATTGATAGCTTCACGACTAAACTTACCTTTAAAGATTGTCAACATAGCTGTATCCCCACCGAGATCTTCTGACTCCATAAGCAATGCGCAATATGGCGGCTCCGTGTCTTCGCCAAGAAAGCTGATCTTGTTTGCATCAGTTTTGTAACCAAGAATCTTGTCATTTAAATCTTCTGGTAAATCTAACAATCCAAACGTAGCAGAAATGTCTCCTGTTCCTTTTTGCGAGATATAGTAAGCAATATTTGAGCCATATACCTTTGTAGCTTCTTTTGATAGGCCGCTAATTTCAGCGGATACAGTGGCCCCTTTATCTTGTTTACCTTCAATAACAAATTGATTAGCTGTTGGAATTTTACCGTCCTTATCAAAAATTCCGATTGTCATTTTTTTAAATCCGACTAAAGTCATAATTTATTTCCTCCTAATTTTGACAACAAAAAAAGACACGAGTTTTCGTGTCTTAATTCCTGTTATTCTGTTTTAATATTGTGTATCGTAAATTCGTGTATTCCCGTCATATCGTCGAGCGTCTACATAACGTCTAGTCTCCGAGAAATATTCGTCTAAACCTTGACCATTTACTTGCCCAAAACCAATCTTCTTCATCTCTTTTTTAATTTCATATTGCATTTGTTTGCATGTTGCTCTGTATTTAGACTCAACATCAATTTGTATTACATGTTCAATAGAAAGTTCTTTATCGCTTCCGTGATAGGCTTCGTTTGGGACGTCCACAGGTCTAATTGTAATGAACGGTCCAGTTTTATCCGCCGTTTCTGGTTGTTCGTAATACTTGATGCGATATTCTTCTGTTTCGTCATTGAACGTCATGTTTTTGATGTATTCATTGTTACACAGCAATTCATAGATATTACCAAGCATATCTTTCATAGGTTTCTCTTTACCTCCGATGCCACTGTCTCGAAGTACAAGGGTTCAGAATTCTTTAACGATTTTGTAATAACGCCAAATCCGCGCGGTTTTATTTGACGTCCATTTCTCGTATAACCCCATTCGTTCAAATGAATAAGCCTGTAACGCTGATGAGGCCCATTCCATCCTATTTCAGCCTCGGCTTTGTAGTTTTTGTACGTTGCGTTTTTACGGACAACTTCGTCAATCGTGTAACCTTTATCTTTAAAGACTAGCATGTCTGTTTGAAGTTTCTTCTCAACTATTTCTGCACCGGAATTGATAGCTTTTCGAGCTATTGACCTGACTTTCTTATCACCAAGACGATTTTCCATCGCTCGTAAGGTCTCATTGACGCCTTTAAAATCACCATTATTCATCGCTATACACCGCTAATAAAATCGTGATAAATCGGTTGTCAGTGAAATCATTTCGAACGTCAACGATGTTCCAACGAATACCTGAATATCTCCTATCCATAACCTCTACATAATGCTTGTTTGAAACAATGTAGTCAGTTTGCGGATCTCTAATCGTGAGAGTTACTGCTTGTTTAGTCGTCTTTGAGTTCAAAATTTCCAAGTCTTTCATTGAGGGGTTATAAATCTCAGCGAAACAATTAAAAATGGTCTGCTTCTCTTGCTCGCCTGGCTCAGGGCCTTTATGAGGTCGATATTGAAAAAATTCAACAGGTGTTCTCATAGCGCCGTTATTGACTTTGGGTTTCTGGTACTTCATCTTCGCCATCAGCTCCCTCTTCATAATTTGCTAAAGAGACAGCCATTAATTCCGATTGAAAGTTATCATTGAAAAATTCTAACGAATCATTGTAGACATATCGGCTGCGTTCAATCACGAGTTCGCGAATTTCAGGATTTGAAACATTGTCAGTCCCACACCATCGCTTAACAGCTACTTTTGAACTTTCCAAAATATTTTCTAAGTTGTCATCGTCAGCAGTATGAAAGATTCTCATCCGCGATTTGAAATCTTTTAGCAATTTCTCATCCAATAGAAACGCCCCTTTCTATCGCAGTGCAATTGTTGCTCCGTCACTTGTCGGTTCAACATTAATAACTGCGGGGGACTCTATTTTCCCTCGGATACTTTTAATTCCCAAACTGCAGCAGCCTTATCATCTTTAGCTTTCCCATAAGCAAACTGTTTAGCAGTGTATAAATCCATGTCTTCAATCGCTAATGTTTGATCGTATTTACGTAAAGTAATGCCCCCACCAATATATGCATCGTATCGGCCGTTTACGAACGTTAAAACTTTTTCAGTTGCTTGCGCTAATGATTCAACAATTTTCAAATTGTAAGGTAACGCAGTTACATATACTCCTTGCGCATTTAATGAAGTATATTGACGTTTGACATCCCAAGCATCACTAGGATTAACTACCATGACAACTTTTCCATCTACAGCAACTGCGTGACCTTTTTCGTCAGTTGAATGATGTTTGTAAACATTCGTTAGTTCTTTAACAGTCGTTGCTGAATCAGCAAATGTTAAATCGCCCATTGAAGTTTTTTCTGGATAAACACCACCAGTAATGGCTACACCTTCTTGAACTTGACGATTTAAACCAATCGGCTTGTCATTTCCATCTCCTGATAAAAAAGCAGCCTCTAAAGCCACTGCAAAAGCTTCATCAATTTGAGTGGCCACAAATGATTCAATCCAAGCTGGTCCGAAGTCTTTCAAATCCTTAGGAACAACTACAAACGCCGTCAATTTGCTTTGAATTGCTTCTTCTTCGCTGAACGCTGCATCTAACTGACCTTTAATCTCGCCGAAGATTTTTCCCCATACAGCAACACCACTTGTTTCAGATTTCAAGAATTTCAATCGTAGCCCTGCGTTTACTAAACCGATTTCAGCTAATAGTGGATGGGCAGTAGTTAAGTTCTCAAAGATTCGATCAATGGTTTCTTGCGGCAACAATTTTTCTTCTTTATAACCGACGTCCGTGCTGATAGCATTAAAAAATTTACGCTCACGAGCAGATAATTTCGCATCTGCCGGATTTTCAGCAATTAATCCTTCTGCCTCAGCACGCGCTTGTTTTTTTGCTTCGTTCAGCAATTCATCGAGCATTGCACCGTATAGTTCATTTTGTTTTTCAGCTGGCTCGTTATTATTAACAGCAGCTAAGAAGTTGTCACGAATTGTTTTGAATTCGTTTGATAGTTTCATAGTCATTCAGTATGACCTCCTTATTTTTTGTATTAAAAAAAGAACCGTTTCAAACCAGTATTTTCTGGTTCAATCGATTCTTGTTTTTTAGTATTTAGTTTTTCTGCTACTTCATTTGCCAATTCATCTAAATCAAACTGCGGTTTTAACTTTTCTGCCAATTTTGAAATCGCGTCTGGCGGAATAACCGGCGAGACACTTGCGACTAGTAAAGGTGCTTCTTCATTTTGAAACATTACTTTGTCCGCAAATCCTTTCTCTACTGCTTGTTCTGCTGTCAACCAGGTTTCATGATTCATTAGTTCAAGTAAGTTTTCTTTTTCAAGACCCGTTTTACCGATATAAGCATTCGCGATCGACAAATTATAGTTCTTTAAGACTTCTGCTTCATGAGCCAACGCTCTGTGATCACCGCTTGCACCACTAGAAACATTGTGAATCATAATTTGGGCGGTTGGACTAATTTCAATTGAACTACCAGCCATCGCAATAACGCTTGCCGCACTAGCTGCAATCCCTACAATTTTCACTGTCACTTCACCTTGATATGCACGCAAAGCCGTGTATATCTCACTTCCAGCATAGACATCTCCTCCACCCGAATTAATCACAATTTCTAATGGTTCATTGGTTTCGGGTAAAACAATGTCACGTGGTGCTGTGCTATCCATTTCGAACAAATCGTAGATCCATTTTTGATTGTTCGAAATAATCGTTCCTTTAATTTCCAGTTTCGTCATCTACTTCCTCCCCTCCTTTCGCTGCCTTCTCATAGTTTTTGGTGATGTAAAACTCGTCACCACCATCAATACTTTCATAATCGACTTCTTTTCGAATCTCATTTCGATTGAATCCGCCACTTGAAATTAATTTATCTACCGCATCAGCCAGATCGAAAATATCTTTTTTGTCCACGCCTACAACTTTGATTTCAGTCCCATTAACAAATTCAGTTTTATCAATGATTTTAGCGTTTAACTCATCTTCAATTTTTTTATTCAATGACTTCAAACAATATTTATTCAGTACTGTTTGCGCACTTTCTAAATCTGCTAATTCACCATGCAAGATTGTAGAAGGGATCCCTAAAATATCAGCGACTTCATCCACGAACTGTCGTTTTAGCTTTTTCAGTTCATCAATCGACTGATCTGTTTCTCCAACTGTATTTGTTAGTTCGTTGTACTCGAGTCCGGCTTGCACAGGGACAATTGCAATAGATTCTTTGCTGAATTTCGCATAAACTTTATCAATATACGATTGCGCTCTCTTTTGTAACTTGTCATCAAACCCGCGACCTTCTTTACCAGTAACAGTTGCTCTAATCTGATGGTTGCGCATTGCCACTTCAACCATACGATTGTAGAGAGAGGCATAGTCTTCATACAGGCCACGTACATATCGACTCAAATCATTGTTGTTATACTGGAGAAAAATTACTTCACTCATTGGAAACTTTCGTTTGAACTCATACCCTTTCAACCACACGCTTTCGAAATAATCTTCGTACAACGCATATTCTTTTCTGACATAACTTTCTGCGATTAATAATTGGTCATCATCAGACAAAACAATTAAAACCTCATTTTGCGTGATCAACTTATAAACGACTTGTTGCCAAAACGATGATGCAGTTTGGTCTAAATTCGGTCTGACGTTCAGCAAATACGTCCATTCATTTTTAAGCGGTTGCCCATTTTTTCGAATCCTAAATTCTGAACGTCCAAAAGACCGAGCTAAAAACTCAGCACACGTATCGATGGCTAGGTGTTTCAAGTAAAGTGTATGGTATTCATCGATTAACGCATCAAAATCATAGCTTGATTCAATCTCTGAATTTTTTTTGAAAATATCAAAAAACGATTGAAATACTCCCATTTACACACCCCCCTTCACTGCTTTAAAAGTCCCAATTTTCCATCATGTCAAAAAAGCCTTCTAAATCAACATCTTGAATTTCTTCTCGTTTATATAAAGCCGCTAAGAAGGCATGAAAACCATCTGTCTTTCTACGGACTGGTTCTTTTTTCAAGAATGTTTTATTTCCTGATTTATCTACTTTTGCATAGCTGTTATTTGTGTACCATCGCATCGATGGATCATCGCCAAAAATAAATTTTTCGTTCGCAAAACCATCTTCAATAATTGGCGCCACTTTCGATTGCACGCCACGAATATTTCGAATGAATTCATAGTTATACCCTTCTTTTTCAAGTAACGGTTGCAGTAAATCCATTCGGTAACCATCTGCGCACACCATTTCAATTTGATACAGTTCACGCTTTTCGTTCAACCAATCAATCAGTAGTTGGGGAGAAATAGACGGCGCGTCCACAATTGTGAATATACCGTTTTCCGCCCATTCTTTTATCGGTGCTTTAATTTTGAATGCATCTAAGAACTCTTTTCGTGCAAAACTATGCTGCATCCAAATAAACTTCTCTTCACGTTTAAACAACAGCCCAACACTCGCAAAATCCCGAATTTCGGCATAGTCAAAACCAGCTACACATGATTTTCCTTTCAAATCACCAATAGGTTGATCGGTAGCCATTAATTTATCATGTGTAGTGATATCCGTTTCCATGTCGCCTTCTGTAAAATTCATCCGTTTTACAACGAACTCACGGCGACCAGAGGGTTCTTCTTCTAATTTCAAGTATTCATCCATAACCGCTGAATACAGGCGTTTTGCGTAGGATGATTCTTCTTCAAACATCGGATTCGCTTTCGACCACAATTCTGGCTTGTCCATTTCTTCAATCGTGTCCAGTTTGCATATAAACGGGAATAAACGATCATTCTTGTTTTCACCAGTAAAAATTTTTTGTGCTCGTTCTAACGTTCGGTCATAAAAACCTTCTCGAACATGCCCGTTTGTACCGTTGTAAAATGTGCGTGGATGTTTGATTTTCCCTAATCCACTTCGCTGGATATCAACAATATCCGAGTTTTCAAACATATGGATTTCATCAAATTCAAGACAACCATCACGGGCACTATCCATGGTTTTAGGATTATTTGTCCGATAACTAAAGATAGAATTCGTAACTCGGTTCGTGATCGCCATTTTTGTCAGGTAAAACTGCTGTTCTAAACGTTTTGCCTGAACAGTCTCGTAAACTTCTTTAAAGCTGACTTTCCCTTGTTTTTCCGAATTGGCTGTAATCGTCACATCGTAATTTCGAACACCATAAAGCGGTGAGATGAAAAACGAATCTCTTGCGGACATGAAACCATTCTTGCCGCCTCCGCGAGCAATCGAGTTCAAAATCTCATTAAAAAACACCTCATCATCTTCTTTTTTATAAAGGAAAATGAAAGGTGTAATAAATTTCTGATATTTAGCTAACGGGAAAAAATTTTTCTCGGCATAACGAATAAATTTGTGAATCATCTCATCGTCAAAATACAAATCATCTCTCGGAAGGACTTCCTTTTTGAGATACTCGACAAGCTGGATACGCTCTTTGTTAAACGGAATTTTCCCCCGTTCATACAAATCCACATACTCATCAAAAAAGTAAGGTTGTAGCAACGTCATAGAAGATCACTACCATCTAACGCTGCGTTATTTACAGCATCTCGTTTTTCTTCCGGCAAATAATCTGTCAACTGTTTTATAATCCGCTGATAAGATTGATCACGTGTATTATATTGTTTGGCAACCGGCCGCTCCCGCTCATAAGGAATCTGATTTTCTGACTGGGAAAATAGTTCATAATCACCTTTTTCAGAAATATCGATCCACATCTCATCTAACAAAATTTTCAATCGAGCTGCCTGAGTTACTAATCCAGAAACAACTTTCTTCTTGTCATCTGATAGATCACAAAACAGTTCATTCAATCGTTTTTCCTCAGCTGCTACTTTTTCATTTCTGATTTTTAAATCCGCCATCCAATCACTTCCTTTCTTCTGGGGAGGGGGTTATGCGCATATCGCTAATAGATTTGCGGAGTTGACCCATCCACCGGTTGCGCTTTCTGAAAGAATTCATGAAAACATTTTACCGGGGGGGCTTACGCTGCATACACTAATCGTTTACGAACTTTATAACCATTTCTCTACCACCACTCATCTGCCCATTTCTTAGCTCTGCTTTTGGGACGATAATTAAACCGATGATGGCGGCGATTGTGGCAGTCCTTACAAAACCCTTAGATTATCCATATCAGTTGCTAACTCTGGATGATGTTCCAGCTCTTTAATGTGATCGACTTCTAAGATAGCATCATTAACAGTCGTTACTTTACCTTCTTCTTTGCACCACTGGCATTCATAGTGATCTCGCTCTAATACCTTTTGCCTTAGCTTACGCCACGTTGATGATCCGTAGAAGTTCGCACGATCCTGCCTCGTCGATACTTCAATCATCTATTTCATCTTTCAATAAGTTAAAATAGCCACATTCTCCTTCTTCATCAATAGAGATCTCTATTCTCTTAGCATCTGCGTCGATACCTTCAATGTACTCAAGGGCAGCAAGCAACTTAGCTGACTTATTAAATTCTCGCGTATGCCAGTGCATGTACACATCGACTAACCCGTTAGGTAATTCGTCTACACGCTCACCGCGGTACCAAACCTCTGGTACTGAATCAGTGTCCTTTAGTTTGATTTCTAAGAGGTTAGGTTTCTTTGGGATAGGAAGCCAGTCTCTGTCAACTAATACTGGTAATCCTTGTTGTATTAGAAGAGAATTAATTAGTTCTAAAGGTAAGTTCGAATCCTTACTCAAAGCTAATAAGGCTTCATATTCTTTTGCCTTTTTAATTTTATTCTTTAGAAACAAATCTATTAACTTCATCTCAGCCACCTCTTTATATTCTCTTGAATGTGTTTGTCATTAAACCAACCGATACCAACGAGAACCAACTTATACTGATCAATCTCTTGTGGTGTTGCTTCATCTGTCAGCTCGACTATCGTGTAGCGTTTAGCTATCTGCACTGACATGGATCGTTGCGGATAGCTTCCACACAACGATAAGTACCAGTAGTTTCTCAATTGGGTCAGTCCTTTCTTCGATATATCTTTCTTCCGTATTTCCTAGTGATTTCATTGTTTTCTTTACGTTTATATGTATTGCTCTTTATTGGCTTTCGAATTGTTAGGTAAGGTTTGGAATCTGAACCGGCATAAATATAAGTCTCTTCATATCGTTGTTCGAGATATTGTGGGCGATACATTTTATTCACTCCTTATATTGTCCTGTTGTAAATACTATTCACCAGACACTACCGCAATGATTAACGCCACTAACATAATCAAAATCCATACACCTATGCCAATCAAAGTCGGCGCAAATACTAACAGCCAACTCCAATGGATTAATCCAAGCAACTTAGCTATAACAAAGATAATTGTCAAAATACTTAAAAAACCTAATTTATTATTGTGCTCTTTTTCCATTTCAATCGCTCCTTGACCAAAATAAAAAGACCACTCGTGATGAGTGATCTTGATTATATATAACGTCCCCGCTTGGGACACATTGTTAAGAGGTGTGCGGGGTTCTATTATAATTAAAGCTCTCACCTCAGAACGTATCTGCCTATACAGGAATGAGAGCATTGACATTAAATTAAGCAACCTACTCCATTATGGAACCCACTGTTACTCCATGCCTGGCAGATAGGAATGCTCGGTTGCTGCATCATTCGTTCACGCTTAACGGTGGTGAAAAACCTAAGTCACTGGAGTGGCACCGCCCCACTCACATTACTAACTCGTCGTTAGCAACAGCCACTCTACCCGCTCGGATAGCCTTACCGCGTCTTCTACTTCCGCCACAGTGACAAATTAATATTGTGAAAATAAATACTAAGCGTATAATTTTAGTTATCAGCGAGTGGTCCGCTGAAATAAATCAAAAGGTGGTGAACCTATGAAAATTACTGCTGCTATCACTAAAGAGCAAGGCGTCACATTTACAGTTGTTCTTGTTAAAACTGGTGTAATTTCTTCTTCTAATAGAGAACAAGTTAGAACTAGCGCTCCAAGCAATTTCCCGCGACCTATTATTTTAGCTGAACAATCACATGGGAAAATGAAATATCATGGTAGAACAGATATCGTAAGATTCCTTTCTAATGTTCCTTATCAGGATTTGCCGTGGAAGGTCTATACTTTATAGATTCTGCTATTGGAACATTGATATCCCCTTCTGGTAAATCAATGTTCCAATTTGCTTTTACAAAAAAACTTGAGTTCTCACTTTCATCGTTAGATACAAGATTTGCTTTATCATATTTTGATTCCATCAGCTTTCCCTCCAATACATAAATTAATAGACAGCGGCACGTGAACTTTAAAGAAAACGAAGTCTTTCAACTCCATTCTCGTTTATTTTGTGCCGCCATTGAGCTTCTAACTGCACCTAAAAGCTCGCTGGATACATTGTGCAGATGTTGCCTTCTCTGTTTCCGCAGAGTGGCAGTGTAGTCAAAAAGGTGATAACTTATCAAGCGAGACGTTGTAAGTTTAAAATTCAGAAAGGAGAAACTTTCATGTCAGTAAAAGGTTGAATCGTCCGCTTGATAAATTATCTACTCTATCATTTTATAGCGTTTTGATACCTCGAAAAGTTTAAATTCTGTTTAATCTAACATAGCATCTAAATATTTGAAAAATTGTTTTCGCTTGTCAATTGCTTTATTACGTCCACAACTGAGAATGTTTTTTTGCACTAATCCATCGAGCGTATATTTTGGGTATCTAGGAATGTATAGCTCATTGATTATCGTTTTAGTGTCTGTATCGCATTCATTCAGCAATTCTTTTACAGCCCTCTGTGCTTTACGATAGAACACGATTCGCTTGTCTGTCTCAACTCGATATAGCACTTCTGTTTGTGTTTCTGACACGACTTTAGTTCCCCTGCGATCACTAGCTGCGTCATCTTGTTTATATGGTACTCGAATAGATTCTTCGACAGCTTGAATTATATGGTCAAAGTGCTCGTAATCTTTTAATACTTGCACAACCCTTTTGTATCTCCAGCTTTCTAAATTTAACTCATCCAAATACCTTACCCTCCTATTTGCTATCGCTGACGATTGCGGAATTACTTCTTCCGTTTTTTCGGTTTAGTTCGTTTGCTTTTTCTGTTGTTGATCATTTTTCTTCCTCCATTCATTTATCGCTACCGATTGTTGAATTCATTGCTTGTCCAACGTCTCATCATAGAAAATCATTCCATCCAAGACCAACGCTATGCAGAAAGCAAAATTCGTTACACAATAGATGTTTTTTATGGTATTCATTCTTAAAACTCAATCTGTTTCCACATTCTGAACAATAAAGTACTACTTTTTTATCTGGATAACCGTTTTCGATTAACCAGTTCTTAAATTGTTTGTTTTTTTGGCGCCTGTTCATCACTCTTCCTCCTTAGTATCCTCTGTTTATTTTCTCTAAAATATTAACTACTTTCCGAATCTCGACTCTAATACCAGAAAGGGCCTAGGATATAGAGATTAAAGCAATAAATATTAGAAATTCCATCACTCTTCCTCCTGTTCCTGTGCCCACAACAAGAAAGCAACTGTTACTTTTGCCCATTCTTTATCCGTTAAGCCATCGTATAGCATCATATCAATGGCACAGTCGTATAAATCTGCCCCTTTTTCAAAAGACTTCTTGGCATTGTTTATTGCAACCTGCTGATCGTCGGTGAGTTCAACCGGCAACATACCTCGAAACTTATATGTGTTATAAATTAGCCAATATCTAAGATATGGATTATCTATATAGTTATGGCCTGAATTGTAAATTAAATCATTCATAATCCGATCGAATGAATCTTTTGTAAGATTGTGTTTATCAATCCATTCTTTTACGAACTCAATCGTGATATTTTCTTCCATTCTCACACCTCCACTTTCTCGACAGTGCCATCAAAGAAAGAAGCTTCCTTTTCAGCCGATTCTTTATCATCAAAAACATGCGCTCGGTTCTCATCTGTAGTGAAATTATAAGTAATCGGGTCACGTGCTATAAGTTGAGTTATACCAGTAAAATAAAGTCTATTTGATTTAACAACCCACTTCGGCTCTTCCTCGACCTCGTAGCCGTCTAGCATACGTACAAGTGTCTCAATCGGTTTGCCATTTTTATTATCAAACCATTTACCAAACTCACTATCGTCGCTCGCATAGTCCTCAAACATATAGTCTAGAATCGCTCGATCTAGAACGTACTTATTAGTTTCGAACCATTTAGCCACAAACTCCGGCACTTTGACCTTCTGCGGTTCGTCTAGCTGCTCAAGCAATTCTCTAACTTTAGCGACTTTCACATATCTATCTTTTTCTCCGTGGATATCATGGCATTCTGTACACCACGCACCATATTCCTTGAGCTTTTCAATAACTTCTTGTTTATTCATTTCATACCTCTTTTCTTCCTTGATAGGCTGAGTTAGTTTACTTTTTCAGTTCTCCCATTTTTAAAAGTAAATCGGCGATCAAAACCGCTGAATCTTTTAGCAATTGCTCTTCTTCGCTTGTCCAAAATTTGTTATCCAAAATTTCACCTTCTAACTAAAATAAACTAAGCTGTGTAGAGTCCTCATCAGGCTCATACGTTTTAAAATACTTATCAACAATGGATATTGGGCTTTCAACATGCTCGATCGGCTCTTCAATCCACTTTCTTATGTCAAATTCTTTTTCTACATTCTTGCTATGCGGCATGACATTTAAACTACTAAACGTCATATAATCGTCTAAATCATTTTGGATGAAATAGACTTGCTTAGCTTCACGAGTTAGTGCATCACCATGAACGACCGTCGCATTCATTCCTCTGATCATCAGATTGAAAAGGAGAAATGGTAACGCTCTGTCAGATAACTCTTCGCATTGATACAGGAACATTGACGGCTTGTAGTCAAACGGCGACATGCTGATGCGATCATGATTCCATTTTTGGATCATCAAGCTGCCAGTCCCTGCTGCCACATCCAAATTATTTGAACCTGGTCCAACGATTGCTGAAAGTAGTTTTGAAATCGAATCCGGTGTAAAATCCTGGGCGAATTTCTTTTTATTCGCGTGCTCCTCTTCAAAGTAAGCATGAAACCAGTCGCGATCTAATCGCCATTCAATTTCTAAAAAAGCTTTGAAAGTTGGTTCTCTTTTTTCTTTATCAAACAAAATCGCCATTAGAGCATCTGAAGCTTTGTAACTTTCTTTGATTCCGAGCAACTCATTAATTTTTTCAGTAGTTAAATTCATAAAGCTTGCTCCTTTTTTTGCTACTTAATTGGTGTGGTTAGCGGAACTTCCATTGACTTGCCATTGCCTCAGCTATGCCTTTGAATGTTCTGCTACGTTCTTTCCATCGGTCCTCTCCTGGAGGCATCCGATGAATCCTATTTTCTCTACCCTCGACAATGTTTGTCGGTTCCAACGGTGGCAGATTCTTTAACCATAAACACGTTGCTTTCGTTTCCCCGTGACCAAACTGCCAAGGTTGAATGATCTGATCCGGTTTTCTAATCTTGCTTGAAATGACTGATATTGGATTCTCGATCGCTATTCTTTCAACTGGTAAATCCATCAACCATCTAACAAATTCTAATGCCTCGGCTTGCTCTTTCTGCTTATCTTTAAACCACCTAGCGCCACTGACCGCTAAATGGGTACACGGCGGATGACAGATAGCCAAATCGAATTGCTTAAAATAGTCTCTTCCAAGACTTTGTACGTCTCCAATCATATGAGGACCTGGCGCTTCACTTTCAAGTAAATCGAAAGACACCGCCTCATGACCTTTTTTTATAAAGGAATCTCGGACGATTCCTGAAAATTCACATATTACAGCTACTTTCATAAATATTTTCCTTTCAAAAAAACTACTTGATAGCGCCAGTTAGCGGAACTTTTACCCAATCTTCCTCCACCTTCTCAGTGGTCCTTTTCTGCCATTCGCTTGACAAGCAAGTAAATCAAATCTTACGCCTGCACGGCTAGGCGTTCGCTTGTGCTTTGGATTAACCGTCTCTTTATGCACGACGTGTCTAACGCCGTTTTGGTCCTCAACGATGAGTACATTTTTTAACGGTTGATCTAAATACTCGATTTCTTCTCCTTCGATGTATTCGCCGAAAATATTAATTGTTTTCATCTAAATTCCCTCTTTACCTTTTTTTAGCTTGTTATTTTTGGATAATCCATGCTTCCTCCTGACATAAGAAAATATTTTGGGGTCTATCCTGAATATTTCCCTCAACTGTTGCATAGTCCTTCCTTTTTTTATTTGATAAATAATTTCTTTTTCCAGTCCCGAACGTGCATCAAGATATCTTTGGTGTTTAATATCTATTCTGTTTTGCGGTAAAATTACTTCGTTTTTCTCAAGAATTTCCATTATTTTTTTATGTTTCTCGCATTTTGAACTGTCTAAATACCACTCTGGATCATTGATGAGCAGTAATAATTCGTTCCATGCCTGTTGCTGCGCTGGTGTTTTCCGGCTTCTCATATGAACACCTCCTAGAACGGCAGATCGTCGTCGCCGATGTCTATTGACGATCCACTAAATGGATCAGCATTCGGTTTACTATTACGGTTATTGCTATATGAATTGCCTGAAGAATTGCTTTGTGGGCTTTCTTTGCTCTTTCCTCCAGGGAAACTAAAGTTACTCACTACGATTTCGGTAATATACTTTTTATTTCCTTGTTGATCTTCATAATTTCTCACTTGAATTCTTCCAATTACTAAAATCTCGTCGCCTTTTTTAAAGTAATTATCAACTGTTTCAGCTGTCTTACCCCAAAACACAAGATTGATCCAATCGGTATCTCTATTTCCGTTAGCATCTTTAAAGTCTCTCGTAGATGCAATGCTTACAGAACCAACTGCTTTCCCTGACTGTGTATATTTTAAATCGATATCTTTGCCTAATTTCCCTTGTAAAACCACATTATTAATCATCTAATTTTCCTCCAAATTCTTTATTGATCTCTCGCCGTTCACTATCTCAATCGCTTGTTCTAAGTTCCAAGCAACGCCGTTCAGAATCTTATTTTCTTGTGCAACTTTCAAAAATTTAATCTGATCACCAGAAGGCTTACCTTTGCCAATTTTTACTTCTACAAAGAACAGCTTGCCATCCGTACTTCGTGCTCCGAATAAATCTGGAAACCCTTTTTCTAATCCTTGACCTCTCGTTTTATGAGTTAATTTCTTACCCGAATCTACTTGCCAGCACTTATGCCCTAAACGCCGCAACTCCTGTTTAATCTGCTTTTGAAGTTCTAATTCGTTCAAATGTCTATCACTCCATTTTTCTTCTCAAATTCAGCTATATCTATCGCAAGCCATTTCGTTTCTTCTGCCATATCGATTAGATTGTTCTCATATAGAATCGCAACTTGCTTTTCTAGCAACTTCACTAGCTTGCTTCTCTTTAATTCGTTTTCTTTTAGAATTGCTAAGTAAGTTTCCCCGTCCATCAGCCTCTCCATTCATCAAAATCGATGCTGAAATCCATGTGCTTTTTGTCAAAAATGAAAGGTGCTATACCTGTCATGCCTTCTCTATTTTTAGCAACATCGCAACGTATTTTTCGGCTGTCTTTTTCGTCGGCAGATAGTAGCAAGGTTACGTTTGCATCTTGTTCTAGTGATCCTGACTCTTTCAAATCGCTAAGCATTGGTCGCTTATCCTGTCGTTGTTCAACCGCACGACTTAACTGAGCCAATAAAATAATCGTAATACCATAATCAGTCGTGAGTTTTTTTAATTCTCTGGTTACTTCGTTCATTACTTGACGTTCATTTTTACGAGCGTCATTCACTGTTATCAGTCCTGCGTAATCTACGAAAGCAACATAGCGCTTGTCACCAATACGTTTTTTGATTGCATATTTAATGTCATTCAAATTTGAATATTCAGAAGTGAACACTCGCATATCGAATGATCTCTTCATAGCTTCATAAGCTTCTCTTGCTTTTACTTTGTTATCAGGACTTAGTTTGTCTTTACCTACGAACAATAGTGAATTGATATTAGTCACTTTGGAAACTAAACGTGTCATCAGTTCGTTTTGACCCATCTCAAAAGTAAAGAAGTCGCAAGCTACATCATTATTTTTAGTAAACAGCTCATACATGATGTTTAAAGCGAAAGCCGTATTATGAGTAACTATAAAATCGTTGCAAAGATACAACTGATCTTTGTTTTCAACTGAGATACAAGTTACTTCTTCATACCCAACTTCTCTAATTTCAGAAATTATCGATCTATTAAATTTCTTTCTAAATTTATGGTCACATTCTAAAAGAACATTTTTTTTAGTTGGCGTTTTGAATAATTCGGACAATTTACTAACTTCTGCCAAGACGGATATCTCATAACAGATATTTTTACCTCTTTCATCTTTTCTAATCTTATTTTCATACCCAATACTAAATAGCAGTTCTCTTACTTGATAAGCCATTTTTCTGGAAGTGGTGCTATATTTTACATAAGGACTATTCTTGCTTATATACGCTGATCCATCTGTATCAAACAATCCTCTTAATAGCTCAAGCCTTTCGCTTATACTTGATGTCATTAAATATTCAGGTATCTCTTTCAAATGAGAATATCTGACAATTTCTGGAATATTAGAAAAAACATCTTTTGTTTGTAAATACTTTTTATTCTTTTTGTGTTCTTTCAACTCGAAAACCCAACTATAATTTTTTGAACTTAATTTTTTGGGCTTTGTATTTGTTATTTCGGCTATTTTTATAAACACAAACTCGTCACATCCACTGATAGTTAAAGGTCTTTCTGATGAGCAGCCATCTCCCAAATACACACCAATCAAATAAGGGTCAATAGCCGACTCGTTTTGAGGATTGTATTCAACTGGACCGTTTAAAGGTATTGAGTATCTAGCATGTTTTTTCCCGTTCACATCTACTCTGTGCGTTCCAGTTTCAAAAATTTCTTTTGTTGTTATTTCCTTTAAATTTCCCTTTGATGTATAAACACTCCAGATGTGATCTTCATCAACAATTGTCTTTCTTCCATCTTTTAAAGTGACTTCAAAAGTTTTCAAAGTACCTCTCGGATATACGCCAACTACCTTAGTTGGTTTTCCGTGTTGATCAAAAACATAGTCATTTGGTTTTAAATCACCAAATCTTACTTTTCCTTTTGGTGTTGGTATTTCTAACCAATTCGGATGCCCTTTCCCAGTAGCAGGCCTTCCTGCCAAAACGATCAACTTACCTCCTGTTATTCCGCCACCTAAAAAGTCATCTAGTGGTTTATTAGTTGTCATTGCATTGCTGGGTCTATCCAAGCTATCGCAAAATTCAGCGAACGCTACGTCTAATCTGCCATCAGACTTGATATGATTGATCTCACGCTTTTCTTCTAGCAGTCGCTGTAACTTGTCCCCATCTGTTTTAGAAAGGGTCTGAGCGTAATTTGTGGACGCTGTATGCAACTTGCGGTCTAAGTAGGCATTGTGTATCTGTCTCGCTAATTCTCTTTCGATTCCTAACTGAGGTGCTAATCCTTTTAACGTTTCGAGATCATCAACTGTGCCAGCGCTAAACAAGTCAATGCTTCTCATTTCTCGATAGACTTGTTCTGTTGTGTAGTTCACGCCCCTAAGCCGAGTTAATGCTTCTACAATCATCTTTTGTTGAGGACTCTCAAACCATTCAGAATCAATATCAATGCTCGTAATGATCGATGGGTTGTTTAGCATTTCTGCAACTAGACTAAGTTCATTGTTCATATGCTTCAGCTATCTTCCTTTGTGATTCTGCTATTTCATCAGATATTGAAGAACTAATTTGTGGTCTGTATTCATTCAAGTAATCATCAAACTTGTTCCCAAAGAGCGTTACTGGTCTTAGGTATTTGTTCATCTCTTGATTGTTTATCCACTGACCTGTTTTTACATCAATCACTTTTTTAAAATCATCAAGCCTTTGACCTTCATTCCATCTTGCTTTGATCAGGTCTTTCCATTTTTGAGTAACTTTAAATGATTTGCTTGTTTTGTTGTTCAAGTATTTGATGATCTCGCTATATGGTATTTTCTCTTTATCTATATCTCTTTCTTTATCTAATTCTTTATCTATATCTGTTGCGTCACGTGACGTCACGCTAACGTCACTCTTAGACTCGAGCAATTCTTGTTTTTTACGTTCACGATATTTTCGATTTCTTTCAGCATTTTTAAGCCTAACTTGTTCCATTCCTTCAATATTCTGGTGTTTTTCCCAGTTGCTAATAGAAATTACTCCATCGTTGCTGATGTCAATCATGTTGAAATTAGCTAGCGTTGTCAGTGCTAGTCGGACTGTATTGACGTTTTTCCCAAAAAGAGTTGCTAGCATTTCTTCTGAGTAAGGCATATTTCTTTGTATATAAATCAAACCATCGTCGTTAGTCTTCCCTGCCAACACTAAAAGCCTTATCCAAATAACTAAGATTGCATCTGCTTCAGGAACAGCTTGTATTAACCTTATTTTTTCATCGTCGAACATTGTCGTCTTGAGCTTTATCCAACTTATTTCAGCCAAGTTCTTAACCTCCGATCCTCAACTTTTTAATCTCGTCTTGATTCAGTTTGATACCAATAACGTGATACTTATTCTTAAATTCCGTAATCCCCATTTGATGCTTTCTTTGATGGTGGGTTCTACAGAGTGCTGCAAAATTAAATTCTGTGTGGTCTACCTCACTTCGCTTTCTTCTTCCTAAAGCTTTATCAAAATGGTCAATATCAGCATTCTTTTTACCGCAAATACAACAGGTTCTTGTCGTTACACATTTATAAAAATAGTATTGTGTGTTTTGTGGTGGAATCTCATAGCCTTCACGAAATGGAATGTCATTTTCGAAGATAAAATCTAGTATCAATTCAGACAACGTAGATACTTCATCTACTGTATTCTCTGATTCATTCGATAAACTAATGTCTTTACCTGTGAAGTACCTAAATTGCCAATAAAACACGTCTTTAAGGCTTTCTAACGGTTCTCCAGTATAAATGTATATGTCCTGCATTAAAGCGAACACAAAGCGTCTCTGTTGCGGTGTAAAGCCACGTGGATCTTTGATGAAAAGCTCCGCTTGTCTCTCGCCATCAAATCCGTTGAAAATCGTCTTCAATCTTTCGATATTCAGTTCTTCTTTGAGTTCTAAAATAATTTTTCTTCCAGAAATATTTGTTATTTTTGCAAGATAAGAAAGGTTGTTCATGCTGATCACTTCTTCGAATAGGCTTTTTCTAACTCTTTAATATAGCGGTCAATGGTAAGAAACTGTTCTGTATCTAATTTCTCAATAGGGATTATGGTCAAAAACTTAGTATCTGATAGTTTTTTATACATTGCATCGGGCGTAATATCTGTACCTGTTTTTAAACTGGCTAGAATTGCTAACTCCTTGACCTTTGCTTTAAGTACTTTTGATTTGTTAGAATCGATTGTCTTTGGTTTTCCGCTATCTACTTGTTGCTTATATTCGTCTGTATCCGCGTCCTTAGTATCATCTATTTGATACAAGCCGTTCATAGCATATTTTCGAGCGTAGGATGAAGCTGTTCCTGTTATTTGCGATTCATCCATACCCTTTTTAGATTCGGGTTCTCTCGCGTTGCCTGTCGCCGAACGTTCTTCCCCTGTTTTTACATCTATAATGGAAGCAGTAGCTTGTATATAGTGCCAGTCACCTATCGCAATTGGCTCATCCGATAGGCGTGGTAGCAACCCGTATTTGAGTGCCAGCGGCTTCACGGCTTCTAAAATATCTTCTGCACTTCTATAGTTGTACTTGCCGAAATTATTTCGTTGACCCTCCGGAGCTTTTAATTCCGCAATCAAACTCAAAAGCTTTTCGTCAAGCGACATCTCTTTTTCTTCATTCACTGTATAATTCCTCCATTTCTTTTTTGAAGTCCTTACCGTTTTTATATCTCACAAGCTCCGCCGATATTTTGCTTTGCTCGAATTGTTGATTGATTACGAACCCACCAACGATCAGCTATTATCTTTCCTATTTTTAGAGCTTCTACTCTATTCATAGTCAGCCCCCTCGGTTGGCTTTTTTTGTTCATACTCCGCAATATCGTAGATCAGTACCAATCCAAAAATAGATGTAACGTACGCTATTTTTAACCAGTCAGGTACATTTCCTGTTAGTGTCGCACCAATTCCAAACATAAATAGCATCGCGCCTGTTCGTCTTAGCCAATAGATTTTTTTCATGCTGTTGCCTCCTCTACCTAAATTTATTCTTGTCCTTCCAATCCAAAAATTGATCAAACAGATTGATGTTTATCAGCACAATTTTGTATGTCGGTGCTCGATAACCTTTTTTGTAATCAGGATGTACTTTGAACTCTGCTAACAATCTTTGGAATGTAGATTCATGTCCTTCAAATCCGAAATATTTTATCGCTTCATCCTTTGGCATTGATAATTGAGGCAATTTGATGGTTTCTGCCAAGGCGATTTTTTCAGTCATTATTTATCCTCCTATCATTTGGTATACTCACTATATAAAGTGAGGTGAAAATTATGTCATTAACTAATGAACAACGCGCTCATGACTTAGCTCTATTAGCGGTAGAAGCTGAAGTCAACAGAAAATTAATTTCCCAAATAAATGGCGCTGATTACAACGCAGATGAAAAAGAAGTCGATATTTACGGATTGTATTATGACTTGTTCCATCGCAGTTTAGACGCTTTTAATCTAGACTTTCCAAAAGAATAGTCTATGAAGCCAGCTCATTTTTGAGTTGGTTTTTGTAATTTTTAGGTCGATGGTTACGCGCCCTTTTGGTCTCTCCATTCATCTCACCTCCTATGCTGTCTTGGGATTAATTTCGTCTAATGTTTTAAAAATCTTGCATGGTATGATAAAATAGTTTTGCTGATTACTCTCTTAGTCGACTATTGCCCAGTCGGCTTTTTTACTTTCGATGACTACAAAACCATTGCTGCTAATGTAATATTCAATTGCTCGACCGCTTTTTTTGGACAACTTAGCATTGTATCTGTCGATGAATTGTCTTGTAGCATCCGTCTGATTCATTGTGGCGGTCTTAATATTTTCGACAAATTCAATATCTTGATTTGTTCTTAAAATAATTCTGTTCAAATCAATACCTTCTATTTGATACAATCCCCATAAAGCGATACAAACTTTACTTTTGATTGGCGTGTTGGTTCTTTTTCTAAAATCATTTTTGTACCAATTTAAAAACTCTACAGTTTTTTCGTAATTAAAAAATTTAAAATCCCCTTCTTGAATAATTTTTTTATTCGTTCCTCCAGTGCTCATTGTATTCATTGACGAGACTAGTACTGCTGTAGTATCCGCATATCTCTCATTCAATAAATTCACAAGTTTGATATATTCTTCTTTTCCTTGATTCGCAAAAGCTTCAATGAAGTTCTTTAGCGACCACGGCTTTTGAACTGTATTCATTCTCACGATGTCGTGTTCGTTCAATCCTTTTTTAACAACAAATTCAACCGGCATTCCTACTTTTTCAGATGCTTTCAACCTACGCTGGCCGTCAATCACCATAAGATTTTCGTTCACGATGATTGGAGACAAAAACCCCTCTTTCGCTTGAACCAACATTTCTTTTCTTAAAAGGATGTTTCGGTTAAATTTGCTAAATTGGAAAATACTGTAATCTGTCGTTTGATAAACTTGATTTACAGGAAACCCACTTACAAAAACATTGCCTTGCCCTAATTCGCTAAATACTCTTTTTTCTGTCATTTTAATAACTCTCCCTCTATAATTTTTTTGTTTGGCAATTCACTTTTTATTTCTTTGACCCAACTTGATAAACGATCTAAACAATTTTCCAAGTTAGCTAAAGCTTCTTGATTCAAAGATAAGATTTGAAAATCCTTAGAATATTTCACGCCGGAATTTGATTGGATAAACGATTCAACATTCCTTTCAAGAGCGGTTATTCTTTCGTACGATTGTTCCTTTTGACTTATTTCGAATTTTGCCTTTTTTAATTCAGATAGTTCTTCTTTCAAACTATCATTTGTAGATTCGTTCTTAATTCGTTCTTCCAAGGCCTTCATTTCTTGTCTGATTTCTTCATTTTGTTTCTTATAGAATTCATAGTTCGTTTTCACTGCTTCATAATTCCCTTTGAAAAAGTTATAATCGTCAGGAACTTTTTCGATAACTATTTCTTTTTCAACTACTTCTGGCTGTTGCACGCTCATGTCATTGATGACATCTGACAAATTGTCTATCTGTTTGTCCTTTGCTTTGAGCTGTTTTTTTAGCTCTTGTAACTCTCTTACCGTCATTTCGTCAGGCGTTTTAGTTTCGCCTTTGGCTGTTTCGTGTGGTTGAGTTCGTTCTTCTTCTGGTAGAGTAGTGATGAGGTATAAAGCAGAACTTCCTAAATGACTAAACGTTGAGTCATTTGGCAATTCTTCAGCGACTTTCATAAATTTATACGCCTCTCGTCTATCCATGCCCAAAGATTGAATCCAGTCTATAAACTCTCCATGAGCCAAGTCATGCTCTTTCACATAATTTAAACGTCTTCCAATTTCCCATATTGATTGACCAGCAATCTGCTTATATGAGTTAATCTCAGCGGTTATCACATTAATGTCGTTCGACAACGTTATTTCTTGCAACTTTATTCTCCTTTCTGTTGTATAATTTCCTTTTGTTTTCAAATTTTTGTGTGTTCATGATGCAACCCTTTCTTTTGTTATTTATCGTGAAAACAAAAAATGTTTCACGAGGATTTTGTTTGTTTTTTAATTCTTCCAAATTGTTTTGTTTCACACAGAAAATCTTGTGGATAAGTTTCCTTTCCATGAAACTATGAAAGGATTTTGTTTCTTTTTGGAAACTATTTTCGTATTAAAAAAGAACCAACTTCTTCATCAGGAATATCTAAAACATTCATAATTTTAATAAAAGAAGGCAATGTAATGATGATTTGACCACTCATATATTTTGAGTAAGTTCCTTTCGTGACTTCTAATTCGCTTGCCATATCAACATCTTTTAGTTTTTTAATTTTCATTTTTTCTTCTAATTTTGATTTATCCACAGGAATCATTTTCATCTCACATCCTTTCGACATAAGTTATCATAACCTAAAAGTTTCCTGATGGCAACTATATTTTGAAAACTTTTTCTAAAATAATATATCTTGTTTCTTGTTACGAAACTCTTTAAAATGAAAGCATAGAACAGTAAGTTTTTTGAAGGGTTGATAAAAATGATAAATAACTATGATGCAGTTGCTTATTTAAGAGATATTCGAAGAAATAGACGGATTAATCAAGAAACAATTGGCAACTTATTGAATGTAACGAAAGCAACAATATCTAAGTACGAGTCTGGCAAGCTCCAAATGAACACTGAAGATATTTTGAAATACGCTGATTTTTTAAATGTTAATAGAGGAGATCTTCCCGATTTAGAAGTTTCCAGCAACCTATTTGTGGATGAATCATGTCTAAAAGTAGTTGGGTCGGTTCGTGCTGGTTATCCTCTTGAATGCTATGAAATTGCTGAAGACGTACCCGTTCCTTCATGGATTTTAAAAAAATTTCCTTCTGCGTACGGACTAAGAGTGCATGGCGAGAGCATGGATCGGATTATACCCGAAAATACGATTGCTGTTGTTAATCCGCAAAGTGAATTGCCTAATGGGAAAATAGCAATTGTTAGAATCAACGGTACCGAAACGACAATGAAGAAATTTTATGATTTAGATGGAACGATTGTCTTAAAACCGGAAAGCACCAATCCAGAGTACAAGACAATGATTTTTGATACAAAAAGAGAGCAAGAAGATTTACACATTGAAGGCCGGGTCGTGACATTCGTTCCCGATCCTGAAATAATTTTATAACTGAGGAGGAATTAAAATGAAAAAGGTAGTTTTAGTGTTGGTGATGTCTATTTTTTCAATCGGACTTGTTGGGTGCTCTGGAGATAGTGAAACCACATCTGGGGAAAGTTCTTCCTCGTATGATTTCGAAACAGAATTTGATGAAGCTAAAGAAGAAGTCGATGATGAAGAACTACTTGTTGACCCAGAAACTGAGGATGTGGCCGGCCAAGAAGAAGCAAGCTCTTTGCCAGAAACACAACTTGAATCAAGTTCTAGCGCTCCTACGTATGCTCAAGATGATTCTGTTACTAGACAACAAAAAAATGCACTAGGCGCAGCCGAATCGTATTTGGACTACTCATCTTTCTCAAAACTCGGTTTGTATGATCAATTGATTTTTGAGGAATATCCTGCTGATGCAGCTCAATATGCAATCGATAACGTAGAGGCAGACTGGAAAGCTAACGCTCTTCAAACCGCTCAAGATTACTTAGATTTTAGTTCCTTTTCTGATCAAGGATTGTATGATCAACTTATCCACGATCAATACACCGCCGAAGAAGCACAATACGCAATCGACAATTTACCAAACTAACCACCCCATGCCCATCTTTGGGGCTTTTTGTTAAACCCTAAAAAAGAACATACATTCGAATAAAGGAGCGATAGTTATGTGGATTGAAGAATTAACGAACGGGAAATACAAATATTCTGAACGATACATTGACCCATACACAGAAAAAAGCAGAAAAGTTTCAATCACACTTAACAGCAAATCTAATCAAGCTAAGAAGCAAGCAAGCATAGAACTTCAAGAAAAAATTGATAAGAAGATCGAAGAAAAGAATCAAATCAAGATTACACTTGGCGAGCTATTAGATGCGTGGTGGAATCAGCATAAGGTTTCTATTCGCCAATCATCACAAGTTAATTATGAGAAACTTTTGAAATACATACGAAAGAATATTAACACTGCTGCGGTGGTGCGAAATACAGACACAAGATTTTATCAAGATTTCATAAATGAGTTACCTCAATCTTACGAATATAAGAAGAAGTTTCGAAGTGTGCTAAAAATGGCGCTTGATTATGCAGTGGATATGGAAATGATCAAAATTAATCCTATTAACAGGGCGAAAGTTCCTAAACCAGCTTTAACAAAAGAAACTTATGAAAGAGTGGAAGATAAGTATTTAGAAGAAGAAGAAATCAACAAGCTATTGAACGTCTATTACAGCACGTTTCAGAGCGTCCATCACGGAAGGTTAGCTGAGTTCATGTATTTAACTGGACTGCGTGCAGGCGAAGCTATAAGCCTCACAATCGATGATTACGATCCGAATAGCAAAACTATAAAAGTGATTGGTACTCTAGATTATTCAGACGGCTACAAGAATGCAAAAAAAGAGATGCCAAAGACATTAGCATCATATCGTGAAATTGATTTATCGAATCGAACGATAGAAATAATTGACGAATTGATTTTAGAGAATAAGTTAAAATTTAAAGGAAAGACTTCTTATCTCTTTGTTGGCAAGACTGGCAAACCAATTCAAATCAATGCGTTCAACAATTCGCTAAAAGCTATGAATGACAAACTTGGTAAAGATGCTATCAAAAAGAAAATGTCTAGTCATATTTTTAGACACTCTCACATCTCCCTACTTGCTGAATTAAACATACCAGTAAAAGCAATCATGGAACGCGTAGGTCATGCAGACATGGAGACAACAATGAAAATCTACACTCATGTAACCAAGAAAACAAAAGCTAGTATTGTTGAAAAGCTTAATGCTAAAGGCAAATAGCTCATGCACCTTTTCTGCCCCTTTTGGTTTTTGACAAATAAAAAAGCAAGCTCTCAGGCTTGCTGTTACGCGGTTTATAAAAGACACATGCCGGATCCCACTTAGTTGGATTACTACGAAACAAATGTTCTAAAATACTGTCAAATCAACGTTTTTGT
>NZ_BJDW01000021.1 GCF_005405345.1 Enterococcus viikkiensis | reverse complement strand
TATAAAACACCAATAGAAGTATTCTTGAGTCACATATGCAAAGAGGAATTGTCTAACTTAATTTGACAATTAATAAAATATTTGATTTACGAAAAGGGCAATTTATTTCAAGTGATTTATTGATCGAATTTTTGGGTATTTCCAAGTTTAAATTGAATAATTATCTGACTGAACTGGAAAAAGATTTAGAAGCGACTGAAAATACACGCTTACATCGACTAGCCAGAGGGGAAATCGAAATTGTTCATTTGACAAATGAGGTCATTCGACAATTACGACTTAGATATGTCAAAGCATCAGAGACATTCATCTTTTTTCAAGAATTGGTTCTTTATGGGACTTCAGCAGAAAAGTTTGCCCAAAAAAAATTTTTGAGTCGTTCAAAGGCTTATTTAATTAAGAATAATTTGGGAAAAATTGTACGTGATGCAGGGGTGAAGGTAGGCGATAACGAGTTGCGTGGTGATGAGGCAGCCGTCCGTAATTTACTATTTGAAGTCTATTATTATTTTTTTAACGGCATTGAGTCGCCTTTTCCTCAAGAACTACAGACGGAAATTCGGTCATATATCGAACTCATTCGTAGTGTTTTTCACGTTGAACGGATATTAACGCGTTTAATTAAGCTAGAATTATTTCTTGGAATTGCACTGATTCGATGGAAACAAAAACGATTTATCATGATTAAAGAAGCTATTTTTAATGTGAATGCTATCCATCAAATACTTGAAGATTTCCCAGTATACTTAAAGAAAGTGACCCAAGAATATCAGCTGCCCCAAGCAATTTTACACGATGAAATTGTTTGGCTATTTCGTTTTTTATTGGCAGAAGAATGCCTCCCTTTATCAGAGTACCAAGATGTTTTGATTGAGCATACAGAGTTAATGGATATCACGAATCAACAGGTTACTTTTGTATTTGATCAAATTACATTCGAAGATATCCCGACAACCGAAATAGATTGCATCGCGGAAAAGTTGAGAATGGAGTTATTGTTGATAAACTTCAAATTGGATTGTTCAAGTTATACACAAACGACGTTTATTTCTAAAGATCAAATTGTGTATTTTGCAGAATCCTACCCACAATTCCATACGTGTGCGCAAAAATTAGCGAAGATTACCCATCAGCGATTGCCGCAAACGAATGAAAATAACTTGTATTATGACTATCTCTTTACTATTATTTCATCGATTCCACCGGTATTTGTTAAGGATAAGGTATTTGTTTGTGTCGATTTTTCTAAGGGGCGGGCTTACAGTGAGTTTATTGCTCAAAATATTCAATCATTTCGTAGCTTAAACGTAGAGATTCAGCAGAAAGTAAATAATCAAACCCAAATTTATATTTCAGACTTTATGGTAGATAAACTTGTTTGCCGACAAATTATTTGGAAGAATCCGCCCTCCGATGAAGACTGGATGTTTTTTGGTGATACTGTGGTAAAAGTGAGGAAAGAACAGTGAAATTAAGTAAACACTTAACAGGCAGTATGTTAATCGCTGCCTGTCTTTATCAAACAGTATTCTTATCAGAAATTCCTTGGAATCAAGATTTAGCTACATTTGAAGATATAACGCAAATAGAAGGTTATCAAGTAGCAAAAACAGAGCAGAATGGAAAAAATATTGATATTTATAATAAACGAAAACGTAAAAAACTTTTGTTGATCGAAAACCGACTAGCGATGATGCAAAGCCAAACTACAAGGGGTGGAAACGAAGGAAATCATAGTCAGATAGGTATTCAAATGGCTAAATTTAGCGGTAATCTGGTCTATGGGGAAAGGAGTAGCAACGAATGAAGCAACTATTGGGGATTGGGTTTTTAGTCATGACTTGTGGAATCATTTTAATAGCACCACTGTTAGGTTTTGGTACAAATTATTCAAGTGGGTCCCAAGTTAAATTAGCAAAAGCCAAAGTAATTTCCAATAAAAGTACCTTAACTTTAGATGCAGGAAACATACAGTCAAATACTGCTAAAGTTCTAATTAACCGCTTGGAACAAGGGTTACCAAAGGGAAAGTCTGGAATTCAAACATTTGATAAGACCACTGGGGAAGCCTTGCCGGGTGCTGTTTATCGCCTAACAGATGCTGAAGGAAATAAAACAGAGCGAAGAACAAATCAAAAGGGACAGCTGATTTTAACTGATTTAGCCAAGCAGTATTATACAGTGGAGCAACTGAAAGCACCTGCCGGTTACTATACGAATTCGCAACCCCAAGCAATGGATTTGACTAACGAGCAGCATGTAACTTTTTTTAATCAAAGAAAAAAAGATACGGTAATCGTCACGGTTCGAGACATAGAAAAAAGGACGGTCTTGCCTAAAACTAGCTTCATACTTACACAGGATTCAAAGAGGATCGCAGAACCGCAGAGTGATGTAGATGGCAGAATCGTTTTAGCGAATTTAACAGTTGGTACATATAAATTGATACAAACAAAAGCAACGGCTGATTACGAAGTAAATCCGAGTAAAATAACTTTTACAGTGAGGGAGGCTGACAATGAATAAAAAGTCTATAGCTGTATTTGTAATTTTTAGTTTAGTTAGTTTTTGTTTCAGTATGCCTGTTGCGGCCATTGTTCCTCATAAATTAAAGGTAAGCGATAATGATGTGACAGTCACCAAGGATACTTTTTTGGATCATTTTTCTTTACGCGGTACAGCAAGCTATGAACAGACAACCGGGATTGTTACCCTAACTCAAGATCAACAAAATCAAGTAGGTAATTTTACATTAAATGATCGTATTGATTTAGCGGGTTCTTTTTCTTTGAAGGGTGCCGTAAACTTAGGAGATAAACTAGACTCTCAAGGTGGAGCTGATGGAATCGGTGTAGCTTTTCACACAGGAAAATCGACTGATATAGGAGAAGTTGGAGAAAGTATCGGTATTGGTGGCCTACCGAATGCATTAGGCTTCAAATTAGATACTTATTGGAATCAAACCGATCCTACTGAAGGACGCGACCACCCATTTGGTGCATTTGTCAGAACGGGAAGTACCCCTCCTTATTCTGCTGAGACGGATAAAGACAGTATCCAATATTTAGGTAAAGATGCGGTATCTGAATCAGGTGAAGTATTCCACGATTTTTCAGTTAATTATAATGGTCAATCAAAGGAATTTTCGGTTACATATCAAAGCGAAAGGGGACCATTGTTTTGGCAAACCACTGTTCCTAATACAATTGAAGCTTATTCATTGGCAATGAGTGCATCCACTGGTGGCAATTCGAACAAACAGCAATTCAGAATGGATCAGTTTGAATATTCATCAAAGAATGAAGCGGATACAAAAGGGAGCATCGTTTTACAAGTGAAGGATCAAACCGGGCAAGCGATTAAGGGTGCTATTTTCTATTTATATGGAGCCGACGATCAATTAGTATCAGAATTAATGACTAATGATGATGGAAACATTAAAGTAGAAGAATTGCCTTTCGGCAGTTATTATTTCATAGAGAAATCAGTACCGGCAGGGTACATCAAAGACCCCGACAGACATCATCTTACCGTGGATAAAGATCATAGAAATCAGACAATCACTGTGATAAATCAAAAAGAAGTATTTGGAAAGCTAAAAATCTTAGTAAGGGACTCAGTGAATCATCAGCCACTTTCTGGATCGATGTTTGTGTTACGAAACGATGATACCCAGACTGAAGTAAATAGCACAACTGAAGCGCTTGGAGTAGAAAGTTTTTCGCAAGTTCCTTATGGGAATTACCAAATAGTCCAAAAAAAAGCGTCTAATGGTTACATAAGAACGAGCAATCAAAAAATCGAACTGAATAAACCGGATCAAGAGATAATAATTGAAAACACTAAAGTCATTAACAAAGGAACAGTATTAGTAAATGTAGTCGATCAAAAAAAAGTGACTCAACCAATAGCAGCGGTAACATTCGTTTTGAAAGATCAAACTGGGAAGGTAGTTACCACTGTAAAAACAGATGCGCAGGGGAAATTCAAAGTAGCTGATCTTCCTTATGGTCAGTACTTGCTGAAACAAACCAGCTTTTTGACCGGATATCAAGAAGTTGAGCAAACTAGGAGCTTCAATTTACAAAGCCCAGAAATGACGTTGACACTTACCAATAGGCGAAAAGCAGCGACAAGTCAGACAGAAAAAATAGAAGATACAAAAGAGACTACCCCCCCGCGTAAACATCCAGCCAGTTCTACTGCCAGAGAACCAAAAACTGTAACCAGTCAATCTGAAACGATCAGAAGGAGAAGTCACTTTCCTTCAACAGCTGGCACAATTAAAAAAAATATGAAACAAAATACTCAAGAAAAGGGCATACTGACTATAGTGAATCATGATACACAAGGCTCATTGTTAGGAAACAGTACATTCATGGTCTATTCTGAAGACAAACAATCGCAGTATCAGTTGCGTCTGGGTCCAGATGGTCGTGGTCAATTAGACTTGCCTTATGGAGAATATATAGTTCATCAAACGGCGGCTTCTGTCGGCTTTGCTAAAAATCCTAAACGCTATCGAGTCATTTTAAATAAGGACCATTCTACGCAGCAAATAATTATTCAAAATTCACAATTGAAAGCCTCCAAAATTAAAGAGTTAGTAAATCAGCAGACACAAACGGTATTATCTGCTGAAGAAAATGAATTGATTTGGACTATTAATATTGATTTTAGATCAGATGTTTTAGAGACAGAAGAGTTAGTTTTAATCAATGTATTGCCGAAAGAACTCAGCTTAGAACGTGCTAGTTCGACTTCTGTTGGTGGTCTGAAAGATTATGGGACGTTTAGCCAAAAAGGGCAACAGCTGATGTTTAAATTTAAGAAACATGAAGACAGCTTTTCATATTTAATCAATCAAAACATTCAGTTGGAATTAGTCAGTAAAAAAGCAGCTCTTAAATGAGGGCTGCTTTTTGTGATTTTAAAATTAATTAATCCATTTTTTTTAACCCAATATAAAAAAAAAAAGATTACCGATACTCGAATCATCACAAATAAAAACTCTTTTTCTTTAGAATGAGTTCATGTATTGAATTATTGAATATAAACGAACGATAAGAAAAGAGGTCGGAACCACAATGTATAAAAAACAAATTTCAAAAATGATGTTTAGTTTCATGTGCTTACTAATTTTTTTGCAGTATGTTACCCCAATAGTGGTATTAGCAACAGAAACAAAAGAGCCCGTTCAGTTAGCACAGTTGAAGGTGACGAATCAAGATCCAGAAACGTTGGAGGCGGTCTTAGATCTACAGATTAATAACACTGATCAATCGCAGACACAGACATTGACTTTTAATGAAGGAGCAACTATCCAAAGTATTCAGGCTGTAAATTCGGCTGAATCGACGAACGTTGACTATGTTGCAAATAAGAATCAGATTGAAATGAAAGTTGACCCACATGCAAGTCCGACGCTCGAATTAAAATTAACCTTTGCAGCGAAAGATCTTGAAGCAGCTACTGAATTAACTGTTCAAAGCAATCAGCAACATTTAAATGCTGAACTGCCAACCATTGAAGTATCAACTAGTGAAACTACTACAGAGACTTCTACAGAGACTTCTACAGAGACTTCTTCATCTGAACTAGTGGAATCTTCTACGACGGATACTACTGATTCTGCTCAGAAAGAATCTGATCAGTCTACAGAAATAACTACTGATTCTTCCAAACCTACTACAAGTACTACTCCCAATACTGTAGCGCAAGAAGATCCAGCAGCAGAAAAAATTCAAAATACCACGAAAACACTTAGTGCGGATCCGCAAGATATTCGTGTATTATTAGCACAAGCCGGAATTACGCCAGCCACCTTGATTGACAACGCGAAAATTGAGTATTTTGATGAAAATGGCAAACTTTATCCAGATCAAATGAATGTTCCTATTGATGCCCACGTGCATGTTTCTTATAAGTGGAGTATTCCTGAAGATATTTTATCACAATTAAAAGCAGGAGATTATTTTGACTTTAAATTACCCAATGGTGTAACCATACAACCAGGTTCAGGTAAACTTGGTGATTACGGGACGTACACGATAGCTCAAGACGGTACAGTCCATTTTGTATTCAATCAAAAAGTTGAAACGGATCATGATATAAAAGGGACTTTTGATTATGATGCAAAATTTGTTAAAACAACGGAACCAGGAGAAATAACAATTGATACACCAACGGAAGAAAATTTTCCTCCATCTACTATTCATATTCGGCCAAAGTATGATCAAGCAATTGATAAGGCGGGACATTTTGATAAGACACCAAATCCAAACGAAGTGATCTGGGAGATTAACATTAATCGCCCATTGAATACGATGAGAAATGCCACGTTGACCGATCCAATGCCGGAAGGAACCACTTTTAAAACAGTTGCCGTTTACCCTGAAACGGTTGATCGCGAAGGGAAAATAACTAGTGTTGATAAAGAGCATCCTTTGGTTAAGGGAAAGGATTATACGGTAAATGCTGCAGGGACAGTCACATTTATCAATAGTTATGCAGAAACGAATCAAGCTTTTCAAGTTGTTTATACTGCTAAGATTAATGAGGACAAGAAACCGGATAAAGGTGGAAGTGTCAAGTTTACCAATAAGGCAACTTTAGACGATGGCACCTCTAAAACGGATGCATCAGCTACTGTTGCTGCTGAATATAAGGCTCCCATCACCAAAAAGGGACCTACTCCAACAGGGCAAAATCAAGAATATAAATGGAGTATTCAGTACAATTATAATGAAAAAAAACGCCCTGCCGGAGCGACTGTTACAGATACAATGAGTGAGGAATTAAGATTAGTTGATAATAGTACCAAACTTTATCGAATCACTTTTGATAAGAATGGTAAAGAGGTGCAGGGTGCGCTATTAAAAGCCGGTGAAGATTACGAATTGATTCAGGAGCCATCAAATCCTCAAAAATTTGCAATAAAATTTTTGAAAGATATTGATTATGCTGTTCGCATCGATTACCTAACAAAAGTTACTGGGTATGTGGATGACCCCACGAAAATCAGTAATTCAGTAACGACGGATACGGATGATCATTCTTCATCTGGTGGAACCGCAGAACAGCAAGGAATCGTAAAGAATTTTGATGGAGCTATTGATTATGATAAACGTGAAATTCCATGGAAAATTGATATTAATAATGCCGGTTATTGGATGGAAAACTGGGAACTAGAAGATACCTTTTCTGAAGGGCTAACTTTAGTGAATGGTAGTTTCCAATTAATTGATCGCAGTGATAATAACCGTGTTTTAAATTCAAGTGAGTATGTTTTCACACAAACAACAACAGGTTTCAACCTTAGTTTTAAAGATCCGCTAGCAAAAGGAACAGATCATAAATACCAAATCAAATATAAGACTGTGTTTGATACCAGTGCGATCGATCCAGGAAATGGTCATGAGAGTGATATTAAATTTAAAAACAAGGCTTCGATGACTTGGAAAGACAAAAGTGGCGGTACTCATTCGAATAGTTCCGAGAAGCCGTTTGATCCTAAACCGGCCTTTAAATACAATGGTCAAAAATCAGGTGAATACAACGCAATGACTAAGAAAATTACTTGGACAGTTGCGGTGAACTACAATCAGCAAACACTCCGAAATTCTACGATTGTTGATCCAATTTCTACTCCACAAAATTATGTCGCAGGAAGTGGAAAATTGTATGAAGCTACGATTAATAAAGATGGTTCATATACTCTGGGAGATAAAGTCGCTGGAGAAATCGTTGAGCCGACAAAAGATAATCCCAAAATTGAAGTAAAACTTCCGGCCGGCAGTACTAAAGCATATGTTTTTGTGTTTGATACTAGCTTAATGGGAGAAATTATTAATCAAAAAGAATATAAAAATTCAGCAACTTTTACCAACGATGGTGTGTCACACGATCTAGCTGCTAGTGTAACTCCTGCACACACGGGAGAATTGGTTGCGAAGGACGGCGAGCAAGATCCTAGTGACAGTAGTTATGTGAAATGGCGTGTGACAGTAAATGGTTCTCAATCAACAATGAAGGATGTTGAAGTGACGGATGAACCTTCAGCAAACCAATATGTAGCGGCAGACGATGTCAAAGTTTATGGAACAATAGTTGATAAGGCTGGAAATATAACAAAAGATCCGAATACTGTATTGATTGAAGGAACGGATTATCAATTAGACATTCAAACAAATAACGAAACGGGCGCACAAATCATCACTGTTAAGTTTCTAAAACAGATTGAGACCTCCTACGTGATTGAATATAGGGCGCTGATTACTTCGGATAAGGCGCAAGACGAAGTAACTAACCATGCACACATTAAGGGTATAAATGAAAAGACGTATACCGATGATGTAGAAAAAAATGTTGTCGTTATCAATCATTCAGGAACAGCAGAAGGATCAAAAGGTTCTGTGCTATTCCAAAAACAAAATGAAGCTGGTGAAAAATTAGCTAATGCACACCTGCAGCTTTGGACAATTAATAAAGATGGACAAAAAGATAAGCTAGTTCGCGAGGGGGACACCGATGCGAAAGGCGAATTAAAATTAGGAAACTTACGAGTTACCGATTATTTATTGATAGAAACAAAAGCACCTGCTGGATACACTATCAGTGATGAATTAGCAAATGGGAAAAAGATAACGATTAAGAAGGATACAGAAACAACGACATTTGCACCACAAAAAATTATTAATCAACCGACAAAAGTCATTCTGCATAAGTCTGGAGAAACGGTGGATGCATCAGGGCAAAGACAAAAAAATCCATTGGCTGGTGCAGTATTTGAAGTATTAGATAGTAAAGGCAAAGTTATTTCAGGATATGAACGGTTAGTTTCTGACAATACGGGAACAGTAACTATTGAAAAACTTGCACCTGGCAACTATCAGATTGTTGAAATCGAGGCTCCAACCGATTATATCTTAGATAATAAGGTAATCGAATTTGAAGTGAAACAACAAGAGAATGGAATCATTCCGGTGATTGACCTTGGGACAAAAATCAACTACCAAGGAAGCGCCAAATTAGCCAAAAAGGATCCTAAAGGGAATGCTTTAGCGGGTGCTGAGTTTAAAGTGATCGATGAGAACAATCAGACGATTCAAGAAAAGCTTGTTTCGAATAAAGAGGGCGTTGTAGAGGTAGAAGATTTGGCACCGGGCAACTATCGATTTGTCGAAACGAAAGCACCAAAAGGGTATGTTTTGAATAGCACACCTGTTCCATTCATCATTGAAGCTGAATCAAAAGGCCAACCTGCAGTTGTGGTAGCTAGTGATCAGTTTATCAACTACCAAGGAAGCGCG
>NZ_BJDW01000020.1 GCF_005405345.1 Enterococcus viikkiensis | reverse complement strand
TCATTGAAGCTGAATCAAAAGGCCAACCTGCAGTTGTGGTAGCTAGTGATCAGTTTATCAACTACCAAGGAAGCGCGAAATTAATCAAACAGGATGCTAAAGGGAATGCTTTAGCAGGTGCTGAGTTTAAAGTGATCGATGAGAACAATCAGACGATTCAAGAAAAGCTTGTTTCGAATAAAGAGGGCGTTGTAGAGGTAGAAGATTTGGCACCGGGCAACTACCAATTTGTCGAAACAAAAGCACCGAGAGGATACATTCTTAATAATAAAAAAGTTTCATTTACAATAAAAACCGAATCTAAGGATAAACCAGCAGTTGTAGTAGCAAGTGATAACTTTGTTAATTACCAAGGAAGTGCACAACTAATCAAGCAAGATAAACAAGGTAATCATTTAGCTGGGGCGGTTTTCCGGGTGGATCAATTAGATGATCAGGGTAAAGTATTAAAAGCAGGTGTCCAAAAGAATTTAAGTAGTAGCAAGACTGGAGTCGTTCTAGCTACTGATTTAGCACCTGGCAACTACCAATTTGTTGAAACACAAGCACCAAAAGGGTATCAATTAAGTAACGAAGTGAAAAAATTTGTTATCCAATCTCAGGCAGAAGATACACCTGAAACCGTTGAATTAGGTAAATTCATCAATCAACTAATACCTGAAAAGCCCAAAAAGCCAACGAATAAACCGCAATCTAAACATTCGAACCATTCAACAAAACCAGTGAACTCTGCAACAAACAATGCTAAGGAAGCAAGAAGGTTGCCGCAAACAAATGATGTTAAAAACTATAGCATGATTATTTTAGGAATTTTAATTTTAGCTACAATCGTAATCGTCGGTTATCGACGCTATAGAAATAAATAGTCTGATTCAGTTACTCTTAAAAAGCATTAAGGCCTTTTCAGGTCCTTAATGCTTTTTTATGGCCCTTTATCTAGATTTTGCTCATCAAAGATTTAAATCGGGCTTTCATGCTAGAATAGGGATGATTGGTTATGCTGTATTTTATTGGGAGGTTGATGATGAAAATAAAAATTCGGAAGCGTTTGATTGGCAATATTCCCTTACTGGAAGTTGTCGCAGAGGACAAAGTTTATGAGCCGTTGCCATTGATTATTTATTATCATGGCTGGCAGACGTCCAAAGAGTTGGTGCTGACTCAAGGTCGGAAATTAGCCGCGCAGAATTTTCGCGTGTTATTGCCGGATGCAGCGAATCATGGGGAGCGTAAAACAAAAACTTCGGAGATTCCTTCGTTGACTTTTTGGGACAGTATCCAAACGAATCTCTATGAGTTTGGTTTCTTGGTAGATTATTTTGAAAATCTTGGCTTGGTGATGGGCAAAATTGGAGTCGGCGGTATCTCAATGGGGGGGATCACGACGTGCATGCTGCTGACGCAACATCCGGAGATTGATGTGGCTGCGTGTGTGATGGGTTCGCCGGCACCGATCAAATATCGGGAACGAATCAAACAACATGCCAGTGAGCTAGGTTTTTATTTACCTCCGGATTATAGACAGTTGACTTCGTGGCTTAACGAGTATGATTTATCGTTAGCACCGAAAAAAGTGGCTGGTCGCCCATTATTTTTCTGGCATGGAACAGAGGATGAAAAAATTCCTTATGCACATACGGCAGAATTTATTCAGGCCAATCCGCAAGCTAATATGACCTTCATCAGTGCACAAGAGCGGCACTTTGTAAAGGTTACGACGATGGATCAGATCACGGATTTTTTTGTGAGCAATTTTAGTAGAGAAAAGGGAAGTTAGTTTCATTCTGAAAAACTTTGACTTATGATAAATAGATAGAGTAAATTGAGGAGGAAAATAGCAATGGAGAATTTTGATTTTCATGTAACGACGGATATTCGTTTTGGAAAAGACCGCTTAACAGAATTACCAGAAGTCTTGAATCAATTTGGGAAAAAGGTTTTAATCGTCTATGGTGGCGGCAGTATCAAAAAAATTGGCTTGTACGATAAAGTAATGGAGCAACTAAAAGACAACGGCAACGAAGTCTTTGAATTAGCCGGTGTCGAGCCAAACCCACGAGTGGAAACGGTTCGCCGCGGGGCAGAAATTTGTCGTAAAGAAAAGGTCGATGTGGTCCTTGCTGTCGGCGGCGGGTCAACGATTGATTGTGCCAAAGTAGTTGCAGCGGCGACAAAATTTGACGGCGATGCGTGGGATCTTGTGTTGCAACGTCGGAAATATACAGGCGGCGCGTTGCCGTTAGTGACGATTTTGACTTTAGCGGCGACCGGGAGTGAAATGAACAGCGGAGCCGTGATCTCAAACCTTGCCACTCATCAAAAGCTAGGTACCGGTAGTAAAGCAATGTTGCCAAAAGTTTCTTTCTTAGATCCGCAAAATACATTCAGTGTTAATCAGTATCAAACAGCGGCGGGCTCAGCAGATATTATGAGTCATTTGATTGAAAATTATTTCAAACGGACAGAAGGAACCGACGTTCAAGATTCTGTTTCTGAAGGTTTAATGCGTTCGGTCATTAAAAATTGTCCGATCGCTTTGAAATATCCTGAAGATTACGATGCCCGGGCGAACTTGATGTGGGCTAGCACGTTAGCGTTGAACGGCTTGACTGGTAATGGTAAACCCGGCGCTTGGTCGTGTCATCCGATGGAGCATGAATTGAGTGCCTTTTATGATATCACCCATGGCGTCGGCTTAGCGATTTTGACGCCTCGTTGGATGGAATATGCCTTGAATGATGAAACAGTGGATAAGTTTGCCAGCTTTGCTTGGAACGTCTGGGGCGTGGAGGAACGTGTTCCAATGATGGCGGCCCGCATGGGGATTCAAAAATTATACGACTATTTCAAGGCTTGCGGGATTCCTATGACCTTGCCAGAAGTTGGTATCGAAGAAGAAAAATTTGATGAGATGGCGAAGCAAGCGGTGGCGCACAGCACGATCAAAACCGATGCTTTTGTCCCGTTGGATGAAGCGGCGGTTAAAGCAATCTATATAGCTTGTTTAACTGAAAGTAGTTTTGACTAAAACAGTTTGAATAAAAAGAAAAATGGCTGGGACAAGTAGTCTCAGCCATTTGGCATAATAAAATGTAAAATTCGAGAGAGTGTTTTTTGCAAGGTCAGTGTGACTTTTGGTCGAGACAATAGATACAAGATCAAGAAAGTCCCGGCGACTAATAATATCAGATGTAGCAGGGGATTGTTTACAGCTTGGGTTAGTTGCACTAAAGGAGCGACTAAATACACATGCAGTAAGTAGATCGCCAGCGTTTTTTGGCCCCACGAAGTAAAGAAGTGCGGTTTAGGCGCTGCCAAACTAATAAAGACAAAAACAAAGGCGAAGCCCACCAAGTACAAAAGAACACTATTTAAAATGTTTTGATACAACGGCAATTTGAATAATAAGAAGGAACGATCCCGCCACAAGATCTCGGCTGGTAAATCTGTCTGGACCCAAAAATAAGCAATTCCCAATCCGGCTAAAATAATTCCGATACTGAAAAATTTACGCCAACGTAAACGGTGAATTTTTTCCAGCAACGTCCGATCCATAAAATAACCGGCTAAAAAATAAGGCAAGAAGCCTAAGGTTCGTGCCATCGCCATGTATGTCCCAAACTCGCTTAGAAAACCGGAAAAAATACCAATAATGAAACTTATAATTAAGATTCGCCGAACTTTCACTAGGTCTGGTAGTAGTAAACGCCAGATAAACATACAATATAAGTACCAAAGGGTCCAACCTGGACTCAGAATCATAAATTCATCGATTTTTCCAATCGCCAACATGATGAGGGACAGGACTAAATTCAAGAGCAAGTACGGTACGAGGAAAGTCTCGACTGCGGTGGCTCGGCCTTTAGCTAAATTTTTCGAGAAGTAGCCGGAAATAAAAATAAATACCGGCATATGAAACAGATAGATGAAAACATACATAAATTCACCCACCTTGTTATCTAAACGAAAGTATTCCAGGGCGTGTCCTAAGACGACAAGTAGAATCAAAATGCCGCGAATATTGTCATACAGATATTCACGATTTGGTTTTGTGATTGTGGACACCTCCTTCAGATTCCGTTATGCTTAAGAAGCAGACTACGATGATTCACCTGTCTATTGTAGCATGAAAAGGTGTGTTCGTTTAGTTAAGATCATAATAAAATCAGTCCTCGCTACTGCAATTATTAGTACGGTTTTTTGGATTTTTTTGCAAGGAGGATTTGGAAGAACCGTTGCATAAAAAATGAAAAAATGGGTAAATTCCTGTAAACTCTATTTAATGGAAGAATTCGGAATAAAAAAATAAACTTGGTTTTTCAGCACCCAATTTGAGATGAACGTGCACAAGGAGATGGCGATGCGTTATTCAGCAAAATTTGTAAAAAATGTCTTTAAAGTAATCAACATGAAAAAACTAGTAGGGGCGACGATGGTGGATCCTCCTAAGCGACGCCGCTTAATCAGTCGTCAGCTTTCTCAAACGGATATTCCGCAAAAAATAGCTGAGATCGCTGGGCATCAGCTGATTACGTTATTTCCTGCGCAGCCCACCAAGTATCATGTGTTTTATCTTCATGGTGGCGGCTATGCCTTAGAAGCCTCTCCTTTTCATAAAGAAATACAAGAACGTTTTGTGAAGCGTTATAATTTAAAAGTAAGTTATTTTGATTATCCTTTGGCGCCGGAAAATACGGCGGAAAAAACGGTCCCTTTAACGGAGAAAGCCTTTCAACAATTGGCTTACCTTTATCCTGACGACGAGTTTCGTTTATTCGGGGACTCAGCAGGTGGCGGCTTAGCGATGAGTTTAGCGCAGCATCTGAGAAATATTGATTTGCCGAAGCGGCCCAAAAAAATCGCGCTAGCCTCTCCGTGGCTGGATGCGTCACTAAGTGATCCCCGTTCACAAGAACTTCAAGAAAAAGATGTACTATTAGAAAAAGATCTCTTGGCTGAGGCCGGCGAAAATTACGCGGGGGAATTGTCTTTGACGGATCCGATGGTTTCGCCGATCTACGGCAGCTTTGATGACCTTGGAGAATTATTCGTTGTGGCGGGAACGGATGAAATTTTGTATCCCGATGTTTTGCGACTGCAGGAACGAATCAAGCGCAGTCAGGGGACCACGATGCGTTTAGAAATCGTCGAAGGCATGATGCACGATTTTGTTGTATATCCTTTGAGAGAATCATTGCCATATATAGATCAGATCGGAGAATTTTATCAATAGTAACTCAACTAACCGGTTAGGAGGGAAAGGATGGAGCAAAAAACGAAACATGAACCGTCGTGGCACCAAAAGATGATTCAAGTCTTGCCGGTTATCGGCTTAGCGACGTTTGTTTTTATTTTGATTTATATCCGTCATTCGGGCATGTTCAGCTCTGTGTCTGATTTGCAGCATTTTATTAAGAGCTTTGGCAGCTTTGCTATTTTTGCTTTCGTGATCGTTCAGGCGATCCAGCCGGTCATTCCTTTTTTGCCTGGCGGATTTGCGACGATTGTGGGGATGTTGATGTTCGGGAATATACCCGGCATTCTATATAGCTACATCGGTTTAGTAATTGGTGAGATTGGTTTATTTTTATTGGTTCGACGCTTCGGGCCGCGTTTTGCCCGGCTGGTGTTGTCAGAGAAAAATTTTGATAAATTTGAGAACACTCTACAAACCCATACCCAAGATATTAAGCGATTATTGATCGTTTGCTTTATTTTCCCATTTTTGCCAGATGATTTGACTTGTCTGGTAGCTGGGATGACGGATTTATCTTTCAAAGAATATGTTCAGATCATTATGGTCTTCAAACTATGGTCGGTGGCTTCGTATGGTTATGTATGTCTTTTCGTATTAGACAAGACCTTGGCACGATTTTAATTAAAACAAGCGCCTCAGACTGTTTCTGATTGATTCACTAATCAAGAAAGTGATGAGGGCTTTTTATTTAGGAGGAAATGAAATGATTTGTTATGGTATTTTAAGTACGGCCCAGGTCGTTCCCCGTTTTGTAGCAGGAGTGAAAGAAAGCAAAGACGGGGTCGTAACGGCGATCGCCTCTCGCGGCCTGGAGAAAGCGCAAAAAATGGCGGAAGAATTAACTATCCCTAATGCGTTTGGCAGTTATGAAGACTTGTGCCAAAGTACTGAAGTAGATATCGTATATATTGCGGTCTACAATAAGGGCCACTATGAAGCGGCTAAGCTGGCGTTAATGAATAATAAGCATGTGCTGTTAGAAAAACCCTTTACGATGACCTTGGCACAAGCGGAAGAACTTTTTGCCTTAGCCGAGGAGCGTCAGCTATTTTTGATGGAAGCGCAAAAGGCCTTGTTTTTGCCGATCACCCAACAAGTAAAAGCAGTGATCCGACAAGGAAAAATCGGAGCAGTCCGCTGGCTGGACTCAGTCACTGCTTATCCAAATATCGATCACATCTCGTGGTTTCGTGACTTGAGTGCTGGTGGCGGTGTTTTACGAGGAGCGGGGACCTATCCATTAGAATACATGCAGCACTTGCTAGATACTGTGCCAAACGCACAGGGAACCTTATATTTTCCAGAAGGACAATCTGACGCGCAAGCACAAGTAACCTTGGGATTTCCTGATGGCGTAATCGGTACGATTTTTCTAACGGTGGAATTGGATTTAACGAAACAAATGATTGTTTATGGTGAAAAAGGTAAGATCGTAATACCGAATTTTTGGAAGACAGACCATGCAGAAGTTCAATATGAAGATGGAGAAACGGAAAAACTACACAGTCAGCAAGCGAGTGAGTTTGTTTTTGAAGTGGAACATGTCAATGAGTGTTTAGAGCAAGGATTGCTACAAAGTCCCGTGGTAACAAAGGCGTTGACACTACAGACGGTGGCGATCACTGAAGCGATCTATCAGCAAAACAAAAAATAATTGGTAAAAGCCTTGTTGATGTGCTATAGTGTGTCTCATGCGACGAGTCGAGCGGATCTGTAATTTATGATCCTTCGATCCAGAGGCACAAGACGTATGTCACCTGTCGGATTTCAGGCGTGTCGGAAAGAAGCTTAGTGGACGAAGAACCTTTCTATCAAATTTTATTTGATACTGGGAGAACCGTGTTTGGAATTTATTCCAAACACGGTTTTTTGTTTTTTATTGAGACTACCGAGAGAAGGAGTTGCTGGAGTACTAACCTGCGAGTTCGGTGATTTTAACAACGTTTCTTTGGAGAGTATACGATGAGTAATCGCCAACAACCGTCTGATTGCATGGACTCGCTGGCGACCATTCAATAAGTCGCTCAAACCATACATCTGAAGAACTCGCAGTCTCAGAATTAAGCCAATCAAGTATAAAAGAAGCGTAAGAGAGAGAATCGTTTTACGATCCGTGGATAATTGATCTGGAAAAAGAGCGAGTAGGATGCCAATGCAGAATACCAATGAAAATGGAAAAATAAAAAAACCAGGTCACTGACAATAAGATGTCAGCGATCTGGTTTTACAAGTAGCCAATGAGATAGAAGCTACGTCTACCTCATTCTTTCTTAGATAAATAAGAATTTATATAAAGCAACGGCAACGATAGAAGCTAAGATTGGCGCACATACGGGCACCCAAGAATAACTCCATTGTGAATCGCCTTTGTGTTTCAATGGTAATAATGCATGCATAATACGCGGACCTAAATCACGAGCTGGATTTAATCCTGGTCCGGTTGGTCCACCAAAGGAAGCAACCAATGTCCATACTAAGAAACCTAACGCTAAGTGAGCCGTTCCTAAATTATTTTGGAAGAAAGGCGCTTTGGTGATTCCTAAAGCCCCTAAGAATAAAATGAATGAACCAAAGAACTCATTCACGAATCCGTTAAATTTAGAACCTACACTGTTGATCGTAGAAAATGTTCCTAAAACATGTAAGGTATCTTCTGTTTGATCGTAGTAAGGTTTGTAACACGCAACAACAATCAATTGACCTACCATCGCGCCAATAATTTGAACGCCGATGTAAGGAAGAACTTCAGACCAAGAGAACATGCCACTAACTGCTAAACCAATCGTAAACGCTGGGTTGATGTGGTTACCGCTAATACCACCAAACATCATTGCAGGAATCATAACCCCACATCCATAACCCACAGCAATCAACATCCAGTCACTACCGTAACCTTTTGTTCCTTTCAAATCAACATTAGCAACCGCACCGTTTCCTAACATAACCAACAGAGCAGTCCCTAAAAACTCAGCCGCTAAGCGAGTAGTCAGTGAATAATCCATAAAAACCTCCTAATTTTTGAAATGAAAATATAAATGAAAATTTCAGTCTATATCTTAATACCATTTCGTTGAATTAGCAAATGTTAACTCCAAAAAACAGAAAATTTCCGAATTTTAATGTAAATAAAAAGCGTTTTAGCAGTTAAAACAAAAAAATTGTTGAGAATTGATGAGACTAACGGGAATGAAAGCAAGGCTCGTTCGATTGGATACTCTAAAAACCAGCAAAAAAAATCTCGTTTTGGAAAACGAGGTTTTATTCATTCACTAAGACAAGATGGCGGAAGTTGGGATTGTTTTCAATTAATTTGTGGGCACCGTAGAAATTTTTATCGGAGAACCCATTTAATTGCGCGGTCAGAATTGATCGCAGCAGTTTCTTTTCCCACATATAAACTAGAAGCTCCATAATTTCATGGGAATACTTGATGCCTTCATCACTGGAGAAGGTCGTATCCAAAAATTCTTCGCAATAAAAATTTTGAAAATCAGGGTCGAGGTCTTTGTATTTTCTTTTCACGAAATGCAGCAATAAAATCTTGGCGGAGTCTTTAAATTCTCCTAACTGATCAAAGCCTTTTTCCTTTTCTGTATCAAGGTTGATGACATAATTTATCGGTGTCAGCTCTGCTGCGGTCAATTCTTGCGAAAGATTGGTGGATTGAGAAAAGACGGTGTCGGCCCCCATATTCTTGATCCAGATCTCAGAATTATTTTTGTCGATAGTAGCAGCAACGTTCAACCCCGCCCATTTTGCCAGCTGGATGATCGTCGCTCCTAGTCCATCAGAAGTATTTAAAATTAATAAATTTCCCTGATTTTTTCCAGGCTTAGGGGTTAATTTCAGTTGTCTGAATAGTACCTCAAAGGCTAGGAAAAAACTATAAGAAAACGCAGCGGCTTCATCTGTGGGAAACGAGTCAGGTAATTTTACGACAGAACGCCCATCGACGATCTGAAAATTACTGTAGCTTCCGTATTTCCCTACCTTGTTCACATACAGTACACGATCACCGACATTCAAATGGGGGTGATTGCTGCCCATGCGGGTAATGATGCCTACCCCACCAAAGCCAAGGATATATGGTTTTTTTGGTCCTTTGATGTGCTGCCTGATTTGTGTGTCTAGTGTACTGATAGAAATAGCAGCGATTTTTATCATTAAATCATTTTCCCGTAGCTTTGGAAGCATGATTTTGTAGTGTTCAAATTTTTTCTCTTCTTTTAAACGAAATTTTTTTTCGAACCCAATAGCGTCTGAAATCATTTGTTTCACCCTCCTCAGAAATAAATTTCTGATTCCTTACTAACTAAATTACTACCTATAATATACTTGATTTAACAAAGAGAGGGAAATAATTTCTTTAAAAATAAAAAAGTTTGCAACTTTTTTTGTGAACTTTTCGAATAGTTGTTTGCTTCGTTAGCTGATATACTGACGATGAGCGATTATTGACAACGAGGAGGCTGTATTATTGTTTACTGAAGAAAGTTTTAAAGTCTTTGAAATAGCTGGATTAGATCAGCGAATGGTGGAGATCCGAAAAGAGATCCAACCGACCTTTCAACAACTCAATGAAGTTTTTCAACAGTTTTTAGAACCACTGTTAGATGAAAAACTAGTTATTCACATCGCGCAGCATCGCCGCCGAACAACGAATCCCCCTGAAAATACGTGGTCGGCGTTAAGCCGACAAAAACGTGGCTATAAGATGGAACCACATTTTCAATTAGGGATTTGGCCAGACTATGTTTTCATGTGGCTGTCCTGCATTGATCAGCCAAAAAATGAAGAAGCAATCGCCCAGAGTCTATTGGATAATCAACAACTATTTACTGCGTTGTCACCAGATTTTGTTTTGTCTGGCGATCATACGAAGCCAAACCTCACAGAGCTGTCACCAGAAAATATAGAAAAGCTATTGAAACGGTTCCGAGATGTGAAAAAGGGCGAGTTTCAAGTTGGAAGAATCATCAAAAAAGATGATCCTTTATGGCGAGATCCTGAAGCCGCCCAAACCTATATGGTGGATACGTATAAACAATTAGTACCAATCTACCAAATGGTTAAACAAGCAAGTTTTGCACAAGTGGAAAACTAAAATAATAAATACAGGGCCGCAAAAAATGGCCCTGTATTTATTTTATTCCGCATATTTCTGAATGGCATCCACTGCTTTTTTATAGCCGCCAGCATGGAGACAGCAGGAAGCATCAAGTATTCTGCGATTTGTTTGCTAAAAGGCATTGCGATGGAATGGATCACATAATCAAAGGTCTCATCCTCCATCTGTTGCAGAATATCTTGGATCAGATCCAACCCATGATCCAACAAAACGTTAAAGCCATTCTTGAAAAGAGTCAGATCATATTGATAGGGACGATAAGAGGTCCCGGCTTCTTCGATTTTCTCACGGAATTCTTCGCTAGAAAAATAAACGATTTCTACACCTCGAGTGCTTCATTCGTTTACTAAACCTAAGGATGGGTTTACATGTCCCTGAGTAGTTACATTTAAAAATAGAACTTTTGTCATAAGTCTCGCTTCTTTCATAATTAATTGGGTGTTCGTATCGAAAATAAAACAAGAGCACCTGATCAAGAAGTCAAGAAAAAAATTCCCATTGCTGGGAATTTAACGGTACACATAATTTGTAAAAGGTAATCTGCGTCCAAGCAATATGCCAAGATAACCTGCGGCAAAAGCTTTGATCACTCCGGGCAAGATAAAAGGAATCATTCCTGCGGAAAAAGCAGTGTCCCACGGTAAGTTTCCACTAAATTTCAACCAAAGGGAACCGAAGATCAGTGTAATGAAAGCTCCGATCACATTGGCTAAGATTGACCAGAAATAATTAAATTGTGACTTCTCTAAAATCCATCCGGTAAAATAAGCTTGGAAAATAAAGCCAACTAAAAAGCCGCCAGTTGGTCCGAAAAAACTAGCGATTCCTGCGGCACCGCCTGCTAAGACAGGTAACCCGATCATTCCCATCAATAGATAGATCGCAACAGCTATCGTTCCGGTCTTTTTGCCTAAGATGGTGACCACAATGCCAACAGCGAAGGTCTGAAGGGTTAAAGGGATTGGACCCAAGGGGATAGTAAACTGAGCTAAAACACTAATTACTGCCGCAAATAATCCGGCCAAAACAATTTCTCGACTACTTAATTTCATAAACTCACTCTTTCGTTAACATATTATTTTTAATTGGTTAACGAAAGTATAGTACAAGGTTAACCAGATGTAAACAAAAAAATAAATCTTCTTCCGTCTAGAGTAGTAAACAGACTTTATACGTTCGAAGGATGAAGGTGTATCCGTATTGAGAGAGAAGGCGATGGCTTAATGCCAACGGATCATCACGTGAAAGGAGGGGCAGATCTTGGAAGAAGGTGCTGTGCATGCGATTGAGTGAAGAATTGAAAACCGCCTTCAAAGCTATGGGTAAAAATAAACGGCACAGCTTTTTAACAATGATCGGCTGAATCATTGGCGTTTCTGCGGGGATTCACGTCTTTTCTATCGGTGGTGATTGGGCTTATCTTTAGCTGGTTGCCAGCTAAAAGTGCAGCAAAAAAGATAGTGTTTCCTTGTTACGTTGATTCAATTAAAAAAACGTCTGTAAACGAAAAATTTGCGAACGGTTTTTCAAGTTGTACTAATACATAGTTACCATAAAAAATTAGGATAATAAATCATTGATTAGATTAGGAAAATCATATTGTAAATAGCGAAAGCGTTTTATATACTTGGAGGAAGAGCTTGAGCGAAAGGAGGAGAGAAGAATGACAGGTCATAGATGACTATGAGTAGTAGGCAATCTTAGAGTCTCTAAGAAAGCAGATGCAGAATTCTTCCCTCCAAACGGTCTTCTTCAGTCATTTTTGTGATTATTTTCACTTTTAGAAGCCATTTGGAAGCATCTGAGGTATGTTTCTTTTTTGTGCTTTTTTTTGCTTCAATGCGTGTTTCTAGAAAAAAATAATAAATGAATGGAGAAAAAAATGAAAAAACTTTTGATAGGCTTGTTGGTATTAGTAACAGTAGGATTAACTGGGTGCAGTGTCAGCGAAGGGGCAGCTGATTCCAGCAAAGCAGCCCAAAAAGAGAGTACGGCTTTTACGGGGAAATACATCGTGAATGCCGATTATGTGAAGAAAAATTTGGATGATCTTATTTTAATCGACGCCCGAGGCGAAGAAGAAGCCGGTAAGGGGACCATTAAAGGGGCAACGGCAATTGGCTGGCAAAACCTCGCCTCAGTTGAGGAGGGTGCTTCTGGCGATAAAAATTGGGGGTTAATCTTGGATCCTGCCGAGCTTAGCAAACGCTTGGGGGAAAAGGGGATAGCTAAGGATAAAGAAATCATTCTATTTGCAAATGGGGCCAAAGGCTGGGGAGATGATGGACGGATTGCTTGGGAATTATTGGCAGCTGGGTATCAGGATGTCAAGCTAGTCGATGGGGGCTTTGCTGCTTTGACAAAAGCGGGTCTTAAAAAGGATTTTGAAAGTACAAAACTAAAATCTGTGGACGTTCAGATCGATTCGATTAATTCAGAGCATCTTATTCGAACAGAGGAATTGAAAAAGAATTATGATGAGTACAAGGTAGTTGATGTTCGATCAGATGAAGAATACAAAGGTGAAGTACTTTACGGCGAAGCTAAAGGTGGTCACTTACCTGATGCGATCCATCTGCGTTACACGGATCTATTTGGCAAAAATGGTCAACTAAAGAGTAAAGAAAAGTTAACCCAACTTTTTGAAGACGCGGGCTTAGCAAAAGAAGATCAGATCGTCACTTATTGTACAGCCGGAATTCGTTCAGCGTATATGGAGCTGGTGATGGAAATGTGCGGCTTCAAGCAAGTAAAAAATTATGACGGGTCATATTATCGTTGGGCCAAAGTTGAGGACGTTGAAAAATAATGAGGAAAATGAACAAAAGGAAAAGCGCACGAATTTTTTTGATTATAGTTATTCTTTTAGCGGGGGTGAGTTTTTATTTTATACCAGCCTTTCGAACAAAGGTAACTCAAATTTTAATGCTATTTCGTTCCATGAACGTCGATAGTATTATCGGCTATCTGCGCTCCTTTGGTGTTTGGGCAGTCGTCATTTCGTTCTTATTGATGATGTTCCAATCAATCATTGCCCCCTTGCCAGCTTTTTTGATTACCTTCGCAAATGCTGCGGTTTTTGGCTGGTGGCAAGGAGCATTGTTGTCATGGACCAGCGCAATGGCGGGTGCTTTGGTATGCTTTTACATCGCTCGGATCGCCGGACGAGAAATCATTGAAAAAATGAATAAAAATTTTTCACTGGAAACGATTGATGAATACTTTGATCGATATGGTCGCCACACCATTTTGATTTGTCGCTTGCTGCCCTTCATTTCTTTTGATTTTATTAGTTACGCCGCGGGACTAACGGCAATCAAACCACTTCCGTTTTTAATCGCTACCGGATTGGGGCAACTGCCAGCGACAATCGTCTATTCGTATGTCGGTAGTAATCTGACTGGCAATACAAAGACAATCCTGTTTGGCCTGTTGAGTATGTTCGCTTTATTTATCGCAATCTATGTCTGTAAACAAATTTATCAAAACCGACAAGTGAAGACAGAGAAATAAAGAAAATGCCCGCTGATGCAGCGGGTATTTTCTTTTTATACAAAAAAACACTCAAGACCAATTAAGGACTTGAGTGTCTGTAAGAAGTCTTACATTAATTTGTTGTAGAATTCAACGACTAATGATTCGTCGATTTCTGGGTTGATTTCATCACGTTCTGGTAAACGAGATAATGAACCTTCAAGTTTTTCAGCGTCAAAGCTTACGAAAGCTGGACGACCAACTGCTGATTCAACTGCTTCTTTAACAGTAACCATGTTTTTAGATTTTTCGCGGATACCAATTACTTGGCCAACTTCTACTTCGTAAGAAGCGATATCAACGCGTTTGCCATCGACAGTTACGTGACCATGGTTTACTAATTGACGAGCTTGACGACGAGTTGAAGCTAAACCTAGACGGTAAACCACGTTATCTAAACGACGTTCTAGTAAGATCATGAAGTTAACACCGTGTTTACCTTCTTTGATTTTGCTAGCGCGTACGAACATGTTACGGAATTGACGTTCGTTTAATCCGTAGATGAAACGTAATTTTTGTTTTTCAGACATTTGCAAGCCGTATTCAGATTTTTTGCCACGGCTGTTTGGTCCATGTTGACCTGGTGCGTATGGACGACGTGCTAATTCTTTTCCTGTTCCTGATAATGAGATACCAAGACGACGAGATTGTTTCCATGATGGTCCTGTATAACGAGACATTAAAAATTCCTCCAATAAGTTGTTTTGGAGTAAAATAATCCGTTGAAAAATTCATATCCGTGTAGTTCGTTCTTCAATCTTCGCCTTCGCAGCCGCGGTTACGCAATTGAACCAATTACTGGCAACGAACTGGGGACGGGCTATTATTCTTCTGCTGCATTATTTTACACAAAGGTCAGTATAACTGATAACTGATCATTGCGTCAAGCGTGGCTATTGCCTTTTAGGGAAAAATGTGTTAATTGTTGGGGGCTGACTAAAAACGATTACTTTTTTTCGACGAAGGCAAAGTTATTGAATATAAGAAAGACAATCTTTTTTTGCAAATTCTCTGAAATTTCTCTACAATAAAGAGGTTAACAGAGAGTACTTCGTAAAATGATCTGTTGGCAGTAGGAAACTAGTATTCAGTATCAATAGAGTGAGAGTTGTTTAATTTGCAAGTTTCACGAGTAGTTCGTCCGTAAGCGGACAACAAATACATATAAATGGAGAGATAAATTTTGGAAAGAAAATTAATCGCACTAGACATTGATGGTACCTTGTTGAGCAGTCAAAGAAAACCTTTGGACAGCACCGTAAAAGCCTTGAAGTCTTTGCGTCAAGCTGGGCATCTAGTGATTATTGCGACAGGCCGTTCACGCTTGTTGGCGGGCGACGTGATCCAGCAGTTAGGTTGTTCGAATTATATTATTTGTAACGGCTCGGCAGCATTTCTCGATCACGAACAAGTCTACAAACACACACTTGATCGTGAAGCATTGACGCGAATGATTGATTTTGCCAGTGAACGCCAAGTGGATATCGCCTTATTCGGGTTAGATTCATTTGCGCGCGTGACAAAATTCGACGTACCGACAGTATTAGACGCGATGGAATCCTTTGGTCAAAAAGCCCCAGGCTATGACGCAAATTATTTTTCCGAACATGAAGTGTATCAAGGTTGTGCTTTTTATGATCAGTCGATGGATGAAGAATTTTCGCAAGCATTTCCAGAATTTCGTTTAGTTCGCTGGCATGAGCATAGCGTGGATATCATTCCAAATCCAGGATCTAAGGCACAAACGATCATGGCTCTAGCGAAAAAAGTAGGGATCAAGCCGGAAAACATCATAACTTTTGGAGATGGCAACAATGATATTGAAATGCTGAATCTAGCTGGAACCGGTGTAGCGATGGGAAATGCCTCTGCTCACGTAAAAGAAGCGGCGAATATCGTAACGGATACCAATGACCGCGACGGCATCTATAAAGCGTTGCGTCAAATGGAATTGGTGCATTAATCCGCAGCTAAAAAGAATCGGGAGAAATCCTGATTCTTTTTTTGTTTTGAATGCTGTCGAATAGAAAAGATAGAGACCGTCGTTTTTATCTAGTAAGGGCTCATCCAGTACAGCATAGTTGTTTTTCACAGATGGATGTGTGAGAGTGATAAAATTTTTTTATGGGACAACGAAGGAATCTTTTATTTTCAAGCAAAAACAACTATAATGAGACAAGATGTTTAACTAGAGAAGGGGAAAAAAAGTGCGCTTACTATTTATCGGGGATGTTGTTGGTTCATTAGGTCGGCAGATGTTGAGTGATTATTTGCCACGATTAAAAAAGAAATACCATCCGCAGCTAACGATCGTAAACGGTGAAAATGCCGCAGCGGGTCGTGGAATCACAGAAAAAATTTATAAAAAATTTTTACAAGATGGTGTTGATGTCGTTACTATGGGGAACCATACGTGGGACAATCAAGCGATTTTTGATTTTATCGGCGATGCGAAGAAAATGATTCGGCCGGCGAATTTTCCAGTGGGAACACCGGGAATGGGTCATTTATACGTAAAGGTGAATGATCTAGAATTGGCGATCATTAATTTGCAAGGTCGCTCCTTTATGACTGACCTAGACGATCCTTTCCGAATTGGTGAGCAATTGATTGCTGAAGCAGAAAAACGCACGCCGTATATTTTCGTTGATTTTCATGGCGAAACGACCAGTGAAAAACAAGCGATGGGCTGGTTTTTAGACGGCCGTGCCTCCGCAGTCGTTGGGACCCATACCCATGTTCAAACGAATGACGCACGGATCCTACCGAAAGGGACGGCTTATTTAACGGATGTCGGCATGACGGGTCCTTATGATGGTATTTTAGGAATGAAGAGAGAACCGATCATCGAAAAATTCATGACCGCAATGCCTCGCCGTTTTGAAGTAGTTGAAGAAGGTCGCGGCATCTTATCTGCATGTGTAATCGACCTTGATAAAAATGGCCATGGGAAAAAAATCGAAACGATCGTAATCAATGAGGATCGTCCATTTAGAGAATAAAAAATAAAGAGGTATGAAATGAATCTGGAGAAAGAAGCCGCCGTTGAAGCGGCTTTAAATGATTTAACCGCATTACTGAAGAAAAATGATGTCATCATTGACTATCAGCGGGTGCAACAGCGAGTAGCAGAAAGTGACACCCTCAAACAATTGGAAGACGAAATCAAGGAAGCGCAAAAAGCTGCGGTCCAGTATGCCCATTACGGCAAGCCGGAAGCGGAGAAGGCTGCCTTAAAGGAAGCGGATCGGTTGACGAAGGCATTCGACCAGCACCCGCTAGTTACGGCTTACCGAGATCAATTAGTGGAAGCCAATGACCTGTTGCAGCATTTGACGCACATGATTCAAAAAGAAGTCAATGATACCCTTGAAGCAGATGATTCTAAAACAAAGTAATACTCTACTTAATACCAAAGAAATGATAACAATCCGTTCAAGATAAATAATCTAAAGTATAAAAAGTATATAGGAGGAGCAGTCATGCCTCAAAAAACGAAAAACACGCCAATGATGGAACAGTATCTGGCGATCAAGGAGCAATACAAAGACGCGTTTTTATTTTATCGTTTAGGCGATTTTTATGAGTTGTTTAACGAAGATGCGATCAAGGTTTCGCAGCTATTGGAATTGACATTGACCAGTCGTAATCGTAATGCGGATGATCCAATCCCTATGTGTGGCGTGCCGCATCATTCTGCTCAAGGCTATATCGATACGTTAGTGGAGCAAGGCTACAAAGTCGCGATCTGTGAACAAATGGAAGATCCTAAGCAAGCAAAAGGCATGGTTAAGCGAGAAGTTGTTCAACTGATTACGCCGGGAACCTTAATGGACGGCAAAGGAATCGAAGCCAAAACCAACAACTTCTTGACGGCGGTCACTCAAGTAAAAGATCAATTTGGCTTTGCTTACGTGGATCTCTCTACGGGGGAGTTAAAGACCGCACTATTACATGATGAAGAAGCGGTCATGAATGAAGCCACCGCTTTGCAAACGAAAGAGATTGTCTTAGGAAGCGAGATTCCTGAAGGCCTACAAAAGAATCTAGCCGAACGATTGGGTTTGGTTTTTTCTAAGCAAGAAACGATCGAAGATAATGCCGAGTTTAGCTTTTTAACCGCTGATATCACTGAGGATTTGGAAAAAGAAACGACAGGCAAGTTGTTGACCTATTTGGCAGTAACGCAAAAGCGTAGTCTCGGTCATATCCAAAAGGCGGAGGAATATCAGCCGGAGCATTTTTTGAAGTTGGATTATTTTTCAAAAACCAATTTAGAATTAACGCGCTCGATTCGGACTGGAAAAAAACAGGGCACTCTTTTATGGCTGCTAGATGAAACAAAGACCGCGATGGGTGGCCGTTTGTTGAAACAATGGATCGATCGTCCGCTGATTCAAAAACGTCAAATCACTGCTCGCCAAGCAATGGTGGCTTCTTTATTGGCCGCATATTTCGAGCGGATGGATTTGAATGAGGCGTTGACGAAAGTCTATGACTTGGAACGCTTAGCAGGTCGCGTGGCTTTTGGGAATGTCAACGGCCGGGATCTGATCCAATTGAAAACCTCTTTGATGCAAGTACCCAAAATTCGCCAATTACTAAGTGGGATCAATCAAGGAGAATGGAACGATCTTCTAATCGATATGGAGCCGATGGATGATTTAGTTGAGTTGATCGAAAAAGCAATCAATGATGAAGCCCCATTGCAAATCACAGAAGGCAATGTGATCAAAGATGGTTACGATGAACAATTAGATCAATACCGTGAAGCGATGACTAACGGAAAAACTTGGCTAGCGGAATTGGAAGCGCGGGAACGTCAAGAAACGGGTATCAAAACGCTAAAAGTCGGTTATAATCGTGTCTTTGGTTATTATATCGAAATCACTAAATCAAACCTTGCCAACTTAGAAGAAGGCAAGTATGAGCGGAAGCAAACGTTGGCCAATGCGGAACGTTTTATCACACCAGAATTAAAAAAATTAGAGACATTGATTTTAGAAGCAGAAGAAAAATCAGTGGCCCTAGAATACAAGTTGTTTTTAGGTGTACGGAACGAAGTTAAAAAAGCCATTACCCGCCTGCAAAAATTAGCGAAAAGCTTAAGTGCCACGGATGTTTTGCAAAGTTTTGCGGTAGTCAGCGAACGTTATCAATATGTCCAGCCAACGATGGAAGTTGGGACCCATAATTTACAAATCAAAGAAGGCCGTCATCCAGTTGTGGAAAAAGTGTTGGGCCATCAAGAATATATCCCAAACAGTGTACATATGAGCCCTGATGAAATGCTGTTGCTCATTACTGGACCGAACATGTCGGGTAAGAGTACCTACATGCGTCAATTGGCGCTGACGGTGATCATGGCACAAATGGGCTGTTTTGTTCCAGCGGAAAGTGCCCAGCTACCGATCTTTGATCAAATCTTTACTCGGATCGGAGCCAGCGATGATTTGATTGCTGGTCAATCGACCTTCATGGTGGAAATGATGGAAGCCAATCAAGCACTGCGGCATGCGACGCCAGACAGCCTGATTTTATTTGATGAACTAGGTCGTGGAACGGCGACCTATGATGGGATGGCTTTAGCACAAGCGATTATTGAGTACATCCATAAAAATGTGAAGGCTAAGACGTTGTTCTCCACGCATTATCATGAGTTGACCGTTTTAGAAGAAAGCTTAACACAATTAAAAAATGTACACGTCGGCGCGGTGGAACAAAAGGGTGAAGTCGTCTTCTTGCATAAATTAATGGACGGTCCTGCCGATAAAAGCTATGGGATTCACGTAGCAAAAATCGCTGGCATGCCGACCGAATTATTGTCACGAGCAGCAACGATTTTATCTGCCTTAGAAGCCGAAACACCGGCTCAAAAAAATGGTGAGATTGCTGAAGAAAATGAACAGTTGTCCTTATTCAACGAAGTTTCGACTGCTGAATTAGGTGTGGTGGACAGCATCAAGAAAGCCAATCTGCTTGAAATGAACCCAATGGAAGCATTAAACTTCCTGTATGAATTACAAAAACGGATTTAATCCTAAAGAGTGACAAAGAAAAACGAGGTGGAAGTCGATGGGGAAAATCCAAGAATTATCCGAACGCTTAGCCAATCAAATTGCCGCAGGTGAAGTCGTAGAACGCCCTGCGTCAGTCGTCAAAGAATTAGTGGAAAATGCCATCGATGCCCAAGCAACACAAATCGATATTTTGATCGAAGAGGCCGGCTTGAAAAAAATTCAGATCGTTGATAACGGCGAAGGAATCGAGCAAGGGGATGTTGAGAACGCGTTTAAACGGCATGCCACTAGTAAAATCCACAACCGCGATGATTTGTTCCGAATTCGAACGCTGGGGTTTCGTGGTGAAGCATTGCCGTCGATCGCCTCTGTTTCCGAGCTGACATTGGAAACGGCGACCGCAAATGAAACGCAAGGCTCATTCCTTTTTCTAAAAGGCGGCAAAATCGAAGAACAACGCCCGACTTCTTTGCGGACAGGTACGAAGATCACGGTGGAAAATCTTTTCTTTAATACACCGGCTCGGCTGAAATATGTTAAAAGTTTACAAACTGAATTATCGAATATTGGCGACATCGTCAATCGAATGGCATTGAGTCATCCTCAGGTTGCTTTTCGCCTAGTCCATGACGGACATAAAATGTTAAGCACCAGTGGCAGTGGCGAGTTAAAACAGACGATTGCTGGTATCTACGGCGTGGCGACGGCAAAGAAAATGCTGAAGGTTGAAGCCAAAGACTTAGACTTTACACTGAATGGCTACGTTTCGCTACCGGAAGTCACGCGAGCCAGCCGCAATTATTTATCGGTCATCATTAATGGTCGCTACATTAAAAATTATGCGCTGAACAAGGCAATCATCAACGGCTATCAGTCGAAATTGATGGTCGGACGATTTCCAATCGCAGTGTTGGAGATCACGATGGACCCGTTATTGGTCGATGTGAATGTTCATCCAACGAAACAAGAAGTCCGTTTATCCAAAGAAAAAGAATTGATGGACTTAATCAGTCGTGCCATCGCGGAAAGTCTGCGGCAGATCAACTTGATACCTGATGTTGGTGAAAATCCCAGCTTCAAACGGAAAGTCGAAAGAATCCAAACAGAGCAACTGGATTTGCCTTTAGAAGAACAGCCGAAGAAAAAAAGTGATTTGAATTACGATCCAAAGACGGGCATTTTTTATGTTGAACCAAAAGTAGAAGAAACGGTGGAAACAGAGGTGCCGATTTCATCAGAAGTTTCTGATACAACCTATTCAGTTCCTTTGAGTTCAGCAGTAGAGCACGTTTCACTGGTGGAAGAAACGCCAGAATCACGTATTGTTGAAATTGCTGATGAAGAGGAAATGTTTGAAGAAGCGGCTAGTGCCGACCATCCGGAATTTGATCTAAGTACGCAATCTGGTGAGAAAGTGATCGAACAAGCCATTAACAAGTTGGAGCAAGAACGACCAAAGGAACGGTTTCCAATGCTGGAATACTTTGGTCAGATGCATGGAACGTATTTATTTGCCCAAAGCAAAGACGGTCTGTACATCGTTGACCAACATGCCGCACAAGAACGGATCAAGTATGAATATTTCCGAGAAAAAATCGGTGATGTCTCTGATGATTTGCAGGAATTGTTGGTGCCTTTCGTGTTGGACTATCCCAATAACGATGCGATTAAGCTGAAAGAGCAGACGGAATTGTTGCAAGAAGTCGGGATTTATTTGGAAGAGTTTGGTCCGAATAGCTTTATCGTACGAGCACATCCAACTTGGTATCCGGCTGGACAGGAAGAAAGTATCATTCGCGAAATGATCGATATGTTGTTGATCACTGGCTCAGTCAGTGTCAAAAAATTCCGTGAAGCAACGGCGATTATGATGAGTTGTAAACGATCCATCAAAGCCAATCATCATTTGAATGAAGCGCAGGCGCGGGTGTTGTTGACGGATCTTGCTCAATGTGAGAATCCCTTTAACTGCCCTCACGGTCGTCCAGTATTGATTCATTTTAGCAACAGCGACATGGAGCATATGTTCAAACGCATCCAAGATCCTCACTAATAGATAAAAAACGAAGGAAGGTGCGTGACTAAATGACAGTTATTTTAGCCTCACAATCGCCAAGAAGACAAGAATTGCTACGTTGGCTGATCCCAGAGTTTGAGATTCAACCAGCCGATATTGATGAAGACGTAAAGGAACAATACACGCCAAAGGAATACGTCATGGAAATGGCACGTCAAAAAGCGGCGGTGGTAGCTGAAAAGCATCCCGAAGCACTTGTCATCGCCAGCGATACCACGGTCGTTCTAGGAGAAAAAATTCTCGGCAAACCGAAGAGTCGTGAAGAAGCTTTTGAAATGCTATCAAGCATGAGCGGTGGTAGTCATTTGGTTTATACTGCGGTAGTGATCCGCCGAGAAAATACAATCGAAGAGCAATTGACCGCAGCGAAGGTTACTTTTTATCCCTTAACCGAAGAAGAAATCAATCATTACCTAGACAGTGATGATTATAAAGACAAAGCGGGAGCCTATGGAATCCAAAATGGGGCGGGGGTCTTTGTTGAAAAAATTGAAGGCGATTATTATAGTATCGTGGGATTTCCTGTCGGTGCTGTGAATCAAATGTTGAAAAAATTTTAAATTAAGGCGTGTCCATTCAGTGGACACGCCTTTTTGAGCAAATTCTTCGTTTCTTTCTCTTAACCGGAGTATGCTTAGCTTATTCCTAGAAACTAAAGAAAGAGGGAGACACAATGGATCAAGATGCTTTAAAGAAAGAACTTTCGCCAATGGAATATGCGGTGACACAAGAAAACGCGACTGAGCGACCATTTTCTGGCAAGTATGATGATTTTTATCAAAAAGGGATCTACGTCGATGTCGTCAGTGGCGAACCCTTATTTTCTTCCAATGATAAATACGACGCTGGTTGCGGTTGGCCTGCTTTCAGTCGTCCGATTCAAAAACGCGGCGTCAAAGAAAAAGCCGATTTTTCACACGGAATGCACCGGGTAGAGATTCGTAGCAAAGAAGCCGATTCACATCTTGGCCATGTTTTTAATGATGGGCCCCAAGATCAAGGTGGCTTACGCTATTGCATTAACTCAGCAGCATTGCGCTTTGTGCCTTTTGATGAAATGACTGATGCTGGCTATGGTGAGTATAAAGAAATCGTGAAGTAAATGCGCCGGTCCCCGGCGTATTTTTTTGCCAGTTTTTCTTTATGCTTTAGCAGGTTAGAAAAATGATCTGCGTACATTAATTCATTGGTATTTTTCAGAAAATGTATGAAAAATATGCAAAACTTGAACGGAGGGAACAGTTTTTTTCGCTATACTGGAAACATCATATTTTTTAGTTAGGGCGATTAAAATGAAAATGTTTAAGGAATTAAGTATATTATTAGTGTATTCAATTATTAGTGAGGGGTTGCGAATGGTTTTGCATTTGCCTGTACCCGGAAGTATCATTGGGATTTTGCTCTTATTTATCTCTTTCCAAACCAAGCTGTTAAAAACATCGGCAATTGAAGATACCGCGAATTTTTTATTGAATCATTTGACAATTTTATTTGTACCTGCAGGAGTCGGCTTGATGCAATATTATGGAGCGATTAAATATATTTGGCCGATTTTATTAGGGGCAGTGGTAGTTTGCTCACTTGTTTCTTTGGTTGCTGTCGGTAAGACTGCGGAATTTGTTGAAAAAATTACGTTGAAGAGTCAGGAAGAAAAGGCTCGTTTAGTCGAAAAAGTTGAAACGATTCGAGGTGAAGTCGATGATTTCAGCGCTGGCGAGTAATCCGCTGTTTGGCCTAGCTTTGACGTTATTGATTTATACGGCAATGGACAAGCTGTTGAAAAAAGTGCATATCCCTTTTATCAACCCTTTGATCGCAAGTGTCGTTCTTATTATTGTTTTATTAAAACTTAGCGGGATCCGCTACAAAGATTATAATATGGGTGGTAATTTATTTACCATGATGATCACACCGGCGACGGTGGCCTTAGCTTTGCCGTTGTATCAAAACTTTGACAAGCTCAAACGCTATTTTTTACCAGTAATTTTAGGGACCTTGGTGGGGGTAGTCTCTAATTGTTTTATCAGTGTGCTGATCGGTCGACTATTTTCTCTTAATCAGGGCATCGTCGTTTCGCTATTGCCAAAGTCAGTGACGACCGCTATCTCAGTGGATCTTTCCAGTCAAATGGGGGGGATCTCACCAGTGACCTTAGCAATCGTTGTTTCTACCGGAATTTTTGGTGCCTTAGTTGGAACCAAAATTTTTAAATTGTTTAAGATTGAAAGCCCCGTGGCACAAGGAATTGCACTAGGAAGCACTTCTCATGCTATCGGAACGGGCCGTGCTATCGAGATCGGTGAGCTTGAAGGGATTCTTGCAGGTTTATGTATCTGTGTAAATGGTCTAGTGACCGTCGCCTTGTTGCCACTACTCTTTCGCTTGTTCGAAGGTCTTTAGTAACGACTCCTTGACTCTTTTTGCTAAAATAAAGAGTGAAGGAGTTTTTTTATGCACATTAGAGCCGTGGAAATACAAAGTTACGATAAAAATATTTATTACAGTCTTTGTCTATTAGAATTGATGGCTGATGGCAAGGTCTATAAACAAGCCGATTTAGCCGATTTGTTAGCCGTTGATGTCCGCAGTGTCCAACGGTTATTTGAAGAGCTGAGTAAAAACTACAATCATTTTACCGAGACTAAATTGCCGTTGTTTAAAAAAATTGGGTCACGCTATCAGTTGATGATTGCGGATCAACCTCTAGAGCAGGAGCAGTTTGCGATTGATTTGATTCGCCGTTCGCTCGCTTTTCGGTTGCTGGAATTAGTCATCGCTGGACAGGCGAAAACGGTGAGGGATCTTAGTAAAAAATTGTACCGTAGCGAGTCCACGATCCGCCGGAAACTCAAAGAACTGGCAGAAAAGCTTGAACCTCTGCAGCTGACCGTTGAACGAGGACGCGTCGTCTTTAAGGCGCCAGAATCGGTCGTGCGGATGTATCTATCTGTTTATTATTGGCGCTTGTTTCGCGGAAAAATTTGGCCCTTTGCACCTTTGCACTACCAGATGATTCAAAAAATTAGTAATGGGATTCAAGCTTTTTTTCAAGTCGCTTTGAATCCACTCAAAGCACAGCGCTTGGAATATTTAGTTGGTGCGCATTTATTACGGGAGGCGCAACATTATACAGTAGAAGATCCACTGGCTAGTCAAGCAGTCTTAGCAGCAGATTCCTTATTCAAAGAGTTTTATACTCAGCTGCGACCGATAATGCCCGCTTATTTTCAGACGCCCCGTGCAATGGGAAATCTTTTTTTGAATCTTTTGACGCGGGAAGAATATTATCATGTTCCTACCATCACGAATAAAATTCATCAGCTATTGGCACAGGAACCCTTTCTAGTGATGCAAGAGGTTGCGACCATCGATCAGAGCTTAAAAAAGAAAATTGATGATCCAGCCGTTTGGAAAAAATTTATCGACTTGCAGGCGGAAGATTATTTGATCAGTGGACATTTGTATTATCGTTTATTTCCTATGATCCATTTTAATATTAACGGGGAAGCTTTCTGGACCAATATTACCCAACAGCAGCCGCAACTAGTTACGTTTGTTTCGGAAATACTGGCGGAGCACGGTGGCGAATCGATCTTGTTTGGACGTTATCTATCGGTACTACGTCGACTAACAGAGCTGATTAATCGCCCCACTCTTGGGATTTTTTTGCAAACGGATTTACCGGAGTTTGAAGAGACGATCTTGAAAGAGGATCTGCGTCGTTTTTTAGCTAATGAGTATCAAGTTTTATTTGTTGAGGAAAAAAGTGAAGGGAATTTGTGTTTGACGACAAGTATTTTATCTGAAGCTGATCAAGACTTACCTACGTTGTTGATTACGCAAGAGCTGCGGATGTCTGATTATTTGGCGCTGCTTCAGTTATTACAAGGTTTCGGCGGTAAGAGTTTTTAACCGCCGTTTTTTATGCTAGAATAATGAGAACGTATGTGCAGAATTGTTCCTTTTTATTTTTTCAAGTTGTTTGAAACGGGGCTATTTGCAGATTCTAATGAAACGATAACTACAGAAGAGTGTTCAATCCAGAAAGGATTTATTATGTACGAATATATTACAGGCCGGTTGACCTTCATCAGCCCTAGTTACGTGGTGCTGGATGTGAATGGTATCGGTTATCAGATCGCGTTAGGCAATCCATATCGTTACAGCAGCAAAATGGAGCAGTCGCTCACGATTTATGTGCAGCAGATCATTCGTGAGGATGCCCATCTATTGTATGGCTTCGAGACGTTAGCTGAAAAAGAATTATTTTTACGGTTACTGTCCGTGTCGGGCATCGGACCAAAGAGTGGACTTGCAATTATGGCCAACGAGGATCATCAAGGCTTGATCCAAGCCATCGAGGCTGGGGATGTGACTTATTTAACGAAGTTTCCAGGTGTAGGGAAGAAGACCGCCCAGCAAATGGTTTTAGATTTGAAAGGCAAGCTAACTGAATTAGTGGATGATCCAATGTCGCTATTTTATGAAGGTAGCAATGATTCAGGGACAGCCTTGGCTGAAGCGATGGAAGCATTACAGGCTCTAGGCTATAGTCCAAAAGAAATCAAGAAGGTCGAAAAGGCGTTGGAAAAAGAAACCTTGCAGAACACCGATGATTATTTACGAGCAGCTTTGAAATTAATGATGAAGAAATAGGAGGACGAGATAAATGGATGAAGAGCGTTTACTTTCACCTGACGCGGATGAAAATGATAAAAGTTTAGAAAAATCACTGCGTCCTCGTTACCTTGCACAATACATCGGGCAGGATAAGGTCAAACAGGAGCTGTCAATTTATATCGAAGCGGCGAAAAATCGACAAGAAGCATTGGATCATGTCTTGCTTTATGGACCACCTGGCTTAGGGAAAACCACGATGGCGATGGTGATCGCTAATGAAATGGATGTACAAATTCGTTCTACCAGTGGTCCTGCGATTGAACGACCGGGGGATTTGGTCGCGATTTTAAATGAGTTGGAACCAGGGGATGTCTTATTTATTGATGAGATTCATCGACTACCACGGGTAGCGGAGGAAACTTTGTACTCGGCAATGGAAGATTATTATGTCGATATTATGGTGGGCCAAGGGCCGACCGCTCATCCGGTGCATTTTCCATTACCGCCGTTTACGTTGGTAGGGGCGACGACGCGAGCCGGGATGCTCTCGGCACCGCTACGGGATCGTTTCGGAATCATTTCTCACATGGAGTATTATGAAGAAGAAGATTTACGGGAGATCGTGTTGCGTTCGGCGGATATCTTTGAAACGGAGATTGTGGAGACTGGAGCGGTTGAGATCGCGCGTCGTTCAAGAGGGACTCCTCGAATCGCCAATCGTTTGTTGAAACGAATCCGTGATTTTGCACAAGTCCAATCGGATGGGGTAATCAATCAACAAATCGCAGACCAAGCACTGCGGCTATTGCAAGTAGATGAAGCAGGGCTGGATTATATTGATCAGAAATTATTAAAAACGATGATTGAGCTGTATCATGGTGGACCGATCGGTTTAAGCACCTTAGCCGTCAACATCGGCGAGGAGCGAGAAACGGTGGAGGACATGTACGAGCCGTATTTGATTCAAAAAGGGTTCATTAAGCGGACTCCTCGTGGTCGAATGGCAACCTCTTTGGCATATGAACATTTTAATTATCCTTATCAAGACTAGAAGGTGAATCGATGGCGGAAGGAAAAGCTACCAAAGAAATCTTGGTCAAGGCGCTAGTCGCTTTGTGCCAAACAAAAAATTATGACAAGATCACTGTTCGGGACATCAGTCAGTCGGCCGGCTTGAACCGCCAAACGTTTTACTATCATTTTAAAGATAAGAATGATTTATTGCGTTACGCCTATTATCAGCGGGGGATGCAATACCTAATATCCAGCGAGCTGTCGCTAGAGAATTGGGAAGAGGCGGTCTTGCAGATGCTGAAGCAAATGCAGGAGTGTCATCAATTTTATTTGAATACAGTAACGGCTGAGTCAGAGGTTTTGACGAAGGACTTTACGGATCTAGCCAAAAGCTTATTTGTACGTTTGTTTGATGATGTCGATCAAGAAGGCGAGCTATCTTTGACCGATAAAGAATTTTATGCCCGTTTTTTGGCTTATGGCTGCGGCGGGATTTTAACGGATTGGTTATTGGCCGGGGCGAAACAGCCGCCGATCACGATTGCTGCACAATTGTTTCGCTTTGCGAAAGACATTGAATTTTTTGCGTATCGTTTATACAAAGAAGACTGGCATGAGCGCTAAGCTCAGGTCAGTCCATTTACGATGTATTTGATTGGCTGCTGATTCAGTAAGGCAATCGCGTTTTTCGCGACGATCGTGGCCATTTGATCGCGGGCTTCTACGCTAGCATTGCCGATGTGAGGGGTCAGAATGACGTTGTCAAGGTTTTTCAAAGCTTCGGTGACTTTTGGTTCGAATTCATAAACGTCTAAAGCAGCACCGGCAAGCTGATGATTCTTCAAGGCTTCAACAAGTGCAACTTCGTCAATCAACGGGCCGCGAGCGGCGTTGATCAAAAAGGCGCTGTCTTTCATTTGAGAAAAACTCTCGCTGCTTAACAGGTGGTGAGTAGCTTCCGTTAAGGGTGCATGTAAGCTTAGAACATCCGCCTGCTGAATGACCTCAGTTTGTGACAGATAGGTCGCCTGTAAACTTTCTTCTACTTCAGAGGCTAGTGCGTGGCGTTGATTGTAAATAATCTTCATTCCAAAGGCCCGCATCATTTTTCCTAAGGCTTGTCCAATTTGACCCATGCCGATGATCCCTAAGGTTTTGCCTTTTAATTCGTGTCCCAAGAAAAATAGTGGTGCCCAGCCCTCAAACCCTTCATGATGCATTAAGCGGTCTCCTTCAACGATCCGACGGGATAAGGCAATGATCAAACCAGCGGTCAATTCCGCTGTAGCGTTCGTTGAAACTACCGGTGTATTGGTTACATAGATTTTTTGTTCTTTTGCATATGCGGAATCAATATTATTAAAGCCTGCACCGAAATTAGCGATTAGTTTTAATTTTGGTGCCGCGTCAATCACTTCGCGATCCACTTGGGTTGATAGCGGACAAATCAATACTTCACAATCCGCAACATTTTTCAGCAATTCTTTTTTTGAGATCAACCCATTGCCTTCAAATACCTTATATTCAAGCGCGGCTTCTTTTAATAGCTGTGTTCCAAGCTCAGGAAGTTTGGCGGAAAGATAAATTTTACTCATTTACGATCCCTCATTTCATTTGATAAATTGACTATAGCACAGGAGGAATAACATGAAAAAGATTCTATTCGTTTGTATGGGAAATATTTGTCGTTCACCGATGGCAGAAGCGATTTTTCGTGATGCCTTTGAACAGCAGAGAAAAGGAAATTTTCAGGTAGACTCGGCTGCCACCAGTCAATGGGAGGTTGGCAATCCGCCGCATCGTGGCACGGAAAAACTCTTGGCTGCACATCGCCTCTCGACGAAAGGGATGCGGGCTCGGCAAGTAAGTACGTCTGATTTTTATGAAGCAGATTATATTATTGGCATGGACCAGGAAAACGTTCGCGACCTAAAGGCAATCGCACCGACGGAAACGAAGGAGAAAATTTATTTATATTTGGATCGTGTTCCTGGGCATGAGGGAGAAAGCATCCCGGATCCTTGGTACACTGGTGATTTTGACGAAACTTATGAATTGATTCAAAAAGGATTAAATGATTGGTTAACTTTTTTTGAAAAAGGCTAGTTTCCTTGTTTTTTCTAAAAAATTTAAGTAAAATCATACTACATAAATGTGCTCTTGGTAGGAGGAAGCTGAATGACTAAAAACGAGAAGCCTAAAAAGAATTTAATTAAGCTGTTTTCGAATTCATCATATCGTTTCATCTCGGATTTTTTGAATGATTCTGCTGAAAAACGTGCGCAAGAGCAAGCAAATGAGAATATTTTTCTCAAGTTGAAGATGGCTTCTTTGCAAAATAGTTTAGTTGTCCTTCAAGTTCAAACTGAAAAAGATGAGGAAAAGTTTGAAACAATCTCAGGTTGGCTGCCAAAAGCAGTCACCAATGATTCCATTGTGATCCGTACACAAGAAAATCAATTAGTAATGCTGACAATCGAGCGAATCAAAAAAGTGACAACCTTGTCGCCTAGTGGGGATCAAGAAAGCATTTCACGATAAAAGTATTTTATACATTTACGACTGGGTAGATATCTGTTATACTCTCAATGTAATTAAAATTAGAATAGTACTTTCACAAAGGGGAGCCTTCGGGCTGAGATTGAGATTACTCTAAACCCTAGTACCTGTTTCGGTCATTCGAGTGTAGGAATTGTGATGAAGTAATGATATTACTTCTCCTTTGTGGACTGTATGTTCAAAAGGAGGAGTTTTTTTATGAGTAAGACAAGAATCATGATTGAAGGAACGATCGTAGCGGCATTGGCTTTTATGCTGTCACTGATTCCAACGACGATCGGCAGCAGCTTTACGATTTCACTAGGAATGATTCCCCTGACGTTATTCGCCTTGCGCCGCGGGATAAAACCGGCGTTATTATCTGCGTTTATTTGGGGGATTTTACATTTTCCGGCGGGAGATGTTTATTTTCTTAGCGTCGTTCAAGTATTGATTGAGTATCCGATTGCCTTTACATTCGCCGGTTTCGCAGGACTCTATGCGAAAAAGGTTCAGCAAGCGTTAATGGACCAGGATTTGAGTTCTGCTCGCAAAAATGTCGTTTATGGTGCACTTGTAGGAACGGGAGCGAGATTTTTCTGGCACTTTATTGCCGGTGTTGTTTTTTGGGGTAGCTATGCCTTGTGGGGAATGAATCCGTGGCTCTTTTCATTTATCATGAATGGCGTTAGCGGATTAGCGACAGCGATCGTCACGGCGATTGTGGCCGTTCTAATCTTAGAAAAAGTACCACAGCTGTACTTGCCTAAAGACGGCAACTTGATTGAAAAGCGCAGCCATTAATTGAGTAGCTGACAGTAGCTATTTCCGTCATACAAAAAAAGCATTGGCTTTTGGAAATGATTTCCAGAGGCAAATGCTTTTTTAACGGAATGAGAAGACAGGATCATCGTTTTCGATGTTCAACTGCCAAGTTTGCTTGGCGCTGTCATAAGAAAGCTCAGCGACATGCTGTTCCTTTTTAAAACTCTTGGGGCTACGGCGCCAGCCTTTTTCGTCAGATAAATAAATTGGAATATGATAGGTTTTATTGATTAATTCGGAATGCCCAAAACAAAAAATTGCGCCTTCCTGCAAAATAGGATACAATTCTTTCAATGTTTCACCGTCTAGATGAGCAACGGAAGAACCTTTGCGGAAAAAGGAACGGCGATCGTTGACTTTTTCTAAAACGATCCGAGTCAATTTGCTGGCTAAGATCCGATAAAATTCATCAAGATAGCGATAATAGACGCGCATTGTTCCATTCCCTAGGTTAAAATAAACAAAATTGTTTTGTAGTTTGTAAAAGAAAGGTGAATGCAGATGTGTCCGCATATGACCAAAATAAAGTAGTTCAGAAATTTCTAATGGTGTCAGCTCCTTCAACATCGTTAAATCATTAAAATCGATCCACTTGCTCTCTTTGGAGTGGTTAAAGGTTTTGTTACTAAAGAAATTTTGAATTTGATCGGGTGTATTAAGAATTTTCAAGCCGGTATGATTTTCGTACTCTCCGATCTCGGATGCGGGATCTAGTAATAACAAATGCTTCGGCTGATGGACAATTCCGTCAACAAAATCGTTGGGTGAAAGGCCTTTTGAGAGCACCGCATTACTTGTTGAATCAATATAAGTAAATAATGTTTCTGGCACAGGATTTCACCCTTTCTAATTGTTGTCATAACCATTTTAACGCAATAATAAAAAAAAAGCTCGTATCTTTTATTTTAAAATTAGATTACAAAAGCCTTAAAAACTGCAATGTTAACGCTTTTTTTTAACAATTAAAAACACTTTAATAAATAACGAATGGATAATCTATTTATTTCTTTTTTAATTTTCTTAATTGTCAAATTAAGTTAGACAAATCATCAATACTTACGTAACTCAAAAATACTTCCAAAGGTGTTCGATAA
>NZ_BJDW01000019.1 GCF_005405345.1 Enterococcus viikkiensis | reverse complement strand
ACAAAAAAACCGCTATATATCAAGCGTTACAGCGGTTTTTCGAGTGATTATCGTTACACAATTCGGGAATGCAGGCTTTAACTCATCATTATTTCAATAAAGAATCGTTCGTTTATCAAATAACCATGGGCTTTACTGTTGTCCCAGCCGTTTTAGACATGCTTGCCAACGCACCCAAAGTTGTCGCTTCTCAACCAGTCGTTGCCAGTCTGCTGCAGCTCTATCATAGCTATGTTCCCTTTGCCGCTTTAGGCCTAGGGTGGGTGTTGCCAACTCTGATCGGCTTTACTTGCGGAGTGATCTACGTAAAAGCTGTCCCACGAGTAGTATTGGATTCAAAATAAGAAGGGCTTTTGTGAAGCCGGACATAGATATACCTGCTGTAAAGCGATTTATTTATATGAAAATTCTATACTTTCTTTAAGAGTTAAAAATAAGGACTATGACAAGTTGTCATAGTCCTTATTTTTTTGAGGGCTTTTCCCTTACGAATAAATCGAAAAGAACATTAGCAAGGCCCCTAGCATTACAAATAAATGCCAAACCACATGCATGAAGCGTTTGTTTTTCATACTATAAAAGACTGAACCCACCGTATAGGCCACACCACCGCCAACTAGTAGCAACAAGCCCTTTAGGCCAACATTTTGATACAAACTAGGTAAGGCGATCACGACCCCCCAGCCCATCACATTATAGAGAATCGTTGAAAGCTTCGAGACCGATTTTACTTTGCTCAGAGTCAAACTCTTGTAGACGATCCCCACGATCGCCGCCAGCCAAATGATACTTAATAGCACGATCCCGATTGTCCCTTTAATATACAACAGACAATACGGCGTATAAGTTCCTGCGATCAATAAGTAGATCGAACAATGATCGAAGACTTGAAATACTTTTTTCGCCTTCGTAAAGATCAAACTGTGGTACAAGGTTGATGCTAAAAACAGCAGCAACAGCGAGATCCCATAAATCGTGAAGGAAACATAATCCAGCCCTGTCTCGGCCTTTCTTAACAGAAAAACAAACCCAACAATACTCAACACCACACCCACTCCATGGGTCACCGCATTCAACACTTCATTTGTGATCTGATACTTTCGGCTAAATTTCATTTCCATTACCTGTCACCTCGTACTCATTTATTAAAGATAATATATCACGGTTAACAAGATAATTCAATCTAGTTTTAAAAACTATTTGTTAAATTATCCTAAAAGAATCCCCTCTTCAACCAAACGATAGCCAAAGATCAATTCCTCGTTAAGGTAAATATCCGCCTCTTTTGACTCATTCAAGACCTTAATGAATTGATTCAAGGTCAAACGCGTGTTAGCTTGTTGCTTCAAAACGATCCTATCCGTTTCGACTTGGATCACTAGTTGGTTGGTTTCCTTTTCTCCCTTACGGACGAAAACATAGGCATAAGTCGATAACTTTTTCAGCTCACCCGCAGCATCTACTTGAATCGCCGTCAATAAATCCTTTGCTTTCACAGTTTCCCCTCCTGCATCTAAAATTCTCTTTCTATTATACCCACCTCAAAGAAAAAAAAGTCAAAAAAAGGAATCCTAGCCCAACGATTTAGGCTAAGACTCCCAGTTTTTATTTCTACCAATTACTCAACAATCAAAATGAAGCAAACGATTCGCAACCCAAACTTTTTCACCGGCTGTCTTCCCCTTTGGTTCGGGCTATGATTCTTTAGTTTCCTATCAGTAAGCCGCCAAATCAAAAGTAAGAGAAACCCTTTTTTAAAATAGTGAAAAATACCCTTCGTTGTGACTTTTTTCTACTAGCTCCGATCTAAGCTTTTAGCCAGTTGATTGCCTAGTGACTGAACGATTTGGACTAAAACGATCAGTAAAAGAATCGTCGTGTACATCACCGCGGGTTCATTTCGCAAAAAACCATATTGATAGGCGATGCTGCCGAGGCCGCCAGCCCCCACCAGTCCTGCCATCGCCGTGGCACCAATCAGACCGATCATTGCAATCGTCAAACCGCGAATGATCCCGCCTCGCGCCTCTCTTAGCAACACACTGCGGATAATATGAAACTGACTGATTCCCATTGCTTGATACGCTTCGATCACGCCACCGTCAACTTCCAGTAACGATGTCTCCACCAACCGAGCGAGATACGGCGCCGTATAAATAATCAGAGGCAGCAACACCCCTTGCACCCCGATCGTGGTTCCTACAATCAACTTCGTCAAGGGTAAAATCAAAAACAATAAAATAATAAATGGCAAGGATCGCAAAACATTAATGACACTGTTCAGTACCGAATACAGCGCTAAATTACTGTTCAAGCCGCCAGGGCGCGCGATCACTAACAACACTCCTAAAGGAATCCCAATCACGATTGACAAACCTAGCGCGACACAGACCATCACTAGTGTCTGCCCCAGCCCTTCCACTACAACCGAACCCCACTGGCTCCAAAATTCACTCATTGGACACCCTCACTTTCTCTTTCTTTCATCAGTAGACCTCTTTAATCAAGACTCCCTGACTCTTGATATAGTCTTTTGCGGCCAGAAAATCCGCTTCTTCACCGCCAGAAAACTGGACTAATAATTGTCCGTGACGTTTCTCTTTCAAATAACCGATCGTACCGCTTAAAATATTCGGTGACAACGCAAAATCCTTAGCGACCCGCGATAAGACTGGTTCCGTCGCATCATCACCGATAAATTGCAGTTGAACCAATCGACCAGTGCCCTTATACGCCGTTAAAACATCTTCTGGGACACCGTAGCTGTCATTTGCCCCAATGAATCGCTTGGTGGTTTCTTCTTTAGGTCGGGTAAACAGATCGATCACAGGTCCGGTTTCCACGATGCGCCCTTCTTCCATCACTGCTACTCGATCACAAATTTTCTGAACCACCTCGATCTCATGAGTGATCAAAAAAATCGTAATCCCTAACTCTTGATTAATTTTCATCAGCAAACGTAAAATCGATTCCGTCGTTTCCGGATCAAGAGCACTCGTCGCCTCATCAGACAGTAAGATCTCAGGCTCGTGAGCCAACGCCCGCGCGATAGCCACCCGCTGTCTTTGCCCACCCGATAGCTGAGCGGGATAATTATCCTTACGGTCTGTTAATCCCACGAGGGCCAAATACTTCGCCACTCTCTCAGCAATCACGTCTTTGGCCACGCCTTCAAGCTTCAATGGCTTCGCAATATTTTCATAGACCGTCGCCGTTGATAATAAATTATAACCTTGGAAAATCATCCCGATCTTCCTTCTAGTTAACAATAATTCCTTTTTGTTAAGTTCCCGCAAATTCTGATCATTAATCAAAATATCTCCACTCGTTGGCGGCTCTAAAAAATTAATCATCCGGATCAAGGTGGATTTTCCCGCCCCAGAATAACCTACTACGCCGAAGATCTCTCCCGCTTCAATTTTTAGACTAACCTCCTTGACCGCCTCGATCTGGCGTTTTTTCTGCTGATAAACTTTGGAGACATTTCTAAGCTCGATCATGTGGATCCTCCTTCTTTTTCACTAAAATGCCGGAACGACCGAACCTTTGAATTTTTTCTCAATAAATTTCTTTGTTTCAGCCGAATGATAATACTTTTCAATTTCTTTAATAACTTTGTCGTCCTTATTCTTCGTCCGTACCGCAAACACATTGTAGTTTGGATTATTCTCTAATGGTTCATGATAGATCGCGTCGTCATTGATTGTCAGCCCCGCCCCAAAAGCAAAGTTTGTATTGATCGTAGCGGCTGCTAATTCCCCTAGTTGTGAAGGAATTTGAGAAGCCTCCAATTCAACAATTTCAATTTTTTTAGGATTCTCAGCAATATCATTTTTGGTCGCTTTCACATTTACGCCAGCTTTCAATTTCAACACACCGGCTTTTTCCAAAAGCTTCAACGCTCGAAACTCATTGGTTGGGTCATTGGGTACACCCACTTTGTCTCCTAATTGAAGTTTACTTAAATCAGAAATCTTTTTAGAGTAAACCCCTAATGGGAAAGCTACTGTTTTAAAAGCAGAACTGATTTGATAGTCTTTATCCTTCACTTGTTGCTTTAAGAAAGAGAGTGTTTGGTAGCTATTACCATCTAAATCACCGTCATTTAACGCGGTGTTAGGTGTATTATAATCATCAAAACTTTTTACGGTTAACTCTATTCCATCCTTTTTTGCTTGCTTGGCAACTTCTTCCATGATTTCCTGATGGGGACCCGAAGTCACTCCGATCGTCACTTTCTTCTGATCTAACTGTTTGGCCTCTCCTTTACTGCCACAACCTGCCAATAAGCCACTCACCGCAAACAACGCCACACTCAATACAATCCCTTTACTCAATTTCTTCATTCGTCATTCCTCCATTTTTTCATTTGAATCTCAATTTGCTAACAACTCACTAACGTATGTAGTATGCAGAAGGTCACACGATTGAGCTCAGCCTAGGAACATAACTTCTAAAAAAAATTTAGACCTACCTTCATCGAGCTACGATTACGCTAAGCCGCAAGACTACTCAATAATTGAAAACAAAATTTCATTTCAACTTTTGTGAATAGTAAAAACAAAAAAAGCTCGTCCTTTTCCGCACATTTTGTGCTGGAAAAGGACGAGCTTGCTCGCGTTACCACCTTCATTTGCAATAGTCTCGCGACTATCACCTTAACAAGTACTAGTATACTTGAGCGTTGTTAACGAGCGCTACCCCGTCACCGTCTACTTATCGACGCTGCCATTCAGAGACCATTTTCTAAATTCTTCCACATATCCGCTCTCACCTACCCGGATTCTCTTTGATGCTTTGTCATTTATACTTTTCTCTTCATCACGTTTTTGTTTTGCAAATTGATAAAACGTATCTTACATCTCAAAATGAAAACTGTCAATATTTTTTATCAGCAAAAACACAGTTGACTTTCATTTATTTTAAGCATAAACTAGTTGAAATTTAATTTTAGGAGCTGATCATTATGGATATCACTACCGAAGTCCGACCTGGCGCGAATCGCTACGTCAGTGGAAGCAACATTTTACAAAGCTTACCTAGCTATTTATCCGATTTTAAAGAGATCGCCATCGTTACTGGAGAAAAATCTTCAGAGGCCTTTAGAAGGTTTTACCATAAAGAGCTCCCTTATCCAACGTATTCCTATGACGGCAGTTCGAGTCATGAAAACGCCGTAGAAATCGCGGAAAAAATTCAACAGTCGGACTTGATTCTGGCGATCGGTGCTGGACGCGTGATTGATACCGCAAAAATGGTTGCCGAAGAGCTGAACGCTGAGCTGATAGTGATTCCAACATTGATTTCCAACTGCGCACCTTTCACACCAATCGTTGCCGTTTACCACCCAAATCAAACCTTTAAAGCCATCGGCTACATGAAACGCGCGCCGTTTTTGACATTAGTGGACTGGAACTTTCTACTAGCCACTCCAAAAGAATATTTTGTGGCCGGTATTGGCGATACGCTAGCAAAATGGTACGAAATCGAGGGCATCACGAGAAATTTAACAGAAGATGAGAAGTCCGCCTACGTTCGGCTAGGAATTGCTAGTGCAAAGGCCATTCAAGCGCTTTTGCTTACCGATGCAATCCCCGCCATTCAGGACCTGGAAAATCGTCAAGCCACCCCTGCCTTTAGTCGTGTGACCGATGCAATCATTGGTTTAGCTGGTGAAACCGGCGGCTTTGCAGCTGGTTTTGGCCGTTCAGCCGGAGCTCACGCCATTCATGACGGCCTATCCTATCTTGAAAACACGCACGAACAGCTCCACGGTAAAAAAGTTGCCTATGGTATCTTAGTCCAATTAGCTCATACGAATAATTTAGCAGAAATCGAAAATCTAAAACCCTTTTATCAAGCGACCGGCCTCCCTTTAAAGCTAGCAGAATTAAACGTTTTTGATCGATCAGAAGAAGCCCTGACACCCGTTGTCAACCATGCTGCATCTTTGAATGAAACCTTTAATATGGTCGATCCCACAATTACATCTAAAAAAATCTACCAAGCAATTCAAACAGTCGAATCTTTATAAAGTTTACTTTAATCCAATGAGGTATACCTCATTGGATTTTTCTTTTATTCAAGTAAACCTCCTTTCAATAGTCATAATAACTGCTAGATAGTGCTTGAATTCTAGCACGCTTCTCCCTAATACGGTATACTTTAATATGTTTTTTACAGTTTACTTTTTATATGATCAAAATTTTCTATTCTAACATTTAAAAAGTACACTTTAATTCCAAGAATTCCCCCTTAGATCCGGCTAACCTTAAAGAACGCAAAAAGAAGTAAACCTTTATTAAATAGAGTTTACTTCTTTTTGTTTTTTGTAGTTTACTTTATTTCTATTTTATAAAAAGTTTACTCTAAACGATTGTAATACCGTTTACCTCAAATTTAAAGAGTTTACTTTTTAAATAATTATAGGGTTTACCTTATAGATCTATTATTCATTATGCTCATTTAAATGTTTACTTTAAACCCTACTTAATTGAGTAAACTTCAATTACATAAGTTTACTTTTATGTTTTTAAGAGTTGACCTTTTAATTTAATTAGGTTTACTTGATTAATTTAAAAGTTTACTTTTTATATGATATAATACTGTAATAAAAGCATTTAAACATTTATATAGTTTACCTAAATGAAATTCAAGTAAACTTTATCATATAATAGAGTCTACTTTATTTCATCTAAGAGTACACTTTATTAATTAAAGTCTTACTCTTTTAATAATATTTGCGGTAAACTTTTTAAAAAAGTGTCTTTGATCAGTCAATTTGAAGTTTACTTATACTATAAAATTAGAGTAAACTTTTATTATACAATTTTTGAGGCGTACTTCAATTTAGTTTGTCATTGTGGTTTACCTTATTAAAACAATTGTAGTAAACTTTATTGCTCTTTCAACCGTTTTATAGTAAACTTTAAACGAGAACTAATGATTGGAGAATCTTTATGCCAAAAAGAGCTGAAACGTATGTAGTAGGAAATTTTAAGGGCGGTGTTGGTAAATCAACAACGGTTCAAATGCTTTCTTTTGAGAGTGCCTTTCGCAAGAAGCGCAAAACCTTAGTCATCGATTTGGACCCGCAAGGAAATACAAGTGATGTATTATCTCTAACCGCAGAAAATTTTGGAAATGACACCTTGCCAGAGGAATTTGACGCGACTATTTGGGAAGCAGTCCGCTCAGGAGACATTCAGTCTTCGATTTATCAAATCATTCCTAATTTGGATCTGATTCCTGCAAATATTTCATTTTCAGATTTTCCAGATTATATGATTGAAAAATATCCTGGCGATAAATTAATGCAATTTAAATATATAGAAGCGTTGATTGAACCCTTAAAGAGTATCTATGATGTCATCTATATCGACGTTCCGCCGACGATCAGCACGTATTCAAATGCGGCCATGTACGTAGCAGAATATGTTATTGTGATTCTACAAACGCAGGTGAAATCACTAAAAGGCGCACAGAACTACATTGATTACATGAATTTCTTCATTGAACAATACGAAACCGACCTAGAAGTCGTCGGCATCGTTCCTTTTATGATGCAAAAACGTGATTCGGTAGACCAAGAGATTTATACCGCAGCAAAGGACATCTATGGGGCACACCTTTTAGACACCGTTGTCTTAAGTCAAAGCCGATTGAAACGCTATGATGGCTCTGGAATTACTTATGAAATCAACAAAAATGGCAAAGTGGAACAGTGGGATAAGCGTGCACATGAAGTTTTCGTCAATATTTTAGATGAAATTGACGAACATCGTCTGATATTAAGCGGAGAAGAGTAGGGGAGACGTTAAATGGCGAAAAAAATGAAACTAGATTCGCTTTTAACGGCGAACAAGAAGAATAAGGGCATTGAAAAAATGTCCGAATATTCCAATCAAGACAAAGAGGAGAAGAAGCCAACCTCTCAGGATTTGTTAGCAAACCGAACCTTGAGTCAGGAAACTGACTTTCGACGCGCTGCTGCCCATGAGGAAACGCGGCACTTCAGTGAACGTCATCCTTCGCAAGAAAATTCCGCTTCCTCTTCCGAAAATGAAGCAGGGAAGAGGGGTAGAAAGCGCCAATACTACGATCCTCGTTTAAAAGCGTTAGAAATGCAAAAAATCTCAGCGCGAACTAAAATTCGTATGCAAAATTTGATCAATGCTAAGTTTGACGGCTATACTCCTGATAAGATGATTGATTATCTTTACGATTATTATTTAGAAAAGGGCTTGTCGAGAGACGACCGAAACTTCCTAAATCAGCTAGAAGAAGCCTCTATGGAGGAGTATAAAGGCAAACCGAAATACCAAAAACTATTCAAAGAATTAGAAAATGATGAGAATTAGAACTAAAAAAAGTAAACCTCAATGTCGATTATATCCTACATTGGGGTTTACTTTTTTTTATGTTATCTTATATTTCAGTTTACCTTTATTAACCTTAATTTTCTTTAAAAAGTTTACTTTTGCAGGAAAGCGAGTCCAATTTCTCTTCTGTGGATAACTAATAGAGGCCTTATCGAGCATACTCTTTATCCACAGCTTCGATAGAAGAGGACGAATGTTTCGTTAAGTTGGAGTTTACCAAAACAGATTTTGTATCCTTTAATAAAGTAAACCTTATTCGTTTTTATTTCAATATTTCGGTAAACCACAATTGCTTTTGCAAACAAATAAAAAGTTTACTCTAAAAAAAGATGCTCAGGAATCGCTTTACAATAGGGTTTCAATCTATTATTCTAGACATGTAGAAAAAAAAGCGAAAAAAAGAGTTTAAAGATTTGGCGATCTTTAAACTCAAAGGTTTGAGCTAATTTTGGCGAATTAGCATGTCACATACAAATAAATCTTTAAAGGGTTAGAAAAATTGGTGTTTGCCTAACCTTTATTAAGTGTACCATATTTGGGACATTTTCTCAATTAGTTAATGTGACAGTAAGCATTCCTTTAAAAACTTTCGTTAATAAATATGAAAGACTAAATAAGGAGGTTTTTGTCATGTCCACAAATTTACCAAACATCATGACCGCAACGAACTTACCCAACGGAAATTATATCCCAATTGATTTGAATTTAATCAATAATCCCCGCTATGAACAACTTTCTATTGAAGCAATGATGCTGCATGCGTTATATACCATGCGTATGACTTGCAGTATTTACAATTCTCAAAAAGAAGGGAATTGGCTGGATGAAGCTGGACTGCCGTACATTTATTTTTCTAACGAAGAGGCAGCTGAATTGCTACGCGTATCACAAAGAAAAATCACCAATTTGAAAACTAACTTGACGAACGCTGGGTTGATTCAAGTTCTTCGTCATGGCTTGAAGAACTATCGAATTTATGTGGCGAATCCTTTGGCACCTGAAAAGGGCATTTTGCCGAAACTGGCCTTTAAAAACTATACAACCACTAAATCTTTAGTTCCTGTGGAAAATAAAGCGGACGAGAGCGAAAAGTTATCCACTGTGGATAGAGAAGCAGAATCTGCGGCTACGAACAAGCAAAATTTGCTTACAAGTACACAAAAACACCTAGTAAAACCAATAACAAATGCAACAAATGTAACGGTCCCAGCCTCGACATCGACCCTTTCTCAAGATCAAACGTTGATCCAGGCCCTAAGTGCTCGTTATGCTCATTTAATTCCGGAACAAGCGTTTCAACGGTTCCTGCCTTTTTGTGAAGGCAAGTATCAAAAAGCACGCTGGTTTGTTGACACCATTTTTAAAGCCAAATTCGCAAGCACGAAACAATTTATTCAAGCCGGGTTACCGGCGGAGTCCGATGTGTTAACGTTTGAGCATAATGACTACTTCCGTGGAGAGCTAGCGGATGCGATAGCCAAAGCGATTGAACAAATGTATCGTTACAAAACCGTCAAAAATCCTGAAGCTTTCTTCTTTGCCTTTATGAGAGGATTCTTCACGGAAAAAACGAGACAGTATTTAGTAGACCATTACCAGCTAACACCAGAGCTAAAGCAAACCCTTTCAGGCGTACAAATGCTGATTCAACAGAAAAAAACGCAAAAAGTCGCTAAAAAGGCCTCCTAAGAAGCAAAACCTTTGTTATAATGTAGCGGAGTCTAACAGAGAAAGGTTAATTTTATGAATAAGTTTAAACTAACGTTTTTTGGCTACAGTGGTGCTTTAGGCTTTGCTGTCGGAGCGATTGTAGCCTTGTTTATGGGATTGTCGGAATTAGGCCATCAGCTTTTATGGCAGTTATTGCCGCAAGCTGTTGGCAATCCGCGGATTTATCCTTTGATTGTCTGCACGATCGGAGGCGTAGCGATTGGATTCTTTGTAAAAATATTTGGTCGTTATCCCCGAACCTTGCAGGAATCAATGAAAGAGTATCAAAAAACGCAACGGATCGATTATCATGATGGGAAGCTGGTCAAGAACTTACTGGGGGCCTTGATCGTCTTGCTTTTTGGAGCCAGTTTAGGGCCGGAGGCGGCGTTAGTCGCGATTATTGGCGGCTTAGTTACCTATGTGGCGGATCGCCGCAAGATTGGGGAGGCGCAGCGGGCAGACTTGGTAGAGTTTGGCGTTGGGACGTCTCTAGGAGTCATTTTTATGACACCACTGTTTGGAGTTGGTCGTTCCCTTGAAGGGGATGATTGGCAGATAGTGACGGAAAGCAAGATCAAGAAATATGTCTTGTATATCTTCGCGACGTTTACGGGCTTTATTGGCTATTTGTTAGTTTACAATATTTTTCCAAATCAAGAGCAAGTCTTTGCAATTCGCAGAATGGAGAGCAGTTTTACTTGGCAGGGATTATTACTAGTGATCCCACTCATTTTGCTAGGGGCGCTTTTTGGAAAATTCTTTTTAGTTTTACAGGAACAAAGTGATAAATTGAACCAACGGATTGCGAATCCGTTGCCGTTAGCGATTGCTGCGGGGATTATTTTAGGTGTACTAGGCATTATTTCACCGTATTTCCTTTTTTCCGGGGAACATAATTTATTGTCCTTTACTCGCCAAGCAGAAACGATGAATTTCTTTTGGCTATTAGTGATTGGTTTTGGAAAAGTTGGGATTACGATGCTTTGCTTAGCCTGTAATTGGCGGGGTGGAACCATCTTTCCAATGATTTTTTCCAGTATTGCCGTAGGTTTAGCCTTTGCGAACCTCTTGCCTTATTCTCCAGGCCTTTTGGTTGCTGTATTTACAGCGAGTGCCTGTGCAGTTATCATGAAAAAACCGTTTGCTACGGCGTGTCTGTTTTTATTGCTGTTTCCAGTGGAATTATTCTTATGGATTTGGTTGGCAGGCTACTTAGGAAATTTATTTTTACAACGGGTCCCGTTTTTCCAAGAGGAACAAACAATCAAGTCCTTCAAATTTCCTGAATTGCCGAAGCGTCCAATAAAAACGAATGTTCAAACGGAGGAAAAATCGTCTGCCACTGAAGTAGCGGAGTTGAGAAGGGCTGCGGAGCGTAAAAAAGCCGCTAAACTTGATACTCAGCCAAGAGTGGAAGCACCGAAAAAAGAACTTTTGACTCGCGAAATAAAAGGCCTACGAACGACAGAAAGAAAGATCAAGACGTCTTCAAATCCGTCTGCAGCTGAGCAGCCACGGACTCGAATGAACCGTCATCGTCGAAAATAAAAAATAGAAGCAGCGATCAATTGATCGCTGCTTCTATTTTTTTGCAAGGTGGGATTTTTTTTTTACAGCGTTGACCAAAGTTCTGCCGACTGCTACTCTTGTTAGTAGAAGGCTAGAACTTCAAAATAGAAAGGAACGTGTGACAATGTTAAACGAAGAAAAGATTCGTGGGTATTTGGAAAAAGAAAAACTGGATGCTTTTTTTATTGCTAAAAGAGTGAATGTTCGTTTTACGAGCGGTTGGACTGGAGACGACTCATTTATTTTGCTCACACAAGAGGGTCAATATTTTTTAACAGACCCACGTTATACGGAACAAGCCGATATCGAAGTTCCCGATTATGAAATCATCAACTGGCGGTTGCCGGGGAAAACCGTTGGGGACACGGTGGCGCGCTTGGTTGCTGAAAAAAATATAAAAACAATCGCTTTTGAAGCGGATTATTTAACTTACGATATGTATTCTGACTTTACGACGAAAACGAAGGCCGAATTTGTCCAAGCGGGTGGTGTGATTGATCGTATGCGGGCGATTAAATCTCCACAGGAAATCCAATACATGCGCAATGCTTGTGAAATTTCTTGTCGTGCATTAAACCGTCTGCTGCCTGAGATTCGAGTGGGAATGACCGAAAAAGATTTAGCCGCGAAGCTTTCAATGTACATGGTCCAAGAAGGTGCGGATACACAACCCTACGGTAATATTTTGATTTCTGGCGCCAATACCTCGCTATTACATGGAATTCCTTCGAAAAAGGCCATTGAATATGGCGATTTTGTGTTGATGGATTTCGGTTGTCAGTATGAAGGGTACATGTCTGATATGACACGGACGGTCGTTGTCGGCAAGGCGTCAGAGAAACAGCGGGAAGTATACGAATTTGAAAAACAAAGTTTAGAAGCTTCAATGGCTGTAATGAAAAATGGTGCTGCGGTAAAAGATATTTATCAAGCTTCGTTGAAACCGCTGGAAGGCACGGAATACCCGCAATATACGTACCGCAATATCGGCCACAGCATCGGCTTATTTGTTCATGAATTACCCTATATCGATGAACAATACGAGGATGTGTTAGAGACTGGCATGGTGATGACCATCGAACCTGGTATTTACATTCCGGATTGGGGCGGTGTACGAATTGAGGACCAAGTTTTGATCACTGATGAAGGCTATGAAAATATGATCAGTATTTCTCATGATTTGATTGAATTATAAGTAGTAGATACGCTATACTATTGACGACGACAGCAAAAAAAGCTGTCGTCGTTTTTGCGAACTGGACTTTTCGCAGAATAAAGAAGTTGTAGACGATTTTAGGGGATTAATCAGAATAGTGTAAGAACGATTTAGTCTGATTGTCTGCGTGACGAGACATAGTACAATTTTTGTGTTTTTCAAAAAATGATTTCTTTAATTGTGATAGCTGTCAGTTGCGCTTGTTGCCGTTTATGGCTGGGATCTATCTATGAATTGAGTAAATCGCTAGTTGGAATTGTTTCGCGCAATAATAGGCGTATGAAAAATATTTTCGTAGTATTAAGGAACGGCAAGTTGGATTTTTAATAGAATTAAAAACCGATAGACAGGATTCGTCTTTTTCTCCGAATGTACATAAGGTTCAGTCAGAAAAGGGCATTTATTTTCATTTAGAGAGGGGGAGGCCGATGAAAGAGCAGGAAGCATTTGATTTTGTTTATGATATAGGCGAGACATTATTAAAAAATGGGGCGGAGATCAAGCGGATCGAGACGACGATTCGCCATATTGCCGAAGCGTTGGAATTGAAAGAATTTGACAGTTTTGTTTTGATTAATGGGATCTTTATGACTGCACGGTTAAAAGATCAAACGGTGCAAGCGCGAGTGCGAGACATTCCCATTTCGCCCATCAATTTGGGGCGGATTGAACAGATCAATACGTTATCTAGACGGCTAACAGAAAAACGGCTGAGTCCAGAAGATGCTCGTGAGTGGCTGCAAGACATCAAAAGTGAGTCTTTTGCTTCAAATCCATTGAAAATTTTTGCGTACGCGTTTGGTAGTGCTAGTTTTTGCTTTATTTTTGGTGGCAGTTTGTGGGATACCATTGGGGCATTGTTCTTAGGGGTTTTGTTGGCCTGTTTTTCGATGTATTTACTGCCAAAATTCAATATGTCAGACATCATTTCAACCATTACCAGCAGTGGGTTTGTCAGTATCTTGGCTTGTTTATTCGTCCATTTTATTCCGGCTTTACAATTAACTAGCTTGATAACTGGCGGGATCATTTCCCTTTTACCGGGTGTGGCGATCGTCAATGGGATTCGCTATTTATTTGATGGAGATTATAGCTCTGGCTGGGGTCAGATGATCAATGCACTGATCACGGCTTTGTGTGTGTCGGTAGGTGTGGGACTCGTCTTGCAAATTTTTAATACGCTGTAAAAAAGGAGAAGGTAAGGTCGATGATCAATTTATTCTTTCAAATTTTGGCGGGTTTTTTAGGGACGATTTCTTTTGCGGTCCTATTCGAAGTCCCGCGTCGCTACTATGTTCATTGCGGAGCAATCGGTGCTTGCGGCTGGTTCATCTATCTATTGATCATGCGCTTTTGGGTGGCACCGGTGGGAGCAACTTTTATCGCTTCATTGGTCTTAATCTACCTTTCCCGCGAGGCCTCCTTTGCCTTGAAGGCACCGGTGACAATTTTTTTAATTTGCGGGATCTTTTGTTTAGTCCCAGGGATGGGCATCTATAACTTTACTTACAATTTTTTCATCGGGGACTCCCTCAAAGCGGCACAAATAGGTGTGCAAGTGTTGAAAATTGCGATCGCGATCGCAGTTGGGATTACTGCAGGCTATGAATTATCCCCCAAATTTTTTTATTCCTATCATAAAATGAAACGCAGCTAATTTCAGCTACGTAAACAAGAAGAGAAGGCAAACTGTTGCACAACAGTTTGCCTTCTCTTTTTGTTTTAGCGGTTTAATAGGAATTTTTTTTGTGAATAAGGTGTTATTGATGATTCCAACTTTTTAATAAAAAAATAAATTAATGAGAAATAGATAATGTAAAGATTATAATAGAGATAGGGAATATTTGTTGCTATGCTTGAGAAAATAATAGTCAGATAGCACGTGACGCGAAAAAAGTTTTAAGAAATGTTTAAACCTCGCGGAAATTATAGTAGAATAATGGGAGCGGATACGAATTTTGAAAAATGATTTTTTTGCAATTAATCCTTGAAATATACATGGTTTTATGGTTATTTTAAAACTAGTATTAGGTGAATAGCTGCACATTTTTCTATCATGAATATTTATCTGTTACATAGCAGATAGATTTCCGCGAACGATGATTATTGACAGCTGAGTGAAATGTCGAGCTGTTTTTAATAATGCCTACGGGCGAATACCATTTAAAGGAGTGAAAGATTTTGAAAGAAAGTCGCGTTGAAAGAGTAATTGAAAAAATGAATGAACAAGGTTATGGCCAACTGTTAGTATCAGATCCAACAACTATTTTCTATCTAACAGGTCGCTGGATTCATCCTGGTGAACGGTTGTTAGTATTAGTAATTACTCCTGAAAACAAAAACACATTGATCGTCAACAAATTATTCCCAATCGAAGAAGATTTGGGCGTGGAAAAAGTATTTATTGATGATACCGACGACGCTGTGAAAAAAGTTTTAGAGTATGTTGATACGGACAAAAAAATCGGTATCGATAAAAACTGGCCAGCGCATTTCTTATTGCACTTGTTAGAACTTGTGCCAAATGCCCAATTAGGCAATGGTTCAGAAATTACTGACGCTGTACGTGCAATCAAAGATGAAGAAGAAAAACAATTGATGCGCGACGCCCAAGCAGATAACGAAATTGCTATCGATCGCTTGAAAAAATTACTGCCACAAGAATTGACTGAAGCAGAAATGGCAGACAAATTAGGTGAGATTTATAAAGAGCTAGGCAACACTGGCTTCTCATTTGATCCAATCGTCGGCTATGGTGCCAATGCAGCGGATCCTCACCATGAAACGGATGATTCAAAAGTTAAAGCCGGCGATTCGATTATTTTAGACATCGGCGGAATCAAAAATTCCTATGCTTCAGATATGACTCGGACATTCTTCTATAAAGAAGTCTCTGATAAAAGCCGTGAAGTCTATGAAGTCGTCAAGGAAGCTGCGCAACGTGCAATCGACCTTGTAAAACCAGGCGTAAAATTCTCTGAACTTGATGCAGCGGCTCGTGATTACATCACAGAAAAAGGCTACGGCGAATACTTTACGCACCGTCTAGGCCATTTCATCGGTATCGATTGCCATGAAACGGGTGATGTTTCCGGCGCTAACGACAATGTGGCGGAAGTCGGCAATGTCTTTTCAATCGAACCAGGAATTTATATTCCAGGCGAAGTCGGTGTGCGGATTGAAGATTTGGTGATTGTGACCGAAGACGGTTGCGAAAACTTGAATCATTATTCGAAAGATTTAGAAATAATCGGTTAGGAGGCCGCGCAACGTATGAAAATCGAAGAAGGCTATATGCCCTATTTAGGGCATCAGACTTACTATCGGATTGTCGGCGAACAAGCTGGCAATAAGAAACCATTGATTGTCATGCATGGCGGACCTGGATCAACCCACAATTATTTTGAAGTACTTGATGAAATGGCGGTCGATGGCCGTCAGATCATCATGTATGATCAATTAGGTTGCGGGAAATCCGCGGTGCCATCTCAGCCAGATCTTTGGACAAAAGAAACATGGGTCAATGAATTAATCGCTTTGAGAGAACATTTAGGTTTGGATGAAGTTCATTTATTGGGTCAATCTTGGGGCGGCATGTTAGAGATTATCTATGTTTGTGATTATGCTCCTAAAGGCGTGAAAAGTATGGTGCTTTCAAGTACATTGCCATCTGCGAAACTTTGGGCTCAAGAACAGCATCGAATGATCAAATTCATGTCTGAAGAAGACCAAGCGGCGATTGCGAAAGCGGAAGAAACGGGTGTTTATGATGATCCGGCCTATCTTGCGGCAAACGATCGTTACATGGTTCGTCATGCAGCTCCGGTCTTTACCAAAGAAGATCCAGAACCTTTGTGGCGAAAGAAAGTTCCGGGAACCGAAAGCTATGTAGTGGCTTGGGGTCCGAATGAGTATTCACCGGAAGGGACATTACAGGACTATGATTACACTGAAAAATTACGTGATGTGACGATCCCAACACTGGTAACCAGCGGAACCAATGATTTATGTACACCGCTCGTTGCAAAAACAATGTATGACGCGATTCCAGAAGCAAAATGGGAGCTGTTTGCCTACAGCCGACACATGCCATTTGTTGAAGAACGAGAAAAATACATGAAGCTGTTGACGGAATGGTTAGCAGCAAACGATTAAACTAGTTGAAGAAAGAAGGAATGATAGTGGAAACAACTCCAGTAAAAAATAAAAAGCCTTTTGGGTTTTATGTCTGTGCCATGGGCTTCACATTTGAACGGATGGCATTTTATACTGCCAAATATATGTTGGCGATTTGGATTGCTACTCGAGCAACCGCATCAACTGGCGGGTTAGGAATGACGACAGCACAAGGCGCAATGATTTCAGCTTATTTTGTAGCAGCAACCTACATCACGCCGACATTCGGCGGAATTATTGCTGATTATTGGATAAGCCCACGGATTTGTGTACCAGTGGGAATGCTGATGATGGGTGCCGGTTATTCCTTAGCTTTTTGGGCAAATTCCATGAGCATGGTAATAGTGATGACTGTTCTAGTGGCTCTTGGAACAGGATTATTTAAAGGAAATCTATCAGGGGTGAATGGGTTGCTTTTTGATGACGAGAAAGAGCTAAACGAAGCCTTCTCCATTCAATATTCATTCGTAAATATCGGATCATTCATCGGGACTACGTTCTTGGTATTGTTAATTCCTAAATTTGGCTTTAATTTTGTATTCTTGATTTGCGGTCTTTTATTAATCCTTGACGCGATTTGGTTTGTTGCAAACGGTCGCTCTTTGGGGGATGCAGGGAAGAAACCATTTAAAGTTGACCAACGTAAATTCGAATCTGCCGGTAAAAAAGCAGCAGACGAAGATACGAAATTGACTTCAGGTGATAAAAAACGGATGTTTGCGATTTTCTTAGTAACGATGTTCTCTGTAATATTCTGGATGGTTTGGTATATGGCATACATGCCAGCATATTACTACTTTGGTTATGGCGATGGTGCGGGATTCTTGGAACGTGCTAATTGGCTAGTCGGTAGTTTTAAAGTTCCAACGTCTTATTTCGACTCAATGAACGCTTTGACTTGTATCATCTTAGGTCCGATTTTAGGACGTTTATGGACAAAATTAGCTGCCCGTCCTAAGGGTGATATGAGTATGTTCAAGAAAACAGCGCTAGGTATGATGTTAGTAGGCGTTTCTTACCTTGCGATGGTATTAGGTGATATGGTTGGTAAAGGACATGCAAGTATCTTGTGGTTAGTTCTTGTTAGCTTATTGATGTCAGTCGGTGAAATGGTCTTCTCTCCATTAGGGAACTCCTTTATTTCGAAATTGGCACCAGCTAAATTCATGGGGATGCTGTTAGGGTTCTGGACGATCGCAGTGTTCTTCTCACAATTGATTTATCCGATTATCTACGCTTATTTGGAAACAAGTGATCCTGCTCGTTTCCAAATGGGATATGGCTTGTTAGGAGCAATTGTTATTGCACTAGGATTAGTCTTATGGATCGGCAGTAAAACATTGGATAAATTAGAAACAGCTGAATAATGTCAATTTACGCAAGCTCTGCCCTTCAGTGGGTAGAGCTTTTTTTGTAGTTTGACTCAAGGAGGAAACGTTTTTAAGCAGTGGAAAAAGAAGACTAACGTTGGCCCTTGTAAAACCGAGTAAAAAGAAAGGATATGTGCACAAGTATACATATGAAAAAGAAACATAATAATTAAATTAACGATAGATTTTGTTTATAGAATAGCTGTGTAATTGATAATAGCTCTCAATTAAATAACGAAAATGGAAAGCTTTAGAATATGTGAAATAACAACTTTTATTTTTGGATGCAAGCTCTTTTTTAACGCATAATTATTTTTAGTGTTCAACAAATCGCTTAATTTGCAACGAATGTAATCGCTTTTTGTAAACGCAAAGAATTCCATTAATTTTTAATTAGAGAATGCAAAAAAATATACTTTTCTTAAAATTGTTCTTCAGAAAATATCAAAAAGATCAGGAAACAACCTTTTATCGTGAGTACGAGTGTGCTATTATTTATTTGAACTACGGGTGGCTGATTTGCTCAAGTTCGAACAAATGTAAAAGTTAGGAGGTGAAATAATTTGACACAAATTCTTATACCATTAAAACAACATGTTGGGGCTCCTTGTAAGGGAATCGTCAAAGCTGGGGACCACGTAGATCGCGGACAACTAATTGCTGAACCCAATGGGTTGGGTGCAAACATTCATGCGAGTTTTTCTGGAAATGTCGTTGATGTAAATGGTGAAAATATTGTTTTAGTGATTGATGAAGAACAAGATTTTTCAACGTATGTACCGATTCCTGAAGTGGAATCACACGCAAAAGCAATTGAATCTGCTGGAATCGTCGGTGCTGGTGGTGCGGGCTTTCCAACTTTTTTGAAGCTTGCCTGTGAAATTCCTGAAGGTCTTTTTATTGCCAACGGTGCAGAATGTGAAGCGTTGTTAATCCATAATGTCAAGCAAATGAATGAACACATTGATCAACTGATCCGTGGAATGAAATACTGCATGGAAATGACGAAAGCGCCAAAAGGTGTGATCGCAGTCAAAGGCAAACATCGCTTATTGGTGGCACGTCTACTGAAGGCTGTTTCTGAAGATGCAACCTTAGATGTTTATCAATTGCCGGATATTTATCCAGCCGGTGATGAGCGCATGATCGTTCGTGAAGTTATGGACATTGTTTTAGAACCTGGCCAACTTCCAACTGAAGTCGGAGCGGTCATTGATAATGTTGAAACAATCAAACGTATCGCGGAAGCAATCGAGGATCGTAAGCCTTTTATTGATAAAGATGTCACTGTTTCTGGACGTGTGAAACAAAAAGAAACAGTCTTTGTAGATGTTCCAATCGGTACACCAGTCAAGACGCTGATCAACAATGTCGGCGGCTATGTCGAACCTCATGGTGAGATCGTCATTGGTGGACCAATGACGGGAAGAAGCGGCGATGAAATGACACCAATTACCAAAACAAGTGGTGGTGTGCTCGTTGCAATGCCGTTCCCACAAGAAAGTCGGAAAGTCGGTCTTTTAATCTGTGAATGCGGAGGCTCCGCTGAACGGATGACTGAAATCGCGAACAATATGGGCGCTGAAGTTGTCGCTGCAGAACGCTGCAAGCGAATGGTAGAAGTAAATGGAAGATATAGGTGTGCCTTACCAGGTATATGCCCAGGTCAAGCTGCGACTGTTATGTCCTTGAAAAAACAAGGCGCGGAAGTAGTAATGACCGGGTCCTGTTCCGATTGAACAAACACCGTCATGGGTGTAGCTCCTAGGTTAGGAGTTCCGGTTTATCATCATACAGATCATGTACTGCGGGCTGATGGGCACAGACTATATCGTAAATTACCTACAAATTAAGAAAAACAATTTAGGAGGAATTAACGAATGTCTATTACAGCAGAAACTGCTAAAGAACATGCCAAAGATCCTGCAGTATTATGTTGCCGTGCAGAAGCGGGCAAAGTAATCGCAGCAGATGATTTAGAAGATCCAGCGATCTTTCCAGATTTAGAGGATTCAGGCTTACTAGAATTAGCCGAAGATACTCTAACAATCGAACAAGTACTTGGTACTACTTTAAAAGAAACAACAGATGCACTGATTCCATTAACAAGAGAATTATTAGATGGTGTTTCTGAGGACACTAAAGAGGAAGCTCCAGCGGCTCCTGCTGAAGACGCAGCTCCGGCTGCGCCAATGGCTCCAGTACCACCGGTTGCGCCAGTTGCATCAGTGGGCGGACAAACAATTAGAATCCATATCGCTGAAGGACGCGGCATTGATTTAGAAGTACCAATGTCTGTTGCCGGCCAAATGGGTGTCGCTCCAGTAGCAGCACCGCCAGCACCATCAGTTGAAGGAGCCCTTGCTCCAACACCTGAAGCAGCAACTCCAGAAGCAAAAGTAGAAGAAAAGGTCGTTCGTTCTGTTCGCCGTGACCATATTAAGATCGAAAAAGTCATCTTCGGCGACGAAACAAAGATCGACGGTACAACTTTAGTTCTACGCAAAATGGAAGACATGTGCGAAGAAGCAGCGGAACTAGAAGAGCTAGTTGAAAGTGTTACTTTTGAAATCATTACACCTGACAAATACAACGAATATAGTGAAACGATCATGGACGTACAGCCAATCGCTGCTAAAGTTGATGGTGCCGATATCGGCCATGGCGTTACCCGTGTCTTAGACGGCGTTGTCATGGTTCTTACAGGTACTGATGCCAATGGTGTACAAATCGGAGAATTCGGTTCATCTGAAGGTGAATTAGACCGTAACATCATGTGGGGACGTCCTGGTGCACCAGATAAAGGCGAAATCTTCATTAAGACACAAGTAACCATCAAAGAAGGCGCGAATATGGAACGTCCTGGACCATTAGCCGCTCATAAAGCATCTGACCACATTACTCAAGAAATTCGTGAAGCTGTTAAAAAAGCAGACGAATCCTTGGTCGTGGAACATGATGAAATCGTACAAACACGCCGGATTGGTAACAAACGTGTGGTCATCGTTAAAGAGATCATGGGTCAAGGTGCGATGCACGATAACTTGATCATGCCAATCGAACCAGTTGGGACATTAGGCGCGAAACCAAACGTTGACCTTGGTAACTTACCAATTATGTTGGCACCAACGGAAGTATTAGATGGTGGGATCCACGCGTTAACTTGTATTGGACCAGCATCAAAAGAAACTTCTCGTCACTACTGGAGAGAACCATTAGTACGTGAAGCAATGGAAGACGAAGAAATTGATTTAGTCGGTGTTCTGTTTGTAGGTTCTCCGCAAGCGAATACAGAAAAATACTATGTTTCAAAACGTTTAGGTATGACGATCGAAGCAATGGATGTTGACGGTGCAATCGTTACAACCGAAGGATTTGGGAATAACCATATCGACTTTGCTTCACATATCGAAGAAATCGGCAAACGTGGTATCAAAGTTGTCGGCGACTCTTATTCAGCTGTCCAAGGTGCGTTAGTTGTCGGAAACCCTGAAATGATCGCGATGGTTGACAACAACAAATCAATGCAAGGGATCGAAAACGAAATCTTGTCAAATAACACACTATGTAAAGAAGACGCAATTCGTGATCTAGCAATGTTGAAGACATTAATGGGCGGCGGCACAATCAAAGCTGCTGAACGTAAATGGAATCCAAATGTAAAAGCGAACAACATTGAAATCATCGAAAAAACGACTGGGAAGAAAGTTGAGTTAGTTAATAACGAACAAATCTTGCCAAAGAGTAAAAAACGTCAAGAAATTTACGAAGTAGAATAAGGTGAAGTAATGGATGGAATGAATAAACTCAAATATATTTCGACGGAACAAATGTTTGAAGGGATCATTGTTGAACTTCATGATGCCAGCGTGACGATCGATTTAAAGGGTCGTTTAGGCCAGCTTAAAATTCCTCGTCGAATGATCATTTCTGAGTATGATTTAGAAATCGGTCAAGAAGTTGGGTTTTTAATGACTTATCCAGAAGTCTTGGCAGAAGAGCCGGATGAACATTACAAAACGGCTATTTATGAACATGAACGTCGTCGAGCCGAGGCCAGAAAAAAACGTGAAGAAACAAGAGAGGAGAATTAACACATGGGCTTAACAGTCTTTGAAGGGTTACAGTCAGAAATTTTTGTGCCGATTACGCCAAAATCTGTCTTTACCCCTGTAAAAAAAGAACTTAAAGAAATGCGTGTGGCATTAGCAACAGCTGCCGGCGTACACTTAAAAACAGATAAACGGTTTAACTTAGCAGGTGATACTTCATACCGTGAAGTACCAGATACTGCAACCACAGATGAATTGATGGTTTCACACGGTGGATATGATAACGCTGATGCCAACCGTGACATCAATGCAATGTTCCCAATCGACCGTTTACATGAATTAGCAGCAGAAGGATTTATCAAAGAATCTGCACCTGTTCACTACGCCTTCATGGGTGGCGGTGGGGACCAAGACGCATTCCACGATGTGACTGGTCCTGAAATCGCTCAAAAATTAGTCGAAGAAGAAGTTGACGCAGTCATCTTAACCGCTGGCTGAGGAACCTGTCATAGAACTGCCGTGATCGTGCAGAGAGCTATTGAGGAAGCAGGGATTCCTACTATTTTAATCGCCGCGTTACCACCAGTTGTACGCCAAAACGGGACTCCACGTGCCGTTGCACCACGTGTACCGATGGGTGCCAATGCCGGTGAACCACACAACATTGAAATGCAGACAGGTATCATGAAAGATACACTGGAAGCACTAGTATCAATCGAAACGCCAGGGAAAATTGTTCCATTACCTTATGAATACATTGCCCACGTCTAAAGTCAAGAGGTCGAGCTAATAAGTGCCTAGCGTCGAGAAATAAGACGGAAATTTCTAAAATAATTGTTCTACTTTTTGTAAATTTTCGGCTTGTTTCTGAGGACGCTACTTATTAATCGCCGTTTACGTTGAAAGCAGGTGTGAATCATGCGAGGCGAAACGTTAAAGATCAAAGTTTTCCATATGGATGAGGTTACGATCGGTAACGACTTCCGGATGGAACCGACTCGCTTGCAAATCAAGCAAGACTTTGATTGCGAGGACGCCGCTATTCAGAAGCTGACGATTCGATTGCTCCAACCACATCAGCATAATGTTGAGACCAACACCATCATGGATATCATCCCGATATCCACGAAGGTGCTGGGTGTGTTGGGTTCTGGGATCACGCATACACTTACCGGTGTTTCCGTTGTAATGACGGGAGCAATCGAAGAAGGAGAACAAATGCATGAATTTGGTTCTTCTGAAGGCGTATTGCGTGATCATTTAGTATTGAATCGAGCAGGGACGCCTAACGCAGAGGATTACATCATTTTGATTGATCTTTTAGCGAAAAAGGGGACCCCTTTTAATCGTGAGCTTTGTCTTAAAATGTTTGCGATCGTGGATGAATTTATGCAAGAAATTCGCGAACGAATGAAAATGCTGGAAGGCAGATTTGCCTGTGAGACCCATGTTTATGAAGAAAAAACAAATCCAGGGAAGCCAAAGGTCGCGTTAGTCAAACAAGTGGCTGGCCAAGGAGCAATGTACGACATGCTGCTCTTTCCCAATGAACCCAGCGGTTTCAAAGGTGGGAATTCTATTATCGACATGAATAATATGCCGGTCTTTTTGTCAGCCAATGAGTATCGTGATGGTGCAATTCGTTCCATGGTCTAAGGTAAATAAGGGATAGGTGGTGGCGTTATGGGAATTGGCCCATCGACAAAAGAAACATCCCTGCATCATTTCCAAGACCCGTTAGTGGATCTTTTAGGAAAGGACCCTGATATTGATTTTCAAGGAGTCGTAGTTGTTGGAACACCGCAAAGCAATGCAATGAAGTACTTAGTCGGGCAGCGAACGGCTGCATGGTTGGAAGGTATGCGCACTAATGGTGTGATCGCTTCAACCGATGGCTGGGGCAATTCAGATGTGGACTTTGCGAATACCTTGGAAGAAATCGGTCGGCGAGATATCAGCGTGATTGGTCTTAAGTTCATTGGTACACAAGCGAAATTTGTGGTGGAAAATGACTTTACGAAGCATGTCTTAGATTTTAATAAATCAGAAGTAGGTATCGAAACCGAGGTCGTTGGTGAAAATACGATCAATCAGCGGGATGCAGTAAAAGCGCTTGCGTCAATCAAATTAAAAATGCGAAAAGACAATCAGCAAATCAGATAAGCTATCGGTGTCTTGATAGATACGGATGCAGAAGAATCAAACGGAGTCGCTCTAAAGTTAGCGTTAGCTCCTACTTGGGGCTACGACTTTTGCTTGATGATACGCGACTCGACAATCAGATTTATTTTTCCCGAATATGGAAAAATAAATACTTTATGATGAATACGAGGAGGAACATCATGAAAGTATCAAAAATGATCTCAGCAATCGATACCCATACAGCGGGTGAAGCTGCACGTTTAATCATCGGCGGAATTCCCAGATTCCCTGGTGAAACAATGGCGGACAAACGTGCATATTTAGAAACAGAAGCAGACGATATCCGTAGAATGTTGATGCTTGAACCTCGTGGACACCGTGATATGTTCGGCGCATTTATTACCGAACCTGTTCACGAAGAAGCGGATTACGGTATTATCTTCATGGATTCAGGTGGCTACTTGAATATGTGTGGACACAATACGATTGCGGCGATGACCTCAGCGGTTGAACAAGGCTGGGTCGAAGTAAAAGAAGGCGAACGGGAAGTCAAAGTTGTCCAAGATACACCAGCAGGAATCGTTCGTGGAACAGTCCATTTAGATGAAGACTATTCAGCTGAGTCAGTGTCATTTGAAAATGTGGAATCATTCCTTTATAAAGAAAATGTCACTGTAAATGTTCCTGAAATCGGTGAATTAACAATGGATATTTCCTTTGGCGGCAGCTTCTTTGCAATCTTGCCAGCTGCGTCAATTAATTTAGAAATCAAGCCAGAAAACGCGTCTAAATTTAATGAAATCGGTATGATCATTCGTGATGCGGTCAATGAACAAATTGAGATCCAACATCCAACGTTGGAACACATCAAAGAAGTTGACTTGGTTGAATTCTATGGACCAGCAACAAGTCCAGATGCAACGTATCAAAACGTAGTGGTCTTTGGTGATGGCCAAGTCGATCGTTCACCTTGTGGAACAGGTACTAGCGCCAAACTTGCAACATTGTATGGCAAGGGTGAAATGAAGGTTGGCGATACGTTTGTTTATGAAAGTATTTTATGTACTAAATTCAAAGGCGAAATTGTTGAAGAAGCTGAAGTAGGTGGCTATAAAGCAATTATTCCGCGAGTGTCAGGCTCAGCTTATGTCACTGGATACAACTCATTCTTAGTTGATCCTAAAGATTCACTGAAGGACGGTTTCTTGTTGGGATAAAAGATGAAGGCTTTTTAGCAGAAGGATATATAGCATGGAAATGGGAATTATTTTGTTTAGAAAAATGGTTTCCATTCACTGAATAGGGAGGGATAATATGGTAACTTTATTATTAGCAATTTATGTAATTTTGATTTTGATGCATACATTTGTTATGGGGCGTGATCTCGTTGCTCATAAAAATGATCTAGGACATGGAAATTGGGCAGTTTCTGGGGGAATCGGATTTATCACTGACTTTTTAGATACTCTAGGGATCGGGAGTTTTGCTCCAACAGCGATGCTATTAGATTTTACCAAGCAATTGGGTCATGACCGTCTATTACCGGGCACGCTGAATGTCGCTCATGCGATTCCGGTATTGGTTGAAGCATTTATCTTCACCACTGTGGTAAAAGTTTCACCGGTTACTTTGTTTTCGTTGATTATTGCTGCAACCGTGGGTTCATTTATCGGTTCAAAATTTGTAACGAAATTACCAGAGAAAAAAGTTCAGTTTTGGATGGGAGTTGCCTTGATCGTCACAGCAGTCTTGATGGCCTTGCGTCAATTAGGCATGTTGGATATGTTAGGTGCCGGCAATACGGCCACAGCCTTGACTGGAATCAAATTAGTGATTGGTGTCGTTATTAACTTTATTTTAGGTGCGTTGATGACTATTGGTGTAGGTCTTTATGCACCGTGTATGGCAATGGTTTATATGTTAGGGTTGAGTCCATTAGTAGCGTTTCCAGTTATGATGGGTTCTTGTGCTGGCTTAATGCCCGTTGCTAGCGTGAACTTCGTTAAAGAAGGCGATTATGCACGTAAAGTTAGTTTAGCGATTACAATCGGTGGGATTATCGGAGTAATTATTGCTGCGAAATTTGTCACGGGTCTGAATTTGGATATTTTGACTTGGATTATTATCGCGGTCATTGTCTATACAGGCTTTACGTACATCACGAAAAGCCGTAAGCCAGTAGCAGCAGTTAACTAGAATAAAAGTGGAAACTACTTGCTCGAATTGAGCAGGTAGTTTTTTTGTGCGAAAACCAATTCATTGTTAAGAAAATCATGAAAATTTAAGCAATTTAAAATTATTTTCGATACTTTGTGCTAGGATGATCAAAGTGGTGGATAAAGCAAAGATGACCATTAGCATAGAACGCTTCCAAGTCACTAGTAGCTGACTAAATATACATAGAGAAATAACAATCAAACTGCTATAATAAAACACGTGAAGGATGGTGGAATACATGGAGTCAGTTCAACAATTAATTGTCTGCGGTGGGTGCAACGCGAAGATTGGACCGGGCAATCTCGGTGAATTATTAGCGGACCTTCCTAAGACGACCCATGAAGATTTATTGGTGGGGTTTGACTCAACCGATGACGCGGCTGTTATTAAACTGCGAGAAGACCTAGCAATTATCCAAACCTTGGATTTTTTCCCGACGATGGTGACAGATCCGTATCTGTTTGGCAAGATTGCGGCGGCGAATGCGCTGAGCGATGTTTACGCGATGGGAGGCGAAGTGTTATCAGCCTTGAATATCGTCGCTTTTCCGGAAGAAAAAGACTTAACGATCTTAAAAGAAATTTTACGCGGCGGTGCGGAAAAAGTACAGGAAGCCGGTGCAATTTTAGCGGGGGGACACTCGATCCATGACCAGTCGGTAAAATACGGTTTGTCGGTGACCGGAACGATTGATCCGAATAATATCTATCAAAACAATACTTGTCAGCTGGGGGATCATTTGATTTTGACGAAGCCCCTAGGGGTTAGCATTATTACGGTAGGTTACAGCGCAGAGGAGATCAGTGAAGAGGCTTTTGTGAAAGCCACCACGAGCATGGAAACGTTGAATAAATATGCGATGGCGATCATTCGTAAATATCCCATTACTAGCTGTACTGATGTAACAGGCTTCGGGTTAGCTGGACATTTGCATGAGATGCTGAACGAACAGTTTAGCGCAAAGCTTGATTCTCAAAATCTACCGTATTTTGAAGAGGCCTATCAAGGAGCAAAGGAATTTATTTTAACTGCTGGTGGTCAGCGAAATCGCAACTACATGGAAGCTAAAATGGATTTTCAGATTGATGATTTTGGAATCGAGGAATTATTGTTTGATCCGCAAACTTCAGGGGGGCTTTTGGTTAGCGTACCGGCAGAAAAGGTTGCGGCGTTAGTGGCCGAGCTGCAAGCAGCGGACATTCCTGCGCAGGATTTTGGAACAGTTGTTGAAAAACAAGACAAAGAAATAATTGTGCATTAGAGAGGCGGAGAGAGATGTTTAAAATTGATGCATTAGGCAAGGCTTGTCCCTTACCGGTAATTGAAACGAAAAAGGCGTTACGGGAACATGAAGTGGTTGAGACGATTGTGGATAATGAAATCGCGACGCAAAATTTGAAAAAAATGGCGGAGCAGTTGGGCTATATTTATCAAATGGATCAAGATCGGCCTGGGCATTATACGGTGGTGATTTCAAAAGGGAACGCAGATTTGACTGAGATTACACCGCAAGTCGCTGAACCTGTCGCAACAGTCGATGATTATATCGTAGTGGTGGATACTAATGTGATGGGTCGCGGCTCGGATGAATTAGGGAAAAATCTTTTGAAAGGCTTTATTTATTCACTGACTGAACAAGATGTATTGCCACAAAAGGTGATTTTTTATAATGGTGGGGTGCAATCGGTAGCAACAGGTGCGGACTCGTTAGAAGACTTGCAGGGCTTAGCCGAGCAAGGCGTGGAAATCTATGCCTGTGGCGCTTGCTTGAACTTTTATGAATTAACCGCCGCAGTCGGTGAAGTAACTAATATGTATCGGATCGTAGAAATGATGCGCCAAGCACCGAAGATCGTGAAGCCGTAAAATATATCCTTTAAAAGGATATGAGATAAATGAATAGTAGTACAAAAAAGGAGCAGTTTTTATGCAGACATTTGGAATTGCCTTGTTTTATTCAACAAGGGAGGCCATGAAAGCGGAGGAACTTGCGAAGAAAGCCCAACTGGCGGTTCGAATCATTCCCACCCCGGAAAAGATTCATGCCAGTTGTGGCTTTTCTTTAAAATATCCGCTGACTGAAGAAGCGCCGCTACAGACATTGTTGCAGGAGCAGAAAATCGCGTCAGAAGGCTTTTATCATGGGACACAAATAGGTTTGAAAACCGAGTACCAATTAAGAGAGGATAACTAAATGGCAAATATTGTGATTGGAACGGCAGGGCATATCGATCATGGGAAAACCACTTTGATCAAGGCGTTGACGGGAATCGAGACGGACACGACGAAGGAAGAAAAAAAGCGGGGCATGTCGATCAACCTTGGCTTCGCTTATTTGGATCTGCCGAATGACAAACGGGTCGGAATCGTGGATGTGCCAGGACATGAGAAGTTTATCAAAAATATGGTAGCCGGTTTACCGGGAATCAATCTCGTATTATTAGTCATTGATGCGGCGGAAGGTATCATGCCCCAAACGAAGGAACACATTGATATTTTGACCTTATTGGGGATTCGCGACTTTTTAATTGTCTTGACGAAGGTGGATACCGTCGATCCTGATTTGAAGGAACTGGTGGTAGAAGATATTCGCGAGCAATTAGCAGACACGCCTTTAGCCGAAGCGGATCTGATTGAGACGGATGCAGTCAGTGGCACAGGGATCAACGAATTGTTGGCAAAAATCCAAGAGCATTCTGAAGAAGCGCAAGAACGCTCAGCAAATGGCTCCGCTCGTTTAAACGTCGATCGGGTCTTTAGCGTTAAAGGCTTCGGTACGGTAATTACAGGGACGTTATTGGATGGTGCGATCAATGCTGGTGATGAGATGTATGTCTATCCTAGCGGGAAAAAAACACGGGTACGGAATATCCAAGTTCATGAGACCGATGTGAAAAGTGCCCAGCCGGGTCAACGAACGGCGTTAAACTTAGCGAATCTTTCCACTGATGAAATTCAACGAGGAGATGTTCTGTCTCTCTCAGAAAAATTAGAAGCGACTTGGATGCTGGATGTCAAAGTGAGTTGTTTGCCAGAAGTTGAAGGCGGAATCGGTTTGTGGGATCGGGTTCGTCTGTTAGTTGGTACGCGGGAAGTCATGGCTCGTACGGTTCCTATCGGCGTGGACTGGATTGGGCCGGGAGAAGAGGGCTTTTTACAGTTGCGTTTAGAAGAACAAGTAGCGGTCAAAGAACGGGATCACTTCATTTTGCGGGCGTATTCACCAATGCAGACGATCGCCGGTGGAGAAGTGTTGGACGCGGCGCCCCATAAGCATCGCCGCTTCAAGGCCGAGATCATTGAAAGCTTGAAAGCTAAAGAAGAAGGCAGCCTGGATGAATTGATCGCTGATTTTCTGAATAATAAGAAACAGCCGTTTACGAAAGCAAAAGAATTGCAGGAATACTTAGGTGTTGATCAGGAAGAACTACAGCAAGTGCTGGCTGATATGGTCAGTGACAAGCGGGTGCTTGAAACGAAAGCTGGTTATTTAGCACAAGCCCGCTATCAAAAATTAGCAGCACAGGTGACAGAAATTTTATCAGCGTATCACAAGCAATACCGGTTGCGTTTTGGCATGCCGTTAGAAGAATTCCGTTCCCGAATGCGAGGAAATTTAGCGGAAAAAGAAATCTCAGCACTCATTGTTCTATTAAAAGCAGCAGCGGTCAAAGAAGCCAATGATAAGATTGCCTTACAAGAATTTGAAGTTGTTTTCAATAAATACCAGCAAGCCGCCAAAGAAAAAATTGAACAGACCTTAGCAAACAGTGGTTACACGCCAGTCAAAAAGGAAGAACTGGCGGAGTTAGACAAAAATGCGGAAGAAGTATTGGAAGCTCTGAATGGTGAGAGTGTTATTTTCTTAACCCATGAATACGTCTTGCTAGGGAAAGTTTTCGCTCAAGCGGTTAATGCGATCCAAAACTATATTGGTGAGCATGGGCAGATGACCTTAGGTGATTTTCGTGATGTGACCGATTCCAGCCGTAAATCGTCAATGCTGATCTTAGAATACATGGACAAACAAGGAATTACGAAACGTGTAGAAAATTATCGGGTCTTAGGCTAGGAGCGTTTGCGAAAATCTTTCTTCAGAGGGGGAGAATCAATGAGTATTTATTTAGATAATGCAGCAACAACGGCCCAAAAACCGAAAGTGGTGGCGAATGCAGTAGCGGAAATTCTCAACGGTCAATATGGCAATCCAGCACGGGGAGCCCACGGGTATTCCTTAGCTGGCTTTCGTGTCGTGGAGAATAGCCGTCAGCAGGTCAAAGAATTATTTAAAGCGGGTTCAAAGTATGAGGTTGCCTTTACCAATAATGCCACCGTCGCTTTGAATGAGGTCTTAAAAGGCTTGATCCAAGCCGGCGACCATGTACTGACGACGGATTGGGAGCATAATTCAGTCTTACGTCCGTTGTATCAACTGGAAAAATTAGGAGCGAGCGTTGATGTGGTTACTAGTGAAGCCGTGACTGGACGCTTGCATTATGAAGAGTTCGCTGAAAAATTGCGACCTGAAACAAAAGTTGTTGTCTGCAATCATGCCAGCAATGTTACCGGGAATCTTTTGAAGTTGGAATGGGTCAAAACTTTTTGTCAGGAGCACGATTTGTATTTAGTGATTGATGCCTCCCAGACTGCCGGTGTCGTTCCGATCGATCTTAGTGACGGCAAAATTGCGGCAGTCTGCTTTACCGGGCACAAATCGCTTTATGGGCCACAAGGGACTGGCGGGGTTTGTGTCCGGCAAGATCTTCCATTAGAGCCACTATTAACTGGCGGCGATGGGATGCAATCTTTTTCCAAAGTTCAGCCCAAGGAGCTGCCGACCTTATTAGAAGCGGGGACATTAAATGTTCCAGGGATTGCGGGGTTAGCCGCCGGCATTGAATGGGTGATGGAAAAAGAAAAAGACTCAGGCTTAGGCACCTATTTTTATCAAGCATTAAAAGAAATCGATGGTTTGACGCTTTATGGGGATTTTACTGAACCACGAGTCGACGTCTTTTCCATCAATCTCCATGATGCCGAATCGGCGGTTGTCAGCGATCTTTTGTGGGAAGAATACCAAATCGCTACGCGCCCCGGCTATCACTGCGCCCCTTTGATGCATCAGGCATTAGGGACGGCGGATCGCGGAACAGTCCGCTTGTCGTTCTCCAGCTTTACGACAAGAACGGAGCTTGAGCTGACAGTGAACGCACTAAAAAATTTAGCGCAACGCTAAAAAGGAGAGGACTTATGTCAAAAGAAATCCAGCATATTTTTGCGAGTTTGCCTTCCGTAGATGTGCTATTAAAGCAACTAGGTAGTGATTTTCCCCAAGGTGCCGCAAAGGAAGCCATTCAAAAAGTCTTAACAAGCATCCGTAAAGAAGTCATTGATGGCACGCAAAAAAGCGTGATCGACCACGCAGAAGTCCTGACAAGGATTCAAAAAGAATTAACTGAAAAGCAATTTGCCTTACGTCGAGTCATCAATGGGACAGGAACAGTGATCCATACCAACTTAGGCCGCTCTTCTTTAAGCCAAAAAGTTCAGGAACAATTACTCGCTACAAGCTTTCATTATTCAAATTTGGAATTTGATTTAGAAAGTGGCAAGCGGGGGTCCCGTTACAGTCATTTAGTGTCGATCGTCAAAAAACTGACCGGGGCGGAGGATGTTTTAGTCGTCAATAATAATGCAGCGGCGGTCTTACTAGTCCTAAGCACATTGACGCAAGAAAAGGAAGTCTTAGTCTCACGTGGTGAATTAGTTGAAATCGGCGGAGCCTTTCGGATTCCTGATGTCATCACTTCCAGTGGCGGAACGATTAAAGAAGTCGGCACGACCAATAAAACCCATCTAGCTGATTATGAAACGGCTTTGACGGAAGAAACTGGAGCCGTTTTAAAAGTCCATACGAGCAATTATCGGATCGTAGGCTTTACCGAAACACCGGAGTTAAGTGAGTTAGCGGAGTTGGCTCATGCCAATGATTTGCCACTGATCAATGACCTAGGCAGCGGACTGTTGTTAGATATGCGACCATTTGGGCTACCTTATGAGCCAACGGTCAAAGAAGTGCTAGAACAAGGCTGTGATGTCGTTACCTTTAGCGGTGATAAATTATTAGGCGGCCCTCAGGCAGGAATCATCGTTGGAAAACGAGCTTACATCGAAAAAATGAAAAAGAATCAATTGCTACGGGCCTTGCGGATCGATAAAATGACCCTCAGCGCACTAGAAGCAACGCTAGCGCTGTATCTCAATGAAAAAGAAGCCTTGCAAGCAATCCCAACGTTGGAGATGATTGGCTTAAGTGAAGCTGCTTGTCTTGAAAAAGCCACGAAGTTAGCTACTATGTTAAAACCAATTAGCCACCTAAACGTTGAAGTGGAAAAAGACAGCAGTAAAATCGGCGGTGGTTCCTATCCGGAACATTTATTGCCGACCTATGCCGTCGTTTTGAATAGTTCCGAATTCTCAGCCGCTGAACTGCAGGAAAAATTGCGTCAAGGGGCAACACCAATCATTAGTCGGATCAAAAATGAAGCCAATCTCTTAGACGTGCGAACCATTGCGTCGGATGAATTTTCTTTAATTCAGAAGAGTTTGCAAATAATTTTTAAAGAAGGAAAGGAGGAAAAATAATTCAACCACAGAAACAATTAATTGCAGTATCCCATTGTATCTTGAATCAGAATGCGGTAATTCACGGCTGGGAGCGAGCACGAGGAGCTTTTCCATTTGCCATCGAGCTGTTAAGCCGAGGCATCGCATTGATTCAGCTGCCCTGTCCAGAATTTTTAGTGTTAGGCGGTGATCGACCGCCAATGAGTTATCAGGAGTATCAAGCACTTCCCGATTATCGGCAAACGTGTCAAACGATGCTTCAGCCCATCATTCAACAAATTCAAGCGTATCAGGCAGAAGACTATCAGTATTTAGGTGTGATTGGCATTAACGAAAGCCCCAATTGTTCCATCAGTGGCCAACGGGGCGTGTTAATGGAAGAATTTTTCGCCGCTTGTCAGGCGGCCAAGATTCAAACGTCATATTTGGAAGTTCCAACTTGGTATAGTGAGACGGAGCAGCAAGATTTTTCGGAGGAGTTGCAACGGTTTTTAGCAAAAGGAGGAAGAAATGAATAATAAAGCAAAAGTGATCGCGATGTGTGCTATCGCGGTAGCATTGAATGTTGTCTTAGGCGAAGCGGTAGCACTGCTGCATATCCCATTACTGTTTTTAGATACGATGGGAACGATTTTTATCGCCGCAAATTTTGGCATGGGCTATGGTATCTTAACAGGGGTTTCTACGAATTTATTAATGGGAATGATCAGCGGGCCATTGTCGATCCCCTTTGCATTAGTCAATGTGGCGGTCGCCGTGGTTGTGGCGTTGCTGGCGAAGAATGGTTTTAGTTATAAAAAAGCATTTTTAGCAGGTATTTTATTAGCGTTTATTTGTCCAATGATCGGCGCTCCGATTCGATTAGCGTTGTTCGGGGGCTTCACCGGTTCCGGGACGGATGTTGTAATCATGGCATTACGGGCTTCAGGTAAAGAAATGATCAGCTCTGTTTATTGGGGTGCGGTTACAGGGAACTTTGTTGATAAGATCGTTTCTTGTCTTTTAGTCGCATGGTTTATCAAATTGCCGCAAATGCGCCGCTTTGCTGTAAAATGAGTATGAAACGTTTCTAAAGCTAACGTGCTTGGCTTAGAAAAATTTAAGTGAGCTAGTATCAACACAGGATGGTTGAGACTAGCTTATTTTTTTGTCCATTTTTAAAATGACAAAACTGTTAGGTGAGGAACAGTTGATTCAATGGTTGGATATATATAAAGGTTGTATAGTGTGTAGAGAAATTAAAAAAGGAGCAATTAGTATGAAAAAATTCTTGATTGGCTTAGTGAGTCTCATCGTAATCGGCTTTGTCGGTTTGCAAATCGCTGAAAAAGTCATGTCCAGTGGGGATGCCTATTATGTTCAAATCACCAATGATGGCGAAAAAATCAATGCTAAAGATGACAGCGGCAATTCCTATGTTGATTATAAATATTCATTACCAGGTTATGACAAAGAAGGAAATAAAAAAGTATTGAACTTCAATGCTTCGAAGGACCGGCCTTTACGTCGTGAAGCCTTCCTAAAAGTGACTTGGAACAAAAATAAAGGTGTGACTTCTTATGAAGAGGTCCAACAAAAACAATTACCAAAAAAAGCCGCAGAAAAATTAGGAGTGTAGCGTAGGATGGAAAAAATCGTAACAGTTGATGAAGTGAGAAAAACCTATGGTAAAGGCAACCAGAAAAAAACGGAAGCGTTAAAAGGGCTGTCCTTTGAAGTCGAAAAAGGTGAATTTGTCGGCATCATGGGCGCATCAGGTTCTGGTAAATCAACATTATTGAATTTATTGGCGACCCTCGACAAACCTACTGCTGGCAAGATCGCCATCAATCAAGCCGATGTGACGAAACTATCCGGCAATCAACTGGCAGATTTTCGCAGTCGTGAGATCGGTTTTATTTTCCAAGATTTCAATTTATTGGAAAATTTAACAGCGTCAGAAAATATCGCCGTGCCTTTGTCCCTTCAAGGGGTGAAGCCTAAAGAAATCAAACAACGGGTCAAAGCAATCGCAGAGCGTTTATCCATCGATGGTATTTTAAATAGTTACCCAGCACAAATCTCCGGTGGACAAAAGCAGCGGGTCGCGGCGGCACGGGCCTTGATCACCCAGCCAACGATTCTTTTAGGCGATGAGCCAACGGGCGCTTTGGACTCAAATAGTGCTCGCGACTTGTTAGATACAATGGAAGAATTGAATCAACAGGATCAAGTTTCCATTCTTTTAGTCACTCATGATCCTTTTTCAGCAAGTTATTGCCAACGGATTTTGTTCATTAAAGACGGGGTAATCTATCAAGAGGTCAAACGCGAAGATCAAACACGAGAAGCTTTTTATCGTCAGATTTTAAGTATTCTCGGTAATCTGGAACAGTAGGGGGAATTCGATGCTTTTAAAATTATCACTTACTGGGATTAAAGGTCGTTTGCGTGACTATGTCGTTCTTTTTTCTGGTTTAGTCATGGCTTCAGCGATCTTTTATATGTTTGAATCATTAGCAACAAATGAAGTCTTTCTACAACAAAACTCGTTAGTCAGCTCTGTTGTCTTTATTTTTCACTTAGGAACGGTGCTGCTATCGATCATTACCTTTGTGTATATTTTATATGCCAATTCCTTTTTAATGACGATGCGGCAGAAGGACTACGGCATGTTCATGATGCTAGGAGCCAAAGGTCGGAAGATTGCTGAACTAATCTTCGTAGAAACTTTTGTTGTCGGCGTTGCCGCAACAATTGTCGGTATCTTATTAGGCTTGGGTCTGACAACCATCGTGGAAAAATTGTTGACAAAACAGTTGGAAATCGCGATCACACATTTTTCAGCAGTCAATGGTAAGGCTATAGTGATCACCTTGATCTTTTTTGCCATCATTTTTTTACTGGCGGCAGTTGTTAATGCAACGACGATTGTGAAAAAACCAGTGCTTTCAATCTTGAAAGCCAGTGAAACACCTGCACCCGCAAAACGTAAAAAGGTCACATTATTCTTTGAAGCCGTTTTTGGTATCGCCTTATTGGCCATTGGCTATGTCATGATGACTTTGGTCATGAAGCTGGCTTTTGTGGCATTGGTGATTGCATTGATTACGATTGTGGCAGGAACGTATTTTTTCTTCCATGCCGTGCTAATTTTCATTTTAAATTTATTGAAACAAACGGATTCATTAGCCTTGAAGGGGTTAAATAATTTTACCTTCTCACAATTAAGCTTCCGGATTCAGGATTACACACGGATTTTGTCGTTAGTGGCAATGTTGTTTGCCCTAGCATTAGGTGCGATCACCGTTGGCCTTGGTTTTAGAAATGAAATTCCTAAAATGACCAATCAAACGACTGTTTACGATTTAGTCTTAAACAATAGCCAAAAAATTGCGGCGGATAAAATCGAAAGGTTGAATCCGACACTAAATGCGACCTATCAGCAAAAGGAAACGGATACGACCGTCTATTATGACAAGACGGAGTTCAATCAGACGCCCTTAGAAAACAAAGAATTTACTGGTAGTCGCAACACCAAAACGGTGCGCTATTCAAGGGAAGAATTGGCCAAAGACGTTACGAAGGTCGACGCCTTGCGACAATTAGAACTGCCAGAACAAAAAACCAAAGAACACCAATTCGTTTCACCAGCAGAATTTTCTGCAGTGCAAGGGAAAAAGAGTAGCTTGCAAGTAGTTAAGGTCAACGATTTTATGGCCGAGAAAAAAGCGTTGCAAAAGCTAGCGACACAAAATGATAAAAATAATCCAACATTGGTGCAAGGAGACAACTTTACACAAAAGACAGCAGTGTATAACACCTTTAATTCTTTATTCTCTGGGTTTGAATTTATGGGCTTTTTCCTAGGAATCGCCTTCTTGACGATGCTGGCCAGCTGTTTGATGTTTAAAATTCTTTCAGGTGCTAAAAGTGATGTTCAACGTTATACCATGCTAGAAAAAATCGGAACGCGGCGCCAGCTTTTGACGGCTTCGATTCGGAAAGAAATTGGTGTCTTATTCCTCGTCCCAGGATTACTAGGTGTGATCCATGTGTTGTTCGGGCTAAAAATGTTTACTTCGCTATTGAGCGAACCGTATAGCAATATCTGGGTACCATTCTTGATTTTCTTTGTTTTATACTTTGTGTATTACGTGCTGACGATTTGGATTTATACCGGAATCGTTATGAAGCGAGAAGCTTAAGTAGCTGTGGGCGAGGTACATCACTTGTTCCAAAAAAAGACGGCACCGGTATTCGGTGTCGTTTTTCTGTTATTTTATAGTAATTTCTTAAGAATGTGAATTTTTTATGTCTAAGGAAACTTTTAGTTGGCTTGAAAAAGCAACGCCGAATGCGGATCTGCGAGTAAATTTTGAAAGAAAATATGGTGTTTTTCTGAAATTTATAAAATTACACCGGAAACACCTATTCTAACGGTATTTTTTTAAAAATCTGATATAGTAGATACGGACAATTTAATAAAGAAAGAAGTGTTCCGGATGGAGCGGGTAAAAAAAGCTTTTACGAATCGTTGGTTGATTCTGTTAACGGTCAGCGTATTATTTTGGGCAAAAACAATCTTTGCGTATTACGCCGATTTTTCACTAGGCGTGCAAGGATCAGTACAATATTTTATTTTGTGGATCAATCCAATCGCCACGACGTTGTTGATCTTTGGTCTGTTTCTCTATGTTAAAAAGATCAAGCCAGCCCTGATTTTCTTATTTTTACTAGACCTGCTGAATACGGTGATCTTATATTTGAACGTGATTTTCTATCGTGAGTTCACTGATTTTGTGACGATTAAATCGGTTTTAGGGTTCTCAAAGGTCTCGCAAGGAATCTCCGGCAGCTCCTTTGCCTTGATGAAGGTGCATGATGTGTTTTATTGGATCGATCTGCTGGTATTTTTAGGTCTCTTGATCTACATGTTTGCGAAAAGAAAAGAGATCGTCAGCAAGCCGGTCAAAAAAACCTTTGCCATTGCGATTAGCTGTTTATCAGCCTTGATTTTTTCCGTGAATTTATCCATGAGTGAAGCCAATCGGCCGCAATTATTACAACGGACCTTTGACCGCTCGTATATCGTCAAATATCTCGGTTTAGACGCCTTTACGATTTATGACGGAATCAAGACCGAACAGACCAACAGTGTGCGGGCTCATGCCTCAAGTAACGGCCTAACAGATATTTTGAAATATACAAAGCAACATTATGCGGCGCCTGATCCAAGTAAATACGGCATTGCTAAAGGGAAAAATATCATCGTGATCCACTTGGAAAGCTTCCAACAATTTTTGATCAATATGAAGGTAGATGGTCAAGAGGTCACTCCATTTTTAAACAGTATTGAAAATGATAACAAGCAGACTTTAGCTTTTGATAACTTTTTCCATGAAGTTGGCCAAGGAAAGACCAGTGACGCTGAGAATATGCTAGAGACGGGGACCTTTGGGTTGCCACAAGGGTCGTTGTTCACTCAACTGGGCAATGACAACACTTTCCAAGGGGCGCCAGCCATTTTAAATCAGCAAGCCGGTTATTCGAGTGCCGTATTCCATGGGAATGTCAGTAGCTTCTGGAATCGTGACCACGTGTATAAAAATCTCGGCTATCAAAATTTCTTTGACCGTTCGTATTTCAACGCCTCCGATGAAAGCTTAGGCTACGGTATCTTGGATAAGGATATGCTGAAGGAAACCGTTGGCCACTTGGAACATTTGCAACAGCCTTTTTATACAAAATTCTTAACGGTCACCAACCATACGCCGTATCTAACGGATGATAAGAACTTTACTTTCCCATCATTGAAGACCGGCGACAGTACCGTTGATGATTACGTGCGAACGGCTCATTATTTGGATGAGTCTTTGCGTCAGTTCTTTGATTATTTGAAAGCTTCCGGCGTGTACCAAAATTCGATCTTTATGATCTATGGCGATCACTTCGGAATCTCCGACAGCAACAATAAAGATCTAGCAACAGCTTTAGGCAAAGATCCTACGACTTGGAGTAAATTTGATGATGCGCAAATGCAACGGGTGCCACTAATGTTCCATATCCCTGGATATACCAGTGGCGGAATCCAGCACCAATACGGCGGCGAGATCGACGTCTTGCCAACTCTATTACATTTAGTAGGCGTGGATAGTCAAAAATATATCCAGTTCGGGACCGATCTGTTTTCACCAAAACACGACCAAACCGTCGCCTTTAGAAATGGTGATTTCGTTTCGCCAAACTATACTGAGCTGGGCGGTCAAACATATGATAATAAGACCGGCCAAGTCGTTGATCCGAAAGTTCTAGGCATCGCACCAATGATCGACGCGGAACAAAAACAAGTCAAGCAAGCCTTGAGCCTGTCAGATAAGTTGAACCAAGAGAACCTCTTGCGGTTTTACACACCAGCAGACTTTACGCCAGTCGATCCGAAGAAATACGATTATCATGACTTAGACCAAAAAAACGCCGCTATCGAAAAACAAAAAGGCGCACAATCAACCAGTATTTACTCGAAGAATGGCAACAAGACTACAACAGCTCTGTATCCGCCAATTCAGTAAACAAAAAGCCATCCCTTTAAAAAGGGATGGCTTTTTGTCGTGCCACAGCGAATTAGTTGCCCTTAAGGAATTTTCTTCGTATGATTGATTTATCAAGGAAGCAGGTGAGAGGTGATGGCGATGATCGAAAAGATGATTCAACATTTTTTTCAACCAATCGTATTGTTGCTAGATGTTCTGTCGATCGGGATCATTATTGTAGGGGCGATTCTTGCCTTTATCAAGCTAATTCCTCGCAAAAACGGTAAAGTTTTTCCATCGATCTTGCAAAAGAATAAATACATTAAAGCATACTTAGGCAGCTATATTTTACTGAGCTTGGAATTTCTGATCGTGGCCGATATCATTGAAACGATCGTCAATCCAACCTTTCAAGACATTCTCAAATTGGCCTTGATCGTGTTGATCCGTACAGTGATCTCGTATTTCTTGAATAAAGAAATCAACGAAGTAACGGATGCGCATTAGCTGCATATAACAGTAATTTTAAAAAGGAGAGAAGAACCCAGTGAATGGGAATTTCTCTCCTTTTTTTGTAAAAAATTGTTATTGATTACTAAGTAAAGTAATGGTATGATTATCTTGTTTCGGGAGTGGATGGGTTCTGGTGTTCCCTCTGGTCTTCAAAACCAGTATGAGGAGTTAAGAGCTTCTTGGGTGAGTTCGATTCTCACACATTCCCGCCAATATGAAATTGATGTCCGTTAAACGTTGAGATTCTTCGTTTAGCGGATTTTTTTGATTGTTAAAAAATATAAGAGCAGAAACAACGAATAATGTGGAAATACTATACTTGCCCATATCGCTCACCTATTTTTTTAAAATTATAGAAAAATACGATTAAGAAGTAGAACACGAGATAAAATGTGAGAAGTATATACATGAATAAGTAGAAAAGTAATGGATTTGGGGCTATCCATGACAAAAAAACTGCTACAAAGGAGTCTAATGGGATTCATGTGTTTTTTTTAGGCCTAATCGCACATTTAATATGAACGTTACAAAGAATAGGATACCAGCTAATTTTCCAACATAAGTTTGAGTGGTAAAGAATATCGAGGCTGCAATAAGATAAAGAATTGAAGTTAGTATATAAATATTTTTAATTCGATTCACTATATAGTCTCCTTTTTAAAAAGATTGTACACAAAAAAATGTTTTTAGAATAGTCGATTTTTCAGCTAATGGACCGCTTTCAAGTAGAAAAAGAGGGAAGTTATGAAAGATAAAAAAATACAAGAAATATTGGAATGCTATCCAATATTTCTATAGATGAACAAAAGAAAAGTTAGTATTAATGATTGCAATCATTAATGCGATGAAATGATGGTAATTACTTTTTGTTCTTAATAAAGTTTGAGTTTTGAAGTTTTTGGGCTTTTTCATTAAGAGCATTAAGATCATCAAGTGAATCTGTGATTTTCCCTAGATTTAAATCGCCACTGAAAAATTTTCCCATTAATTCATTTTGGGAGTCGTTATCTTTTTCTTTGAGCTTTAATTCATATTCAAGTTTCATTTTTTCTAATTCAGCTTGGTTATTTTTTTCGACTTGCTGCAATTGAGTTTTTGCTTGCTTTGAAGCTGAAAGGTATGCTATTGCAGCAGGAATACAAGAAGTTATAAAGCTAACTAAAACAGTTTGCCAATCCATAGAAAGTTTACCTCCGCGAGAACTATTTTGTAAACAAAAAACTGAAGCATCTTAAGCAGTTTTCTTTTTCAATTCTACAAAGTACCAAACAAAAAAAGCAATTCCTATCACTATCAGAGATCTGTCGTTCAAAAAGAAACTAGCGACAATAAATAGTAGGCCACCAAAAAGTAGTGCTTTTATATTTTTCTTTTTCAATAAAATCGCTCCTCCATGCTTGTCTAAGGTAGTTTATGCATCTTTTTAAAGGATGACCGTACATTTAATAAGAAGCTCAGAAAGAATAGAATTCCTGTCACCTTACCAACATAATTTTTGCTAGTAAAAAAGAAGAAAACGGATCCGAAAAAAGAGATAAGTGAAGTTAATAGGTAATTATTTTTAGCATGTTTGAACATACGATCACTCCTTTTGAAAGAGCATATCATCTTGTGAAATCGATATCAATGTTGCGATTTTAGAAAAAATTGAAGGAATATGAGTATTTGGGTTGAAGATAACTACAGAGAATGAATTTATGAGTGAAGAATGGAAAATACTTGAACTAGAAGGGGATTAGCAAACAGATCATTAATTATGCATTTGATGTTTGTAGACAGCTAAATCATCGTTGTGTATGTTTATCATGAGTTAATTCGGGAGTGGATAGTATAAAAAAGAAGGACCAGCACACCAGTTTTATTCACTGTAGGAAGCACATTGTTATCTGAAGCTAAGAATGTTGCGTTTTTTTGTCTAAGCCATTTTCTGTGAATGACGTGAATGTTTTTGTTTTCATTTGAGACTTCTGGATTGTTGGGTTTGACTATATGCTCCTAAATAAAAATACGGAACAAATTTTTAAAGTTTATTTATTCAACTGATCAAAAAATACAAGAGATTGCTCTCTTGTATCATCTGTCCTAGTTATTCGAAAAATAATCATCGATATGCGTCTTTATTGCCGCAAAATCCTTCGTCATAAACAATCTTGCAGGTACTTTGATGATTGGTAATTCATTTTCATTATCAAAAGGCGTGAATGGGTCGGGAACAACTAAATAATCCACTGTGTCCTTGTCACGAATGTAATTGATAGAGACATCATAATCGTTTGAGAAGTATGCTTTTAAGTCCTCGTTATTTCTAAGAATTGGAGCAGCAGAAATCGAACCATAGTTTATTCCGGTGCTGACCGTCAATACAAAACAGATTTTTTTCATTATAAATCCTCCTACTTAAAAAATAATTTTAGAAAACAGAATCAAGGTGTTTTCTAAAAGTCTAGAAATTAGTAAATAAAGAAACAAAGGATCGCAACATATAGAGAACAAAGTGCAAAGACCAAACTTCCCCATAGGCCGAACAAGATAAACGGGGAGGTACTTTCGTTACCTTTTTTTCTAATCTGACTGAATGTCCGCTTAGTGATATAAAATTGCCAAATGCTGATTAATAAGAAAAAAATACCGATCATGTAAGTCATAGGATCACTTCCGTTAAAAGATAGTTTGTAGAAAACTTTTTAAATCACTACTTGAAAGCCTGGTTTTTGCTCAAAAAGAGCTGAGAACCGGTTAGTTTGAAAGAAACCCTTCAATCATTCCCAAGAGCATCGGCAGTAGCCCACTTATAGAAACTAAGATAAGAGAAATTTTCTGAAGTAAGGTTAGTTTTTTGAAATCGCGATAAAATGCGTAGACCATTATTAAAATTCCTACACTCGTTAGGAAACTGAACAAAATATACAATGTTTGCATGTTTTTGTACCTCCGTCACCACAAATTCTAGCAAAAAAGACCGGGAAGGGGAAGGCCATGAATGAAGATAAGGGTTAAATGGCGTTCCTTATGGAAGACAGTTGTTTATATAGCCATGTAGTTTGTAAGTTTTACTAAAGGGAAGCGCTTACTCTCGGTTTGGTAGGATGAATTGACTGATTTAAGTAGCTATTTGTACGAAGACATGGTAAAGTAACAAAGTAATCGATTTTGAAATGTGATTTGAGCCTAGATATTTAACCGTATTAATCTCCTTTTACTATCAACAATTAATTGCAAATAAGAACGTACTTTGATACGTATCAGGAGGAAATATTTATGAATAACGGTACTGTAAAATGGTTTAACTCAGACAAAGGTTTTGGCTTTATCACTGGTGAAGATGGAAATGACGTATTTGCACATTTCTCAGCTATCCAAGGCGACGGCTTCAAAACTTTAGAAGAAGGTCAAGCAGTAACTTATGATGTTGAAGAAGGCCAACGTGGACCTCAAGCAACTAACATCGTTAAAGCTTAATTAGATAAACGATAAACCGCCTCCTCCTAGGGACGGTTTTTTTGTTGTCCGGGTAAGGTTCTTCTGGACGACTATTTATTCCCTGCATTCCCGAATTGTGTAACGATAATCACTCGAAAAACCGCTGTAACGCTTGATATATAGCGGTTTTTTTGTAG
>NZ_BJDW01000018.1 GCF_005405345.1 Enterococcus viikkiensis | reverse complement strand
ATTCTTTGGTCAGAACTATTTTGAGTGTAGCACAAATGGCTTTTTTAGTTGTCTAGCTTAATTTTACAATCGGCGATGAATGAAAACTGTACCTATAAAAAGAGAAAAATTATTAAAAAAATTTTGATACAGAAACCCAAAAAAAGAAGTAGAATAAAATAACTATAATTTAAGAATAATAGTAAAAGAATGGTTTTGGTTACCTAAAATTATTTTGAAAGATGGTTATATTATTTGGCTTTGAGCATGTTTTTTTTAAAATTATAAAGCTTGTTAAGTAATTTACGCATAAATAAAAAAATTTTATTTTCAATTTATGTTTAAATTTATCGAAAAAAATTTAAATTAAATAGTACAGATTTAACCGTTGTTATAGCACTGCATAAAATGAGTTTTATGCCATTGTATTCTCATTTTAATTCAACCTACTAGCTCGGATAGCTTTTGTTAGGTTGTCTTTAATTAAATAACACTAATATTTGTAAAAAAAAAAGGAAGTACCTCTTTTTTTTGTTACCTTTTTTTTGTATAATAGAAACAGATAGCAGGAGATAGGTTACACCTGTTACAAAAATAAGAGAGTCAAGAAAAGGAGTGATATGTATGTTGACGCTATATACTTCCCCTAGTTGCACATCATGTCGGAAAGCACGTGCTTGGCTGCAGGAACATGAGATTCCCTATGTTGAACGAAATATCTTCTCTGAGCCGTTGAATATCGATGAGTTGAAAGATATTTTACAGATGACGGAAGATGGAACTGAAGAGATTATTTCTACTCGTTCTAAAGTTTTCCAAAAGTTGAATATGGATTTAGATGAACTGTCACTAAAAGAATTACTGGATTTGGTGAAAGAAAACCCAGGTCTGTTACGTCGCCCAATTATGATCGATGAAAAAAGATTACAAGTTGGATTTAATGAAGACGAAATCCGTCGCTTCTTGCCTCGAGATGTTCGTCAGTATGAATTACGTCAAGCACAATTAATGGCTGGATTATAGAAACAAATGCCTCGCAGTTGCGAGGCATTTTTATTTTATATTCATAAAATGAAACATGGACCATTAGATGGGCTGATTTCACGATTTTATAGCTGGATAAATTGAGAAAAATCTTGTATTAAATCTGAATAGTCTTTTCTGAAATGGAACCCTCGCATACCTGTTTCTTCAGCAGCTAAAATATTCGGTGCAGAATCATCGATAAAGTAGCACTCGGCAGGATTTAGCTGAAAGTGGCTATAAAAAGTTCGAAAAATCTGATACTCAGGTTTTGCTAATTTCCAATCTGACGAGATAAAAATACCATCAAAAGCGTTATAACTAGGAATAGTTTCTTCGAATAGATAAAAATCTTGCGGGGCATTGGATAGCAAGTAAATTTTTAAGCCTTGATCCTTTAATTTTTGTGGAAGTTCCTCCATGTGTGGTAGGGGGTTTAGGCCGTGATACCAAGTATGCAACAAATCTTCAGTGATTTCATGTAAATCTTTTGGTAGCCGAGTTTTCACAGATAATAAAAGTTCCTGGCTAGTAAGGGTTCCTTTGTCAAAGCGCAGCCAGTCGATGGAACCAAAAATTTCTTTCATAAGCAGTTTCTGCTTTTTTTCGTCAGCGGTTTTTTCTCGAATAAATCTTATTGGATCAAAATCCACTAAAACATTGCCTAAATCAAATACGATATTCTTGATCATTAAAAGACCTCCTTCACTAAAAGTATACGTTAGACGAACGATCAAACCAAGTATTTCTGATTCGTTCAAATGGATGTAAAAACTAAGAGAAACATTCGTAATAGACTGTTTGTCTTTGTTTATAGGAATTTAATAAAATCTGTCGGCATTCTTTACTTTTAAACGGAATCAGTTACAATGAACATATAATCTATCTTTAAAGTGAGGTGTGCCAAGATGGAGATGGAACACATCAATGAGAATACGATCCGAGTCATTATCGAAAATGAAGATTTAGCTGAACGAGGGATCACTTTTTTGGATCTTTTAGGAAATCATCGTGAGATCGAATCTTTCTTCTATAGTATTCTGGAAGAAGTCGATATTGAAGATGAGTTTAAGAGCAGTGAGGCAGTCACATTTCAAGTACTTCCCAAAAATGACGGATTGGAACTATTTATCAGCAAGAACTTGACGCCTGAGGATATCAGTAAAATGAATAACTCGACTGAATTTGAAGTCAATGATTTTGACCAACTAATTCGGCAACAAATTTTAACGAATTCGGAAAGTCTTGAAGAGAATAGCAATAAGAACAATCTGCGTGTTTTCCAATTAAGCAGTTTTGAAGATATGATCGAGCTTGCAAGCTATCATTTTTTAGATGATGCCTGGTGTGATCTATATCTGTTAAATGAGACGTATTATGTACAAGTGTACTTCGATCCTGAAATTTATGGAGAGTATGCGTTAGCTAATGCGACAGCGGAGATTTTAGAATATGCTTCAGCTTCTTCCGTCTCTACTGAAATGTTAGAAGAATACGGAAAGCTGTTGATGCAGCGTGACGCGATCGAGATTACGCGGGCTCATTTCAGTTAAATTGTTTTTTAATACCATCGCTAGTTTTAGCGTTGGTATTTTTTTTGTCACCGTTTTAGAAGTCAATGGTTTTTGCGTATCTTTTTATGAGGTGAGGAAGATGCTGTTTGCTTATACTGATGAAAAGAAAATGATTGAAGCGGCAATGGTCAAAGAAAACCAAATTTGTTTTTGCCCAGATTGTGGAGAACGATTAATACGTAAAGTAGGAAAGATAAAAATTCCCCACTTTTCACATTTTAATCATAGTCATTGTGTGGGACTAAGTGAAGGTGAGACGCCAGAACATTTAGAACTAAAAGCACTTTTTTTGAAATGGGGCGCCCGATTTGAAGTCAACTGGAAGCTAGAGCAGCCATTAACCGATTTGCCTCAAAGACCAGATCTGCTAAATGAGCAACTAGCCGTTGAAATTCAATGTTCAAGTATCCAAGGTTCTCGTTTGAAGGAGCGGATTGTTGGCTATCAGGAAAAAAACTATCAAGACTGGTGGCTGTTGGGTCAAAGGTTGTGGCCGAAAGAAACATTTACTTCATTACAAAAGCAATTTTGTTCTTTTGATAAAGAGAAGGGACTGCACCTTTGGCTGATTGAAAAAAAGCAGATTCGTTTACTTTACCATATTCATGATAATAAAGGATTGGTCTACAGAGAAAGACAGTGGCCGGCTTTTTCGCTTCCTTTAAAGCGAATTTTCCATTCGACAAACTATCAAAAACCATTGAAAATTGTTCCTTCGAGAGAAAATATTCTTTTGAATAAGCAGACGTTGAGTGTCAAATTGGTTCAAAGCAATCCTAGAATTCTTAAATTACAGCAGTTTTTCTACCAAGAGCGCCGCCATCTTTTGTATCTAACGGAGTGGATCTATTTTCCTAGTCGCTATTTTTTCTTTTATCAAGAGGATGTCTTCCTCTTTCGTTATTTATTTCAAAGGGAAGCAAAGCATGCTTCACGAATTTTCACAAAGTTCATGGACTATCGTGCAGCGAACCAACGAGAGTGGCTCTTTCATCGAGTCAATCAGCAAGAAATATTGGAACGGCTGTATCTTGAAGCCATTTTTTTGTCAAAGAAAGGCTAAAGTTTATTTTCAACCAGCTCTTTTTAAAATTACTTTTTGTGAAATTATGGTAAGATTGAGGATGAAAATAGCTAGGATGTCCATTGCATCAGCTTGCGATCTTGTAGATTGAAGCAGAGAAGACATTGTGAAGCCTGTTTTTTTCCTTAAAAATAGTTTGAAAAGAGTTAGGAGTGTTTTTATGAGTGAAGCAAAACAATTGCCAAAACGTCAAGAGATTCCAGCTGAATTGACCTGGGACTTAACGAAAATTTTTGCAGATGATGCGGCCTTTGAAAAGGAGTTCCAATCTCTATCTGCTGAATTGTCAAAAGTTACGGAAATTAAAGGAACACTAAACCAAGGAGCCATAGATTTCCTTAAAGCAATCGAATATGTCTTAGATGTTTATCGTAAAGCTGAAGTTGTCTATGTATATGCTCACTTGAAGAATGATGAGGATACAGCGAATGCGACGAATCAAGCGCTCTATGCTCGTGCATCTAGCTTAATCGCCCAAGTCAGTGAAGCAGTCAGCTGGTTTGAACCGGAAATGCTGCAACTTTCTGATGATGCGATCTGGAATTATTTTGAAGCAGAACCGAAGCTTGAAATGTATCGCCATTTTGTTGAGCAGATTATTTCAGAAAGAGCGCATATTTTACCAGCAGAGCAGGAAGCATTGTTGGCTGGTGCCAGTGAGATTTTTGGCAGTGCCTCAGACACGTTTTCAATTATGAACAATGCGGATTTAAAATTCCCAGTTGTTAAAAATGAAGCAGGTGAAGATGTTCAATTGACTCATGGTGTTTATGGTCAGCTGTTGGAAAGTACGGACCGAAAAGTCAGGGAGCAAGCTTTTAGGGCCTTGTATTCAGTTTATCATCAATTCCGTAATACTTTCGCTTCGACCTTGAGCGCTCACGTGAAGAATCATAATTATAAAGCCAAAGTTCGGGGATATTCATCTGCTCGTGCAGCGGCTCTAAGTGGGAATCACATTCCGGAAGATGTCTACGAGACACTGACTTTAGTGGTCAACCAATACTTGCCGTTATTGCATCGCTATGTTGAATTGCGGAAGGAATTGCTAGAACTTGAGGACTTGCATATGTATGATCTATATACGCCGCTTTTAGCAGAAGCTCCGATTAAATACACGTATGAAGAAGCCCAAGCCAAAGCACTAGAAGCACTGAAACCACTAGGAGAAGATTATTTAAGTGTAGTGAAAAAAGCCTTCTCTGAACGTTGGATCGATGTCGTTGAAAATCAAGGAAAACGTAGTGGTGCTTATTCTTCAGGTGCTTATGATACCCAACCTTATATTTTATTAAATTGGCATGATCGTTTAGATGAATTGTATACGTTAGTCCACGAAATGGGTCACAGTGTCCACAGCTATTTCACGCGCAGCACGCAACCCTATGTTTACGGGGATTATTCGATCTTCTTAGCAGAGATTGCTTCAACGACCAATGAAAATATCTTAACGAGTTATTTACTACAAACCGAGAAAGATCCGAAGGTCCGGGCCTATATCATCAATCACTTTCTTGATGGGTTTAAAGGTACGATTTTCCGGCAGACACAGTTTGCAGAATTTGAACATTTTATTCACACCGCCGATGCGGCAGGTGACCCATTGACCAGTGAATATCTAAGCAACTATTATGGTGAGCTGAACGCAAAATATTATGGTCCAATCGTGATCAATGATGAAGAAATCAAGGATGAATGGTCACGGATTCCGCATTTCTACTATAATTATTATGTGTATCAATATGCGACTGGTTTTTCAGCTGCAATTGCTTTGTCGAAACGAATCGTTGAAGGAGAGCCTGAGGCCTTAGAAAAATATTTGACGTATTTGAAATCCGGCAGCAGCGATTATCCAATCGAAGTCATGAAGCGGGCCGGTGTCGATATGACTCAGCCAGCGTATATCGAAGATGCGATGGAGGTCTTTGCTTTACGTCTCGATGAATTAGAGGAATTAGTAGCAGAATTAAAACAATAATGATGGATGAAGCTAGGAAAAGGTTTCCTAGCTTCTTTTTTGTCTTCTACTGACTATTTTTTTCGGTTAGAAAACGTATTCCAGCAGTTGAACGATGGTTTCATGTACTATGCTACGAAGCCATTTCAAAGCAAAATTTATAGAAAAGAACTAACTTATCAGTATCAAACCGAGCGAGTTTACGTGGCCTCGAGTGAGGTGGGAAATAATTTATTTGTATTCAAATTGTTGAAAGAAAATTTACAATTGGAATTTCTCTTTTAAGAATGAGTATGCGAGAATTAGCATAAAAAGGGGTGGGTACACATGCATAAACCAGAGAGACGAGATAAGATCGATCTGCTGTTGAAGTTGTCTATTGCAATGATGTTTATCACTGGTTTTTTGATCTTTATGTATCCATTCGTGGTTGATTCGATTAATAATTTTGTTGACCAACAGCGGCTAGAAGAAGTCCAAGATAAAATGGAAGCTCGTTCTGAAGCCGATAAAAAGAAACGTTTAGATAAATTGGAACAGGAAAATAAAAAACTGCGAACGATTATTCCAGGAGCAGGAAGTTTTGATGATCCTTTTGAAAGTTCTTTGCGAGGAACCAAAAGCCCAAAAAAGGAATACTACGAAAAACATATGATCGGAGCCATTTTTATTCCTAAAATTAAAGTAAGCTTGCCCGTCTACGATCAAACGGATGATTTTTTGTTGGACAAGGGAGCGACTGTTTTACAGGGAACCTCTTTTCCTGTTGGCGGGTCAAGTACTCATTCAGTAATCACAGGTCATTCTGGCTTGCCAGATAAAAGACTATTTACTGACTTGGAAGCATTAAAGAAGCAAGACAAGTTTTACCTACATATAGAAGGAAAAAAATTAGCTTATCAAGTAGAAAAGATTAAGAGAGTCAAACCTGATAACTTTAATGCACTCAAAATTGAAAAGAATCGCGATTTAGTGACACTATTAACCTGCACACCTTATGGCGTTAATAGTCATCGCTTATTAGTCACGGCCCATCGGATTAAATACCCGGTCCAAGCAGCTGAGAAAATCAAGGAAACGGAAAAGTACCATCGACAGCGCGTCTTTTATTTAGTAGCAGGTTGTCTGTTTTTCCTAATTATTTTTGGCTATTTTGTTTGGCGCAAGATTATCCTTTATCAATCGAAGAAACGGGATTACACTTTTGTCTTTTATCTCTATGAAGCGGGCGAAACGGTGCCAGGTGTTCGTGCCTTGTTGACACAAAAACACAACGTGGTTCGTTTGGATGGCAGACTAGTTCATACAGTCAGTGATGCGAATGGAAAAATTGAATTTCAGAAAATTCCCGGTGGGATTTATCGCGTTGAGACCGAAAACGGTCTGAGTGTGAAAGGGAAAGTTTGGCGCCTGAAGGATCGTACATTCAAAATTTTAGGGCGCCGGGGCTATACGTTGATAAAACAACGGATTAAGCATTACGTGATCGAAAGCAAGGTGAAGTAGCATGAGTCAGACTTCTAACAAAGGTGCCAAAAAACAAATGATCAGTAAGATTTTAATGATTTTCGTCTTTTTGGCTGGGGTATTAGTGATGGCCTATCCCTTTTATAGCAATGCGGTGAATACTTTTATCGATGAAAAACGAATGGAAGAAGTGCAACGGCGAAATCAAGAACAAAATAAAGAGCAAGTTCGTAAAACAAAAGAAAAAATGAAAAAACGCAACGAAGAACTGAAGAAAAATGGTCTGATTCCATTAGCTGATCCTTTTACCAATGACAATGAACGTAGGATCGTTTCGGATAACTATATCCGTAGCCATTTAATTGGAGCCATTAGCATCCCAAGTATTGAGATTACACTACCATTATTTGATAGGACGAATGAGAAACTGTTGCAAGAAGGAGCTACGGTTTTGCAAGGAACGTCTTACCCTACTGGTGGAATCAATACGCACTCAGTGATTTCAGCTCATAGTGGCTTGCCTGAGAAAAAACTTTTTACTGATTTAGAAGAGGTAAAGATCGGTGAAGTTTTCGTCATTACTTTATTTGAAGATAAGCTGGCCTATAAAGTAGATAAAATCGATGTGGTCGATCCGAAAGATACTTCGATTATTGAGATTGATCCGGGTCGAGATATTGTTACGTTGTTGACCTGTACGCCTTATATGATTAATAGTCACCGCTTATTAGTGACAGGCCATCGAGTGCCTTATACTGAGGAAATGGCGAAAACAATCAATCAGGCGAATAAAACTCGAAAGTTGAAACAGCTTTTGATTTTAATTGGTCTAGGATTGACGGTTTTACTGCTGCTTATAGGCATTTATCGAGCGATCCATAGTTATTTATTGAAGCAACGATTTTTTAATTTGAATGTGGCACGAGTAGATAGAACTGGAATTGGTTTGGCGGATAAACGGTTTGCTTTATATAGCAGAAATGGGAAACGACCAATTCAAAAAGACGGTGTACCACTAATAGCGATGACTAATGAAAAAGGTCATGCACGGTTTGAAAATATTCCTGGTGGAGTCTACTGTATTAAAGAAACTAGTGGCATCAGTTTTAAGGTGGGAATTAAAAAATTAAGACAAGAAAAAATTAGTCTTTATTTGATGAAAGCACAAAAGGAATATATTTTTACTAGAGAGAATCGTGTGTGGATCAAAAAATAAAAAAGCGGTCATTGCTAAGAGCAATGACCGCTTTTTTTCAAATGAGCGATAGATGACATTCTGGTGGAACTCGTTTAATTGATGTGTTTTTACTTTGAGACTTTAAAAATGCCACCAATAAATCTGGCGTATTATATGTATTTAGGATATGAAGGATCGTATCGCAGCCTTCAATTCGAACACCAGCATCGCAGTCCCCGTCATAATTGTAAATGACAGCAGAAGGATGCAAAGTAATCTCCATCTCATTAGCGATCTGTTGATCCGCTAAAAATGCTTCATTTGTAAATTCAGAACGACGATCCTCTAAAAACATTTCCAGATCGCCACCAATTTGAGTGAATAATTGAATCGCTAATTTTTTGGAATAAGGTTTGTTTTCTTCACCCACTGCGTGTTGCAGTGCGATCAAAAAGTCGCGTCCGCGTTTTTTTCCTTGAAGCTGCGCCGCTTTGACATCTAAAGCAGCAGAATAAATTTCTTGAGATAAATCTTTACGTAAGTGAAGGTCTTTTTCTGATCCACCAATCCGTTTCATGAATTCAGAAATCGTCTTGAGATTCATAATAGGGACCAGACGTAATTGGATCTTGAGATCACATTGATCAATCAGTTCAATTACACGCCGTTCGATCGTTAAACATTTTCTGCCGATCGGATTAACAAACAAATAAATCTCAATCACCGAGGGTTCTCCTTTCTATTATCCAGTTGCTGTTGTGCTGCAACTGCTCGCGCGATCTTATTTTGGGTTGCGCGATAAGGGAAGTCAAATTTATGCAAAAATTGTTTGAAGTCTTGTAAGGAGAACTGATCGTTGGATACTTCAAGTTCCAGTTCAAAATCATGCTGGCCACTGTACCAACTTTCATCCAGTGCTAATTTTCCTTCAGGAACGTTCAATTCTGCACGTTGAGTTGTTAATTTGCCAATTAGTTTTAATTCATTAAAGTTGATGTTTAATAAGTCTAAACGCTGCAAAATTTCTTTTGCATCAAAAGCAAAGCGATGCTTCGTAAGAGCCACTTCAACCTGTTCAGGTGTTAACGAGTCGGTTACTTCTAAAAGACCAACGGCTTGAGGAATTTTCAAGGTTGCTTCTGCATGTTTATCAAACTGACGGATCCTTAAACCCATATGGTTCTCTTTCAACTGCCAATCGACAGTGTCATAGTACCAATTGGTTTGTTGGATGGTTTGAGAAAGCGAGAGTTGATAGAAACGGAAGACATGTTCATACTCTGACTTTGTTAACATCGATTTGAATTCGATTTCAATTTCTTCGCTCAATACACTAACCCCTAGTTAAATTTTTCCTACATAAGGCAACCTTACATAGATTAACATATTCAGTCAAATAATCAGCCTAGTGTTTGTGAAAATGTTAGTATTTTGTAATATTTGTTAAATAACAAAAATGTCAGAATTTTTTCTCCGAGAGGTTTGTGATAAGATAAGGAAGGAATGGAAAAAGAAGTGAGGGATTTGCGATGGAGAGAGACTGGGATACATTTCTTGCCCCCTATGAATTAGCAGTGGCTGAGTTAAAAATTAAGTTGCGAGGATTGCGAAAACAGTACCGCAATAGCGGTGAGCATGTGCCGATTGAATTTGTAACAGGTCGGGTAAAACCCGTTGAAAGTATTTTAAATAAAGCTGAGTTGCGAGGGATTGCATTAGATCGGTTGGAAGATGAAATGTCTGATATGGCTGGTATGCGAATTATGTGTCAGTTTGTAGAGGACATTCATTTAGTCGTGGATATTTTGCGCCGACGTAATGATATGAAAATTATTCAAGAGCGTGATTACATCACTAATCGTAAAGCCAGCGGCTATCGCTCGTATCATCTGGTGATTGAGTACCCTGTCCAGATGTTAGAAGGCGAGAAGAAGCTCTTAGCGGAAATCCAAATTCGAACGCTGTCAATGAATTTTTGGGCAACGATTGAGCACTCATTGAATTATAAATATAAAGGACAAATTCCTGAAGATATTGATCAGCGTCTGTTTCGAGCGGCAGAAGCGGCGTATCAACTAGATGAAGAAATGTCTAGCATTCGCGATGAAATCCAAGAAGCACAACACTTGTTTAATCGTAAGGAACAAAAAAAGGAAGTGAAACAGCGTGGTATTACGGATCGGGATCATCCATAATCAAGAAGAAAAATCGATTCGCGTCCTCCAACGGTTACGCGGCTTACTGGCGATGAAAGACGATCTAGAAATTGTAGATCGTGATCCGCAGCTCGTGATTACTATCGGCGGAGATGGTACTTTGCTGTCGGCTTTTCATCGCTACAGTCATCGACTGAATGAAGTGCGCTTTTTAGGAGTTCATACAGGGCATCTCGGTTTTTATACAGACTGGCGTGATTACGAATTGCCTGAATTGGTTAATAGTTTAAGCGATGAACAAGGAACAAGCGTCAGCTATCCGTTACTGGATATTGTGGTAACCTCAGCCAACGGTCAACACCAGCATTTTTTAGCGCTGAATGAATCAACGATCAGAAAAGGGAGCCGTACAATGGTGGCGGATGTTTATATTAAGGAAGAATTATTTGAACGGTTCCGTGGAGATGGCTTATCTATTTCTACGCCAACTGGCTCAACGGCCTATAATAAAAGTGTCGGCGGAGCAGTGGTTCATCCTAGTATCAACGCGATGCAGCTGGCGGAGATCGCTTCTTTAAACAATCGGGTCTTTCGGACGCTTGGTTCGCCAAGTATTATCGGCTCTCATGAATGGATCGATGTTCAATTAAAAAGCAGTGGAGAGCATTTGATTACCATTGATCAATTAGATATAAACAGTAAAGAAGTGGTTTCAATTAAATATAAAATTGCTGATGAACGAATTCACTTCGCTTCCTATCGGCACATGCATTTTTGGCATCGCGTGAAGGATGCCTTTATTCGAGAGGACTAACATGAGATTCGAATGGACTTATCAAGGACAAGAGAGATTGCTTGTACGGACATTTTTACGTCATCAGGGCATCTCAAAAAAATTACTAGCTAAAATTAAATTTCAAGGTGGAAAAATTTTCGTCAATCAGACAGAACAAAACGTCTTGTTTTCTTTAAATACCCATGATATGGTAACTGTTGTGATTCCAGACGAAGAGCCCCATGAAACGTTATTGGCAGACGACGTACCGATCGAGATCATTTTTGAAGATCAGCATGTTTTGGTCGTCAATAAACCGGCGGGGATCGCGTCAATCCCTGCACAGTATCATCCACGAGGGACCATGGCGAATCGCGTCAAGGCCTATTATGTTGCGCAAAATTATCCGGATCAAGTCGTACATGTCGTGACGCGCTTGGATCGAGATACTTCAGGTTTGATGCTCTTTGCCAAGCATGGCTTTGCCCATGCGAAGTTGGATCAAGAACTGCAGCAAAAACGGTTTATCAAAAAGTACCAAGCGTTAGTTTCAGGGACGATTGCCAGTTTAAAAGACCACGACACGATTGCTTTACCGATTGGTCGGGATATGTCATCTTTGATAAAACGTCAAGTGATTGAGACTGGTCAACAAGCGGAAACGGAATATTGGTTAGCTAAACGAGGCGCCAATTGTGCTTTAGTCGATATCCAGCTCCACACAGGGAGAACCCATCAAATTCGTGTGCATTTTTCAGCGATTGGTTGTCCTTTGTTGGGTGATGAGCTGTATGGTGGTACGATGAATTTAGGAATCGAACGGCAAGCGCTGCATTGCTATGCGTTATCATTTATTCATCCGTTTAGCGGTGAAAGAATCGCCTTAGAGCTTCCTTTAGCACCGGACATGGCTAAAATAGCAGATAAAATAGAATCAAAAAATTCATAAGAATGAACAAAGTTCTCAGTTGTGAACAGCAAACTATTTTTTCTTTATAGAAAAAATAGTTCATTAAAAACGAGCGAGGTTGCCAGTTCTGCTATTAGCAGCAACGAGAAAGTGAAGCAGTCAAAGAAAGTCGTACTTATTAAACGATCTTGACAAGCAGAATGGTATCCGAAGCGAGCATCAACCTATTTTTTCTAAAAGAAAAAATAATTCATAAAAACGAGCGAGGTGAGATTGATGGATGAAAACCAGGAGGAATTAGAAGCGCTTTTCCAGCAATTAAGGGAGGAGCTGCACCAGAATCATTTGCAGGAGTTCCGCGATGAATTTTTAGAAATGCACTTCTATGATCAAGGCCAATTTTATCAATCGTTAAACCCGAATGAGCGTCACCTGATTTACTCGTACTTGTCGCCGAAGGAACTGGCGGATATGTTTGATGTGATCGAAGAAGATGATGAACATGTTGATGAGTATTTAAATGAAATGCGCCCGCAGTATGCGGCGGATATGTTATCAGAAATGTACACGGATAACGCGGTGGATTTACTGAATGAGTTAGAGAAAAAACCGGTAGCTAAATATCTAAGTTTGATGGACTCTGAACACGCCAATGAGATTCGCGATTTACTTCATTATGAAGATGACACAGCCGGTTCTTTGATGACTACCGAGTATGTGGCCATTGTAGCGAATCAAACGATGCGTTCGGCCATGTATGTTTTAAAAAAAGAAGCTCAAATTGCCGAGACAATCTACTATACTTATGTAGTAAACGACGACAATCAATTAGTCGGAGTTATTTCTTTGCGCGATTTGATTGTCAACGATGACGATACGATGGTTTCTGAGGTCATGAGTGAACGAGTGATCGCGGTGCACGTTGGGGACGATCAAGAAGATGTTGCTCAAACCTTCCGGGATTATGACTTTCTAGCACTACCGGTAACGGATTATGATGATCATTTATTAGGAATCGTGACAGTCGATGATATCATTGATGTCATCGATGACGAAGCGGCCAGCGACTACTCTGGATTGGCCGGGGTCAATGTTGAAGAAGTCGATGAAAATCCGGTTAAGTCAGCGTCACGGCGGTTGCCGTGGTTGATTACGCTGCTATTTTTAGGGATGACGACAGCGACCTTGATCAATCATTATGAAGAACTAGTAAGTAAAGCGAGTATTCTAGCGGTGTTTATTTCTTTGATCACCGGAACGGCCGGAAATGCTGGAACGCAATCACTAGCCGTGGCAGTCAGACGTTTGGCGATTGCTGATAATAATGAGAAAAATTTTGGTAAAATGATTTTAGGAGAAATTTTAACGGGGCTAGTAACCGGTTTTGTGACGGGCGTGACGATTTTTATTATCGTTGGCATTTGGAAGCATAATTTTATCTTAGGCTTTGTAATTGGCACAGCGATGATGGCCGCGATCACGGTTGCCAACTTGGCTGGCAGCTGGATTCCGATGATCATGGAGCGCTTGGGCTTTGACCCGGCGGTTGCCAGCGGTCCTTTTATTACTACATTGAGTGATTTAACGAGTGTGCTGATTTATTTTAATATTGCGAGTTTGTTTATGGAGCGGTTTATTAATCATTAAGTTATTACCAAAAGACATATGCTGAAGGTAGTGAAAAATTTTGAAAAAAGCTTATGCCATCGTTATCCGAAATGGATTGATTTTATTGGTTCGTCGTCCAGGAATGCCCATTTGGGATTTGCCAGGAGGAGACCTTTTACCAAATGAAAATGAGCGAGACGGTATGCGCAGATTAATCTCCGAACTGCTTTCTTTTAATAGTACTGTTGAGGACTTGATCGGGATCTATACCAAAGAACATTACGAAGAAATCACGTATATATACAAGGTGCAGGAAGCCGTTTCTCAAAGTCGAATGGAGTCTCACGATTATGCAGATTTCAGCTTCTTTGATATTCATAATCTACCGCTAAATGTCTATCCGGATCGTCAACGCCAGATTAAGGATTATTTAACTGGCCGTTTTCCTGTGCGCTTGCGCCTAAAAGAAAATAAATGGCTGTTTAAATTGAAAAGCTTCATCAAAGAAAAAAGAAAATGATGCGCAAACAACCTGCGAATCATTTTCTTTTTTCGTTTAGACTGGCATAGCGACGAACAAAATAATCGCAGAAAAATTCCAGCGGATAATTTCCGATTTGGACATAATTGGTGCTAGTCAAATTGAGAACTTGATCAAAAAGATTGGTCATTAGGTTCTGCGTATGCTGAGTGATTAAGACGGAATGAGCTGGCCGATGACTGATTTGGTTAATTAAATCGACATGACTGGTTAAAATAGTTCCGTAAGACGAAAGCACAAGGATTACAGTTTGTTCGTCTGCTTGCTGAATCGCTTTTTTCTGTAGCTCCTCGTTTTCAGGGACATGGATCAATTTATTTGAAGCGCTAAAGGCGATCTGCATATTACGAGCCAGTTCTAATGTTGTGGTATAGCCGATCAAAATAATTTTTTCAGCTTGCTGGATTTTTTCAAGTAATTGATCAATCTCTTGGTAATCAATTTTCTCAAGAATATCCTTTAATGCCGACGTGATTTCAGCGGCGTAATTGGCTAGAAAGATTTCTGGCTGTTCTTGTAACTTTTGAAAGTCAGACGCTCTCATCCTTAATGCGTTATAGCTTTTTATCCGCTCGTTGATCGTCAGCGCTTCTCGCAAGTGTGAAAAGGAAGAAAAGCCAAAGGCCTGACAGAAACGGGTCATCGTAGCAGGTGACACGAAACAGCGTTTCGCGATTTGTGAGATAGTTAAGTGCTGGATCTCTTTTTGATGAGTAAACAAATAGACAATAATTTTTGAATAAGTTTTATCAGAAGGGTGTCGATTCAAGTAATTGAACAACTCATAAATAGGAAACATAGGGAATACTCCTTTTTTGATGATTCATTTTCATAACTATGAAAATAAGTGCCGAAAAAGAAAATGGATCGGCCAAGCTGAAACTAGAACCGTTTCCATTTGTGCTAGACTAATAAAGTAAAGACAATTATACACTATTTGTTTAGAAGGGATGAGAAGATGAGTAAATTTCCAGATAACTTTTTATGGGGCGGAGCCGTTGCCGCAAACCAATGGGAAGGGGCCTACCTAGAAGATGGAAAAGGTTGGTCAACAGCGGATACCGCACTTTTTGAGGAAAATCCTGATAAAGTGAATCTTTCACTGCTACAACCGATGACTACGGAAAAAATAGAATTCGCAAAAAATGATACGGAGGGAATTTATCCGAAACGTTTTGGAATCGACTCGTATCATCGTTATAAAGAAGATATCGCGCTTTTTGCTGAAATGGGCTTCAAAACTTTTCGTTTATCGATCTCTTGGCCGCGCATTTTCCCAAATGGTGACGACAGTGAGCCTAACGAAGCAGGCTTGGCATTTTATGATGCACTTTTTGATGAGTGTTTGGCCTATGGAATTGAGCCTTTAGTAACGATCTCTCATTATGAGTTTCCTTTAGCCTTGGCGCTAAAACAAAATGGTTGGGAAAGTCGCGAAACAGTTGATGCCTTTGTGCGCTATGCAAAAGTCTTGTTTAAACGCTATCAAGGAAAGGTTAAGTATTGGCTAACCTTCAATGAGATCAATATTATTGGCATGACGGGGTATTTAAGCGGGGGCTTATTGGCGGATAAAACGGACAATATGCTGCAAGCACAATTTCAAGCCGCTCATCATCAGTTCATCGCCAGTGCTTTAACGGTTGAAGCGTGTCATGAAATGCTGCCAGATGCTCAGATTGGTTGCATGCTAGCGCGCCAAGAAGCCTATCCTGAAACATCCAACCCGCTGGATGTTATGGAAAGTATCAAGGCTGATCAGATGAATTTATTCTATTCTGATGTACAGATCCGTGGCTATTATCCACGTTATATGGATAAATTCTTCCGAGAACATCAAATTGAAATTAAAAAGGAAGCCGGCGACGATGCGATTTTGAAGGCGGGGACTGTTGACTTCATGTCTTTTAGCTACTACATGAGCAGTATCGCTTCTCATGAAAAAGCCGCCGAAGAAACTGGTGGAAATCTTTTAGGTTCGAAGAAAAATCCGTATTTAGCAACCAGCGATTGGGGCTGGCAAATTGATCCTATGGGACTACGAATCACACTGCATAAATTATACGATCGCTACCAGATTCCTTTGTACATTGTTGAAAATGGTTTAGGCGCGAAGGATGTCGTTACCGAAGATGGACAGATCCATGATAGTTATCGGATCGATTATTTAAGAGACCACATCGAGGAAATGGCACTGGCAATTGACGAAGGAGTGGAGCTGATGGGGTACACGCCGTGGGGCTGCATTGATTTAATCAGCGCCAGCACTAGTGAGATGGCAAAACGTTACGGTTTTATTTATGTCGATCAAGACGATAAAGGCAACGGTACACTGAAACGCTTGAAAAAGGATTCCTTCTATTGGTATAAGGAAGTCATTGCCACAAACGGTGAAGACTTAGGCTAAATAATATCCCCGCGACAGCATCATGGATGACTGTTGCGGGGGTTTTATTCAATTTTTAAAATTTCACAACTTTTGTTCCATGAACTTCATGGATACCTAAGGATTCGGCGATTCTTTCCGCATTGTCAGCGTTAATCCCGCCGCCAGGTAAAATAATGATCCGACCCGCCGCATAATCAATTAACTCTTTTAAATGAGGCAAGTTGTCTTCGATGGAGGTATCTAACGACCCACCGTGAGTCAAAATTCGGTCGATGCCTAGTTTAGCGAACCAATCGATCGTTTTGAATTGTTCTTCCTTAGAAAGCTCATCAAAGGCCATGTGGAAGGTTGTCAATAAGCCTTCACTATTGCCTAAAAGCATTTCCAACGCTTCTTCATCAACTTCATTATCCGGTGTCAAACAGCCAAAAACAACCCCGTCTGTTCCAGCATTTTTCGCATGAATCAAATCGTTTTCCATGATTTTCAATTCAATATCATTATAGACAAAATTTCCGCTACGAGGACGAATCATAGTCATCACTGGTACGTGCTTTTCACTAGTATAAGCTAAGACTTCTTCAATCACGCCGATACTTGGCGTTGTTCCGCCAACGGCTAGATTGTCACACAATTCGATCCGACCAGCTCCCGCTTGGATCGCTTGAGGAATGTTTGTGTAATTTTCAGCGCAAAATTCTTTAATCATTAAATAGCCTCCTTGATTCTCATCTAAAATATTCTTTAAAAAAATTCTATTCTTGTTCCGCAACTAGTTTAGCATATCTCGACGATAGTAGGAATAAAAGAACTATGCTATGATAACCAAAAGGAAGTGGCAAAATGTTAAAAAAAATTGAACGGGGCGCTAATTTTTTGGCCAAGCAACAAGCACTGTTTCGTTGCCCAAAATGCCACCGCGAAATGATTCAAAAGGAAAAAAGTTTAACTTGTGAGAATGGTCATCGCTTTGATTTAGCGAAGAAAGGCACACTTTATTTTTTAGATCATCAAATTAAAAGTGAGTATGATCAGGAAATGTTTGCACCCCGAGGCCGAATGATCCGTTCCGGTATGTATCAGCCAGTGGTCGAAAAAATCGCCGAACTGATGCAAACAGGGAATGTATTAGATGTAGGTTGTGGAGAGGGCAGTTTCTTGCAGCAGCTTAATCGGCTGAATGAAAATCCTGTGACGATCGGCTTTGATATTGCTAAAGAAGGAATTTATTTAGCAAGCAATCAGCCCATAGACGCATTTTGGTGTGTAGCGGATCTGACGAATTTGCCCTTTGCGGATCAATCCTTCGATACAATCTTGAATATTTTTTCACCTTCCCAGTATCGTGAGTTCAAGCGCGTATTGAAACCTAACGGCTGTGTAATCAAGATCGTTCCACAAACAAACTATTTAAAAGAATTGCGAGCAGTCTATCGACCTGATGGGGAAAGTTATTCTAACGAGGCAGTTATTCAACGTTTCACAGAAGAAATGACCGTGGCTCAACGGGAACGTGTCACCTATGAATTTGAAATTCCAGAAAATAACCGATTGGACCTCTTAGAGATGTCACCCCTTGAATGGCAAGTCTCACCAGAAATAAAAGCAAATTTAGCTGCGAACCCGTTAAAAAAAATAACGATTGATGTCGAGATATTAAAAGGCTATTAGAGTAATCGCTTTCATAAGAATTTGTGAAAACAGATGGTTGCATTTGTGACTTCGTGATGTTATAGTAGCAACAAGTTGTTTTTCATTGGTTTTTATCAGGTTCCTGTTCTGATAAAAGTTAGTGAAAAGTGCTTCACTAACGTAGCGACTCGCCGTGCTAGACACCGAGTTGGTACGTTTTTTTTTTGATTTTGGAAAAAATCACCTCGATGATTGAGTGCGCTGTCGATTCAGCTTCAGCAGCTCCCAAGATCATTTGTCTAATAAAACAAGCTGTAAACCAGCAAAGATCATAAATTAAGAAAAAGAAGGGTACTAGCATGACAAATCATATTGTATTATTTGAACCACAAATTCCAGCAAACACCGGAAATATCGCCCGCACGTGTGCGGCAACAAATTCTCCGCTACATTTGATCGAGCCATTAGGATTTTCAACGGACGATAAGCATTTAAAACGAGCAGGACTCGATTATTGGAATGATGTAAACATCACTTATCATAAAGATTTAGCGGCTTTTCTTGACTATCTTGGTGATCAACAATTGCATCTAATAACAAAATTCGCCAATGCAACCTATTCAGAAGTGGATTACACAGATGATGCCGATCATTTTTTCATGTTTGGTAAAGAGACTACAGGTTTGCCAGAAGAATTTATGCGGGAAAATGAGGACAAATGTTTACGGATTCCAATGAACGATGAACACGTTCGCTCATTGAATCTGTCCAACACAGTGGCGTTAGTGGTGTACGAAGCATTGCGCCAGCAAGATTATCCGCAGCTAGAATTGACGCATCACTATGACCACGATAAGTTAGACTAAGTGAATGGATAGTCAACGAATTAGGAATGAAATCTAAAGAGTAAGGAACTGGATTGGATGAAAATTTATTTTACCCGCCACGGAAAAACCCGTTGGAATGATGAAAAAAGATTTCAAGGCATGATGGGAGACTCGCCTTTATTGCCTGAGAGTATCGAAGCAATTAAAGCATTAGGCCAGGAATTAAAGGATATTCCCTTTGAAAAAATCTATACTAGCAGCTTGAAGCGGGCTTATTTGACAGCAGAAGGCATCAATAAACAATTAACCCAACCGACGGAGATTATTCGAACGGATGAGTTACGTGAGCTGGGCTTAGGAACCCTTGAAGGACAATTGATCCCAGTTATTGAGGAGCGTTATCCTAAAGATATGGTAAATCTGCGAAATCATTTGGACCTGTATGATCCAACGCCCTTTGAAGGTGAGAAAATTGAAGACATGCTGAAGCGGATTAATGATTTTGTCGCAGAAGCAGTGGCAGAAGCCCAAACGGGTCCGCTGCTTTTTGTCGGTCATGGAGCGGCATTGACCGCGGCAATCCAAGCTTTAAACGGCAAACCCTTAGCAGAATTACGTGATATGGGCGGTTTATACAATAATAGTTTGACCATTTTAGAGGCAAAATCTAGCCAGCCGCCGTATGAAATGATCCAATGGAATGATGTCAGCTTTTTAGCAGGAACAGGCTCGAAACCCGACTCATTACTTTAAGAAGGAGGGACAAAATGTCGGAAGAACAGTTATACATCGTGGGCACGCTAAAAGCCATTTTCTTTCAAAACCCCAGCAATTTTTATAAAGTTCTGCTGGTAAAAGTTAGCGAGACCAACAGCGATTATCTCGAACAGGAAATCGTCATAACGGGCAGCTTTGGCGATGTGCAAGAAGATGAAGAATATCGCTTCTTGGGGCATTTTGTTGAACATCCTCGCTATGGAAAACAATTTTTGGTGGAAAGTTATGAACAGGCGCATCCAACTTCGGCGAATGGGTTGATCAATTATTTATCTAGTGAAAAATTTCCCGGAATTGGTAAAAAGACCGCTGAAAAAATCATTGAGGTATTAGGCGAAGAAGCGATCGATGAGATCATCGAAAATCCGGCGGTGCTGGCACGGATTCCCAATTTGAATGCTAAGAAACAAAAGGTCGTCGTCGAAACCCTGCGGCAAAATCACGGAATGGAAAAAATTATCATGGGTTTAGGGCGCTATGGCTTTGGCAGTCAGCTCTCCTTTGCAATTTTTCAAACCTATCGTAATGAAGCTTTGGATGTGATCGCGGAAAATCCATATCAGCTAGTGGAGGATATCGAAGGAATCGGCTTTAAAAAGGCGGACAGCTTGGCAGAACAGCTTGGTATCGCGGCGGATAGTCCACAGCGGATTCGGGCGGCGATTTTTCATCAAGTTAATGAAGATGCCAACCAAAGTGGCGACACGTATGTGGAAGCTCAGCAATTATTAACCGAGGTTTTGCAATTATTAGAAACCACACGACCTGTTGAGATCGCTCCCGATCAAATTGCAACGATGATTATTCAGTTAGTAGAAGAAGAAAAAATTCAGCAAGAAGCAACCAAAATCTATGAGAACACGTTGTTTTACAGTGAGTGGGGAATTGCTTCTTCTATCGAACGGTTGTTGGCCCGTAAAAAGGAAATCAATTATCCGCAAAAGACGGTGGATAAAAAATTACGAATCATTGAAAAGCAATTAAAGATTACGTATGGTGACTCACAAGATCAAGCAATCAAAGAAGCGATTCGTTCACCGTTGTTTATCTTAACGGGGGGTCCCGGAACAGGGAAAACCACGGTGATTAACGGGATTGTTACATTATTCGCTGAGTTGAATGAGTTATCTTTAGACCCGAAAGACTATACTAACGCGATCTTTCCGATTTTATTAGCGGCTCCCACCGGACGGGCAGCCAAGCGGATGAATGAAACGACCGGTCTGCCTGCCAGTACGATCCACCGATTATTAGGTTTGAATGCCAACAATGAGACACCCGATATTGAAGCCAAAGAATTAGATGGGGGCTTGTTAATCGTAGACGAGATGTCGATGGTAGATACATGGCTCGCAAATACTTTATTAAAAGCAATCCCTGATAACATGCAAGTCATCTTCGTAGGAGATAAGGATCAATTGCCCTCTGTCGGTCCGGGTCAAGTTTTCCATGACTTGCTGCAAATTGAGGCTATTCCCAAAATGGAGCTAACGGATATTTATCGTCAAGGGGATGGCTCTTCGATTATTCCACTGGCGCATGAAATCAAAGACGGCAAGCTGCCGCAAGATTTTAGACAAAATCAAAAGGACCGTTCATTCATTGCTTGCCACGCTTTTCAAATGGAAGAAGTGGTTAAGCAGATCGTCGAGCGAGCAAAGAAAAAAGGTTACACTGCCCAAGATGTTCAAGTCTTAGCACCAATGTATCGCGGACCAGCAGGGATTGATGCAATTAATAAGATGATGCAGGAAATTTTCAATCCTAACGATGGACGAAAAAAAGAAGTTCAGTGGAACGATGTTGTTTATCGCATTGGAGACAAAGTTTTACAGTTAGTCAACAATCCGGAGCTGAATGTGTTCAATGGTGATATGGGGATGATCGTAGGGATCATTCCAGCGAAGGAATCGGAAGACAAAGTCGATGAATTAGTGATCCAATTTGATAGTAATGAAGTCAGCTACAAACGTTCCGAATGGAATAAGATCAAACTTTCTTACTGCTGCTCGATTCATAAAGCGCAAGGCAGCGAGTTCAAAATGGTACTGCTGCCGATGGTGAAGCAATATTCTCGCATGCTGCAACGAAATTTATTGTATACGGCAGTGACTCGTAGTAAGGATTTGTTGATCCTGTTAGGTGAAGAGGAAGCCTTTCAAGCATGTGTCAATAAAGAATCGGCCGTGCGAAAGACGACTTTGATTGAACGAATCACTAAAGGCACTGCCGATGCACCCGAAAAACCTAAGGAAGAACCTTTTGAAGGATCAGAACAGCCTGTATCTGATACCAAAGACCCGACCATCTTGACACCTAAACTAATCACTGCACAAACCATCGATCCAATGATCGGAATGGAAGGCACAACACCAGCGATGTTTATGTAAAAAGGACGGAAAATAAATCCGAGGATTTATTTCTCCGTCCTTTTGTCTGCATACCAGATGTATTGAGTAGCGGTTGAAAAATTAATATCGAAAGAGCGCTCGCCCATATTTTCACCGTCGGCTTGTCCATGTTGTGGAACGACGGAGACGATTCGAATGCGGCTGCTGGTAAAATGTTTGTAGTGTTTATTTTCCGTGTGCTTTTTTCGTAGCAGCTGGATTAAAAAGCGTAGGATTGCAGGGAGATTGGGCTTTTCAACCACGACGAGATCAATCGTATCTTTTTTCGGGTCAGCCATTGGTGCGATTGCGATACCGCCGCCAAAATACGGAATATTGGTCGTTGTACATAAGAAGGTCCGTTCAAAGTTTAAGGACTGACCATTCAGCTCCACTAAAATCGGAAACGTCTTTTGCGTTAGGATCGCTTTGACTAAGTAAAGAGCATAGGAGGCGGAGCCTAAATGATATTTGTTCAAGACCTTTTTTGAAGTCGAAGCGTTGGTTGTTGCAACGATCAATGCATCTAAACCAATCCCGACATTATTCAAGACTAAACCAGACTCTTCTCGAATCTTTTCTTCATAGTGAAAGACGTTGATTGGTTGAGGCTGCAAAGCGGAAGTGATCTGTTCGAAGGCTTTCTCAGGATCCCGCGACAACCCGATGCCGCGAGCAAAATCATTTCCCGAACCCGCTGGGATATAGCTAACTGGCAGCTCTAGGCCCAAAGTGTAAAATTGATTGACCACTTCGTGCAAAGTACCATCGCCGCCAATCACTACTAGCAGATGGAAAGAATTATCAAGATGGTCCTCTTCACAAGTTTCAGACCAAGGACTTAATAGAGCACCTAAGCGTTCCACCAAAGCCCTTTCATCGCCAGGCTTTTCTGTATAATAAGGCGTATATGTATAGTTGCCATCATCTAATAGTTGGATGATTTTTTCGGCTTTTTTCCCACCGTTGCCACTACCAGCTGCGGGATTAATTAATAAATGATAATGAAATTTCATGTTCTCGATCCTTTCAGAAACTGATTATAACAGAGTGAAGGGCTGAACTGTATAAAATTGAATCATTTTATTCCTCTGAAGCCGTAAAATCCGGCTAAAAAATTCGTAAGAACACGAAAAATACCTGCTCCAACAGAGTAGGTATTTGTAGCATCATCCATTAGGATTGCTTCACTCGTTCGCTAAACCAAGTGATGACTTTCTTTTCATAATTTGAAGGGGAATATTCAGGTGAGATTTCTGTCTGTTGTGTTGCTTGCTCAATGGTGACCACTAATTTTCCCCAAAGATAGAGCACTTTTTTTTCTGGTGTATATTCGATCCGGTATTTTTCCACCAGGGGTGCTCGCGTACTGCAGCAACCATAATTGCCATCGGTCCAGCGAGCTTTAAGTATAGCAACCTTGTTTTGTTGTGCCTCTTCATATAATTGTTCGAGTTCATTATCAATTCCTAGCAAAGCAAACACCTCTCATTCATAAAAAATTCTTATATTTGAATTGTATCACCGAATGCTAGAAAGATTCAATTTTGCCGCCGTTCGTTTGGGAAGTAAGCTTTTTGAAAACTTGTTCTTCCGTGGAGTTGTGTTATAATACGCGAAGCGGTTCATCAACCATCCCGCTTTAAAAAAACTTGGAGAAAGAAGGATAAGAATGAATTTAGTAGAAAAGAAACGTGTCAATGTCGTTGTGACTAACGGAATCATCATGGCGTTATACTTAGCGTTGACGATTTTAGTCTCGCCAGTCGCATCAGGAGCGATCCAATTTCGTATTTCAGAAAGTCTGAACCATTTAGTCGTTTTCAACCGTAAATTTTTATGGGGGATTTTCGGTGGGGTCGTCGTGTATAATGCGATCTTTGGAATGGGTTGGCTCGATGTTGTTTTTGGCGGTGGACAAACCTTATTGGCACTATCTCTAACCGCCTTATTACAGAATGTCATTAAAAATACTAAAGTCCGTTTAGCCTTGAATGTTCTATTTTTTAGCGGAAGTATGTTTATGATTGCCTGGATGTTGAATTTAACGGCACAATTGCCTTTTTGGCCAACCTATGGCTGGACAGCTTTAAGTGAAGCAATCATTATGACAATTTCTGCGCCGATTATGTTTTATTTAGATAAACGGTTACACTTTAACACTCAAGTATAAAAAAATGACTGGGCCCAGATTGGGCTCAGTCATTTTTATTATTCATGCATAGATAAGGCTTCGACATCTTGAATTTCAAAATGTTTACGTTCTAAGTAGTCAATAATATGATTCAATTTATTTTCATCCACACCTGCTGGTAAGGTAAATAGGGTTCTGCGGCCTTTGAAATCTTTACCAACGTCAAGTGTAATACAGCTAGCGATGGGAGTGAATTTTGAGATAATTTTCGCCATGGTAGCGAGATCGCCTTGTTTGCCAGAAGTGACGACCGTCAAGACATAGCTTCCTGTTTGGATATTCCAAGATTGAGAAAGCATATTCAGCAATGTGCTGTGAGTCAAGATACCATAAAAATGATGGTTCTCGTCTAAGACAGTGATATAGGGCAATTCTTTTATCGTAAAAAAGATTTTAAAAAAAGAAGTGTCTAAAGAAATAAATTTTGTTGCATTTTTGAGCAAATGAGTGACTGGCAGACTCATGTCACCACCATTTGCTTTGTGCCGGTAAATGTGCATTTTATAAATATTGCCGCGGAAAATTTGATTGCTCTCATCAAGAATCGGTACACAACGAAACCCGGTACCTTCTAAAGTATCCAGTGCCTCTTGCAACGTGGTTGATTCATTAATGGTGGTCAAATTCTCTTTAGGATAAACAAGACTTTTTAATAACATCCAATAACCCTCCAATAAAGCGATTCATTCTTTCATTATATTATCATATTCTATCTGATAAAGAAATTCTTTCTCGAGGTCATTTGAATTCAGTGAAAAATAAATCTTGTAAAGGAAGATTGACAGAAAATTCGATAGATGATAATGTAAGCTTGTGACTTTATGGGGATATCAGCGATTATGACGCATGGTTATCCACCTTATTTTCAAAAAAACATTAACAAGAATTAGGAGTAGATCGCTATGGCAACAAAAAAAGCGGCTCTAGCCTGCACTGTTTGCGGGTCAAGAAATTACACGAAATCAGTCAGTGAAGGCAAACGCGGTGAGCGTTTAGAGATCAATAAATTTTGCAAGCATTGCAATCAGTATACAGTGCATAAAGAAACTAAGTAGGGGGATTTTAGATGAATTTTTTACGCAGTGTGAAAGAAGAGATGAAGCTTGTTTCATGGCCTTCTAAGAAACAATTACGTCATGATTCATTAGTCGTTATCGAAACGGCGATCATCTTTGCTTTAATGTTTTTCATTATGGATACGGCCATTCAAGCATTGATTAATTTGATCATTCGCTAGTAGCCAATTCAAAAAAAGCATGTTATACTATTTGAGAGAAAAAACCTTGGGAGTACTGAGGTTTTTTTATTTTAGAACGAGGAGCCGATGGCGAAAATGGAATCTTTTGAAAAACAATGGTATGTGTTACATACTTATTCCGGCTATGAAAACAAAGTGAAGGCAAACTTAGAATCACGTGCCCAAAGTATGCGGATGGAGGACTATATTTTCCGAGTAGTCGTTCCTGAAGAGACAGAAACAGAAGTTAAAGGCGGCAAGGAAAAGGAAATCGTCCACAAAACTTTCCCAGGTTATGTGTTAGTTGAAATGGTCATGACCGATGATTCTTGGTATGTTGTTCGTAATACACCAGGTGTAACAGGCTTTGTTGGCTCACACGGTGCCGGAAGCAAACCAGCGCCATTGATGCCAGAGGAAATCAATCATATTTTACGCTCAATCGGTATGAGCACACGACAAAATGATCTTGAAGTTGAACTTGGCGAAACCGTAAAAATCATCGAAGGTGCTTTCGCTGGTCTTGAAGGGGTCATCACTGAAATTGATGATGAACGTGCGAAAGTGAAAGCCAACATCGATATGTTTGGTCGGGAAACAAGTACGGAATTAGATTTCGATCAAATCGACAAAATTTAACATGTTTAGCTGAGGCTTTTGTCTCAGCTTTTTTTATTGTAAAAGTTTTTCTAAAGCAGCTCGTTTTAGTTGAACTATCTGATTCGAGTCAGTATGCTGAATGGGCTATTAAAAGAGAATTTTTACTATGGAAACGGAGGTAGTGAGATGAAAAAAAATTTTCTATTTCTACTAGGGTTCATGGCGCTAATAACGCTCGCAGCCTGCGGAAATAAAACAGCTGAGGATACAACAAAGACACAGACAACTACGAGTAAAGCACAACCAACGAATCCTAAAAGTGACGTGCCAACAGTCTTTATCCATGGCTATGGTGGTACGATCAATTCTTTTGGTGGAATGATCCAGCGTTTGACAACTGACGGAAAGACGAAAAAAGAAGTGCTTATTACAGTCCAGCCTGATGGCACGCTGCAGGTGGATGGTGAACTAAGTAAGCGAAAAGACAATCCTAGTATTCAAGTATTATTTGTGGCCAACAAAGACAATGAATGGAACCAAACAGAATGGATCTATGGTGTTTTGAAGTATTTGAAGCAGCAAGGAGTCGATCAGGTAAATCTAGTTGGTCACTCAATGGGGGGAGTCAGCTCATTACGCTACTTAACGACATACGGCCAACCAAACGATGCGCCAACGATCAAAAAATTTGTTTCGATCGGCGCGCCTTTCAATGATTTTACAGATACTGCCAATGAACAGTCAGTCGATGAGCTGTTGCAAAATGGCCCGAGCGAACTAGCTAGCCGTTATGTTGATTATCGCGATGGTGTTGGAAATGTCCCGAGTCGGGTACCGATCTTGCTGTTAGCTGGAAAATTGAAGGAGCAAGCTACTTCTGATGGAACTGTACCACTGAATAGCGCCTTAGCGACCTATTCTTTATTGAAGGCCCATGGCAATCCAATCGAGTATCAGATTTTTACAGGAGCCAATGCGCAGCACAGCCAACTCCATGAAAATCGTCAAGTGGATCAAGCAGTCGCTAACTTTTTATGGAAGTAGGAGACAAATCACTTGCTTACTTTTTGTAAGAGTATTATGATAACCCATGTAATCGAAAGAAAGAAGGACTTTATCATGGCTTATCAAACAAGTAACGAAGAACATCCAGTTGAAATCGTAAATATCGCCTCATTAGAAGGACGCGTTAAAGAACGTATGGACAAAGGTGCGTTTGGCTATATTCGCGGCGGATCAGAAGACGAATGGACAATGAAAGAAAATACTTCTTCATTTAATAATAAAACAATTATGCCTCGTGTATTACGTGGTGTAGATCATGCGAACCTAAGCACAAAACTTTGGGATATCGAATTAGCAACACCAATTATCCAAGCACCATCTGCAGCTCAAGGTTTGGCTCACGAAAAAGGTGAAGCAGATACCGCAAAAGGTGTTGCCGAATCTGGTTCAATCTTTTCAATCAGTACTTATGCAAATACAACTGTGGAAGATGCGGCTGCCGCTGCACCTGAAGCACCACAATTTTTCCAAATCTACATGAGTAAAGATGACGGCTTCAACGAATTTATTCTAGAAAAAGCTGTTAAAGCTGGAGCAAAAGCAATTATCTTAACGGCTGATTCAACCTTAGGCGGTTACCGTGAAGAAGATATCGTGAATAATTTCCAATTTCCACTTCCAATGCCAAACTTAGCTGCTTACAGCGAACAAAGTGCAAGTGGTGACGGTGAAGGAAAAGGAATCGCTGAAATTTATGCAGCAGCCAAACAAGGACTCGTTCCAGAGGATATCAAAAAGATCAAAGATTTAACAAATTTACCTGTTCTTGTTAAGGGAATTCAATCACCAGAAGACGCTGAGGTTGCTATTGCAGCTGGTGCTGATGGGATTTGGATCTCAAATCACGGCGGTCGTCAATTAGATGGCGGACCTGCATCATTTGATGTTTTACCGTTAATTGCAGATGTCGTGAATAAACGTGTACCAATTATTTTTGATAGCGGCGTTCGTCGTGGCGAACATGTCTTCAAAGCTTTAGCTAGCGGAGCAGATTTAGTAGCGATTGGTCGTCCAGTCATTTATGGATTGAATCTTGGTGGCGCAGCCGGCGTGAAATCAGTCTTTGATCATTTGAACAAAGAACTTTCTATCACGATGCAGCTTGCGGGAACAAGAACCATTGAAGAAGTAAAAAATACAAAATTAAATGATGCAAAATAGTTTTTAACGAATAACATAAAGCTTCCACAAGAAATGTTTCTTGTGGAAGCTTTTTTTTCATTTTCCTTGCGCACGCTTTCTTTTTAGTTTATCATTATTAAAAAAGTTAGGTAAACCTAAAAAAAGAAAAGTGGGATGTTAAATGGAGACGATTCTAGTAAAAGATTTGACCGTTGCCTACCGCGGAAAAATTGCTCTAAAAAAAATCAATGTCCGATTATCGCCAGGTAAATTAACCGGTATCGTCGGACCAAATGGTGCGGGAAAATCAACGTTGATGAAAGGTATTTTGGAGTTGGTTCCGATACAATCAGGAACGATCTTGTATGGAGCGGACAAACTAAAAAAGCAGCGAAAAAAAATTGCTTACGTGGAACAAAGACAAGATATTGATCTGAGTTTCCCAATTGATGTTTTTGGTGTCGTTCTATTTGGAACCTATCCTCATTTAAAACGATTTCAACGACCAGGGAAAAAGGAGAAAGCCTTCGCCTCAGAATGTTTAGCAAAAGTTGGCTTGTCGGAATTTGCTGAGCGTCAAATCAGCGAGTTATCTGGTGGGCAGTTACAGCGTGTCTTCATTGCGCGGGCATTAGCACAGCAAGCGGAATGGATTTTGTTAGATGAGCCCTTTGCGGGGATTGATGCGACGAGCGAGAAAATCATTATCGAACTATTGAAAGAACTGAGGGATGAAGGGAAATCGATCGTAATCGTGCATCATGATTTACACAAAGTAACAGATTACTTTGACGAGGTGATCTTGCTAAACAAAGGACTGATTGCTTCGGGACCAGTGAATCAGACGTATACAACGAAAAATATGGAGAAAACTTATGGGTCTGAAATTACCCAAATGTTGCAGTTGGGAGGTGTCGAACGTGCTTCATGAGTTTATTCAAGGCTTGACGAATTATCAATTTTTACAAAATGCATTGATTACGTCAATCATGGTGGGAATTTCCGCCGGAGTGATCGGTTCATTTATCATCTTGCGAGGAATGTCCTTGATGGGCGACGCAATCTCCCATGCGATTTTACCTGGTGTTGCGATCTCGTATATGCTAGGCAGCAGTTACATTATCGGAGCTACCTTTTTTGGGATTGTCTCAGCGGGGTTAATCGGATTCGTTGGCAAGCATAGTCGCTTGAAAAACGATACGGCAATCGGAATTGTTTTTAGTTCCTTCTTTGCGTTAGGAATTATTTTGATTTCCTTTGCCCGTAGTGCGACGGATTTGTATCACATTTTGTTTGGGAATGTTTTGGCCGTTCGCGATTCGGATATGTATTTAACCGCTATTGTAATGGTGATTGTGGTACTAGCGGTCTTACTATTTTATAAGCAGTTGAAATTAACTTCCTTTGCTCCGACAATGGCGCAGTCTTATGGCTGGAATATTAGCTTGATTAATTATGGACTGATGTTCTTACTGACATTAGTCGCAGTCACTTCTTTACAAACTGTTGGAACAATCCTCGTCATTGCCATGTTGATTACACCGGCGGCTACCGCCTATCAATTGACCAATAAACTTTCCGTGATGGTAGGATTATCAACGTTATTCGGGGTACTGAGTGCAATCATCGGGTTATATTTTAGTTATAGTTATAATTTGCCTTCTGGTGCGACGATTGTTATGGCAGCAGCGATCTTTTTCATTGCTGCTTTCCTATTTTCGCCTACCAAGGGCTTGATTCAACAACTAAGAAAGGAGCAATTAAATGAAGCATAAAAAAATAATTTTTGCCGGGATTTTAAGCCTGTTGTTATTAGCAGGCTGTGGGACAAAGGATGAAGAACGCTCAGCGTCAGACGATTCTAAAAAGACAAGCGTAGTTGCAACAAATTCGATCATTGCAGATATGGTCAAAGAAGTGGGGGCTGGTCAAGTCAGTGTCAAAAGTCTTGTACCAGTTGGAACGGACCCTCATGAGTATGAACCTTTGCCTGAAGACATCAAGCAGGCTAGTGAAGCAGACGTTGTCTTTTATAATGGGCTCAATTTAGAAACGGGAAACGGTTGGTTTAATAAATTGATGGAAACAGCGGATAAGAAAGAAAACGAGGACTACTTTGCGGTCAGCAAGGAAGTTGAACCAATTCACTTAACCGGTAATACGAAGCAAGAAGATCCCCACGCTTGGTTGAATATTTCCAATGGAATCTTGTATGTTAAAGAAATCCAGCACGTGTTAAGTGAAAAAGATCCAGAGAATAAAGAAAGCTATCAAAAAAATGCGGACGCTTATATTAAACAGTTAGAAGAACTGGATACCACGGCAAAGGATGCGTTTGCCGACATTCCAAATGAGAAAAAATTGTTGGTTACCAGCGAAGGTGCGTTCAAATATTTTTCTAAGGCCTATGATTTAACTGCTGCTTATATTTGGGAGATCAATACAGAAAGTCAAGGAACGCCGGAACAAATGAAACAGGTAGTCGAAAAAGTTCGTGCGTCGAAGGTACCATCACTATTTGTTGAAACGAGTGTGGATAAACGAAGTATGGAACGACTTTCAAAAGAGGTTAATCTGCCGATTTATAGTGAGTTGTATACTGATTCGTTGGCAAAAAAAGGGGCACCAGGGGATAGTTATTACAAGATGATGAAGTGGAATCTGGAGAAGATCCATGAGGGTTTGATGGAATAAACAAAGACAGCTGAAAGTTCAGCTGTCTTTTTACGTTTGTTATCTTATTTAGACGGTTGCTTTTTCTGGTTCACCAAAGACTTGACGTTTTAAGCGTAAGCCAGTAGGAGTTGTTGCTACGCCACCTTCAGCGGTTTCTTTAAAGATCTGAGGCATCGCGCGGCCTACTTTGTACATAGCTTCCACGACTTCATCTGGTGGAATGACACTGCGAATACCGGCAAGCGCCATATCGGCTGAGATGAAGGCTTGAGAAGCGCCCATCGCATTCCGTTTGACACAAGGAACCTCAACTAAGCCAGCTACTGGATCACAGATTAAGCCCATTACATTTTTTAAAGTGATCGCTAAGGCGTTTGAAGCCATCTCCGGTGTGCCGCCATTCGCGGTGACTAAAGCAGCCGCAGACATTGCACTAGCTGAACCGACTTCGGCTTGACAACCGCCTTCAGCACCTGAGATAGACGCATTATTAGCCATTACTAAACCAAATGCACCCGCTGTAAATAGAAAATCGAGTTGTTCTTCATGACTTAATTCTAATTTTTCCCGAGCCGCCATTAAGACCCCAGGCAAAACACCGGCACTACCAGCAGTTGGCGTCGCGCAGACCAAGCCCATTTTTGCATTGACTTCGTTGACGGCGATCCCGTTACGTACAGCCTTTAAGATTGTTTCGCCGCTCATAAATTTGCCGCTTTCGATGTAGTCGTTCATTCGTTTCGCGTCGCCGCCAGTGATCTTCGTTACCGAAGTCACGCCTTCGATGCCTTCTTCAATCGAACTTTCCATTACTTCTAAATTGCGTTCCATCAACGCAATAATTTCTTCCCGCGTACGATCTGTTAATTCCATTTCAGTCGCGATCATTAATTCGCCAACTGTTGGATAATCCTTCGCTTGTTCGACAAGTTCTTGGATTGTATAAAACATGACAATTCCTCCAATCTATAATATAAAAATACGTTCATAGTCGTTCTATTTGAAATAAGTCACACTCAAGACATCGTCTTCACACTTGATTTCCTGTCTCAATCCTTCTGGATCGTCTGGCGTATCATCGATTTCTAATAGTACGATGCCGTTTTCTCCCCGAGTTTTGCGAGTCATCGTTACTTTCCCGATGTTCAAGCCATGCTTCATGAAAATAGTCGAAACACGTGAAAGTAAACCAGGGACGTCTTTATTAATAATGATATAGGTTGGATTGCCCATGCCTAATGAGATGCTGTAGCCGTTCATTTCTGTAATTTGGATATTTCCACCGCCGATGGAAACACCTGTGATAGACATCTCAAGATCGCCTTTGATCATGCGCAAGGTCACTGTGTTAGGGTGATCGGCAATTTCTTTTTTAGGAACAAATAAAACTTCCATCCCTTGTTCGTGAGCGATTTTCAATGAATCGGATAAACGAGGGTCATCTGGGTCCATCCCTAAAATACCACCGACTAAAGCAATGTCGGTCCCATGACCGCGGTACGTTTTAGCAAAAGATTCAAACAAGTCAAACTCAACTGAATCTGGTCGTTCACCAAAAATCATACGGCAAACTTTTCCGATTCGCGCTGCACCCGCTGTATGCGAGCTGCTTGGGCCCACCATTACTGGACCAATAATGTCAAAAACACTTCGATATTTTAAAACTTCCATTATTTTAAACCTCCCTAATCTATCCGATGAAAATCCTCATCAATTCGATCATAGTGTAACATATACGCTTTCTGAAAAAAGTAAGATTAACAATTTATTTTGTTATTCTCATAGTAGTTAAAGAGATTGTGAAGTATTTTATTATTGTCAGAATTTTTAGTTTGAAAATCATTTCATCTTGCATTTGGAAAGAAACTCTGATATGATACCAAAGTGTGTTTTGTTCACACGGTTTTAGTGGGAGGAGAAATTTTGATCTCCAATTAACCACATCACGGACCCAAGGAGGTATGTCTCGTGGCAAAGAAAGTAGAAAAATTAGTTAAACTGCAAATTCCTGCAGGGAAAGCAACTCCAGCTCCCCCAGTAGGTCCTGCACTAGGTCAAGCCGGTATCAACATCATGGGATTCACTAAAGAATTCAATGCTCGTACAGCTGATCAAGCAGGTTTAATCATCCCAGTTGTGATCTCTGTATATGAAGACCGTTCATTTACATTCATCACAAAAACACCACCAGCTGCAGTATTATTGAAAAAAGCTGCTAACGTGGAAAAAGGTTCAGGCGAACCAAACAAAACTAAAGTTGCAAAAGTTACTAGCGATCAAGTAAAAGAAATCGCTGAGTTGAAAATGCAAGACCTAAACGCTGCTAACGTTGAGTCAGCAATGCGCATGGTTGAAGGAACTGCACGAAGCATGGGAATCACTGTCGAATAAGTTTCGACACCCCAAGAAAGTAGCTTCTCAGTTGGCTCCCTATCTAAAGATACGGAACACGTGGGAGGTTCTACCGTTATAACCACATCAAGGAGGAAACAAAATGGCTAAAAAGAGCAAAAAAATGCAAGATGCATTAAAAAAAGTTGATGCAACAAAAGCTTACCCAGTTGCGGAAGCAGTAGCATTAGCAAAAGAAATTAACTTCGCAAAATTTGACGCAACGGTTGAAGTTGCTTACAAATTAAGCGTTGACCCTAAAAAAGCAGACCAACAAATCCGTGGAGCAGTTGTGCTTCCAAACGGAACTGGTAAAACACAAACTGTTTTAGTATTCGCTAAAGGCGAAAAAGCAAAAGAAGCAGAAGCTGCTGGCGCTGATTTCGTTGGCGACGACGACATGGTTGCAAAAATCCAAGGTGGATGGTTCGACTTTGACGTTGTTGTAGCGACACCTGACATGATGGCTACAGTTGGTAAATTAGGCCGTGTGCTTGGACCAAAAGGTTTAATGCCTAACCCTAAAACTGGTACTGTAACGATGGATGTTACAAAAGCGGTTGAAGAAGTTAAAGCTGGTAAAGTAACTTACCGTGTTGATAAAGCTGGTAACGTTCATGTGCCAATCGGTAAAGTATCATTCGACGATGCTAAATTGGTTGAAAACTTTAACACAATCAACGAAACTTTAGTAAAAGCAAAACCTGCAACTGCTAAAGGTCAATACATCAAAAACATTTCAATGACTACAACATTTGGACCTGGTATCCATGTTGAACAAACTGCTATCTAAATTTATTTTAGAATAGTGCTTGACTTGACTAACTTATCTATGGTAAGTTAGTCAAGGTTAATTTATTAACTGTACCGAAGACAGTAGGTGACGCAAGTCTTAATTTCCTACCGAGGACGTTTATTGAGAACATTCAATAGTCCCTCTATGTCTACGGTGGCATAGGGTATTTTTTTGCTTCGCGCGAAAAAATTCTCTTCCATCAAAATCAGGAGGTGAAATATATAATGAGTGAAGTAGCAATCGCTAAAAAAGCCGCTATTGTTGAAGAAGTCACTGAAAAATTCAGCGCAGCAGCTTCAGCCGTTATCGTTGACTACCGTGGTCTTACTGTAGAACAAGTGACTGAACTACGTAAACAATTACGTGACGCTAACGTTGAAATGAAAGTTATCAAAAATTCTATCTTGGTTCGTGCCGCTGAAAAAGCTGGCTTGAACGGATTAGAAGAAGTATTCTCAGGACCTACTGCTGTTGCATTTAGTAATGAGGATGTAGTTGCTCCAGCTAAAATTATCGACGAGTTCGCTAAAACAGCTGACAAATTAGAAATCAAAGGCGGTATCATTGAAGGAAAAGTAGCTTCTATCGAAGAAATTACTGCTCTTGCAAAACTACCGAACCGCGATGGACTTCTTTCTATGCTATTATCTGTTCTTCAAGCGCCAGTCCGCAACGTGGCTTACGCTGTGAAAGCAGTCGCAGAAAAAGAAGACGAAGTAGCTTAATCGCTGCTTAACATAAAAAAATAAAAACTTACCTAAACGGAGGAAACTTAAAATGGCATTAAACATTGAAAACATTGTTGAAGAGCTTAAAGGCGCAACAATCTTAGAATTAAACGACTTAGTTAAAGCTATCGAAGACGAATTTGGCGTAACTGCTGCTGCTCCTGTAGCTGCTGCTGGTGCTGCTGCTGGACCTGCTGCTGAAGAACAAACAGAATTTACTGTTGAATTAACAGCTGTCGGCGACCAAAAAGTTAAAGTTATCAAAGCAGTTCGTGAAGCAACTGGCTTAGGCTTGAAAGAAGCTAAAGCTGTAGTTGATGGCGCTCCTGCACCAGTTAAAGAAGATGTGTCTAAAGACGACGCTGAAGCATTAAAAGCTGCTTTAGAAGAAGTTGGCGCAACAGTAACAGTAAAATAATCATTTCTGATTATTTAAACGGAGATCTGATTTCAGATCTCCGTTTTTTTGTCTTACATTCTCAAAATAAAAAAGCCAAACAGCAAGTTGCTTGGCTTAATGATACATATCTTTACTGTAAGACTTCGATCATGACATCTTGCTGATCCTCAGGAACATTTCCCGCATAATTAGGCGTAGCTAAGGATAGTCCCCCTTGCTTATTGTGGAAGAGATACAATTCGTCCGTTTGGTGATTCGAAATAGTCGGACCGGAAATCTGACTGCCGATCACAAGCTGCGTGCTTACTTGAACAGTTCGAATGTCATGGTTGTTAGCGGAGAATACCCGAATTGTTTTGACGGGAACATTTTTCATCGAGAAGGCATAGACGGTTGCTTGGCTCGTTCCGCCATCGAACGTTAGTTGGTTGGAATTTGTATTGATATTGATAGAATCGGGAACGTTCATGCCGGTAAAGTAAAAGGTTGCATAACCACCGAATTCATTTTGGGATACCGTATCAGTTACTTGCTCTTGACTTGAATCACTAGTACTAGACGGGGCGGTGCTAACGGGTTCTTCTGCAGTTGTTTGACTGATCGTATCAGATGTTTCCGAAGTAGTTACACTCGTAGTTTCTGACGTAACGATCGTTGAGGAGACAGAGTTTGACTGTTTTGAGTTATTAGTTGAATGGCCAGGTGAGTCCTGTTTGCATCCGGTCAATAGAAGGGATGCCATGATGCAGGCAAAAATAATTTTTTTCATGAGTAATCACTCCCTTATACATTTATACATAGTATATCAAAAAAATATAATTGTAGTTATTTTCACAATCGTTTGTTACACCTTTAGCTTGTCCTTTTTTGTGGATTCTGGTCCTGTGAGCAGTTTCATTGAAATCTCCACCGAAACGGCCTACACTTATAATCAGTAAGTAGGAAAGGAATGAGAATTTTTGAAGAAAATGTATGAGACAGCTATGATTAATCATGGTGGACGTAATGGGGATGTGCAGGCACCAAATGGCAGTATGAAAATGAAGATTGAGCCACCTTCAATTCATTCAGAGGGGACGAATCCTGAGCAATTATTTGCGGCTGGCTATGCTTCTTGTTTCAATGGTGCGGTGCATCATATGCTGAAAGAACATAATATTGAGTCGGATGCTGAAGTCAAAGCTCGTGTTTCTTTATACCAATTAGATGACGGTGGCTATCAAATCGGCGTTATCCTTGAAACATCATTACCGGGTGTGGAAAAGGAAGAAGCCCAGAAGATTGTTGAAGAAGCGCACGAATTTTGTCCTTATTCAAAAGCAACTCGCGGCAATATCGATGTTGAAGTAGAATTGGTCTAGTTACTAGTACCCTTGAAATAAAATAGATGCTCTTCTTTCATTTTCTTTCACCAGGAGTGGAAAGAAATGAAAGAAGAGTTTTTTTTGAGTTTCTATAACGATCTTTATTTAAAAAAATATTTCTTGCAAATAATAAAAAGAAGAGAAAAATAAGAGGGATAAGCTATCACTTTACAAAAAAGGGCTATTTAAATAGAATGAATATTCAAATAATTATTGAAGGAAGTTGGATGAAAATGAAGAAATATGTAGCAGAATTTCTAGGTACCTTTATGCTAGTTTTTCTAGGAACTGGTACAGTAGTTATTGCTAAAGGGGGCACTTTAACAATTGGTTTAGCCTTTGGTTTGGCAATTACGATTATGGCTTATGCCGTAGGCGGTATTTCTGGTGGGAACTTTAACCCAGGTGTCTCAGTTGCTATGATGATTAATAAACGTTTATCAGTTAAGGATGGCATTTTTTACATTATCGCTCAAGCGTTAGGTTCAATTGTTGCTTCAGCAATTTTATCTGTTTATATTCATGCATTAAAATTACCTAGCGATGGTTTTGGACAAAATGATTTTCCTAACATTAGTGCAGCACAAGCCTTTGGTGTTGAAACATTGGTCACTTTCCTATTTGTTTTTGTTATCTTGATGGTAACAAGCACTAAATATGGGAATGCGACAATGGCTCCAGTAGCTATCGGTATTACTTTAGCTTTCTTAATCATTGTTACCTTGAACTTAACAGGCGGATCATTGAATGCGGCACGTAGCTTAGGCCCTGCGATTTTTGCTGGTGGCACTGCGTTGTCTCATTATTGGGTTTACTTGCTTGCACCAACTTTAGGTGCAGCAATCGCAGCCTTTGTTGCGAAATTCATGGGTAGTGAAGAAAAATAGGTTCCTTTTTAAGATGGTCGTTCAGACCGTCTTTTTGTTTGCCTAAAAAAGGTCCATTGCAATCAATCTAGGATTGCAATGGACCTTTTTTTAAATATGTTCGGAAATTGTATCGACTTGTTTCTTTCGATAGCTTAAGAAAATCACTAAATAGATACCTGCGGTGAAGAGTGTGACACCGATAGGGTTATTCATTAAAATACCAATGAAAATTAATCCTAAGACAACAATCACTAAGCCGCTGAAGAAACGCTCGACGAAACTTCCTTTTTTCAAGGCTAAAACAAAGGCTGCAATACTAATCAGCATCCAAGTCAATAGGACAGAGTAAGACAATGAGCCGACTAAGTAGTTAAAGAGTTTGTTACCTAAGAAATAAGACAAGATGACGCCTAGATACAGAGTACCTGTACAAAATAGCACGGCTCGTTGTGGGACCTGATGCTTATTCAGAGCCGCTAGTTTTGAAGTAAATCCTGTATTTTCTTTGACTCTAAAATACAAGGTCCGTGAAGAGGCGTATACACCGGAATTAATTGAAGAAAATAGCGCTAGAACAATAACAAAGTTTACAATATCTGTTGCAAAAGGAATGTTCATTTTTTCAAAAACCATAACGAAAGGGCTCACGTTGGTGCTGGCTAATGTGTCCCAGCGGTAAATAATCAGTAAAAGAATCATTGGAATAATATAGAAGGAGATAATCCGGCCCATGACTCCTTTGATTGCTTTAGGAATCGCAGTCTTAGGATCTTCTGCTTCACTGACAGTAATGGCAATCAATTCTGAGCCACCGTAAGAATAAATTACAACTAATAGTGAATTAACTAATCCATTAAGTCCATGAGGGGTGAAGCCGCCATGACTGTTCATGCGAGAAATCGTAGCGGTAAAACCAATATTAAAGATTTCATGACCAACAAGATAGACACCAAAAGCGATTAAAATCATGATTACGGCAATTTTGATAAAAGCTAACCAGTATTCAGTTTCGGCAAATAAACGTACCGAATACAAGTTGATCAGTGTAGTAAGCAGTGCCAGAATCAAAACAAAGATCCACGATGGCACGTGAGGAAACCACAACTGCATAAAGCTAGCGGCTGCCACCGCTTCAGCAATGATATTGACCATCCATAAGGACCAATACAGCCAGTCGATAAAATCGGCTGTACGTTCACCGAGAAACGGTTTAATGATTCCGGATAGGCCTTGAACATTGTCGCTGTCTAAGACCAACCGACCTAATCCATTCATAACGATAAATAGGACTAAACCGCCTAAAAGGAAAGCGAGGATAACGGAGGGTCCGGCGATCCCGATCGCTTCGCCACTGCCTTTAAACAAGCCTGCGCCAATCGCTCCTCCTAGTGCCAACATCATAATATGCCGAGAAGTCATTTGTTTTTGTAATTTATTTTCCATAAAGAACCTCATTTCTAAATAGCAAGAATAGTTTGTAGATTTGAAATATTCTGATAATTATTTGTTAATAATACCAAAATATTCTGACAATTCAATCTTGCTGAAAATTTTATCATCCCATTTACACCGTTTAGTTATTATTCTCTATTGATTGTTATTTTTTATTAAAAAAACCGGTATAATTGAACATTTGATTGTGCTGATCTAATCCGTGTAAAATGGGAACGTAGAAGACTAAAAAAAGAACCTGAGTCAAAAAGTTTGCTTTTCAAAAAATTCTTTAGATAAGAAATTTCTGAAAATCGTTTTGAAAATACTGTATTACCGCTGAAATAAGCTTTTTTTCGTTGTAATCTTGTTATAACGAGGTCATTTTCGAGCAGAATAATAGGAAAAAGAACGATTCATTAGTAGCATAATAATGTAATTATCTTATATAGAAAGAGGGAGAAAAGAATGGGTTTATTATGGAGTTTAATCATTGGTGCAGTTATTGGTGCAATTGCCGGTGCAATTACAAAAAAAGGCGGATCAATGGGCTGGATTGCTAACATCGTTGCTGGTTTAGTCGGTTCTGCACTTGGTCAAGCATTACTTGGCTCATGGGGGCCTAGCCTAGCTGGTATGGCACTAGTTCCTTCTATTATTGGTGCTGTGATTGTTGTTGCAGTCGTTTCATTTTTTATTGGAAGAAAATAGCAATTATTAAAAATAAAAAAAGCGCCTAGGCGCTTTTTTTATTTTGCTTTAAGTAATTCTTCCTTTCCATGGATCAATTGGGTCAAGAAGGCACAATAAGGAGTATGAATTCCAGCTAGTTGTCCTTTTTTCCACACGGCCCCATTGATATAATCGATTTCCGTTTTCCGTTGATTGCGAATCAAATCTTGATACATCGAAGGAAAGTGCAATCCCTGTGTTTTTGGGTCATACGTAGCTTCGATAGCATCAATCATTTCTGTGTGATCTAAATGGATCCTCTCTGCTTCTGCCACGGCCACAAATTCTGCAACGAGTGCTTCAATTATTTCTCTGGCGACAGTCAATGAACCAAATTCTGCAATATTACAATCTAAAATCGTACATAAGCCGTTCAAAGTTCCATTGATACAGGCTTTTTTCCAAATAGAATAGCGGACATTTTGACTATAAATAGGATTAAGTTGTGCCTTTTGAAAGACTTCTAATACTTCTAGGGTGAAGGCCTTGCCACTTGGAGCTAAATTTTCCATTTCAATACTGCCAGATCCGGCTAACTTCGCGTGCCCTGGTCCTGCTAAGCCGGCGGTCCAAGTCGTTGTTCCAAAAATAATATTTTCCTCCGGTACGAATTTTGCTAGTGTTTCTTCATGTCCTAATCCATTCAATAAACAAAAGACAAAGGTTTTGCTACCAATAATTGGCTGAATGTCATGGAACATTTGCTCCAGCTGCATCGATTTTGTCAATGCTACGATCAAATCGACTGTTTCGTGTTCTTCAATGATTTCTTCCGGCGAATAAATCGGAAGTTGCGCCACGATTTTTCGATCATCAAAATCTCCAATTAATCCGTTTTTACGGATGGCTTCAATATGTTCAGGCCAGCGATCAATTAAGAGAACTTCATTTCCGGCTTCGTGAAGCATTAAGCCAATCCGACTCCCCATCGCGCCTGCTCCAGCTATTGCAATTCTCATTCTTTTTTCCCCTTTCAACTACCGTATTAGTATAGCTAAAAACCTCTTAAAAAAAGAGTATTCTGCTTGCAAAAGAAACAATTTTTCATATAAAAAATAAAATAAATGAAATTATGTTGCAAAAACACCTCGTAGCGTTTATAATCGGTGCATAAAGTTGAAATGGTTTTCATTGATAAAGGAGGAGTCACATGTTTGGATTTTCTATTTTCTTAAATGAAGATGTCTCCATAGAAACACGGGACGCGATTGAACTGATGGCGCAACATGGGTTCTCTGGAATATTTACTTCATTACATATTCCAGAAGATGACGCAAAACAATACCGCCAACGATTGACTGATCTTGGAAAAATCGCGCAAGCCTATCAGCTTGAGTTAATGGTCGATATTTCTGGGTCAGCATTAAATCAAGCGGGGTTTTCATTTGATCGTATCGATGAATTGAAAGCTTTAGGCGTTACCGGATTGCGGATGGATTATCACATCAGCAATCAGCAGATTGCTTTACTTTCTCATGAAATCGCTATCGCATTGAATGCCTCGACGATCACTGAAACAGATATTCAAGAATTGAAGGATGCAGGTGCCCAGTTTGGAAGGCTTGAGGCGTGGCATAATTATTATCCGCGACCTGAAACAGGCCTTGATGCAGATTGGTATTGCAAAAAAAATCAGTGGTTAAAAGCGAATGGTTTTACAATTCAAGGCTTTGTACCAGGCGATGAAAAATTACGGGGGCCACTTTATCGTGGGTTACCAACATTAGAAGCGCATCGTGGGCTTCACCCATTGGCAGCGGCAATCGATTTACTTCAAGATACGGATCGCGTGTACATTGGCGATAGCGGCTTATCGACGGAAGTCTTGGAACAGTTTGCTGTTTATATAGAAGAGAAGATATTGAAATTACACGTAATACCTTTAGATTCGCAGTTTGCGTTTGTATCTGGTGACCATACCAACCGTCAAGACGAAGCACGAGATGTTATTCGCAGCGCGGATGCGCGCTTCAGAAAAATCCCGCAGGTCACACCCTTACCGCTAACCGAACGGGCAGTTGGAGCTGTCACTATTGATAATGCGGATTATTTACGCTATATGGGAGAGATCCAAGTCGTGAAACGACCATTAGAGGCTGATCCGAAAGTCAATGTTGTCGGGCAAGTAATTGAAAAAGATCTGCCATTGATTCAACAGATCAAGGCGGGGCAAAAATTTAGTTTAGAGAGTGTGGAAAAGAATGATTAATTTAGAAAACTTAACAACAGAACGTCGAAACGAAACAACCTTTGGTTTAGATGAAATGAGTGTGGCCCAAGCGGTTTACTTGATGAATCAAGAGGATCACAAGGTTCCTGATGCAGTAGCGGATCAATTACCGCAGATCGAAAAAGTAATTGAAGCGACGATTGCGGCATTTAAAAAAGGCGGACGCTTGATTTATATGGGTGCGGGTACAAGTGGGCGCTTAGGAGTCTTAGATGCAGCCGAATGTGTACCAACCTTTGGAGTTGAACCAGAAATGGTGGTAGGTTTAATCGCTGGCGGAGAACAAGCGATGACTGTTGCTGTTGAAGGCGCAGAGGATGACGCGGAGCTTGGCGCACAAGATTTAAAGGATTTACACTTAACAGAAAATGACATGGTGATTGGAATCGCTGCTAGTGGACGGACGCCTTACGTTATCGGTGGTTTAGACTACGCCCGTTCTATTGGTGCAGCCACAGGAACGATTGCTTGTAATAAAGGTGCGGTGATCAGTCAGCATGCGGAAATGCCAATCGAAGTAGATTGTGGACCGGAATTTTTAACTGGCTCGACTCGTTTGAAATCTGGTACGGCGCAAAAGTTAATCTTAAATATGATTTCAACCATCAGCATGATCGGGATCGGAAAAGTGTACAACAATTTGATGGTGGATGTAAAACCGACCAATGAAAAACTAGTGGAACGTTCAAAACGGATTATCATGCAAGCGACCGAAGCGGATTATGAAACAGCGGCCCGCTACTTTGAAGAAGCGGAACAAAATGTTAAACTAGCGATCGTGATGATTCTGACCGATAGCACGAAAGACGAAGCAGCGGAAAAACTAATCCAAGCAGATGGATTTGTTAAAAAAGCAATTTAAACAAGTATTCAACTAAGAGAGGTATTTGCTCTGTTAGTTGAATAAAAATAAATACTGAAAACGAATACAATATGATAGATAGGGAGAGAGTAAAATGGCAAAAGAAGAATTAACCTTGAATCAAATTGCTAAAGAGATTTACGAGGGTGCCGGTGGAATGGACAACGTTCAAAGTGTAGTTCACTGTATGACCCGTGTTCGGATGAGTGTGCGTGACGATGAAAAAGTGGATCAAGCAAAATTAAAGGCGATCCCAGGTGTACTAGGAGTCGTGGATGATGAACAATTACAAGTCATCATCGGTCCAGGGAAAGTCAATAAAGTAGCAAAAGAAATGGTAGATATTGCTGGTGTTGGCCTTGGTGAAGAACTGCCGCACAGTTCTGGTAAAGACAAAGTCAATGCAAAAGCGGCAGAAATGAAAGCAGCCCAAAAAGCGAAGCAAAAAAATTCTCCCTTTAAAGCTCTCTTAAAAGATATTTCGAATATTTTTGTACCAATGATCCCAGCTTTTGTTGGATCAGGATTAATCGCAGGGATTGCAGCGATCTTAACCAACTTAGTGACAGCAGGCACTCTAGATGCGGGGACTTGGCAACAGTTTATCGACGTGATGAACATCATGAAAAATGGGATGTTTAGCTACTTAGTCATCTTTACCGGTGTGAATGCTGCGCAAGTATTCGGTGCGAACCCAACCCTTGGTGGGGTTATCGGTGCGGTGGTTACCTTGACTGGGATGAATCCGGAAGCACCGTTGACGAACTTATTTACGGGGGATCCATTAGCTGCTGGTCAAGGTGGGATCCTTGGCGTGATCTTCGCGGTTTGGTTATTGTCAATTGTTGAAAAGAAATTGCATCAAATTGTACCAGACGCGGTTGATATTATTATTACACCGATGCTTTCTTTATTAGTGATTGGTTTGCTAGAAATTTTCTTGATCATGCCATTAGCTGGTTTTGTCTCTAACGGTATGGTTGGAGGAATCAACTGGGTCTTAGCAGTTGGTGGTGCCTTCTCTGGTTTTGTGTTAGGTGCATTATTCTTACCAATGGTTATGTTCGGTTTACATCAGATCTTGACCCCAATTCATATTCAAATGATTAACGAAACAGGTAAAACAATGTTATTGCCAATCCTAGCGATGGCCGGTGCGGGTCAAGTCGGTGCGGCATTCGCTCTTTGGATTAAATTACGTAAAGACAAAGAACTGACTGAAATGATCAAAGGTGCGTTGCCAGTTGGGATTTTAGGGATCGGCGAGCCATTGATCTACGGCGTAACGTTACCTTTAGGTCGGCCATTTATTACCGCATGTATCGGCGGCGGGATCGGTGGTGCTGTGATCGGTGCTATCGGTGGTGTCGGTGCGATTGCGATTGGCCCTTCCGGAGCTGCATTGATTCCATTAATTGCGAACGGTCGTTGGTGGGGGTATGTTTTAGGGCTACTTGCAGCATATGCAGGTGGTTTTGTGGCTACTTATTTCTTTGGAATTCCTAAAGATAAATTAGCTGAGCAAAAACTGGCAGAAGAAACAGTTGTTGAACCAGCTATGACGACAGTAGAACCAGTTACTACGGCGCATGCGACCGAAGTCTTTTCAGCAGTTGCCAAAGGTGCGGTTCATCCATTGGAAGAAGCAGCGGATCCTGTTTTTGCTGAAAAAATGATGGGTGAAGGTTACTTTATCGAACCAACTGACGGAGCGATCTATGCGCCTGTTCGTGGAAAAGTCAGCACGATTTTTCCAACGAAACATGCGATTGGGATTACAACTGAGAGTGGGATGGAAGTCTTGTTGCATATGGGAATCAATACGGTTGAGCTCGATGGCAAGCCTTTTGATATCATGGTTAATGAAGGACAGACAGTTACAACGGAGACAGAAGTGGCTAAGGTTGATTTAGACGCGATTAAAGCAGCTGGAAAGGGCACTTCGATGATGGTCTTAATCACTAATATGAATGAGATCGCGACTCACGTGTTAGAAAAAACGGGTCCAGTTTTAGCTTCTGAAGAAGTTTTCAAAGCGACAACCAAATAGAAGTCAAAAAGAGCGATGCCACCTGTTGGCATTGCTCTTTTATAAACCGAAACAAAGGGTCTGACTGTGATGGTCAGACCCTTTGTTTCTTAAAAATATTTTTTTCGGTATTCTTGAACGATGGCACGAGTGCTATAGATTTTTTCCGCATTTTCTTTGTTACGGCTGATATAGACATAAAACAATAAATCGACAGTGATAAATTGCGCTAAAATCGAATCGGTCGCAGCACTTCGATAAGTCGCTTCAGTCGGTCGAGAAGTTTGCAAACAGACGTCAGAAAGCTTGGCTAAAGGATTTTGACCAAATTGAGTCAAGGTAATGACGGGAATACCTAAGTCTTTAGCTGTTTCAGCCAAAGCAATCAGTTCAGACGTTAACCCGGAATTAGAAATCAGCCAAATGACCGCTTCTTTTTCGTGGAGAACCAGTTGTGGCAAAATGGTATTGTAATCTGGTTCGCTAATGATATTTTTTCCTAAGCGGCTCCACTTTTGAACAATATCCATTGCAGCTAAGTTTGAGGCTCCAATGCCTAAGACATAACAAAATTTTTTTTCCTCTAGTAATTTGCATGCTTCAATAAACTCTTTTTCGTTGAAGAGAGCGGTCGTTTCATCAATTGTGAAGCGAGCATTGCTAGCTAATTTGTTTTTTAAGTTGTGAAAGGGCTCATCGTGATCGACATCGCTGTATGTATTGTTGTTGCGTTCTTGGATCGTTTCTGCAGAAAGTTCGATCTTAAGATCTGTCAGGCTGTGATAGCCCATTTTTTTAGAGAATCGCACAACAGTAGGGGCGCTAGTACCTGCGGCCTCGGCAATCTCATTAGCAGTCATGCCAGCTGCTTTTTCACTGTTTTCACGAATGAAGAAATAAATTTTTTTTTCAGCAGCGGACATTTCCAGCTGCATACTTTTCATGTGAGAAAGAACACTCATAAGCTACTCCTATTTTTTATTGTAAAATCGACTAATTAATATCTAGAAAATCAGTGAATAGATATCGTAGACTTCTTCTTTATTATACCATTTAATCAAGAAAATTATTTTTTTCTATAAGAACTTCCTCTAGGCTTTCCTTTTTTTTGAAAAGTCGTATGATTGAAGAGAATCTTTTCTAAAGGAGTTTATTAAATGGCGTTGATTGATTTTATTTTACACATTGATGCCCATATGGTGTCATTGGTTCACCAATATGGCGTAGGGATTTATCCAATTTTATTCGGGATCGTTTTTATTGAAACAGGGGTGGTTATTTTTCCCTTCTTGCCGGGGGATTCCTTTTTATTCGCGGCGGGAGCCTTGACTGCGCTAGGCGGAAATGTCTTGCATTTGCCGTATGTGATTGGGATCTGTGTGATTGCCGCAATCTTAGGTGATATGATGAATTATTGGATTGGGCATACGCTAGGCGTTAAGGCCTTATATCATAGTCCTATTTCCCGTTTTATTAAAGAAGATAAGGTTCGTGAAGCAGAGAACTTTTTCAATGAGCGAGGCAAATGGACGATTTTCTTAGGACGCTTTATGCCTTTTGTTCGGACCTTTATTCCTTTTATCGCCGGTTCTAGTAAAATGAACTGGGGTCTTTTTTCCAGCTTCAATGTTTTCGGCGCCATTGTCTGGGGAAGCGTTGTGAGTTTGGCGGGTTATTTCTTAGGAAATATTCCGATTGTCAGTGACCATTTTTCGTTGATTATGCTAATGATTGTTTTCATTTCTTTAGTACCGATCATGATTCCTTACATCCTGCATTCCCGAATTGTGTAACGATAATCACTCGAAAAACCGCTGTAACGCTTGATATATAGCGGTTTTTTTGTAG
>NZ_BJDW01000017.1 GCF_005405345.1 Enterococcus viikkiensis | reverse complement strand
TCGAACACAGAAGTTAAGCTTCTTAGCGCCGATTGTAGTGAGGGGTTGCCCCTTGTGAGATTAGGACGTCGCCACGCAGTTAAGACTATTCAGAATATGGATAGTCTTTTTTTGTTGTTTTAACTTTGCCTAGCTGTGAATACGAATCACGGATAGCTGAATGTGTGGCTTGTATGATAAAGTCACTTAGATTCAATCATCCAATAATTTTTTTACTAAATAGTCCTTTGCTTCAAAGATAAGATATTATTTTTAGCTAGAAAATGTTCATGTTATACTAAAAATAAGAAAAAAAATGGAGGATTTTGATGATGAATCGGACGTTTAAAGGTGGGATTGATCTTCATCAGGATCAAGCTTTGCACCTAAGAGGAATTAATAATTATAAAAGGGTAGAACGTATTTATCCTAAAAAAGTTTATATTCCAATCCAGCAGCATATTGGTGATCCAGCAGAGGTGACTGTTTCAGTTGGTGAGAAGGTTTTTTTAGGTCAAATGATTGCCAAAATGGGTGAGGGGTTGGGAGCTAATATTCATGCCAGTGTTTCGGGGAGGATTGTTGGCATTGAAGAGATCGATCAAGGTCAAGGAGATGAAATGACTTGTATCGTGATCGAAAATGATTTTCAAGAACAACCTGAAAAAATTTATCATGATAAAATTGAAAAATTGGCGCCAGAAACAATTGTTGAAAAAGTGGAAGCTGCAGGAGTAGTCGGTTTAGGTGGAGCGACTTTTCCCAGCCACGTAAAGCTTAATCCCAAAGAGGCTATTCATACGTGTATTTTCAATGGCGCAGAGTGTGAGCCATTGCTTATGGCGGATGCCGCCTTAATGGTAAATCAGGGAGATCAACTAATTAAAGGCTGCAAGCTTGTATTAAAAGCTGTAGGAGCCAATGAGGGAATCATAGCGATTGAAGATGATAAACAAGAGGCAATTGAGGTTATGAAGGAATTATGTAAAGATATTCCAACTCTTTCAGTTATTGAAGTTCCTTCTATATACCCACAAGGAAGCACAGAAATGTTGTTTAAAACAATTACCGGAAAAGAAGGGCCTGCGGGTGGATCAACAAGAGATTTAGGTTACTTGGTCATTAACGTTGCTACAACGGTCGCTGTTTCTGAAGCAATTGATCCAGGCATTCCGTTAAGCTATCGTATTTGTTCTGTGGTAGGAGATGTGATGCAGCAAAAAAATGTTTACTTTCCAATTGGGACTTCGATTCAGGATATGATCGATTTTTGCGGTGGATTTGATGGGGCACCTTCAAAAATTATTACTGGTGGCTTTATGATGGGAAAAACAGTGGATACATTGGCAGCTTCACTAACAAAATCAGCGAATGGCCTGATCGTGATCAATGAAAAGCATGACCAAGATAGTACGCCTAGTCCGTGTATTCTATGCGCTCGCTGTGTAGAAGTTTGCCCAGTAGGTCTGCTACCTCACCAACTTGAAAAAAATTATTTAAAGAAAAATTGGAAGCGGCTGGAAAAGTTATATGTTGAAAGCTGTATTAATTGTGGTTGTTGCACATACATATGCCCGGCTCGTCGTCACTTAGCGGAACATATTGTAGCGGGGCAACAAGAGCTGAAAGAGAGGCGGAAATCGTAATGGAGAAAAGACCGGTGTTTGAAGAAATACGCAGCTCTCGTTATCCTATGATGGAAGCCTCACCCCATTTATTATATCGAGAAAAAACGGATCGCTTGATGAAGTGGGTGCTAATTGCTTTGCTGCCCAGTGTCTTAGCTTCGATTATTTTCTTTGGCTTGCGCTCATTGCTGCTGTATTTAATTTCTGTCGCAACATGCTTAATTGTTGAGCTATTGTGGTTCAAGTTGCGGAAAAATTCTCTGCCAAAAGATTATTCGGTAGTCGTGACAGGTGTATTGTTAGCGATGAGTTTACCAGCGAGTGTTCCCTTGTGGTATCCGATTTTAGGGGGGACAATTGGGATTCTTGTAGCGAAAGAACTATTTGGCGGAATTGGCAGAAACTTATTAAATCCGGCGCTAACTGGGCGTGCCATACTACGTCTAGTGTTTGTAAAAGAGATGTCTGAAAATATTCAACCACGTCCGTTATTTTCCCTCGATGGTTTAGAGGTTGTATCCTCGGCGACGCCCTTAATGGATGCGAAAGCGGGGATAGGACTTTCGGGAGAGCAAATGCTCGACAGCCTGACCGGGTTGATTGCGGGTAAAAATGCAGAGACAGCTGCTATCTTATTGCTTCTAGGCGGAGTATTTTTACTTTACAAAAAGGTCATTACTTGGCAGATTCCCTTCTCCATGATAGGAACGATCATTCTATTGGCTTTCTTTTTTGGAAAAGGAGATCCGACGATCATGTTTGCCCATGTTTTTGGCGGAGCAACGATGTTAGGGGCCTTTTTCATGGCGACGGATTACAGTACGTCACCAACTACTCCCAAAGGTGAAATTATTTATGGTATTTGCTGTGGGGTTTTATTAATGCTGTGGCGTCAATTCAGCTCGATGCCAGAGGGAATGACCTTTATCTTGCTGATTATGAATTGTTTTGTCCCATTGATTGACTATTTAATTATTCCGCGGGCCTACGGGGTTAAAAAGTCCTAATCATTTTCAAAAAAAGTAGACGTTCTTTCATTCTAGTGATAAAGTGGTAGGGTCACTGGCTATTACCAGTTTATTGCGTTGCAATTTTTTGAAAATAGAATGAAATCAGTTTCAACGTTTTTCATTTTTTGAGCTAGATTAGAGAGGGTTGTTATAGTGCTTTACGCTGCAAGACATGGAGAAACAGAATGGAACCATAAAGGAATTATTTCAGGCAGAAGCGATATTGCTTTATCCGAGGTAGGCTATCAACAGGCGGAGCTATTAGCAAAGGAAGTCGCTAATTTATCACAGCCAATCACAAAAATTATTCATTCGCCGCTTCAACGTGCAAAGGAGACCGCACGGATTGTAGCGGAAAATAATAAGCTATCATTGAGCGTTGACGAACGCTTGATTGAATTAGATTATGGTGACTTTGATGGAACGAGTGATCAGCAGTCTGTCTATTTGCAGTTGCGGACCCAGTTTGCGGTGCGTTATCCCAATGGTGAATCACTAATGGATGTCTACGCTCGTATCGTTCCATTGCTAGCGGAGTTAGAGCAAGACCAAGAAAATACCTATTTGTTGGTTTGTCATAATTCTGTGATTCGCGCGATGAAAAATTATTTTGAACCATTGGAGAATGAAAAAGTCTTCAATTATCGGACGCCAAACGCGAAATTGATCTCATTTGATTGGGAGAAAGGCTCAACTATTATTCAAAGTGCTTAAAAGGCTGGACACATTGTCCAGCCTTTTTTTAAATTGTCTCATACATTGCTTTAATCGTTTGGATGGTGAGCTGCCACTTCTTTTTTTCGGCTGCCGTCAGGTTGAGGGGAATTGATTCACTGATTCCTCTAGTTGAAACCTTGGCAGGTGAACCGGCGTAGCATTTCTCATTTGAGTGATAATGACTGACGGGCACGACTAATTGATTATCATTTAAGATTGCTTCAACGATTGCTGCGGCCTGAACGGCGATGCCATAAGAAGTATAGCCCTTTCCGTTGAAGGTGGTCCAACCACCTTTACGTGCTGCTGCATCAAGTTCTGTCCGTTGTTCGCTTGTTAAAGTCTCCGCAACTGGCAGACCACCGATAGTCACAGTGGACCAAGCGACAAATTGACTTTCGCCATGCTCACCGATTACATAACCGTTCACAGAAGTGGGGTGGACGTTGATTTTTTCGCTGACTGCGTGTTTCATCCGGGCGGTGTCCAAGGATGTCCCGGTACCAAAGACGCGTTCTTTAGGAAATCCGGTTAACTCCTGTAAATAGCTGGTAATTACATCGCAAGGATTCGTAATGTTTAAGATAATTCCTTTAAAGCCGGAAGCTTTAATTTTAGGTGCCCATTCTTCTACGATCGTTTTTGTCAAATTCAGCTCAGCAAAGCGATCTGAATTACCATTAAGGATGGAAATGTTCCCAGCAGAAAAGATTAGCACATCGGTGGTGGCTAACTCAGTTAAATCTGGCGCGATCAATTTCACTTGATGCGACTGTTCCATTTGTCCATCGACTAGATCATTTAGTTCAGCTTGAACGAGCTTTGTATTTGTATCAAATAGGACTACTTCATCAACGATTTGTTTAGAAATCAATGTATAAGCAGTGGTGCTGCCAACGTGGCCCACACCAATAATTGCGACTTTTCTCAAATTCTTCACTCCTTTAAAAAAGAATGCTACTTTGATGAGAAAATGTCAATAAAATGATGGGTAAAAAATTAACTTTTTAAAGCAGTTTTTAAACAATTATAGATGCGCTCACAATCTTTGGCAGTCCCCCGTAGTTCATAATCGGCTAAAAAAGGAAATCCGAAGGCCTCGCTATATTGTTTGGCAGTGAGACAGTATTGATAATTAAAATTTTTATTGCCACTACCGACTACGCCGAGACATTTTTGATAGTTAGCCCCATAGTCCAAGTATTCCCGCATGACTTCAGTTAAAATTTCAGTATCGCCATTGTCTACGCCATTCCCGCCTTCGAGGTAAGTAGGAACAAAGGTAAAAAATTCTTCCGCTTCTGTATCGAAGGGACTGTTCTCAGAGATCTCTTTGCTAGTGATCAGTGGGTTTGTAGCGTCTGCTTGATGCTGCTCCGCAGCGTAAGATACTAATTTTTCGACAAAAGCACGGGTGTTTCCTGAAATTGATATATATAAAATATTCATTGAAATCATTCCTTCCATGGAAAACATTGTACCATGAAAAAAAATCGCCAGCAAAAATGCAAACGCTTGCAAAAAATCCGGGAATATGGTATAAAATAGGTGTAAGGGGTAGTATCCCTAAAGTTGTTAAGCATCAAAGCAACATGAAATGAATGGAGGCATTCATTTCAAGAGAGAGTGCCTAAAAGGGCAGGAAGGAAGTAGGGATTTTGATAACTCCTTACCAAGGAATCAAGGTCTAACAGGATGAGAGATGTAGACAGTAGAACCATTTCTCTATTTAATGGTGAGGCTTAGACGAATATTCAATCACAAGAACAAAAACGTTTAAGACCTAGAAAAGAGTGTAAATGTTCCAGAAACTTGGAATGAAACAAACGCCCAGCCATTAGACCTGTTAGACTATTTTTGTGCCTAAAAATAAGAGGTTGTGACAGAAGCTACTTCTGGACAACGTTTATACGTAAATAAGGAGCTGAGACGTGTCCATCTCAGCTCCTTTTGCATCAAATTATTTGTTGTAATAACGAATATCACCATCGATTTTATTGATAGCGAAGTCAGTTCGATCGGAGAAGGTATAGCTACCTCCATCGGTTGGTAATTTTTCGTTGAACATTTTTTCGTATTCTGGAATGGTTAAACGTTTCCGTTGCGCCAACAAAGTACGGTTTTTTTCTGAGGTTAAATAATTTTTGTAATCTTTCATCAAGGTCATGGAGAAAAATTCGCTGACTGCCCCAGAACCATAGCTGAAAAGTCCTACTCTGTCTCCCGCAGCTAACTGGCTATTATCTAACAATGATAATAAACCTAAATAAAGTGAGCCGGTATAAAGATTACCAACTTGCCGGCTGTAAAGAATTGCCTCGTCATAGCGAGCTTCTAAACGTTGTTGTTCTTCCTCCGACATCTCAGGGAAAATGGCCCGCAATGCTTTTCGACCCATCTTAGTATAAGGTAAATGGAAGGTAAGAGCCGCGTAATCTCCACTACTTGTGTGATTCATTTTTTTATTTTGTTCCCAGATGCGCGTGAAAGAATCAATGTAAATTTGATTTGAGAGATGGCCATCGACTAAAGGATAGTCATGACCAGCAGGGCGCCAGAAGTCATAGACATCTTCAGAATAAAAGACGCTATCGTTATTAAAGGCTAAAATATGAGGCTCTTTCGTTACAAGCATTGCGACAGCGCCACAACCTTGCGTGGGTTCCCCCCCGCTGTTTAATCCATATTTAGCGATATCGGCTGCGATCACTAATACTTTTCGGTCAGGATGCAGGCTTACATAATCATGTGCTTGTTGCAAAGCAGCTGTACCGCCATAGCAGGCGTGTTTTATTTCAAATGAACGAGCAAATGGTTGGATATCTAACAGATTATGTATGGTGACGGCAGTGGATTTTGAAAAATCAGTACTTGATTCTGTTCCGACAATGACCATATCGATGTCCTTCTTGTCTTCATCAGTAAGGATTTTTGCAGCGGCACTCGCCCCTAAAGTAACGATGTCTTGGGTCTCAGGGTTAATCGCCATTTGGTCTTGTCCAAGACCAATGTGAAATTTATTTGGATCAGTTTCGCGCGCGTTAGCTAAGTCGGTCATATCGAGATAGTAATTAGGCACGTGAAAACTGATTTTATCAATTCCTATAGTCATATTGCTCCTCCTAGTTCTTATGATAGAATTCATTGTTTGTGGCGGATAGCGATCCGCTAGAGTAAAAAAAGAAATCAAGAAATAGATTTGTTCCTCTTCCATTGGTAAATATATCATAGAAAGGTCAGAATTAGGTGAGTTTGAATCTTAAGAAATTATAAAACTATCTATGCTATACTTACCTATGATTTTTAAACAATTTTATTGGAGGTGCACCCTTGGAAGAAGTAGTCATTTTGAGTGCTGTACGAACACCAATTGGAAGATATAGAGGTAAATTAGCGAGCGTTTCAGCGGTAGAGCTTGGTGCGATCGTGGTGAAAGAAGCAATTAGCCGGGCAGAGATCGCCGGACAAGAAGTGAATCAAGTCTTTATGGGAAATGTCTTACAAGCCGGCAATGGACAAAATGTCGCTCGTCAGGCAGCAGTAAAGGCCGGGCTTGCCTATGAAGTTCCAGCAACGACGATCAATGAAGTCTGCGGGTCGGGATTGAAATCCATTATTTTTGGGATGCAGCAGATCCAGCTTGGTGAAGCTCGGATTGTTGTGGCTGGCGGAACAGAGAATATGTCTCAGGCGCCAAAAGTGACTCGCTTTGATTATGTGACACAGGAATGGCAGGAACCAAAATCTAGCATGATCTATGATGGCTTAACAGATGCATTTAGTGGCAAGCACATGGGGTTAACTGCCGAAAAAGTGGCAGATCAATACCAGATCACTCGCGCGATGCAGGATCAGTTTGCTTATGAGTCACAAATGAAGGCAGCGCAAGCAACTCGTGAAGGAAAGTTTGAGTCAGAAATCGTGGGGGTCCCTCTGCCAGATGGCAGCACATTGTATACCGATGAAGGAATCCGTGCAGATACGACGTTGGAAAAAATCAGCTCGTTAAAGCCGGCCTTTAAAGAAGGCGGCGTAGTGACGGCGGCCAATGCCTCAACGCTAAACGACGGTGCTTCGGCGGTTGTTTTGGCTTCAAAGGCCTATGCGATTGAACAGGGATTGGATTATTTAGCAGTGATTAATGGTTATAGTGAAGTCGGAATCGACCCTAGTATCATGGGTGTTGCACCTATTTCGGCCATCAATCAGCTGCTAAAGAAAGTAAATCAGACCACAGCAGATATCGATCTGTTCCAAATCAATGAGGCTTTCGCGGCAGCGTCAGTGGCGGTGCAAAAAGAGTTAGCTTTGCCGAATGAACGGGTCAATATTTATGGTGGAGCAATTGCCTTGGGTCATCCGATTGGTGCTAGTGGGGCCCGAATCGTGACGACCTTGCTGTCTGAGTTGATACAAGAAGAAAAACAGCGTGGCGTTGCCAGTCTTTGTATCGGCGGCGGCTTAGGCTTGGCTTTAATGGTTACAAAAGCAGAAGATCAGGAGACGGCAAAAAAAAAATTCTATCAGATGACGCAGACGGAACGTTTGGCATTATTGGTTAAAGAAAAAAAGCTGTCAGCTAAAGAAGCAGCACAATTAGCCAGTGAAACAGTTTTACCAGAAAAGATTGCGAATAATTTGATTGAAAATCAACTCAGTGAAGTCTCAATTCCTTTAGGCGTCGCACAAAATTTTGTGATCAATGGTAAAAAAAAAATCATTCCAATGGCAACAGAAGAACCGTCTGTCATTGCGGCAGCTAGTAATGCCGGCAAAATTATTGCCAACGCTGGTGGATTAACAACGCGGGTCATTGGGCAAGCCATGACGGGACAAATCGTTTTACGTAACGTGTCAGATGTAATATCTACTAAAAAACGCCTGCAACACAATGAGACATTATTTTTTAAGACGGCTGAAACGAGTTATCCGTCGATCTACCAAAGAGGCGGCGGATTACGATCAATCGCGATCAGAACTTTTGCGGAAGGGTATCTATCGCTTGATCTTGTGGTAGATACCAAAGACGCGATGGGTGCCAATATTGTGAACACGATGTTAGAGGCGGTCGCTCAAGAAGTACGACAACTATTGCCTGAATCAGAGGTACTGTTTAGCATTTTAAGTAATTATGGGACGGAATCCTTGGTGGAGGCTCGCTGTGAACTACCTTTGAGTCAGATTTCGACTGAATTAGCAGAAAAGATCGCTGCTGCAAGTGATTACAGCAAACTTGATCCTTATCGAGCGGCGACGCATAATAAAGGAATCATGAATGGCGTTGATGCGGTCGTTTTAGCGACCGGAAACGATACCCGAGCAGTGGCAGCGGCCAGTCATGTTTATGCGGCTCGTAACGGTCGTTATGAAGGCTTGAGTGAGTGGGTGATTCAATCGGATAAACTAATTGGCCAGCTAGTCATACCCATGAAAGTCGGAATCGTAGGGGGTGCCACAAAAGTCTTGCCGAAAGCGCAAATTGCTTTAAATCTATTAGAAGTAACTAATGCGGCTGAGCTAGGTGAGATCATTGTAGCAGTAGGCCTCGCCCAAAATTTAGCAGCGATTCGGGCCTTAGTGACAGACGGCATTCAAAAAGGCCATATGGCGATGCAAAGTCGTTCCCTTGCCATTTCGGCAGGGGCGACTGAAAATGAGATTGCTGAAGTAGCCAAACAATTACGTCACTCCGAACGAATGAATTTGGCGACCGCTGAAACAATCATTCAACAGATTCGAGAGGGTTAATCGCTAAAAAAGCCGAGACAATTTTGTCTCGGCTTTTTTTACTCATATTTAGAAGTCGCTTCTATTCCAATTTCTTTAGTCGGAGGCAGCGATTATTTCAAACGGAAATCTAAATAAACTGGATTATGATCAGAATATTGGAACGCCATATCTTTGACGTGGAGATCCTGTACCTGAATGTTGTCTGAAAGTAAGAAACCGTCGATCAAAGTCGTATAGGTGTGCCCTTTTTTATAAGGCTCATTTAAGGCTCGAGCCGAGGGGATTTTCTCTTCAGCTAAATTGCCATTAGGTAGATGAAAACCGGCGGGTAATTGCTCTTTAGGAAACGGATGAGTCCATGTTTCTCGCTTTTTACTTGTATTAAAGACTTCGGGGCTATTGCCTAAAACATCGTGATTATAATCACCGGCCACCATCACATAATTGCCTTTTTGATATTCAGATTCCATTACATCAAAAATCTTTTTTAATTGCGCGGCCTGCACAGAACGGTCCTTTGTAAAGGCAGATAGATGTGTGTTGATAGCAATCAACTCGTGATCTCCTTTGACTGGGATACGACTGACGGTAAACGCGCGATCCAAATCAAAGAATTTATTGAAATTCGTTTCGATCGGTAATGAATAGCGTTTACTGCTGGTGATCTCAGCGTGGCTTAAGGTCACTAAGCCTGACTTGGCTTGACCAATAGGATCTGTAAAAGGATAGAATAAATAAGACGAGTCATAATTTTGCCCATAAAGGCTGTTATAGGCAGGTAAATGCTCTTTCAACCAAGCAACTTCATCGACATGCTGCGAACGATCCCCCAATTGGTCAACTTCTTGATAAAAAGCCAAGGTCGGAGCCACGTCTTTGGTTGTATTGACGATCCCTTGCATATTTTTTTCAACGGTTTTCTTATCATAAGCCCGTGAATATTTTCCACCATCCATAAAAAAGCTATAGCTTGGAGGATAGGCACCATAGCCGATATTGTGGCTCATGGCACGATAGGTTTTATTTGTTTCCAGGACCTCACTGTGCTGGTTATCAGGTTTTAAGGTCAGGTTGTCAGGTAAACGATCATAACTAGCGAACAAATAAATCAAATAGCCGCCAAATACAACGATAATTGCGATGACAATTCCCAAAATAATTTTTAAAATTTTTTTCATTGATAGTCCTCCTCCCTCAATCATAGCAGACTTTTCAGGGATCACAAAGTATCCCCACTTTCGTAAAAATGCGCCTCATGTTACACTAAGTAGGTAGTGTTAAACGTTATTAAAAGAGAGGTTTTAAAATGATTCGATTTGCAAAAAAACAAGATGGCGCAGCGGTAGCTAGATTAATACTGGTTATTTTAAAAGATATGGAACTAGATTTTTTAGAAGAATTTGGTGAAGAGAATGCGTTAAACATAATTGCGGCTTGCTTTACGGACCCAACCTATCGTTTTGGTTATGCCCGTGGCTTGGTGGAAGAGATCGATGGAAAGATCGCTGGTGCAGTCTTTGGTTATCCAGCTAGTCAAGAGGCAATCATTGATCTGCCGCTGCAAAATTATTTGCGTTCACAAGGGATTGAAGAAGAGATCAATATGTTTATTGATCCAGAAGCGTTTCCAAATGAATGGTATTTAGATTCAATCGAGGTAGATGAAGATTATCGCGGACAAGGGATTGGCTCAAAGTTATTAACGGCAGTGGATCGTTTAGCAACTCATGAAGGGGAGACGGTCATTGGCTTAAATGTTGATAAGGCCAATCCTAATGCGAAACGCTTATATTTACGTGATGGGTTTGAGGATGTCGGAGAAATCATGATCAGCGGTCATCAGTATGATCATATGCAACGTGAAGTCAAAAAACGTGATCGCAGTTAAAAAAAATTGAGAAAACAGAGGATGGGCCGCTTAGGCTCATCCTCTGTTAGTTTTGCGAAAAAGTAATCTCAAAAGTAGTTTCTTTTTTTCTATGTTTAGTGCGATTGTAGAGCCAGTAATCCATGACGGCTGCGACACAGATACAAACGGGTGCATCGGCAGGTTCATTGACATCTAGGGCATAGTAATCACCGGTCAATAAGGTTGCTTTGTCCATCGTCATGACGGGCTGATTAAAGTGATTGATTTTATATTGATGATTATAAATATCTCCATAAACAGCCCAATGAAGCTGCTGGATGTAGTAAAAATCCCCTGGCCAATGAAAAATTTTATGAAGCACACCGACTTTAGTATGATCCTGATAAATTTCAAATTTGCGGCCGAGAATCACGCTAGCTTGCTTGATATAAGCCACGATCTGCCCATCCATCGCATAGAGTGACAGTACATTGCCCTTACGTCCCCAGTGACCTACCATTAAATAGAGTGGGACACCTTTACTATCTTTTACAATCGTACGTGTCACCGAGCTTAATTGTTTTTCTTGAATAAAAAATTCGGTCATGTTGATTCACACCTTTGTTTTATCACTCAGAAAGGATTTTTTCGATTGCCGTTGCGACACCATTTTCTTCATTCGTATCCGTGACGTGTTTCGCGATCTTTTTAATTTCTAAAGCGGCATTGGCCATCGCATAGCTGTTGCCGGCATAAGTCAGCATTGAGACATCGTTGAAATTATCGCCAAAGGCCATGACTTCGTCTGAAGTAAAGCCGCGTTGCTCAGCGAATTGTTTCAAGGCGATTCCTTTTTGGGCATTGACATGATTGATTTCAATATTGGTTAATTCAGAAGCCGCAATGGCCAGGTCACCGATTTTTTCTAATTCGATTGTGACTTCTTTTAACAGTTCTGGGCCATTTTTATCAAAAGCGATGATCTTCAAGACGTCTTCGCCAGTTTCTTTTAACGTTTGGCGAATATTCTCCACATAATCGATTGGTGTCAAGGTCAAATGATCTGAGGAAGCGGCAATCGCCATTTTTTTCGATAGTTCAGGATCTCTGCTTAGTAGATGTTCTGAAACAAATTCAATCCGCTTGGAATGGTTCTCTGAATAGACATGCTCTGCAGTGAAAATCTCGTAGTACAAGCCAGCCGTTTCAATTGCATCCATTACGGCGAGCGTTTTTTCTAGACCAATAGGAATCGTGAAAATTGTTTCACGTTGGGCATTCACCACGTGAGCACCATTTAATAAAATCATCGGTACATGGATCTTCGCCTCGTCTAAAGAGATCTTTGCATGACTCATTCCACGACCGGTTGCTGTAATAAACTCAATTCCTTGTGCTCGAGCTTTTTTGATGGCTTCGATATTGGCTGTCGGAACCCGCATATGATTATTTAATAATGTCCCGTCCATATCGGAGGCAATAAGTTTGATCAAAATTGTTCACCTAGCTTTCTTATCATTCACCGATAGTGTACCATAATCCCAGAGAGGATAACCATGTCGGATTTATTCTTAAAAAAGAATTAGCTGAGTAATTGAAAAATTTGCAATAAGCCAACAAAAAAATTCATTAGGAGTGTACGCTATGAAAGAAATCATCCACAATGAGTGGCAAACTGTTCTAGCAGACCAATTCCAAGCGCCGTATTATTTGAAGCTGCGAGAATTTTTAAAAGATGAATACCAGACACAAAAAATTCATCCGGATATGTATCATATGTTTGAAGCTTTGGAATTGACGCCTTATGATCAAGTGAAAGTCGTGATTCTAGGGCAGGACCCTTATCATGGTGTGGATCAAGCCCACGGCCTTTCATTTTCAGTTCAGCCTGGGGTTAAGATTCCACCGTCTTTGCGGAATATTTATAAAGAAATGGAAAGTGATCTTGGAATCCCACCGGTTCAACACGGAAATTTAGTTAGCTGGGCCAAGCAAGGGGTACTGTTGCTGAACACCGTGTTGACGGTCAGGGAAGGTCAGGCTTATTCTCATCGGGGACAGGGCTGGGAGCAATTAACAGATGCTATTATCGAACGCTTGAATGAGCGGGAAAAACCAATCGTGTTTATTTTATGGGGCAAGCCGGCTCAAGAAAAAATAAAAATGATCGATACTACAAAACACGCGGTGATCAAGTCAGTTCATCCATCGCCATTGTCGGCACATCGCGGCTTCTTTGGATCAAAACCATTTTCCCAAACCAATCAAATCTTGCAAGAATGGAACGAGCAGCCGATCGATTGGCAACTGCCTGAAACAGTGTAGTATGACAACGTTTTCTGTTATAGACACAGATTGTGAAAAGGTTCTTCATTCAAGTTTATTGGATTCTAATTAGTAGTACAGATGTTTTATTCTGTCCTTTTCTTTTCTTGTGAATTGTTGTATGATAAGTAAGAAATAAATTTCTGGAGGGTTTTATCGTGGATCTATTTGATAGTTTAAAATTTAAGATTATTCGCCGTAACATTAAAGTGGCATTTCCTGAAGCAACGGACGCACGGATTTTAGGTGCCGCTGCACGTCTAAGAGCGGAGGAACTAGTAGAACCAATCTTGATCGGAAACGTGAATGAAGTTGAAAAAGCTGCGAATGCTCGTGGAATCGCTTTAGGTAATTTTACGATTATTGATCCAGATCATTTTGATCGTTGGGATGAAATGGTGGAAGCATTTGTTGAACGCCGTAAAGGTAAAGTAACCAAAGAAGATGCTGAAAAAATTCTTAAAGATGAAAACTACTTCGGCACAATGCTGACATACATGGGCATCACTGATGGAATGGTTTCTGGTGCGATCCACTCAACAGGGGATACTGTACGTCCAGCGTTACAAATCATTAAAACAAAACCTGGTATCAGCCGGACAAGCGGTGCTTTCTTAATGGTTCGCGGCCGTGACCAAGAGAAATACTTGTTCTCTGACTGTGCCATCAATGTGAATCCAAATGCGCAAGAATTAGCAGAAATCGCTGTCGAATCAGCAAAAACTGCTGAACTATTCGATATTGAACCTAAAGTTGCTATGATGAGCTTCTCAACTAAAGGCTCTGCCAAATCACCTGAGGTAGACAAAGTGGCAGAAGCAACCAAAATTGCACAAGAATTAGCTCCTGATTATTTAATCGACGGTGAATTACAGTTTGATGCCGCTTATATTCCTGGTGTGGCACAATTAAAAGCACCTGAATCAAAAGTTGCTGGACAAGCGACAGTCTTTGTTTTCCCAGAATTACAATCAGGAAACATCGGCTACAAAATTGCACAACGCTTCGGTGGCTTTGAAGCAATTGGACCAATCTTACAAGGCTTGAACAAACCAATCTCAGACCTTTCTCGTGGTTCAAACGAAGAAGATGTGTACAAATTATCTATTATTACCGCAGCTCAAACATTGATGAACTAAGTTTTATTCATTAAATAGAACAAACAGTAAGGCAAGAATCCATTTTAGGTTTCTTGCTTTTTTTGGGTTTATATCACGAATTCCTTTTCTCATAGCCCACAAATCGGTATACTGATGGGTGTAGAAAAGAGGGGGATCAGCGTGATAACGTTAATAAATACAGCAACAACGGAAGAATTAGGAAAGATCATTGGCGCAGCGGCGGAACCTAGCGATAATTTAGTCTTGACCGGTGATCTCGGTGCGGGAAAAACAACTTTGACGAAGGGAATTGCTTTAGGGCTAGGGATCGATCAAATGATCAAAAGTCCGACGTATACGATCATTCGCGAATATCAGCAAGGGCGTTTGCCACTCTATCATATGGACGTGTATCGAATCGAAGGGGGAGCGGACGATCTCGGTTTAGATGACTATTTTGAAGGTGATGGGCTTTCAGTGATCGAGTGGGGCCGACAATTAGGGGACTACGTACCGGAAGATTATTTGGAGCTGATTCTTTCAAAGGATGAAGGAGATGAAAATCTACGCCGGGTCGAATTAACGCCCCATGGAACAGCGGCGGAAAACTTTCAAGCGCGCATCATGAAAGCGTGGGAAGAAAAATGAGTGAGGTAGAGATTACTTTACGTGAAGCGATTCCAGCAGATGCAAAAGCGCTATTAAAAGTTAGCCGCCAAATCGCAAAAGAGACAGATTTTTTAATCATGGATGAAGTGGGATTAGGGCTTAGCGAAGAATTATTGAGTCTACAGCTAGCTGATCTCTACGAAAGTGAAAATAATTTGTTATTAGTCGCGTTAGCAGATGAAAAAATTGTCGGACTGGCTTCTGTCAAAGCAGCACCAGAATTTACAGTGGCTCATATTGGCGAGCTGGGGATCAGTGTCTTAAAAGAGTTTTGGGGGATTGGTTTAGGCTCTGCATTATTGGATGAGGCAATCTATTGGAGCGAAACCGTTTCACCATTAGCACGATTAGAATTGACTGTGCAAAAAAGAAATGAACGAGCGATCCGCTTGTATCAAAAATTTGGTTTTGAGACGGAAGCAATTATGCACCGAGGGGCACGAGATGCGCAAGGAGTGTTCTTGGATGTTTTATTAATGAGTAAAATGATCGACTGAAGAAGTTGAGAAAGAAGTTATTTCTGAGCCACGGTTGTATGTAAATAGAAGCTGGGATTCTATTAATATCCCAGCTCCGGTTTCATCACATCGGTAAGACTAATTTTTTTAACGGATCAACCCCAAAATGATCTTCTTGGTAAAGCAGAATCTTCGCACAGGCACGGCTATCTTCTAACGCATCGTGGTGATGCTCCAAAGGGATCGCCAATTCGTCACAGACCGTGTTTAAACGATGATTCGGCATCTCAGGAAATAGCTTACGGCTTGTCCGCACAGTACAAAGGGAAAGATAGGATGGCTGCTGAATGTGATAGTAATCGAGACAGCCTGCTAAAACTTTCGTATCAAAGCCAGCGTTATGAGCGACAATCAAGCGATTTTCTTGATAGTATTGTTTAATTTCTTGCCACACGTCTGGGAATTTGGGTGCGTCTGCCACATTTTCGGGATGAATTCCGTGAATTTGAATATTTTTCCAGAAGAAGTCCGTCTCTGGTTTGATCAACGAATAGTATTCACCGACGATTTGACTATTTTTTACCATAACTAGGGCTAACGAGCAGGCGCTATGTGCCTCGTAAGTCGCTGTTTCAAAGTCCATTGCGATAAAATTCAATTGATTCACCTCTTCTCCATTGTTTTAACCTATTTTTTTCTTTGTATCCGAGTTAATGGACCAGCATTACTCTTTTTAAAGAGTAATGTCTAATTCAACAGGGCAATGGTCACTGCCAAAAATTTCTGTATGGATTTTCGCGTCTTGCAACTTGTCTTTCAAATCTTCGGATACAACAAAATAGTCGATCCGCCATCCGGCATTGTTTTTGCGGGCATTGAAGCGGTAGCTCCACCAAGAATAGATGCCTGCTTGATCGGGATAGAAGTGACGGAAGGTATCAATGTAGCCGTTCTCTAATAAGATACTGAATTTTTCACGTTCCTGCGGAGTAAAGCCGGCATTTTTCTGATTGGTCTTCCAATTTTTTAAATCGATGTTTTCGTGAGCAACATTCAAATCACCACAAAAGATCACCGGTTTCTTTTCCTTTAGGCCATTGAGATAATTTAGGAAGGCTTCTTCCCAAGCCATTCGATAGTCCAATCGCTTTAATTCATTTTGCGAATTTGGCGTGTAACAAGTGATGACAAAATATTCGGGGTATTCCAGCGTGATCAGGCGACCTTCTTGATCGTGTTCCTCAATACCTAAACCATAGGTAACATTCATTGGTTCGTGCTTGGTAAAAATGGCCGTACCAGAGTAGCCTTTTTTCTCGGCATAATTCCAATACTCATAATAGCCAGGTAGATCCATCTCGATTTGACCAGCTTGTAGTTTGGTTTCTTGTAGACAGAAAAAATCAGCATCCAATTTATTGAAGTCTTCCATAAAATTCTTTTTCATCACGGCGCGTAAGCCGTTGACGTTCCAAGAAATTAATTTCATTATCCATTCCTCCGTAACATTTGAGATGAGTTCATTGTAACGAAAAAAGGCAATAAAGCAAAGTTGCCAGTCTAACAGTTCAGTATAAAATAGAAACGATTAAAAAGGAGTTTTTAACTATGAAAATCGGAGTCATCGGCATCGGGGGTATTGCCCAAAAAGCCTATTTGCCAACCTACGCGAAAATGCGTGATCAGGCAGAATTTATTTTTGCTACGCGAAACGAAGCAACACGTCAAAAAATTGCGGATGAGTATAGTTTTGCCAAAACAGTTGCTACCATTGACGAGCTTTTAGCGGAAGAAATCACCGCTTGTTTTATTCATGCAGCGACAAAGGTTCATTTCGAGCTGGCAAAAAAATGTTTGGAGGCTGGTGTAGCGGTTTTCATGGATAAGCCGGTTAGTGAAAGCTATCAAGAAGTTCAAGCGCTGGATGACTTAGCTAAAGAAAAGCAACTGTTATTTATGGTAGGGTTTAATCGTAGGTTTGCACCCATGGTCGAGCAGTTGAAACAGTTGCCAGAAAAACGAGTCATTCAGTTGCAGAAAAATGAGCCAAATCATGCCATGGATACGCAATATGGTATCTATGATTTATTTATTCATTTAGTGGATACAGCCGTGTACTTACTGGATGACGAGATCATGAGCGTTCATTCTAAGCTTCGCGAAGAAAAAGGGCAGATGGTTTATGCGCAAATGCAACTTTCCACCGCTACAACTGAATGTATTTTATCGATGGATCTTATGAGTGGTGGTAAGCTGGAACGCTATCAAGTCAGCTCACCAGAACAAACGATGATTTTAGAACAGCTGACGGATTTAAGGATCAAACGGGGACAGATAGAAGAAGTGCCACGCTTTGGTGATTGGACCACGACTTTAGAAAAACGCGGCTTCCAACAATTAGTCCAAACATTTATTGCGGCTTTGCAGAGGAAGTCTATTGATTTACGTCAAGAAAATGTTCTACTTAGTCATGAATTATGTGCCCAAATGTTGCGTCAGCATATTCGTCATCAACTATAAGGGTGGTAAGATTTTTTACCACGTGCTAAAATAGCAAAGATGTTGAAAAATTTATCCGTATCGAAGGAGAAGGGCTTATCAAAGTGAAAACAATGGAGTTAACGAAGGCTTTACCTAATTTGAAAATCCTTTTGGATGAACCTTTAATGAATTACACCTTTACAAAAACCGGCGGTCCCGTGGACGCTCTAGCATTTCCCAAAGACAACAATGATGTGAAAGCATTAGTGGATTATTGTCGTGAACAGGCTATTCCGTGGATCGTGTTAGGCAATGCCAGTAATTTGATCGTCAGAGATGGCGGTATTCGCGGGGTAGTGATCATGTTAACAGAAATGACCACAATTCGGGTCGAAGAAAACGTAATTACGGCGCAGGCAGGGGCGAAATTGATCGATACCACCTATGTGGCATTGGATCATTCCTTGACCGGCTTTGAATTTGCCTGTGGAATTCCCGGAAGTATCGGGGGGGCGGTCTTTATGAACGCCGGCGCGTATGATGGACAACTACAAGATGTTTTTGAATCAGCGGATATTTTATTAGCCGATGGCACCATTGAAACATGGACCAACAGTGATATGCATTTTGCTTATCGTCACTCAACTGTTCAAGAACAACCAGCTATCGTGTTAGCCGCTCGCTTTACACTAGCGGCTGGTGACACGGTTCAAATCGAAAAACGAATGAAGGAGCTGACTGAACTGCGTCAGTTGAAACAACCGCTGGAATACCCATCATGCGGCAGTGTTTTCAAACGGCCAGTGGGTCATTTCACTGGAAAATTAATTCAAGATGCGGGTTTACAGGGCTTAGTCTGGGGCGGCGCGCAAATATCTGAGAAACATGCAGGCTTCATTGTGAATATAAACAATGCAACAGCGACAGATTACATTGAATTGATTGCCCATATCCAAAAAACGATCAAAGAAAAATTTGATGTGACTTTAGACACCGAAGTCCGGATCATTGGTGAAGAGCCTAAATAAAAAATACTTGCTAGAAAGCTGAAATAGTTTCTAGCAAGTATTTTTTATTTTTTCATTAAACGTAATAATACGGAGCAAACGCCCATCGTTGCGATGCCGGCGACGATGGCTTCGACTAAGCCGCTACCGAAAATAATGCCTAAGATGACGCCATAGACGGCGTTGGCAGTCACCTGTAATACGTCGGCGTAACTGTCTTTAAAGAAAAAGAAAATCAAGTTCATGACTAAGATCGTGTTTGTCATCGACCCCGCCAAGCCAGCAATGAATAGACTAACGGGTCGGGCTTTTTCTTTCATGAAAGGATGCAATCCTTTATAGACAAAGTAAGGAATGACCCCAATCAAAATGCGAGGGACAATTGCGACGATGACAGCCCGCCAGTCGCCATGATTCGTCAATGGATTGGCGATAAAAGGTGAAAAGACAAAGGACATCGGTGTGATGACCACCGTGGCACGAGCCAAGCTGATCACGCCGAAGACGGTACCTAGTCCAGCACCAATCCTTGGACCTAAAATAATCGAGGCGATGATCACCGGAATATGCATGGTGGTAGCATTGATTGGCCCGATGGGAATAAAACCAAGCGGGGTCACCGCTAAAATAATCATGATGGCTAAAAACATAGCAGTCAAAGTAAAGCTTTTAACATTTTGGTCTTTCATAGTTACTCCTTTAATGTCGTATTTACAGCATGAATAATATCTGTAATGTCCGCTAACGCGCCACGGCCATAATCTCCGCAAGCCAACAAGGCTTCTCGCGGTTCGATTTCTTGGTAGCCAACTTCTTTCAAGGTCGTCAGGTTTCTTTGGACGATCGGGTTTTGATACATATACGTATTCATTGCTGGCGCGATGATTTTTGGTGTCTCAGGTAATAAGGCTAAAGCAACGGTTGATAATAAATCATCGGCAATACCGTTCGCTAGTTTTCCAACAGTGTTAGCAGAAGCAGGAGCAACTAAAAATAAATCGGCCGCTTTGGCTAAAGCGATGTGGTTGATCAAGGCCACATCTGGTTCCTCCATCACATCAAGATGAACCCGGCGATGGGAGAGGGATTGAATCGTCAAAGGAGTAATAAATTCGGTACTGCTTTTGGTCATGATCACATCGACTTTATATCCCATTTTAGTTAATTGATTGGTGATGTCAGCTGCTTTATAAGCAGAGATACTGCCGCTGATACCTAACAAAATAGTTTTCATTTCTTTTCCTCCAACTCCATGACTTCTTTTTTTATTAATTCAGCAATCTCTGTTTTGGTATGAGCCTCTTTGACTTTTTGCTGCTGATTGATAAGATAGCCGTGATGTTTTTCACCGTGAATTTCGGTTAAGTCATTGGCTAAAATAAAATCAGCATGGTTTTTTTCGAGGCTCTTTTTCGCTACATTCAATAATTCGATCATTGGTACATCTACCAACAGCTTAAAGCCAACTAAGATCGTGTCAGGCTGTAATTGTTTGATCAATGAAATGATTTTAGGATTTTTTTTCAAAACGATCACTAAATGATCAGTGTCAGAAGAAATTTTTTTCTCAGTCCGCTGCGCATCAAGCTTGGCTAGTTCTGTTGGCAAATCACTTGGCTGTTTAGCGATGGCTATTTCTAAATCTTCAAGTGTGACGGAGCTTTCTGGTGTGAAATCACTGACCGCCATACTATGGATGACTGCCTCATAATTATTTTCAGACATTAACTCTTTTAGCATTCGTTCTAAATCTGCGGTTGATTCAATATAGTGAGGATGGATCGTCTCGCCTTCGACATTGACCGCCTGCCGGGTCGTGATTAGATCGATTGTTGCACCGTCCGCAGCGAAGGTTTCGGCAATTGCTTTACCTAGTTTGCCACTGGAATGATTCGTGATGGCCCGTACATCGTCGATTTTTTCGGATGTTCCCCCGGAAGTAATGAGAATTCTCATACTTGATTTCCTCCTAGTTCAATAATAAAGCATTCATTTTTTTAAAACACCATGTCTATTTCTTCTAATCAAAGTGGATTAAGCTTCTAAATCAACAATGGTTCGACCAATATGTTTGCCAGCTAACAGTGCATCTGCGACAGCTGGAACTTGTTCTAACGTAATTTCTTGGACAGATATGTCTGCTGGTAAAGTCCATTCGTCAGCCATTTTTTGCCAAAGCTTTTGTCTCTGATTCATGGAAGCTTCCACTGAGTCGATGCCTAATAAATTAACACCTCGCAGAATAAATGGCAAGACCGTCGTTGTTAACTTGATTCCACCAGCATTGCCACATAAAGCTAGGCTACCACCATAATTAACGAAAGGTAAAACTTTGGCCAATGTGTCACCTCCGACTGTATCTACGACAAAATCAGTGAGTTGTTTATTTAACGGACGATTTTTTTCTGGAAATAATTCGGTTGGTGAGACGACAGAGGTTGCCCCCAATTTGGTCAAATAATCTTTTTGATCTTCTTTGCGGCTTAAAGCAATGATTTCTTTGCAGCCGATTTGTTTTAGAAAGTGAATGGCAAAGCTGCCAACACCACCGGTTGCCCCAGTTACAAGAACACGACTATCAGAGGTCAATCCGTGCATCTGCAAAGCATCCACGGCAAGAGCAGCGGTGAAGCCGGCGGTTCCAAAGGTCATTACTTGTTTTTCATCTAGACCCGCGGGGATTTTCACACACCAAGCGGCTGGTACGACTTGCAGTTGACTTAAGCCGCCGTCTTGTTTCACGCCTAAGCCATAGCCGGTAATCAAAACGGAATCACCTAGTTGAAAGTTTGGGTCATTTGAAGTCAAAATTTTCCCGGCAAGGTCGATCCCTGGTGTCATTGGATAATCACGGAGCACGCCTGTATTAGCTTTTGTGGCTAAGGCATCTTTATAGTTGATACTAGAATAACGAACAGCAATTAAAACTTCGCCTTCGCTAATCTCAGGCTTTTCAAAGGTTTCTATTTCAGTGTGAACGGTCTCATCACTTAATACTCGTAAACGACGATATTCAGTCATATTATCCCTCCTAAAATTAAAAAAACAATGCAATCAATCATCCTAAAATATGGGAAATTCAAAAGTTAAAAATCCCCGACTAGTAATAGTAATACGCTTATTAAAGCCGAATTATCATTAATCGTTTTAAAAAGCAGCAGACAATTCGGTTACTATATATCTTAGCGGAAATGAAGGAAAAAGCAAACTTCTTTCCTTCCTATTTAACCAAGGAAAACACAAAAGAAAATTCTTTCAAAATGCTTGATTTTTAGATAAAACTTCGTATACTAGAAAAGGTGCTATTAAACAACAAGTTTACTAATAGAAAACTTGTTTTATAAAAACAATTAGAGGAGACAACCATGGAGATCGGCGAGAAGCTGCGTAATTTGAGAATTCAAAAAAATTTGACACAAGAAGAGCTAGGCGAACGAACAGATCTATCCAAGGGATACATCTCTCAATTAGAACGCGACCTAAGTTCTCCTTCAATGGAGACTTTTTTTGATATTTTAGAAGTTTTAGGCATCACTCCCGCAGAATTTTTCAAGCAAAAAACGGGGGACCGAAAAATCGTTTATACAGATGAGGACACAACTTTTTATAGTGATGAAGAACATGGCTATCATATTAAGTGGTTGATTCCTGAATCTAACGAAAAAGAGATGGAGCCGATTTTATTAACCTTAGATAAAAAAGGTCAGTATAAACAATTTACTCCGTCACTCTCTGAAACGTTCATTTATGTCTTAGAGGGAAAAGTCGCTTTGCAATTTGGCGAAACTTTATATCAAGCAGAACAAGGGGAAAGCATTTATTATGAGGCAAGCAAACCCCACCGGCTACAAAATCAGGCGGCGGGGATTAGTAAAGTATTAATCGTCGCAACAGAATCCTATTTATAGAAGAAGGACGTGAAGTCATGGCAAACACAATTATTTCTTTTAAAGATGTCGTCAAACAATACGACGAAGATGATCCGGTATTAAAAAAAATAAACTTTGATATTGAGGAAGGGCGTTTTTATACGTTATTGGGACCTTCAGGCTGTGGAAAAACAACGATTTTAAGAATTATCGCTGGTTTTACAGATGTGAGTGAGGGGGATATTTTTTTTGAGGGGAAACGGATGAATGAGATCCCCGCTAATAAACGCCAAGTCAATACCGTCTTTCAAGACTATGCCTTGTTTCCTCATATGAATGTTTTTGATAATGTCGCTTTTGGATTGAAAATCAAAAAAATGTCTAAAAAGGATATCGAGAAAAACGTTTTAGAAGCCTTGAAACTAGTTCAATTGCCTGGCTATGAAAATCGCGAGATCACTGAAATGTCTGGTGGGCAGCGACAACGGGTTGCAATTGCTCGCGCCATTGTCAATGAGCCTAAAATTTTATTATTAGATGAACCTTTGTCTGCGTTAGACTTAAAATTGCGGACAGATATGCAATACGAATTACGAGCACTCCAAAAACGTCTGGGGATTACGTTTATTTTCGTGACCCACGACCAAGAAGAAGCCTTGGCGATGAGTGATGAAATTTTTGTTATGAATAAAGGGAAGATCGTGCAAAGTGGGACACCAGTTGATATTTACGATGAACCGATCAATCATTTTGTGGCGGATTTTGTTGGAGAGAGTAATATTGTTGCCGGTGAGATGGTTGAAGACAACCTAGTGAAATTTGTCGGCAAGACGTTTGAATGTGTTGATGGTGGAATGCGCCCTAATGAACCGGTAGAAGTGGTTTTACGCCCGGAAGATTTAAGCTTAACGACACCAGAAAACGGCAAATTAGTTGTGACTGTCGATACGCAATTGTTCCGTGGTGTGCATTATGAAATGAATTGTATTGACGCGGATGGCAACGAGTGGATGGTGCATTCCACTAAAAAAGCCAAAAAAGGCAGTAAGGTTGGCTTGTCCTTTGAACCAGAAGATATCCACGTGATGCGTTTCAACGAAAGTGAAGAAGATTTTGAAGCGCGTTTAGACAGCTATGAGGATTAGAAAGGGGAGTATGTAATGAAAAATATGCGTCGTTTTTACTCTATCCCATATTTTTTCTGGCTATTGTTTTTTGTCATCGCACCGGTTATCTTGATTATTTATCAATCTTTCTTTGATATGAATGGTCATTTTACTCTAGCCAATTACCATACGTATTTGACCTCGAAAACCTATTTGATGATGACGGTCAATTCGGTACTGTTTGCTTTCTTAATTACTTTGATGACACTTTTGATCAGCTATCCAACAGCTTATTTTTTAGCAAAGTTAAAGCATCGGCAATTATTATTGCTATTAGTCATTTTGCCAACGTGGATTAATTTACTATTGAAAGCTTATGCCTTTATCGGAATTTTCAGTGCCAATGGGTCAGTCAATGATTTTTTAAGTTTTATTGGAATCGGACAAAAGCAGCTTTTGTTCACCGACTTTAGTTTTATGTTTGTCGCGGCTTACATCGAGTTACCTTTTATGATCATGCCGATTTTCAATGCATTAGAAGAAATCAATCCTTCTCTGATCAGTGCCAGTCGCGATCTTGGAGCGAATAGTGTGGATACATTTCGTCGTGTGATCTTTCCACTGTCGCTGAATGGGGTAAAAAGTGGCGTTCAGGCTGTCTTCATCCCGTCACTTTCTTTATTCATGTTGACTCGTTTAATCGGCGGAAATCGAGTGATTACATTAGGAACAGCGATTGAAGAACATTTCTTGGTGACACAAAACTGGGGAATGGGTTCGACGATTGGTGTGATCTTGATTGTTGCGATGTTTATCGTAATGATGCTGACAGGTGAGAAAAGAAAAGGAGGTCGGGTGAAATGAGAAGAAGCAAGTTTTCTTGGTCAACTATTTATTTGATTTTTGTGTTTGTCTTATTGTATATTCCGATTTTCTATTTGATTTTTTATTCCTTTAATCAAGGTGGAAATATGAGTTCTTTTACCGGCTTCACGTGGGAACACTATCAAAATTTGTTTTCAGATCGTCGTTTAATTAGTATTGTCGTGCAAACATTTGTCTTAGCGTTTTTATCCGCTCTACTAGCCACTGTGATTGGAACTTTTGGCGCAATGGGAATTTATTATACGAGGAAACGCAATTCACGGAATATGCTATTAGGACTGAATAATATTTTAATGGTGTCACCCGACGTTATTATCGGTGCTAGCTTTTTGATTTTGTTCACCATGCTAGGAGGCGTCTTGAAAAACTTCCAGCTGGGCTTTGTCAGTGTCTTGTTGTCCCATGTCGCCTTTAGTATTCCAATCGTCGTGTTGATGGTTTTGCCGAAGCTAAAGGAAATGAATGATTCCATGATCGACGCGGCACGAGATTTAGGGGCTAATAATTTTCAAGTGTTAAGCAATATTATTTTGCCCTTTTTAACACCGGGAATTATTGCGGGTTATTTCATGGCCTTTACTTATTCACTGGATGATTTCGCTGTGACCTTCTTTGTAACTGGTAATGGCTTCACGACGCTATCTGTGGAAATTTATTCGCGGGCACGGCAAGGAATCAGTTTAGAAATTAATGCCTTATCGACCCTCGTATTTATTTTCTCTTTAGTTTTAGTCGTGGGGTATTACTTTATCAGCCGCGATACGTCGAAAAAAGCGCGGAAACGAAAACGAGAATTTGAGGAGGTGGCGGTACTCAAATGAGAAAGCTGCAGTCCTTTATTATTGGCGTCGTCGCTATCATTCTATTGCTGACCTTCGTCGTGGTACGTTTAAATCATTCCTCTAATGCAGGCTCTAAAGTGCTGAATATCTATAATTGGGGCGACTACATCGATCCTGATTTGATCAAACAATTTGAAAAAGAATACGGCTATAAAGTCAATTACGAAACCTTTGACTCAAATGAAGCGATGGAAGCCAAGATCAAGCAAGGCGGGACCGCCTATGACATCGCGATCCCCAGTGAATACATGATCCAAAAAATGAAAAAAGAAAAATTGTTGCTGCCGTTGGATCATACAAAGATTCACGGCTTAGAAAATATTGATTCGCGCTTTCTAGATTTGGATTTTGACAAGAACAACCAATACTCGATTCCCTATTTCTGGGGCACATTAGGGATCGTTTATAATGATAAGTTTGTTTCCGGTGATAAGATCAAACATTGGGAAGATTTGTGGCGGCCGGAATTAAAAAATAATATCATGCTGATTGATGGCGCACGGGAAGTGATGGGGCTCTCGTTGACCACACTAGGCTATTCCATTAATAGTAAAAAGATGCCTCAATTAAATCAAGCTATCAACAAATTAAGTAGCTTAACTCCCAATGTTAAAGCGATTGTCGCTGATGAAATCAAGATGTATATGGCAAACGAAGAAAGTGCGGTAGCGGTGACCTTCTCCGGTGAAGCAGCCGACATGATGGCAGAAAATAAGCACCTGCACTATGTGATCCCACCAGAAGGATCGAATCTCTGGTTTGATAATATCGTGATCCCTAAGACTTCTAAGAACAAAACGGGGGCATACGACTTTATCAACTTTATGCTGAAACCAGAAAATGCCAAACAAAATGCTGAATACATCGGCTATTCGACCCCTAATAAAAAGGCCTTGGCCATGTTGCCAAACAGTATTTCTAGCGACAAACAATTCTATCCAGATGACGAAACAATTAGTCATTTGGAAGTCTATAAAGATTTAGGACCGAAGTATTTGGGGATTTATAATGATTTGTATTTGGAGTTTAAGATGTATCGGAAATAATGGTAAAACTTAGTAAAAATGGGGATTTATCAACGTTCTAAAGAGCTTAAAATCGTCCTTTTTCTATCTGAGTTTTCCAATCTTCTACCAAAAGCGGCTGAAAAGCCGCTTTTTTTGTGTTATTTTATTTTTTTCTACCAAAATTTTCTACCGGAGAAAAGGAAGTTAGATTGTTGATACAATATTTTAGTGGAAACAATTTCAGTTATCAAGAATGATATAAAATCTTTATTTGAAGACTTATAGCAGCTGATATTCAATGAACAATTCTGTAATGATAAGCAAAACTTTACTTCAAAGCCTAATAATCTGGGTGTGGATATTTTTTCGTCTAGTGTCAGTTGTTCTAAGGTAGAAGGATGGATTAGAAAATTATTACATACTATTCACATGATTTAGAGATTTTCTATTTGCATTGTAATAAGGATATAAATACAGATGCATGAGAATATTGAAATTGTGAAGACTTACTAAAACTATTGGTATTGAAGTAAAAATAATCGCCAATAACGCTATTATTTAATATCTTAACTGAAACAAAGAAAGAACTTTGCTTTTTCTGAAGAATTCTAAGATGCTAAAAATTACTAAGGAAAAGAAAAATGAAGCGATCACTGAACGCAAAGCATTAAAAAATATCTTTTGATGAGAGCAAGTTGCTCTCTAGTGCTTTTATCACTAGAGTTAAATCTTATAAACTTGTTAGCAAATACAACTCACCATTTGAGATGCTAAAAAATAGTTATTTACCTGACTTGTCGGATCGTTGTTAGACAATAAAAAGGTTAACCCAGACAAATAGTCCTCAGGAGTGGGACACTCATGAGGACTTCTTATGCTCTGAATGAAAACAATCAATTAATAATAAATTGTTTGCGATAGGTGGAAGGAGAGTTACCTAATTTAGCATGAAAAAATTTAGAAAAATATGAGGAGGAAGAGAATCCCGTTTCATAAGCTATTTCAGTGATAGTCAATGAACTTTTTCGTAACAAAGAACAAGCTTTTTGCATTTTTAATTCCTGGATATATTCACTAGGGCCCATACCTTTGTGGGTCTTAAATAGTTTATATAAATATGTTCGATCGATGTTATTGAATTTTGAAATTTGATTGATGCTAATATTTTCAGACATAGTGTCGTCGATGTAACTTAGGATGTTCTTAAATAAAATTTCACTCTGTGACAGGTGATTTGTCTTCAAATTAATATGGTCGATCGTGTCGAACAGAATAAATGAAGAGGCGTTTGTACGAAAAAGATTGCCTCTTTTGAATTCGTCATAGATATCCTGAAAAAGAACATCCATTTTATGATCAAAGGAGCTACTAATAACACAATTATGTTTATCCAATTTCATTTTAGAAAAATAATCGGCAACTAAATTACCAGAAAAACCAACCCATCTATATTGCCAAGGGTTGTCACGATTTGGATAATAAACATTTTTACAATTTGAAGGAATAATAAAAAAATCTCCTGCAGTAATTTTTCGTTCCGGAAAAAAAGGAGTCGATAAAAATCCTTCTCCTGAGATACAATAATGGAGCACCCAATAATTGATCGGTGCGTACTCCATAGGCTTGGTTGAGCGACATTTCTCATAACCAACCTCACAAATATTAAACTCTGAACTTAAATTATTATTATTTGTTAAGATACTGATTTCTTTTTCTAATGAGCTGTACATAAAAATCCTCCTCAATAATTAATTTCCAAGAGGCAACATATTTACAAGTATCTGGAAACATTTCTTATTTTTTATACCATGAAAGCGCTATAAAATCAAAGTGTAAATAAAACTTGAAAGGATGTTTGAGATGGAAAATTCTAATTCGAGACAACGCTTGGGATCGGTTGCTTTAATGTTGATGACTTTTTCGGCGGTCTTTGCTTTTCCTAGCATTGTCAACAATAGTATTCAAATTGGCTTGTCAACAATCCCCGGATATTTGTTTGGTAGTATCTTTTATTTTTTACCTTTTATTTTGATGATCGCAGAATTCGCTTCTGCTAATTCAGGAAAGGAATCGGGGGTTCACAGTTGGCTACAATCTGTTCTAGGTGAAAAATGGGCCTTTTTAGGTGCTTGGTCTTATTTCTTTGTTAATCTATTTTTCTTTTGTTCGTTATTGCCAAATACGTTGATTTACGGTTCCTATGCTTTTGTAGGAGCCAATGTGTTTCAAGGCGGAAACAGCACGATTATTATCGCAGGTATTTCGATTGTGCTATTTTGGCTAATGACTTGGGTCTGTATTAAGGGCGTATCGTGGATTTCGAAGGTTACAAGTTTTGCTGGGAGTGCTCGTTTGTTCATGGGGGTTGCTTTTGTTGTATTAGCTTTTATCGTTGTTTTTGGTTTTGGCAAAGAGCCAGCTCAGGAATTTACAATGCAAGCGATTAAGCCAAGTTTTAACTGGACCTTTTTCATGACGATGGCTTGGATTTTGCAGGCTGTCGGTGGCGGTGAGAGTATTGGTGTGTACATTAAGGACGTGAAGGGAGGAAATAAAACCTTCGTTCGTACAATGATTGGCGCAACGGTTGCTGTTGGAATTATGTACGTTTTGGGGGCTGTAGCAGTTGGTTTTGTCGTGCCAACAGATGTTCTAAAGGGGAATTTCTCAAATGGTATTTTTGATATATTTAAAATTTTAGGTACGCATTTCAATATTCCTAGTAGTGTGATGGTACGACTCGTTGGATTAATTCTATTTATCGGTAGTCTTGGATCACTAGCACTGTGGACTGCAGCACCTGTGAAGGTCTTTTTCTCGGAAATTCCAGAAGGTGTCTTTGGGAAATGGTTGGTTAGAACCAATGAAGAAGGAAATCCTACAAATGCTTTAATCGTACAAGGGTTTATCGTTACGATGCTATTAATCATTCCGGCATTAGGCATCGGCAACATGGACAGTTTTCTTTCAACATTGATCAATATGACAGCTTCTACATCTCTGTTACCGATATTATTTTTATTAGTCGCATACATTGGGTTACGTTTAAAAAAAGATGCTATGCCTCGCAGTTTCCGATTCGGCAGCCGGTCATTTGGGATATTTGCAGGAATCGTCTTGCTGCTGATTTTCATTTTCGTCTTTTTCATGTCTACGGTTCCTGATCCGCAGCTGATAAGAGCAGAAATGAATGGAACCTTGCCGGCTGGCGAAGCCAGTCCGATTGGAATGCTTCTATATAATGTTGTTGGATTAGTAGTATTTATGGGCTTCGCTTGGATTTGCTGGAATCGTTATGAAAGAAAATCTGTTCTTGGAAAAGGAACAAACGTAGAGGTGACAGGTAAATGAAAACTTGGGAAAACTATCAATTAGATCATATCAATCGGTTAGAACCGCGTGCACATTTTTTAACTTTCCCTACTAAAGAGAAAGCAGTATTAAATGAAAATAAATACACACATGCGTTTAAAAATCTGAATGGGATTTGGAAGTTTTTACTACTTGATGCACCTGAATACAGTCCTACCAACTTTTATGAGCCAGATTTTGATACGAAAGAGATGTTTGATATTAAAGTGCCTGGAAATTGGCAGGTCCAAGGTTATGGCAAGATGCATTATTCTGATTTATGGTATAACTTTCCGATAAATCCGCCGTATGTTCCAACAGAAAATCCGACTGGAATCTATAAGCGGCAATTTACCATTGATGAAAGCTTTAATGGTAAGAAAATTATTTTACGTTTTTGTGGTGTAGATTCAGCTTTCCACATTTGGGTGAATGGCCATGAGGTCGGCTATAGCAAGGGTGCTAGAAATGAATCCGAGTTTGATATTACCGAACTTGTTCAGAAAGAAACCACAAATGATTTAACGGTGCGAGTTTACCAATGGTCTGACGGGACGTATTTAGAAGATCAAGATATGTGGTGGCTTAGTGGAATCTTTAGAGATGTAGAATTACTGGGAGTTCCTTATGCTGGGATTAACGATTTCACTATAACAGCTGATTTAGATGACGAATATAGAAGCGGTCTATTGGATCTATCATTCAAGCTACGTGAGGAAAAAGGGCAACAAATTAAGGTGGAGTTGACTGACCCTGCTGGTAAAAGAGTGTTGAGTCAAGAAATAGCAAGCGGACAAAGCCGTCTACATTTAGAAATACCGGATGTTGCCCATTGGACAGCTGAAACACCAGAGTTATATCAACTATTGATTTCTGTTTATGAAGCCGAAAATTTAGTAGAAGTTATTCCTCAAAAAGTCGGTTTTAGAAATATTCAATTAGCTGGTGAGGTTTTCTTAGTGAATGGCGTGGCAATCAAATTTAAAGGTGTTAATCGCCATGATTACAATCCTAGAAATGGTCGAGTTGTTTCAAAAGAGGAAATTGAACAAGATATTATTTTGATGAAGCAGTTCAACATCAATGCTGTTCGAACTAGTCACTATCCGGCTTCTTATTATCTTTACGACCTATGTGACGAATATGGAATGTATGTAATTGACGAAACAGATTTGGAATGTCATGGCTTTGAATTAACTGGGAAATACGATTGGATCAGCAATGATCCAGAGTGGGAAACTGCGTATGTTTCGCGGATGGTCAGAATGATTGAACGGGATAAAAATCATCCTTCTATTCTTTTTTGGTCATTAGGAAACGAATCTGCTTTTGGTTGTAATTTTGTTAAAATGACAGAGATTGCAAAAGAAAAAGATCCTTCTCGTTTGGTTCATTATGAAGGTGATTTTGAAGTAGAGGCAGCGGATATTTATTCGACTATGTATACGTGGTTGGAGCATCCTACGAAGAAGCCTTTGATGGAAACAGTCATTGCAGAGTCAAAAAAACCGCATATTTTATGCGAATATGGTCACGCAATGGGCAATGGGCCGGGAAACTTAAAAGAATATCAAGACCTCTTTTATGCCCACGATAAGTTGCAGGGTGGATTCATTTGGGAATGGTTTGACCATGGAATTGAATCGTACACAGAAGAAGGCGAAAAGTATTACCGCTATGGTGGAGACTTTGGAGATGACCCTTCTAATAAAGACTTTTGTATTGATGGGCTGCTGATGCCTGATCGGACGCCTTCACCAAGTTTATATGAATACAAAAAAGTAATTGAACCTATATTGACGACAGCTATCGATCTACACAAAGGTGAGATTGAGTTGCTGAGTCGCTTTGATTTCCAGAATCTACAAATGTTTGACTTGTATTATTCGATCATCGAGGATGAAAAAATAATTGAGGATGGAACGATAGCGTTGCCATCAATTCCAGCTCGTACATCGGCAAATTTGAAACTTCCTTATCATGTGGATTTTGCTCCTAAACCTGGTGCGAGCTACTTTTTAAACCTATCTTATCAATTGAAGGATGCGACTTCTTATGCACCAAAAGGATATGAACTAGCGTCCGCAAATTATGAACTTCCGTTAAAAACAGCTGGAATCAAAGTTGATCTTAGCGGGAAACTGCAGATCAAAGAATCTGAAACAAATGTAACAATTCTTGGTTCAAACTTCTCTGTCACCTTTGATACGGTCAGAGGAACGCTAAAACAATTAATTCGTGATGGTCAAACGATTATTGAGCGAGGGCCCAAGTTTACGATGTGGCGAGCACCAATCAGTAATGATATGGAAATCATCGATGAAATGAAGAAAAAATATTTCCTACATTTAGAGCATGAAATCGTGAACACCTTCGAATGGAAAGAAAATGATCAATCGATTCAAATCGTTGTCAAAACGATCAATTCTACGACAAATAGCGCTTGGCATTACAAGTGTACGTATACTTACACTATTTGCGGTAGCGGAGATATCTTATTTAACATAGAAGGTACACCTAGTGGAAAAATCGATACTGCGCCAAATATGTTGCCGCGCTTAGGTGTGTCTATGCATGTAAATAAAGATTTAGATCAAGTGAAATATCTAGGGCGAGGACCGCGAGAAAATTATGCGGATTCAAAAGAAGCTGGTTATCTAGGGGTCTATAGCTCAACGGTAGGGGATATGTTTACCAACTATGTTGTTCCTCAAGCAAATGGGAATAGGATGGATACCCGATGGGTGGGACTAACAGATGATCGTGGACAAGGTTTGTTTGCCTCGACGAATGACAGCTTTAATTTTAGTACTTCTTATTATGAAGAGCGTGACCTGGATAATGCCAAACATACTTGTGATTTGACTGAACGGGACTATGTTGTTGTAAATATCGATTATAAGCAAAACGCATTAGGAAGTTACTCTTGTGGCCAATGGCAATTAGAGAAATATCGTACGACGTTTGAAGCCTTCAAGCTTTCTTTCCGTTTATCGGCATTTAATGTAAAAGAGGCAGATGCTCTTTCGTTATCTCATGAAATGATTGAATTACCAAAATAACATTCAAATACTTTTGTACCAGTGCTTTAAGCTGATTTGCTATCGTTTAAGATGTATCGGAAATAAGGACAACTCGGGTGTCGGTTTAAAAGGATTAGGATGAAAAAATAATCCAGCTGATTTTTGATCTACTAGTATATTGGGTTTAACAAAATAAATGTTTAACATAAAAAGAATCTTGAGTATGAGCCATCCTCTAAAAGTTAGATTTTTATTCTAATTTTTGAGGGGTGGCTCATACTCGTGTTTTTTTCAGTGCCTTTCAAGAGGTTCTAAAAAAGTGATACATATACTCTAGAATTATGAAAATGAAACGTTTTCAAAAATGCTGAGTAGACTAATAGAAGAGGTCTAAATTGATGAGAATCAAACGACATTTAATGGATCCACGGATCGCTTGAAATCTGGTTTCATCTGAATGAAACTCTTAAAAAGATTACATGAGTAGGTGACCATGTTAAAATAGATTTTAGTGTAAAGCGTTGAGGAGGAACCCACGTTGAATCAAAGACAACGGCAAGAATGGATTGCTGAAAAAGTAAAAATAAAAGGTAGCATCACTAGCGCTGAAATTGCTGAAGAGTTTGGCATCTCTAAAATGACAGTGGGGAGAGATTTCAAGGAATTAGAATCTCGCGGGGTGATTCAGCTTTTTCATGGCGGAGCGATGTATAAGGATTCCAATATTTTGGAGTATCCGATCTCAGTCAAGTCGGATTTATTCGTCAACGAAAAAAAACGGATCGGTCAAAGGGCTGCGGAAGAAATTAGTGATGGCAGTTCGGTCTTTTTGGAGACAGGCACGACGGTTCTTCATGTTGCGTTAGAACTCACGCAGAAGATTGGCTGTAATTATTACACCAATTCGTTACTAGTTATGAATCATCTTTCAAAGGTAGAAAATTTAAGTTTGCATTCAGTTCCAGGTAAGTACAGAGAATTATCCGGCGGTTTTTTAGGAATGGAAACACAAAATTATATGAATCATTTATCGTTTGATTATTGCGTTATCGGTGCAGAAGCCGTGGATTCCAATGGCCGGGTAAGTCTGCATAGTGAAGAGGATGCCTTTACAAAGCAAGCGGTGATGGCAAGAAGCAAAAAGAAAATTTTGGTTTTTGACCGAAGTAAAATTGCCCAAAATTATTTATATGGGATTGGTTTTATTCATGATTTTGATACAGTGATTACTGATTATTCAGAGATCTTTGATTTTTTTGCAAATGATCGTGAGTCAGGTGGGAATATTTTAGTAGTCTAGCCAATTAGTTTTTTGTTACTAGAAATAATCGCTGATAGAGTAGTCAAAACATTATCCAAAAATCGTTGGATAATGTTTTTTTATTTTAAGCTCTGGTAATTTGTTTTAAAAAGTTATTAATGAAGTGTAAATATGTTACTATGTGTTATAAGATGATTCCTGTGAGAAAGTTCAGATATAGTTAGAAGACCCTATAAAAGGAGAGAAATTATGCGAATAATTACCAAGAAAATTGTGCAGCCAGAATTAACAAAGAACATCGTTCCTATCGAGTTATCAGATGAAACGATGGCTAAACGAAAACAAGCTTTACTCGTGGCGATGGAGGAAAAGAAAATTGATACGGTAGTAATTTATGGGGATCGAGAACATGGATCGAACTTCGAATACTTCACTGGGTTTATTCCGCGGTTTGAAGAAGCACTATTAGTGATTCATCAAACTGGGCAGGCCTTTTTATTACTGGGTAATGAAAATACAAAGATGGTACAACATGCTAGATTGGAAACCCAATTGATTCATGTCCCATTCTTTTCTCTACCCAATCAGCCAATGGAGGATGATGCTTCTTTCAAAGATTATTTGACAGAAGCTGGAATCGAAAAAGGACAAAAGGTAGCAGTGATTGGTTGGAAAAATTTCACCTCAACCGTTGAAAACAATCAAAAATTATTTGATTTGCCTTATTTTATTGTTGATAGCTTAAAGCAGGTGATTAATGATGAAGCATGCTTAATTAATGGTGCTGATTTGTTGATTGGAGCGAGTAATGGAATACGTACGATAAATAACGCAAATGAGATTGCTCACTACGAATATGGAGCAACGTTAGCGGGCATGGGCATCTTAAATACGATGAATAGTGTTGAGCTGGGAAAGACCGAATTAGAATTGGCAGGAAACTTGGCACAATTTGGTCAGCCGAATACAATCACAACCATTTGTGCGTCAGGCACTCGTTTTACGAATGCGACGCTGTATCCAAGGAACAAACAAGTTGAGTTGGGAGAGACTTTTTCGACCTCTGTGGGTTATAAAGGCGGCCTATCAAGTCGTGCGGCGTATGTCGCCCAAATTAAGTCAGACTTGCCGGAAGCCGTGTGGGATTATGAAGAGCAGGTAGCGAAACCATACTATTCTGCTTTTTGTACGTGGCTAGAAAAAATCCATATCGGAATGGCAGCCGGTAAACTTTATGAAGCGATTGAAACGGCCTTGCCTCAAGCCGACTATCATTGGGAATTGAATCCAGGTCATTTCGTCGCGGATGAAGAATGGATGTCGTCACCGTTTTCAAAAAAGAGCAACGCTGAAATCAAAAGCGGTCAGCTTTTTCAGATTGATATTATCCCGAAAGTAGCGGGTTACGGTGGAGCTAGCTGTGAGGATGGCGTGGCGATTGCCGATAGTGAATTGCGTTATGCGTTGGAAACTGAGTATCCTGAAGTCTGGGAGCGAATGGTTCGCAGACGAACGTATTTAAAGCAGGTGCTAGGGATCAAACTTAGAGAAGAAATTCTACCGTTAAATGATGTCTTGGCTTACTATCGACCTTATTTATTGGATCGTGAAACGGCCTTTTGCAAAGAATAATTTTTAATGAAGGACAAGCCAGAGTGTATTAGTGATTGCAATACCATAGTTTTATAAAAGGATTCCTGATGGATTACTAACCTGAGTAATCCATCAGGAATTTTTTCTATTACCTTATGAATGGTAAAAAAATAAAAATGAGCTTTTTAGCCGCTTAGTCGGTTGAGACAGTGAAAGCAGGTAAACTTAAGCTATGGAGAAAGTCATAAAAAAATCACCTCCAAATAGTATTTTCAACTATTTCGGAGGTGAGGGTTTTATTTTTCCTTTATTCCTAGGATGACACTTCGGACTTTTGTGATTGTATCTTGCGCCTGTTCACGATTATTGAACATCAGTATGACGAAAAGTGAATCAATAATGCTTAATTGCGCGATTCGCGAGGCAAGTGCTTCAGACCGAAATTCAATTTCTTCCGAGATCGAGATAAAAACGACATCACCCAATTTTGCTAATGGTGAATTTGCTTGACTAGTTACTACGATTATTTTGGCGCCGGCTTTCTTAGCTGCTTCCGCGATGTGGATCGTCTCTTTGGACTTTCCTGAATGGGAGATCAAAATCGCGCAATCTGCTTGTGTTAACAAAGAGGCTTCCATCAACTGAATATGATAGTCCGTACTGTGTCCTACCGGAATAGGAGAGCGCAAAAACTTATGATAGGCATCTGTAGCGACGATCTCAGAGCCGCCGACACCAAAAAAATAAAGTCTTCTAGATTCGGAAATCAGCTTGATCGCTTTATTTAAATCTGCTTCCTTTAAAAGTTTCCTCGTATCCGTTAATGTTTTCATATTTGAATCAAAAACTTTTTCAGCCATTACTAAAACAGAATCGTCTTTCTGAACGTTTTCATGGATCGTAACAGCGGACAAATCATTCTCCTGTTTTAATAAAGCCAACTTAAAATCTTTGAACCCACTATATCCTAGCGTTTTAGTAAATTGAAAAAAAGTTGAATCAGCAATTCCTAGCTCGATGGAGAGATCACTGATTGAACTGTGAGCAACTTTGTCTGGATTTTCTAATACGTAGGTGGCAATAGCCTGCTCTTTAGGACTGAAATCCTCATATAGCGACTTAATCTGTAAATTAATCGGGCTAGACATGTCCACAACTCCTTTGTAAAGTAAGTGATACTCATAAGATACTAGGTAATTATAAATAAATCAATAAAAATATTTTTTATTTTTTGTATTTACAAAAAAATATTTTTTTGTATAATGAAGACAGACAGATGAATACGGTATCAGAAATCGGTTTCCTGGAATTTTTTGTCAGTTTTTAGGATTTTTAAGAAAGGAATGACTCTAAAAAGAAAGAAAGTACCATTTTTAGGCGTGGGAGAAAATTTGTTGCGTATGGATGGGTAAGGAAGTTTAAAAGGAGTTTATTAAATGGAAAAATACAAAATTGCGATTGTGAATTCAAGTAGTTTCGGGAAAATTTTTCATGATCAGTTGGAGCGACTAAAGCAAATTGGTGAGGTGAATTCATTTACAGTTGATGGGGAGGTCGGCGGAAAAGAATTAGCGGAGCTGTTGCAGGGCTACAATATCGTTATTGCAAGTGTCACACCATTTTTCACGAAGGAATTTTTTGATCATAAAGATGAACTTATATTAATTACTAGACATGGTATTGGTTATAACAATATTAATCTTGATGCAGCGCAAGAACATGATACCCTTGTTTCGATTATCCCAGCTCTAGTAGAACGAGACGCAGTAGCAGAAAATAATATTACCAATTTATTAGCCCTTTTAAGAAAAACAGTTGAAGCTGATTTGAGTGTGAAGAATGACAACTGGGAGGATCGAGCAAATTTTGTTGGTCGAACATTGTTCAATAAAACCGTTGGCGTCATTGGTGTGGGAAATACCGGAAGCTGCGTAGTAGAAACATTGCGTAATGGGTTCCGCTGCAACGTATTAGCGTATGATCCGTATAAGTCAGCGTTACACATTGAAAGCTATGGGGCGAAAAAAGTCGATCTACCCCAGCTATTAAAAGAAGCGGACATAATTTGTCTATGCGCCAGCTTGAACGAAGAGAATTATCACATGATCTCAACAGAAGAAATCGCCCAAATGAAAGACAATGTCTACATTTCTAACAGTGCACGAGGTGCCTTAATCGATGAAAAAGCGGCTATCAAAGGATTGAAATCAGGAAAAATCGCCGGACTTGCGACGGATGTCTTGGAAGAAGAACCAGGTCGGCGGGATCATCCGTATTTAACTTTTGCCAATGTCGTAATGACACCGCATACTTCGGCATATACAATGGAATGCTTACAAGAAATGGGCGCTAAATGTCTGCGGGATATTGAGGATGTCGTCACTGGAAAAATTCCTGAACGAGCAGTTCAGCCATATAGTAAATCTTTCAGTTAAGAATTAGTAAATTTTAGGATTTGTGAAAGGGGGAAAGCAATGTTAACAGATTTGAAGGTCAAAGTTGGCCCACAATTTTATCGCTATCATGTTGGCGCAATCGAATTTGTACCAGATATTTTAAAAGAATTCTCAGCTAAAAACATTTTAGTCGTTCATGGACAGATTTCTTTTGAGAAAGCAAAACCGTATCTAAGTTTCCTTGATGCGTCTGAGTACCATTTTCACTTTCTGCAATACACTGGAGAGTGCAGCTACTATGGAGCAGCGCGAATTGTTGATTACGTTGAGGAACATCAGATTGATTTTATCATTGGTGTCGGCGGTGGAAAGCTGACGGACCTAGTGGGCTATGCGGCACATCGGTTGAATACTAATTTTGGTATGATTCCAACACTAGCGAGTAACTGTGCGCCGTGGACGCCACTTTCGGTAATGTATAAAGAGACTGGTGAATCAGAAGGTAAGACAGAACACTTTTTACGGCAAGCAGCTTTTCTAATCACAGACCCGGAGCTGGTTGTAGATGCACCGATAGAATATTTTGTCGCTGGGCTCGCGGATACGTTAGCTAAATGGTATGAATCAGATGCAATCTTGCAGCAAGATCATTTGCGTTGCGAACCCTTTTTACAAGTAGCAACCTATACGACGGTGCTGTGTAAGGAAGCAATCCTAAATGATTCAACCAAGGCCATTCACGATATGAAAGCGGGGCTTGCGACGGAAGAATTTATTCATTTATCAGAAATCGTTTTTGCAGTTGCTGGATTAGTTGGCGGATTAGGCGATAAATACGCTAGAAATGCGATCGCCCATGCGATGCACGATGCCATGAGTAAATATCTTCCCGCTAGTCATAACTATTTACATGGTGAAAAAGTGGCCTATGGTATTTTTTATCAACTAGCGGTTGAAGAAAAATGGGAACAGATCAAGGCGCTTTTGCCTTTTTATCGGGAACTGAATTTACCGATGTCATTGCAGCAAATGGAGTTATTTCCCACTGACAAGGCAGTCATCGATCAGATCGTAGAATTTGTAGATTCGAAGGATAAGGTACATTTATTACCCATCCCGATTACGAAGAATTTATTGAAGGAATCAATGTTTCAATTAGAAAAATATATAAGTACACATTAGAAGGAGGAAATTATGAATACTTTGAGTGTAACGCAGAGTCTGTTGATTGCTTTATGGGTCGCTGCAGTAATGTCACGTTGGCTAGGAGGAGGAGCTACCTTAACCTTGCGCTTTTCACCATTAATGACCGGATTAGTTGTCGGGATTGTAATGGGAGATGTTGCTCAAGCAATGATCGTTACGGCAGCTTTGCAAATGATTTATATGGGGGTCTTCTCACCGGGTGGTTCAATGCCGGCGGAACCGTCAATTGCGGCGGCGATCGCAGTACCAGTCGCCTTGTTAGGAAACTTAAAACCCGAAGCAGCGATCGCGGTTGCTGTTCCAGTTGGTTTGTTAGGAAGCTATTTGTATCAGTTCCGTTTCTTCATTAATACTTTCTTAGGGAAGTACACCGATAAAGCGGTGGAAGATTTGAATGCAAAAGCAATGAAACGCTCGATTATTTTATACCCAACGTTGGCATCATTTGTTTTATTTGTACCGTTAGTGTTCATTGCCCTATTTTTAGGCGCACCAATTATCGCAGATGTCATTAACGCGTTGGAAGGCACTGTAGTGATTCATATTCTAGAGGTTGTCGGTGGCGGATTAGCCGCGATCGGGATCGCAACAACTGTATATGTTATTGGTCGGAAAGATTATATGGTCTTTTTCTTCCTTGCGTATTTCATGAGTGTGGTATTGAAATCACTAGAAATCACAATGGTTACTTACGCGATCTTTGGCATCTTGATTGCCTTGATCTTCGTTCAATCACAAAAGGGCGGCAAAGGAACGCCACCAGCTGCTGAATCTGCAGGAGACGGATCAAGTACTTCTTTTGACGATGACGACGATGATTACGATGACGGGTTCTAATTAGGAAGCCATTTATAGGAGGGAAAGATAATGACGGAAGAAGTTTCGACAAATCAAGTATCAAATAATAATCTAGCACCTGAAGAGATTACTAGTAAAGATGTAACCAAAGCATATCTTAGATGGCATTTCGCCAATGAGATTCCTCATTCTTTTGAACGCTATTTAGCACCGTCGCTACTTTATGCGATGATGCCGATCTTGAAGAAATTATACAAAAATGATGATGATTTAAAAGCAGCCTACAAGCGTCAACTGCTATTCTTTAATACTCAGCTAAGTTGGGGTGGTGGTGTTATCACCGGGTTGATGTCATCAATGGAACAACAACGTGCAGAAGAAGAGTATCAGAAAAAAGAGATCTTGATGCAAGATGATTTGATGTACAACACAAAAGCAGGTTTGATGGGAGCGTTAGCTGGAATTGGTGATGCCATCGACTCAGGAACGGTTCAATATATCTTTATTGCGATCGCTGTTCCATGGGCACAACAAGGAAGTGCATTAGGGGCCTTGTTCCCATTTGTCTGCTTTGCCATTTACCAAGCAGCTTTAGGAGTCTTCTTTGCGAGACAATCGTTCACAATGGGACGTAACGCAACAGGTCTGATGCAAAGTACTGGCGTTCAAACTGCAATCGAAGCACTGTCAGTTCTTGGTTTATTCATGATGGGTATTTTGGCCGGCAATTATGTCAAAGTAGAATCTACTTTGAAGTTTGCAATCTCAGGCCGGAAATTCGTTATTCAAGAAATTCTTGATCAGATTGTTCCAGGAATTTTACCTTTGGCAGTCGTTATGGGTGTCTATTGGTTCTATACGAAAAAAGGATTAAAGGTTACGCAGGCCTTGCTTTGGCTAACCTTGATTTTAATTATTCTAGCCGGAGTTGGAATTTTATAAAAAATAGAAGGAAGTGTTTAAGATGGGCGTAATTAACTTAGCTCGAGTAGATGAGCGTTTGATTCATGGACAAGTAATGATGACTCTTTCACAAAAAAGTGGCGTAAATTCAATCTTTGTAGTAGATGAAGTGGTGGCAAAAGATAAATTTATGCGTGAATTGTACAAGAATGCAGGTGGACGGACAGGGCAAAAAACAATCGTGATCACACCGGAAAAAGCAAAGTTTTATTGGGATGAATTTAATTTTAAAGAATATAACTGCATCTTAATCACCAAAACAGTAGGTGTTATCTATGACTTAGTGAAACATGGGGTACCGATGAAGGAATTAAACATTGGCGGGATTGCGCAAAAAGATCCTGAGAAGGATTTACTGGTAACTAAATCAGTTTATCTTAATAAAGAGGATGCGGAAAGACTAAAAGATATGAATGAAAACTATGGTGTAGAGGATATTTATTTCCAAGCGACGCCATCCGCACCAAAATCAAGTTTAAATGATGTCTTGAAACAATTTGGGCTTTAAGATCAATTAACCCAAACCGATAAAAACAGGAGGAGAAATCGTTGGATCAGACAGAGGTATTTAAAGATTGGTTGTTTCGTTACCAATATATCTATCGCTTGCGGCGTACCGAAAAGAGTAAAAAAAGATTTCTAACAGCGCTAGTGACAGACATTGCAAAATTACGTGAAGATATACGCGTAGTAGAATACAACCAGCAAAAGAAATACGCGGCAAGAAACGTCTATGTAGGAAATCTTAAGAAGGCCAATCGCGTCATTTGTACGAGCTATGACACACCTCCTGAAAGCATCGGTTCGTATCATTTATTTGATCGGAAAGACCAGGCGAAGAAAACGACCACTTTTATTTTGCTGAGTACACTGGTGACAATTGCTATAGGTGCTCTAGGGACAGTGGTCTATATGCGTATTTCTCCAGATTCTTTTCAATTTAATTCTTTGAGTACCCTTTTAATAGTGGCGATTTATGCCGGTTATTTTGCTCTATTTGGGAAAATAACGAAAGGATTATCTACTCGAAAAACACTGGTGCGGAATACATCATCGATTTTAGCGATGTTAAAAATGATTGCAGAAAATAATCAAGGAACGGTTGCCTATGCCTTTTTAGATGAAGGCAGTTATGGGAATGCGGGACTTGAAGAATTGCAAAGCCAAGTCAAAGGCAGCTGCAAGATTTATTATTTGGACAGTGTGGGCGCTTCGGCACCGCTGCATTTAGTGGGCAAGTTCCCAAATACCAAGATGGATCATGAAAAAGTAACGTATCATGCATCAAATGAAAAAGTCAGCTATCTTTTCAGTGCGCGAATCGACCAGAAGGATCAATCTTTTTATCTCGCGAAAGCTGATTTAAAAGAGAAAAAAATCAATATGGAAAATGTTTCTCTGGTTGCGGATTTGCTGCAATAAAAAATCAGGAGGGCCGCTATGTTAGGAATCGTAATTGCAACACATGGAAAATTAAGTGATGGCTTGAAAGATGCTGCAGAAGTCATCATAGGAGAAACAAATAATATCGTAACCGTCAATCTAAATGCAGGAGACGATGTTCAAGCTTTAGGTGGAAAGATCAAAAACGCGATTAATGAAGTAAATCAAGACGCTGGTGTGATGGTTTTGACGGATTTAGTCAGCGCAAGTCCTTATAATCAAGCTGTTTTAGTTACCAATGAGTTAGACAGCAAAGTGCAAGAAAAAGTGTATGTCATCGGTGGTGTGAATCTGCCAATGTTGTTAGAAACGATCAATCACCAGATTTTAAGTACACCGGTAGAAGAAATTGCGGAAGCAGTTGTTGCTCAAGGAGCAGGCAGCTTAAGCAGTTGGCATATTTCGGAGGTTGCTGAAGGTGAAGACGATGAGGATGATTTTTAAACAAACAGGAGGCTGGATAAATGAAGTGGGGCTTTAGGTGGTATGGAGAGCAAGGTGACTCCATTACAGCAAATGATATCCGACAAATTCCCGGAATTAATGGGATTGTTGGAACGTTATTAAACAAACTTCCAGGCGATGTCTGGGAAGTTGCAGAGATCCAGGAATTAAAGGATTCGATCGAAAAAGAAAAAATCGAATTACTAGGGATTGAAAGTGTCGCGATTCATGATGCGATCAAAGCAGGTACCTCAGAACGCGATCACTACATTGACAATTATATTCAAACTATCCGCAATTTAGCGGAGTGCGGCGTTCATTTGATTTGCTACAGCTTTAAACCAATTTTTGGTTGGGCCAAAACAACCTTGAATTATGAAAATGAAGATGGTAGTTTGGCGCTATTGTATGATCAAGCCGTGGTAGATAATATGGAACCAGGAGATATGTACAAGTTAATCAGCAGCCAATCAAAAGGTTTCCAGCTTTCTGGCTGGGAAGAAGAGCGTCTGAATAAATTCAATTCATTAGTTGAGATGTATGAAGGTGTTACCGAAGATGTTTTATTTGAAAATTTAAAGTATTTTTTGGAAAGAATTATCCCGGTTTGTGAAGAAACGGATGTCAAAATGGGGATTCATCCGGATGATCCACCTTGGGAAATTTTTGGCTTCCCACGAATTACAAAGAATCTTTCAGACTTGAAACGAATCACTAGTATGGTGGACTCTCCTTACAACGGGATCACACTTTGTACAGGTGCCTTAGGAGCGGACCCCAATAATGATATGGTGAAGATCATTCATGAAGTAGGTAACCGGATCAATTTCGTTCATTTCCGTAATGTAGAATTTTTAGGTGAACGTAAATTTAAAGAAACAGCGCATTTGTCAACGGAAGGCTCTTTAGATATGTACGCAATAATGGAAGCCTTAATCGAGGTTGGTTTTGATGGCGTGATTCGTCCGGATCACGGTCGTACACTGTGGGGAGAAGTTGCAAGGCCTGGTTACGGATTGTATGACCGCGCGATGGGAATCACTTATATGCAAGGCCTACACGAAGCGATCACTAAAGCAAAAGCCAGAAAGTGAGAGAATAAAATGTCGCAAAATGTTTATCAAACACTAGAAGAAGTGAAGTTATTACCTCTTTATACTGCCACTGACTTAAGCTATATACCTAAAGTTGAGGAAATTTTAGTAGAAAATCACGTGCCTTTGATTGAAGTGACGTTTCGCAGCAAATTAGCCGGTGAAGCCATCAAACAATTGTCTGCTTCCGGAAAATTATTAGTAGGAGCAGGAACTGTTCGGACATTGAAGGAAGTAAAAATTGCAATTGAAAATGGTGCAACTTTTATTGTTTCTCCATCTGTGGTACCTGAAGTAATCGAGTATTGTTTAGAGCAAGAAATCCCAATTTTTCCTGGAACGGCAACACCAACGGATATTCAGCAGGCCGCAAGTTATGGAATAAAAACAGTTAAGTTTTTTCCTGCAGATATTTATGGTGGTTTGAAAGCGATCAATGCGCTAAGCGGACCTTTCTATGATATTAAATTTTTACCAACCGGTGGGATCAACGAAGAGAATTTTCTAGAATACATTGAAAATCCAAATGTTGTAGGCATTGGTGGTTCCTTCATTTTGTCTGAAAAAGTGATTATGGAAGATAATGGTGTCAAAATGAATCAGATCCTCCAATCCTTAGTAGAAAAAATCAATAAGTTATAATACACAAAGAAGTCCCTAGAGCAAAATTCGCTCTAGGGACTTCTTGTATAGTTTTATTTATTTAGTGGTGCCCATTGCCAATCATCAACTAAAGGAAGATCCTTTCCTTCTGAACGAATGAAATCGTGATGGGTTTGTAAGGTTTTATCCATTGTTTCTGCAAATTCTGCGGCTTTTTCGCCAAAGACAGCGTTGGCAGCATCTTGTGCTAAATGGAAACGATCCAACTCACTAAAGACACGCATATCAAATGGTGTAGTTATGTCACCATTTTCACGATAACCATGAATTTTAAGGTTATGGTTGTGACGATCAAAGAAGATATCACGAATCATATTTTCATAGCCATGGAAGGCAAAGACGACTGGTTTATCTGTCGTAAACAACTCATCGAATTCTTCATCGCTTAATCCGCGAGGATCAATGTTTGGATGACGAAGCTTCAAGATATCGACAACATTGATGAAACGAATTTTTAGCTCAGGAAATTCGTTATTAAGGATGCTTACAGCGGCTAAAGCTTCCAAGTTAGGTTCTGTTCCAGCTGCTGCAATGACTAAATCGGGTTCACTATCACCATCGGTGCTGGCCCAATCGATGACTTTCAAGCCTTTATCGACTAATTCTTCAGCTTCTTCAACCGAATAGAACTGTGGACGTGGATGCTTACTTGAAACAATCAAATTGATGACTTGTTCGTCTTGCATTGCTTTATCCATGACGGCCATTAAGCTATTGGCATCTGCTGGCAAATATTCACGAATAAATTCTGGTTTTTTCTCAGCCAAGTGAGTCAATACACCAGGATCTTGGTGGGTATACCCGTTATGGTCTTGTTGGAAAACAGTCGATGTTGAGATCACATTCAATGAAGGGTAGTGCTTGCGCCATGAATGGGCGCTGGCTTTACGCATCCATTTGAAATGTTGAGTTAACATTGAATCCACTACACGCAAGAATGATTCGTAGCTGGCAAAGAAGCCGTGACGGCCTGTTAAGACATAGCCTTCTAAGAAGCCTTCTGCTTGATGTTCGGACAATTGTCCGTCAATCACGCGGCCGACAGAAGATTGCCATTCATCTGTACTGTTTTTCGGTTCCATCCATTGACGATCCGTTACTTCGAAGACCTTGTTCAAACGGTTTGATTTGGTTTCATCTGGTCCAAAAATCCGGAAGTTGTTTGGATTGTTTTTAATCATATCGCGGGCTTGTCCACCAAAGACGATCATGTCTTGAGCAACGACAGCTCCAGGCATAGAAGTATCGATGGCTAAAGCTTTCCAATCCGGCATATTTATAGGTTTTGGATCAATTCCGCCGTTGGTAATAGGGTTCGTTGACATCCGATGTTCGCCTTTTGGAGAAAGTTCTTTGACTTCATCGACAACTCTCCCGTTTTTATCAAATAATTCTTCTGGACGATAAGATTTCAGCCAGGCTACTAATTTATCTGCGTGCTCCATATGTTCGGAATCAACAGGGATTGGAACTTGATGGGCACGGAAAGTTCCGGCAATTTGATCGTCATCCCATGTTTCAGGACCAGTCCAACCTTTTGGTGTGCGGTAAAGAATCACTGGCCAATGAGGCATTTCTGCATCTTCAGCTTTGCCTTTACGTGCTTCGGTTTGAATTGTTTTGATTTCTTCGATGACTGTATCTAACGTTTTTGCCATTAATGGATGAACTTTTTTAGGATCGTTGCCTTCAACAAAGTAAGGTTTCCAGCCCATTCCTTCAAAATATTTGGTCAAATCTTCATCACTTTTACGTGAAAGGATGGTTGGATTTGAAATTTTCCCGCCATTTAAGTAAAGAATCGGTAAGACAGCCCCATCATTTACAGGGTTAATGAACGTATTTGAGAACCAACCAGCGGCTAATGGTCCTGTTTCTGATTCACCATCACCAACGACCGTTGCAGCGATCACGTCTGGATTATCTAAGATTGCACCGGTAGCATGAGAAAGGGAATAGCCTAATTCGCCGCCTTCGTGGATGGATCCAGGTGTTTCAGGTGCCGCATGTGAAGCGATCCCGCCAGGAAATGAGAACATTTTGAATAGACGTTTCAAGCCGGCTTCATCTTCAGTTACTTCAGGATAAATTTCAGTGTAGCTTCCATCGATATAGGAATTTGAAACCATGACTTGTCCGCCGTGGCCAGGACCTTCAATATAAAACATATTTAAGTCATATTTATTAATAACCCGATTTAAATGAGCATAAAGGAAATTTTGACCGGCAATTGTTCCCCAGTGGCCGATTGGATGAGTTTTTAAATCTTCTTTTTGCAACGGCCGACGTAGTAAGGGGTTATCCTTCAAATACATTTGTGCAACAGAAATATAGTTGGCTGTTCGCCACCACGCATCGATCTTGTCTAAATATTCTTGTGAGTCTATGTTGATTGACATAAAAATCCTCCTCTTTAAGTAAAAAATACTTTAAAGTTTACACCCACAATATACCTGTTAAATCAAAATATGTAAACCTTTTTTTAGTACTTTTTACATTAATTAGCTAAGGTTATTTTTAAGATAACGCATATAATTTAGTGGGTTGCTGATGCAATCAATCGAAATTCTAACTTAATAACAATAATAAATAGTAAATGAATCGTTTATATTTTTATAAACGCTTTAGGTATGTACTCTTAAAGCTAAAAAAAGGAATCAGCTTCATACTTTCGCCATAAATTATTCTATCTTTAGCTAAAAAAGCTCACTGCTTTTTCAAATCTATCCTTTATGATGGAGTTACCCTAAAAAATATCTTTTTCCTCTGTAAAAGCAGACCCCCACAAAATAGAGCGGACGCATTTGCGTCCGCTCTATTTTGTGTATGCCCAAGCATTTGCCAGTTGAGGCATTAAATGGTCTAATGAATATTTTTGTCGATAATGTCCTTTTAATGGACTATCGTTAGGATCATAAATGATGAGTTGATCACTTTGAATATCTTTTTTTATGACCATAATGTGACCCACATCGGTAAATTCGCCGGGTTTAACGGAAATTACAATCGGTTGGTTTTGATTCAGATGTTGTTGAATCGTCGTCTGATTTTTTCCAAGCTCGTTCATCGTTAGCCCATAATTATGAGCAAAAGCAGGGAAGATAGACCAGGCTGTTCCTTGTCCGGTTTGATAGTAACGATTGCCGCTCCACTGCAACACTTCGGTGGGATAAACGGTTCGATGCTCCGAATAAGATAAGATCATAGCTAAAGAGGTAATAGCACATCCATTCATCGCCAAGTTGTTTTCATCCGATCCATTGCCATAGACGGTGTCCTTCCAGCGAGGGTCGGTTTGGAGCAGCAGCGGGAAATCTTGTCCATGTTCTTGCAAGTACTGATTGGCTGTTTCTGAGAAATCTTGCTGGCTGTCAGCATTGCTATTTATATTTAAAAAGCGCATGGCAAAGATACCTAAACTTGCCATGATTAAAATAGATCCTAGAAAAATTGAAACCGGACGTCTTCGCCGTATCATAAAAAAACACCTCCACTCCTTCATTAAAGCGAAAAAGGAGGGCGGTGTCATCGGTCAAAAGTTGTAAATTATTCGAATTCTTCTAATTCCATACTCAGCTCTTCCCAACTGGCTAATTGTTCTTCCTGCTCAGCTTTCTTTGCTTCAAGCTCATTAGTCAATTCCAGCAGTTGGACATGATTATTCAAGATATCCGACTGGCTCATCTGTGTTTCCAGCAGATCAATCTTTTCATCCAAGTTGGATAAATTTTCTTCAATGGCTTCGATCTTACGTTTTAAACTACGAATTAATTTTTGCTGTTCTTTGTCTTGATAGAATTTTTTCTTTGGTTCAGCAACTGGCGTTTCCTCTTTTGCTAAAAGCTCCGCTAATTCTTCTTCTTCTCGTTTCTTCTCCAAATAATAATCATAATCGCCTAGATACAGTTTGCTACCTTCTGGTGAAAGCTCGATGACTTTATTGGCGATCCGATTGATAAAGTAGCGGTCATGAGAAACGAACAACAGCGTACCTTGATAATCAATCAAGGCATTTTCCAACACTTCTTTATTGTCGATATCTAAATGGTTTGTTGGTTCATCAAGAATCAAAAAATTTTCTTTGTTCATCGAAAGCTTGGCTAATGCCACACGAGCTTTTTCACCACCGCTTAATAAAGGAATCGTCTTTTCTACGTCCTCACCACTAAAAAGAAAGCCACCTAAGACAGAGCGAATATCTTTTTCCGGTGTGGTTGGATGTTCATCCCACAACTCGGCTAAAATCGTTTTATTGCCATCCAGATCGGCTTGGCCTTGATCGTAATAGCCGATGGAGACATTGGTCCCAAAGTGAGGCTCGCCTTTAATGAAGGGAAGCTGTCCAATTAAAGATTTCAACAAGGTTGATTTGCCGATTCCGTTCGGTCCAACTAGCGCAATGGCGTCTTCGCGGCGTACATCTAGATCAATCGGTTCAGCCAATGTTTCGGCATAGCCAATCGCCGCTTCTTCCACTTGTAAAACGACATTGCCGGAAACTTTGTCGATGTCAAACATAAACGTAGCCGATTTTTCTTTGCCATCAGGCCGATCCAGCCGATCCATTTTTTCCAACGTTTTTCGTCGGCTTTGGGCTCGCTTGGTGGTGGAAGCCCGAACAAGATTACGAGCAACAAAATCTTCAAGTTTGTCAATCTCGGTTTGCTGCTTTTCATAGGCTTTCCAGTCACTCGCTAATTGCGCAGCTTTTAAATCAAGGTAACGAGAGTAGTTCCCTGTATAATGGCGAATCTTATGGCGAGAAATTTCATAGATTTCATTTACGACCCGATCTAAGAAATATCGGTCATGAGAGACGATTAATAGAGCACCGGAATAGCTTTGCAAATAATCCTCTAGCCAAGCCAATGTTTCAATGTCTAAATGGTTCGTTGGTTCATCGAGAATCAAGATATCAGGTCGTACCAGCAGCATCCGGGCAAGGGCTAAACGGGTTTTTTGGCCGCCGGATAAGGTGCTGATTTCTTTGTCATAAAAGCTTTCATCAAACTTAAATCCGTGCAAAACACTACGGATTTCATTTTCATACCCATAGCCATTTTGATCATTAAAATCATGTTGTAACTGATCGTATTCCTTCAATAAAGAAGCATAACGGTTCTCACTTTCCGGGGTCTCACCGATTGCAACCTCCACTTCACGCATTCGTGCTTCCATCTTACGAACGCCTTCAAACGCCTTCAACATCTCGTTCCAGACAGTTTCATTCGAATCCAATCCAGTATCTTGCGCCAAATAGCCTAAGGTTGCTTGCTTATTTTTAATGATTTGACCAGCATCAGGAGCTTCGATGTCTGCGATAATCTTCAACAAAGTCGACTTTCCAGCACCGTTGCGGCCAACTAAGCCGATACGACCTTTACTGGCGATTTCCAGATGAATATTTTCAAATAATGTATCCGCACCAAAATAGCGGGCGATTTGATTTGCTTGTAATAAAATCATTTATTTTCTTCCTTAAATTTATTTTTCCGAATAGCTTCAGTCTACCATATTTTAAAAAGTGACGCGATTGAAGCAGTCATTTTTATTATATCGTGATTTTTTTCACAAATTTTGAGCAAGAGCGTTGCAATTTACCTAACATTCTTGCTATTATAGTTCAGTAATCAACATTTACGAAATTTTTTGTAAAAGGAGAGTTATTGTGAAAGAACATTCAATCCCAAAAGCAACTGTCAAACGACTACCGTTGTACTATCGGTATTTACGTATATTGAATAACGCTGGCAAAACGAAAGTGTCATCAACTGAGTTAAGTGAGGCAATCCAAGTAGATAGCGCGACGATCCGCCGTGATTTCTCTTATTTCGGTGAACTTGGAAAACGTGGATATGGGTACGACGTAGAAGATTTGATGCATTTCTTTGGAAAAATTTTGAACGACGACCAATTAACCAACGTGGCTTTAGTCGGTGTCGGTAACTTAGGGAGTGCCTTGTTAAAATTTAAATTCCACCAAAGCAATAGCATTCGTGTTAGCTGTGCCTTTGATATCAAAGAGGATATCGTTGGCCGCATTGTGGACGGTATTCCTGTTTATCCGTTGGACAATATGGTGGAGCAAATCAAATTACAACAAATTGAGATTGCTATTTTGACATTACCAGCCCAACAAGCGCAACAAGTGGTGGATCAATTGGTGGCTGCCGGTATCAAAGGTATCTTAAACTTTACAGCCGCTCGTTTGACAGCACCCGATAATATTATTATCCAAAGTGTCGATCTAACCAATGAATTACAAACATTGATCTATTTCTTGCACCATAATACAGACAACAAATAAAAAGACTGAGCCTTGACTCAGTCTTTTTATTTGTTAATACATTATTTAAATAGGGCTTGATAATCGATTTCTTCTGATTGTTTCGGCAGCTGCTGCAATAATTTTTCCAATGAATGAAAATCAATAAAGCGCGCTTGACGAGCGATCTCTTTACCTTCATGGTAGACTAGAACGGCTGGAACGGTTAAGACTTCAAAAAAGCCAGCCAATTCCGGTTCTTGCATAATGTCCAAGTGATAATAGGGAATCTCAAATTCCTGCGCAAGTTTGCGTGCCCTGGGCTCATCTACGTGACAAATGCTACATGTTTCTGAAGAGATGAAGACGATTGTGTTGGCTTCGTCTTTAAAAGCCTCTTGAAAGGCTGCTAAAGTTTCCATGGGTAAGACTCCTTTATAAACCGATCTGAAAGAACGATTCTATTTATCTGTAAGATAGTCAGTATTGGTTAAATTGTCAATTGTATTGTTTGGGATAAATGGTTGTTAGATTTAATAAAAAGCGTTATACTCTCTATTGTACTATGCGGGTGTAGTTTAGTGGTAAAACAGAAGCTTCCCAAGCTTCCGTCGCGAGTTCGATTCTCGTCACCCGCTTCCTTAAAGAACGTTGAACCCTTGATATATAAGGGTTTCTAACGTTCTTATTTTTTTGATTACACA